>NZ_JAKSYO010000092.1 GCF_022829635.1 Methylobacterium sp. E-066
TTCCCTCTCCAGACCCCTGCCGACGCAGGGCCCTCCATCCCCAACAGACTATCGGATTCACACAATCCCGGATGTGGCGCGGGTCCCCTCTCCCGTGCGGGAGAGGGACAGGGTGAGGGATGCGACGTCTTCGGAAAAAACTGGTCCCTCACCCCAACCCTCTCCCGAACGGGAGAGGGGGCGCGTCGCGGCTTTCGCAAGCCGATGTGTGAACATCGTAGCTCCAGCCCGAGGCGTGCGTGCGATAGCCGTGGCACCAGGGGGCGAAGATGCGGTTTAGCGCCCCTCTGGAACATCCGGCCCGCCATTCACGCCGGCCCGTGCTCGTGCCGGCGGATCGCCTCCCGGCCCCGGCGGGCGGCGCGCCGCGAGGGAAGCTGGCGCCGGAGCACGCCTTCGTAGGCGTCGAAGATGCCCTGCCAGCCGAAGGCGTCGGCATGCCGCTCCCGGGACGCCGCCGACATGGCGTCGAGGCGGCTCGGCGCGGCGCGCACGAGGTTCAGGATGCCCCGGCGCAGCTCGGTCTCGTCGCCGAAGTAGACGGCCCCGTCGCCCGCCACCCAGCGGTTGAACGGATTGTCGTGGGCCAGGATCGGCGAGCCGGCGCCCAGGGCCTCGACCAGGGACGGGTTGGTCCCGCCGACGGTGTGGCCGTGGATGTGGAAGCGGGCATGCAGCCGGAGGGCGGCGACGCGCTCGGAGTCGTAGATGGCGCCGGCGAAGATCACGTCCGGTCCGCCCGCGGCTTTCACGGCCCGGTGGTAGGGATCGGAGTCCATCAGCTTGCCGAGCACGACCAGGGGCAGGCCGGGGCGGATCTCGCTCCAGGCGCGGACGATCTGGAGCACGAGGTTTTCCGGCACCACCCGGGCGATCAGCAGCCCGTAATCGCGCGGGCGCACGTTGAACTCCGCCAGCGGGGAGGTCGGCGCCTCCAGCACCGGATCGGCGCCGTACGCGATGGTGGTGATCCGCTTGGCCGACGTGTTGCGGGCGAGGTGCCGGGCGATCTCCGGGTGGTCCGCGACCAGATGCGTGGAGAACAGGCTGCCCAGCCGCTCGTTCAGCCAGAACCAGGCCTTGGCGGGCTTCGACCAGCGGTCGCGCTTCCACTCGATCCCGTCCATGTTCATGATGCTGCGCTTGCCCGTGAGCCGATACAGGATCGAGAACGCGGCCGTGTTGTAGCCGAGGACCAGCGGCAGGGCCGGCCGGAAGGCGGCCTTCAGCGTGCATTTCAGGTCGAACACGATGGTCGCGAAGGCGCCGTCGCCGCGCACCGCCACCGGGATCAGCGCGATGCCGCGCCAGACGCTCGGCGGGGTCGGTTCGCTCACCTGGCAATAGACCTCGACCCGCCAGCCGCGCGCGACGAGATCCAGCGCGAGGCGCTCGGCCAGGGTCTCGAACCCCCCATGCGCGGCCGGCACCCCGCGGGTGCCGAGGATCGCCACGGCCGGACGTCCGTCCGGCTCGCCCCCCTTCACCCGTACCGCGCGCATCGCGCCGTCAGAGGAGCCTAGAAGATGGTCACCGTCGAACAGCGCCTGTTCCGGGAGATGGGGGCCGGGGGTTATTCCCGGCACGACCACCGGATGGAGTACATCGTCCGCGTCAACGCGCTGCTCCGGCCGGACATGCGGGTGATGGAGTTCGGGGCCGGGCGCGGCAAATGGAGCGATGATCCGGTCCCACTGCGCCGGCACCTCGGCGACTTCCGCGGGCGCTGCGCCCACGTCATGGCTTGCGACGTCGACGAGGCGGTCCTCGAGAACAAGTCGGCCGACGCGGTCCGGCTGATCGGTCACGACGGGAATCTTCCATTCCCGGACGGGAGTTTTGACCTGATCTCGGCCTTCTCGGTCCTCGAACATATCGAGCATCCCGAGGTCACCGCGGCCGAGCTCGGCCGGGTCCTCACCCCGGGGGGCTGGCTCTGCGCCTGGACGCCCAACCGCTGGGGCTATGTCGGGGTCGGCGCGCGGCTCATCCCGAAGCGGCTGCACGCGCAGGTCTTGCGCTGGGTCGAGCCGCGGCGGGTCGAGATCGACTCGTTCGTGCCGCTCTACACGATGAACACGGAGGCGGCGCGGCAGCGGCTTTTCCCAACTGACCGGTTCGAGCACTTCACCTACAGTTTCGACGGGCAGCCGTTCTATCATGGCGAGAACATCGTCCTGGGTAAGTTCTGGGAGCTGCTGTTCCGGCTCACGCCGGGTCCGTTGAAGGGCTATCACATGGTCTTCATCCGCAAGCGGCCGTGAGGATCGGGAGAACTTAGCTTCGAAGACTGCGCAGGTGGGCGGAAAACCTGCGCATGTCTTCGGCCTTGCGGGCGAGTTCCGGCCGGCGCTTCAGCCGGCCGGCGAGCCCGTAGGCCAGCGCCCGCAGGGTGAATCCGAGCCGGAGCGGGCCCGAGAAGAAGGCCGGCGAGGACAGGAACCGGCCGGCATTGCGCAGGCGGTAGATCCCCGCCAGCCCGTCGAGCCAGCGGGCCGAGCGAGCGCCGGCCGATCCGCCCTGGAGATGGACCACCGCGATCCCCGGCAGGTAGGCGACCCGCCATCCGGCATCGCGCAGGCGGCAGCCCCAATCCACGTCCTCGCCGTAGAGGAACATCGGACTCTCCAGGCCGCCGATCGCCTCGACCGCCGCCCGGCGCATCAGCACGAACGCCCCGCAGACCCAGTCCACGTCCAGGGCCGCGCGCCCCCTTGCCTGCCGGCTCGCGAGGTAGAGCCCGCGCAGGCCGAAGCGCCCGGACAGGCCGGCGGCGTGAACGAGGGTCGAGAGTGGGCGCGGCTCGTAGCCGGCATCGCCGACCTGATGCCGGCCGTCCGGGAAGATCAGGCGCGGGCCGAGCGCGCCGACATCCGGATGCGCGTCGAGATGGGCGAGCGCCGCGGGAAGCGCGTCCGGGTCGCGTAGGAACGCATCGGGATTGAGCAGCAGGATCGTGTCGCCGCGCGCTGCCTCGAACGCAACGGCGTTGCCGCCGGCAAAGCCGTGGTTGGTGCGCTCGGCGATCAGCCGCACCCAGGGGAAGCCGTGGGCGATCCGCTCCGGCGTGCCGTCCGTGGAGGCGTTGTCGATGAGGATCACCTCGTAGGGACGGTCGATCCGGCTCGCCGTCAGGAGCTGCAGGCAGGTCTCGATATCAGCGCCGGCATTGTAGGTGACGATCAGGACGCTGAGGCCGATGCCGGTCATGGTCGATCACTCCGCGGTCTGAGGGCCGGATGGTTCTGGGTCGCGGACGGTCTCGCGCGGTGGCCCGGCGACGGCGCGAGTCCCCTCTTCTGGAGGGAGAGGGACAGGGTGAGGGGTGTGCCCTTTCCGGAGAGTCCTGATCCCTCACCCCAACCCTCTCCCGCACGGGAGAGGGAGCGCGTCGCGCCGTAGACCTCGGCAGCCGCCCGTCGCTGGGCCGCCCGCACGCCCGCGATCAGCCCGAGGCCGGTGTAGAGCAGCTCGGCGATGCCGAGATTCAGGCGGAAGCCCGGGTCGACCAAGCCGTGCAGCAGGTGGGCGATCAGGCCGACCGCGCAGGCGGCCGCGATGGCGGCCAGAGGATCCCCGACCGGCGCGCGCCAGGCCGCCCGGAAGCCCCGGACGATCCCGACCAGAAAGGCGAGGGCGAAGGCGGTGTAGCCGACGATCCCGACCTCGGTGAGGATCAGGATGTGCAGGTTGTGCACCACGTGGTTCGAGCGGTCGAACAGGCCGGCGAGGCGGGACAGGCCGGTCTGGTCGAGCACCGCGAACTGGTTGCCGAAATTGTTCAGCCCGACGCCGAAGATCGGGAATTGCGCGAACAGCGCCAGGGCTGCGGCGTTGAGCGGCCCGCGCTGGGCCGCCGAGCCGCCGTCATCCGCGGTGAGGCGCTCCCAAACCAGCGGCCCGGCGACGATCGCGGCGATCCCGGCCACGACCACGAGGAGGCCGAACACGATCAGACTGGCCCGGGAGAACAGCCGGTCGCGGTAGACCAGCAGGATCACCAGCGTCGCCGAGAGCGGGTAGGTCAGCCACGAGGCGCGCGACAGGGTCAGCACCACGCCGATGACGGCCGATCCGGCGCCGGCCGCGCCGATCAGGCGCAGGAGTTTCGGGCCCCGAGAGAGGGCGAGTGCCAGGGCCAGCGGCCAAACGAACTCATAATAGTACCCAAGGATATTCGGGTGGACCTTCAGGCCGCCGGCACGGCGCTGGGCGGTGAAGTTGATGTTCTCCTCGACAATCTGCTCCTCGCCCAGCACCGAGAGGCCGAGTTCGGAGCCGGAGACGTATTGCAGCCCGGCCACCGCGGTCTGAACCAGGCACAGGGCGCAGATCGCCAGCGCCAGGGTGCGGATATCGGCCCCCGACAGGTTCGAGACCGCCACCGAGACCAGGAGCAGGCCCAGGAACCGCCAGGCATCGAACCAGAGGTAGGCGGTGTCGGTGGCGTTGCTGAGGGAGAGCAGGCCGGCCGCCAGGAATCCGAGCTGCGTCAGGACGAGGGGCCGGTCGAGGCGCAGGCCCCGGACGCGCTCGCCGATGCCGGTCAGCTTCGACAGGATCAGGGTCAGCGCCACCAGGAGCGCGACGCTGACGGTCAGGCCCGCACCGCCGCCGATGCTCGGCAGGTATTGGCCGACTGCTTCAAAGTGCTGGAAGAAGCTGACATCGAGCTTCACCGTCAGCCCGACGGCCAGGGCGACGAGCAGCAGCGGCGTCAGGCGGTAGCGCTGCCCGGCGATCAGGGCACCGACCCCGCCGAAGGCCGCGGCCAAGCCGACCACGGCGAATTTCAGCGGCGCGGCGCTCAGCGCCACGGCGCCGGCTGCCGCCGCGAGGCCGAGGCCGGCCACCGGCAGGGCGCGCGCTATGATCTGCATTGAACCGACTCTCGGCTTATCGGCCGGACGCGCCGAGCCTGCTCAGACGCAACAGGCCCCCTCTCCCGTGCGGGAGAGGGTTGGGGTGAGGGATCCGCCCTTTCCGGAAGACCCGGACCCCTCACCCTGTCCCTCTCCCGCACGGGAGAGGGGACCCGCGCCTCGTCCGTCGTTCGAGACGAAGGCATGCCGAACCCACATCCGCCCGGCCCGTTGCTCATGCAGGAAGGCGCGCCGCTCATCCGAGCCACCGGTACAGCCATTTCGGGATCGGCCGGCGGGTGCCGTTCAGGACGATGCCGAGTGGCGCGCCGCCGGCGGCCTTCAGGTCGGCGAGCGCCCGCTGCGCCACCGCCCGGCGGGTGCGCTCCGCGCCGATCACCACCACGAACCCGTCCACGAAGGGCGAGAGCGCCGCAGCGTCGCCGATCTCGGTGATCGGCTCGCAATCCAGGATGGCGAGGTCGAAGCGGTCGTCGACCAGCGCCAAAAAGTCCTCGACGCGGCCGTCGTCCAGGGTCGCCCGCCGGATCGCCGCCGCGTTGCCGGCCGGGACGATGCTGAGGCCGTCGGCGACCGGATGGACGCCGACGCTCGGCGCCACGTCGCCGGCGACGATGTCGGCGAAGCCCGGCCGCCCGGTGAGCCCGTAGGCCTCGGCCAGCGACGGGCGCGACCAGTTCGCCTCGATCAGCGCGGCGGTGCGGCCCCGGCGGGCATAGGCGCCGGCGAGTTCCCGGGCCAGGGTGCTGACGCCCTCGCCGGGCTGGACCGCGGTGATCCCGACCCGGCGCAGCCGGGTCTCGTGGCGGCTGAGCTGGACCAGCGCCGGCTCCAGCACGGCCAGGTCGATCATCTGCGTAGCGGCGGCGATCATGCGGCCGATCCCCCGAAACGGGGCCGGCGGGCGGTGCCCGAGCGCAGCGGCACGGCGGCCAGGACCGGCACCCGCAGCGAGCGGGCGACCTCGGACGCGCTGCGGTAGGTCTGGGCCAGGATCTCCGCCAGGGCGACGTAGGCGAGCGCCGCGAGCAGGCCGAGCCCGGCCGCGAGGCCGAGGATCAGCGGCCGGTTCGGCCCGGAGGGCAGCCGCGGCGGCACGGCGCGCGCCACCAAGGCGGAGGAGGTCACCGATTGCGCGTCGAGCCCGGTGCCGGTGCGCAGCGCGTCGATCCGCTTCTGGGTATCGGTGATCTCGTCGCTGAGCAGGGATTTCTGCTGCGCGAGCCGGCCGTAGGCCAGCGCCGCGTCGCTCTGGCCGATGGCGGCCTTGCGCCGGCCGGCCTCGATCCCCGTGATGGTCTGGATCTTCTCCGCCAGCACCGCGAGGCGGGCCGTGTCGGCGGCGATCAGCGCCTGGTACTTCTGCCGGGTCAGGGCGGTGAGATCCCGGTCGAGGCTGACGAACTCGGGCGCGGTCGGCCGGAACCGGACGGCAAGCTCGGCCCGCTTGGTCCGGAGATCGGCCCAGCGCGTGTCGAAGGCGGCCACCGTCGGGTCGGCGTCGGGTGGCGTCGGCTGCCAGCGGTCGGGGCCGGTCTCGCGAGTGCGCTTGAGCCGGGACTCGACGCCTTCGCGCTCGATCTGGGCGGCCGACTTCTGCCGGGCGAGGTCCGAGAGGGTGCCGAGGTCGTTCTGCTGCTCGATCTCGAAGCTCGCGGTGTTGTTGCCCTTCAGCGATTTCGCGAGCTGCGCGTCGATGGCGGCGAGGTCGGCGCGCGCCCGCTCCAGCTTGCCCTGGTAGAAGGTCGCCGGGGTCTCGTCGGCATAGACCTCGACATGGCGGCGCTTATAGGCGTCGAGCAGCCGGTTCAGGGCCTGGGCGGCGAAGTTCGGGTCGGTCCAGGTGAAGCCGGTCAGGATCACGTCCGTCTCCTTGACGAACACGACCTTGAAGGAGGCGAGATAGGCCTCGAACAGCTTCTCGTCGGGGCTGAGGTGGCGCAGCAGGCCGAGCGCCTCGAACGGGATGCGGACCGTATCCACGACCCAGGTCTTGACCGCCTTGGCCCCGCGCATGGCGACGCGGCCCTGGTAGATCAGCCAGTCCATCCAGTCCTCGGGGGGCGGGCCCAGATCGCCGGCCGGGGTGATCGCCTTCAGCGCCGCGAACTCGTCACGCACGATGCTCGGGTCGCGCAGGATCTCGACCTCGTTGTTCACGTTCTGCGCGCGCTCGGAGAACATGTAGTTCTGGTTGGCGCCGCCCTGGACCGAGCCAGCCGACTTCTCGCGGCCGAGGCGGATGATCAGCTTGGCGTCGGCCGTGTACTCGGCCGGCGTCAGCAGCAGGTAGATGCCGGCGCCGAGGATCGCGGCGGTCAGGATCAACAGCGCCGGCCGGATGTGCCGGAACAGGGCCGCCAGGGCGTCGCGGAGATCGAAGGCGATGTCCTCGAAGGCGTCGGGTGCGGTCCGGTCGGGCCGGGACAGGTCGGACTTCGTCACGTCCCGGACCTCACGGTTGCGCTGGTGGAGGTGCTGGCGGAGGGGCCAGTGATGTAGTTCACCCCGAAGCCGGTGCCGTTGAAGAGCAGGATCTGGCGGACCACCAGGTCGACGGCGCGGGCGGTCTTGGCCAGCAGCGACGGCGGCACGTAGACCGTGGCGTTCGGCGGCACGATGATCGAGTCGGCCAATCCCGGTTCCCCGATATCGACGATGCGGACGCTGCCCGCGGCTTCGGCGTCGAACCGGATAATGCGCACGGCCTCGCCCGCGGCGGTCGGGAGGATGCCGCCGGCCGAGCCCAGGACCTGCGCCAGGGTGCGGGCGCCCTGGAGGGTGACCGGCCCCGGGGCCCGGACCTCGCCGAACACCATGGTGTTGGCTGGCACCAGGCTCGCGAGCCGCACGCTCGTGCTGACCGTGGAGAGCTGACGATGGTAGGCGGCGGTGAGGTTGCCGGCGAGCTCGGTGACGGTCCGGCCGGCGGCCTGGACCGGCGGCACCATCGGCAGGTTGATCTTGCCGTCCGGCTCGATCGCCAGGACCTTCACGCGGCCCATATCGGCCCGCTGGGTGAGCTCGCGGAAATCATCGGTCACGGTGCGGAATTTGCGCAGCATGATCGTGACGACCGGGTCGATCAGCACGTCGTCGTAGGTGGTCTTGATCAGCGCGGCCGCGGCCTCGGGCGACAGGCCGGCGACCTTGATGCCGTTCTTGCCCGGCAGCGAGATCCGGCCGTCCGGCCGCACCAGCACGGTACGGTTGTATTCCGGGTGGGTGCGGAAATCGACGTCGAACTCGTCGCTCGGGTTGAGGCGGTAGGTCGGCTGGACCACGCTCGAGTCGATCAGGAACGAGATTTCGAGGTTGTCGCCGACATTGAGCCGGTAATTGGCGAGCCCCAGGCGCATGGTGCGCCCGACCTCCTCCTGCGCGGCGGCGACGATGGCGGGCGGCAGGCCGTCGGGGATCGAGCCGGTCTGCGTCACGTCCGGGCCGGATCGCCCGGCCGATTGAGGCTTGCCGGTCGTGCAACCCGTCAGCAACGGTACGCAGGTCAGGACCGCCAGCGCGACGGTACGGCCTCGCGGATGGTCCGCGACGCTGGAGGCTCGGGAGACGCGCCGGGTCGCCGCGCCGAGGAACGCAGACAGGAAAAACGCCATCGACCTTCAGCCGCACCATGCTCGACTGCGCCCGTCCGATCACAACTCGTGATCGAACCGCGCAGAGCGATACAATCGACGGGTTTGGTTAACGAGGCTTGAACCCGGTCCGGCCAAACTCTATCAGAAGTTGTGATTGCGGCTTTGTGGCAAACTGCGGAGCTGCCGCGGGGGAACGAGGCCTCGCCGCAGCGCGCTGCCTCGCGGCCGACCGACGCTCATCGCCTCGCGACAGCGGATCCGCGGACGCCGCCTGCGCGGCATGGCGGCCTGCCCCAATCGGCACGATCATCAGTCCATCGCCCGAAACCGATCGACCGAAAACGCCATCTCTTCAGATGCTTGCTCAATCTTGACGGTTCGATTAATAGAACTTCGATCTAACCGTGGGCGCTGTTCTGATGAATCCGGAGCATTGCGGTCCTGATTGCCGGTCACCGCCGGCCCGGAGTCGAGCGCCATGCCCGGCCTGAATCCCGATCCCGTCGTGCGCCTGCGCGATGATCTGGAGATGACCTTCCGGGAAGACCTGGAGGAGGCGGTGGTCGATCCGGCCCGCTGGCCGGACTTGATGGAGCGGGTGGCGCGGGCTTCCGGGAGTGAGGGCGCGCTGCTCCTGCGCACCGACCGGACGGGGCTGGACGCGATCACCACGGCCTCGCTCGCCGAATCCTCGAAGCGCTACTTCGAGGAGAATTGGCACCGGGAGGATCACCGTTTCCGCGGGCTGCCGATGATCCGGGCCCGGGGCATCGCGGTGGACCAGGATTTCACGACCCCCGAGGAGATCGAGCGTCTTCCGTTCTACCAGGACCTGCTGGCCTCCAGCGGCCTGCGCTGGTTCGCCGGGATCGGCTTCGAGGCGGGGGGGCGGCTCTGGTGCCTGGCCCTGCAGAGGACCGTGGCGCAGGGCCTATATGAGCCCGACGAGCAGGCGCGTCTCGCTACCCTGGCGCCGCTGCTCCGACGCGCGGGGCTTCTCACCGCGATGGTCGAGAAGGCGCGGCTCGCCGGGCTGACGGAGGCGTTCGACGTCCTCGGGCGCGCCGCCATGATCCTGGATTCCGAGGGCAAGGCCATCCGCTGGAACACGGCGTTCGCAGGCCTGCTCGGCCGCGACCTGAAGCTGGCGAGCGGACGTCTCACCGCCGAGGAGGGGCAGGCCGCGCGGCAGCTCGAGGCGCTGTCGCGGCCGTGCGGGCGGTCGCCGATCTCCGCCGTGGTGGTGCCGCGGCGCGATGCGCTGCCGATCGCCCTCCACGTCGTTCCGCTGGTCGGTCCCAGCCGCGGCTTGTTCGCGGGCGGGAGCACGCTGCTGATCGCCAGCGTCCCCGGCAGCGCGCCGGTTCCCCCGGCGGCCATCCTTCAGGTCGCCTACCGGCTGACCCCCGCGGAGGCGCGCCTCGCCCAGGCCCTGTCCGGCGGCCTCAGCCTCGCGGAGGCGGCGAGCCGGTTCGCGATCACCGCCGCCACCGCGCGGTCGCAGCTGAAGGCGATCTTCGCCAAGACCGGCGCGACCCGGCAATCGGACCTGCTCCGGCTGGTGACCGGGCTGGCACGGTAGGATGCTCGCGGAACGTGTCGGGTCGCGAGGCCGTTGCAACCGACACGATGGGAGAGAACGCAATGACATATCGGATCGCACTGGCCTCCGCGCTGACGATCGGCGCTCTCGTGCTCGGCGCGCCGGCTGAGGCGAAGGGGTGTCTCAAGGGCGCGGTCGTCGGCGGCGTCGCCGGGCATATGGCCGGGCACGGCAAGATGGGCGCTGCCGCCGGCTGCGCGGTGGGCCACCACCGGGCCAACAAGAAGGACAAGCAGGGCTGATCGAGCCCTCTCGTCCCACACAGGTGCCGCGCCTGTGTGGGCGGTGACCCGAAAAGACCCACGGCCTCGTGAAGCCGGATCCCCGATCGGGGGTCCGGCTTCACGCGTTTTGGATTGGGCTTTGCGGCCGGCCTTCGCTGCCGGTCGGGCGGTGCCAGGCCGACCGTTTCCCCGGAGCGACTGATAGGGCCAGACGCTTGACCGTTCATTGGAGCTGTTCTAATTAAGAACTGTGAGCGGGCGGCCCTACTTCGGCCCCTGCCGAAGCCTTCACGACGACGGAGAGACACCATGACCGGTACCGCGAACGCTGCCTGCGAGAGCTGCCGCTTCTTCGACGATCACAAGCTCAACGGCGCCCAGGCCCAGGGCGACGAGGGTCTCTGCCGCTTCAACCCGCCGGTCAGCCAGCCGGCGCCGCAGTCGAAGGGCCTGTGGCCGGTGGTGGCGTCCAAGGATTGGTGCGGCCACTTCACCGCCGAGATGACCGCGGCCGAGTAATCGGTTCGCGCGGCGCATCGATCGCGGGCGGGGCCGTCGTCCATCCCCGCGCAGCCCCGCGACGCGATCGGCCCGTGACGAACCGCGCGCGATCACCCGGCCCCCCGGGGTGATCGCGCATTGCCGTTTGGCGCGTGGCGCGGATAAGCTCGTGCCGTGACCCAGGCGATCCGCCCCGCGACCGAGGCCGACATCCCGGCCATCGCATCCATCTACGGCGATGCCGTCCGCACCGGCACGGCCAGCTTCGAGCTGGAACCGCCGAGCGTCGAGGAGATGGCCCGCCGGTTCGCCGTGCTGCGCGAAGGCGGCTTCCCGTATCTCGCGGCCGTCCGGGACGGCCATGTCGCCGGCTACGCCTATGCCGGCCCTTATCACCAGCGCGCGGCCTATCGTTCGACCCTTGAG
This sequence comes from Methylobacterium sp. E-066, assembly GCF_022829635.1. GTDB lineage: Bacteria > Pseudomonadota > Alphaproteobacteria > Rhizobiales > Beijerinckiaceae > Methylobacterium. Next base: position 11,234 of record NZ_JAKSYO010000092.1, read on the forward strand.
GACTCGATCTACGTCGCGCGGGCGGCCCGGGGCACCGGTATCGGACGGGCGCTGCTCGCCGCGCTGATCACGGAAGCCGAGCGCATCGGCGGCCGGACATTGGTCGCGGTCATCGCCGAAAGCGACTCGGCCGCCTCCGTCGCGCTGCATGCCGGCCTCGGCTTCACGCCGGTCGGTACCCTCGCGGGGGTGGGCTACAAGCACGGACGCTGGCTCGACGTGACCCTGATGCAGCGCGAGCTCGGACCCGGTCGAAGCGTGCCGCCGACCCGCGTTTGACGCCGTCTCAACCGACGCGAAGACTTTCCAATACCCCAGGGTCCCAGGCAACGCCGTCATGATGCGGACAACTTCGCGCGGGAGAGGGCGGGCAGGACGCGCGCGTCGCCTGGTTCCGGCCGGGCGACAGCGCAATGACGCGAGCTAGGGGCCTTCCGCATGGTGGGCGGTCTCGTCCCTTCACGGCTCGCGAGGCAGGGAGTTCGGGTATGATGATGTCTTCGATCGGTCGGCGGCTCGCGCCGCTCGCGGTCCTGGCGCTCGCCACGCTGGCAGCCCCGGCGCAGGCCGCCGCTCCGGCCGACCCCAGCGGCACCTATCTCACCGAGGACGGCCGCGCCCGCGTCCGCCTCGAGAAGTGCGGTGCTGCCAATGACCGGCTGTGCGGCTACGTGGTCTGGCTGAAGGTCCCGCTCAACGACAAGGGCGAGCCGCGGATCGACTTCAAGAACCCCGACCCGAAGAAGCAGGCGCGCGCCTCCCTGGGCCACCAGCTGATCATGGGCCTGAAGCTGAACGCGGACGCCCATTACGAGGGCAAGATCTACAATTCCGAGGACGGCAAGTCCTACGACGTCACGATCTGGACCGACGCGCCCAACGAGCTGACGGTGCGGGGCTGCCTGATCGCGTTCCTGTGCAAGTCGCAGACCTGGAACAAGGTCGTCGACCTCGCGCCGGGCCAGCTCCCCGGCCCGACCAACGCGCCGAACGGCCCGCGCAGCGACCCGGAATTCGTCACCGCGCCGCCGCCCAAGCCCACCGCCAAGGCGGCCCCGAAGGCTCCGGCGAAGCCGGCCGCGGATGCCCCCGCTCCGCAATGATCCATGTCGCGTTTGGACCGTATCTTATCGGTGTGCGATTTCGATCGAATAACCGTTGAGATGATCGGATGTCCAAATCTCACCCTCATCCTGAGGTGCCCGCGCCAGCGGGCCTCGAAGGAGCCCTCCAGCCGGCCGCGCGATCCCTGGAGCCCTCCTTCGAGGCTGCTGCGCAGCACCTCAGGATGAGGTCGAGGGTGGGAAACCTCGCTCCAATAAGTCCTCAATCGTCGAGGGCCGCGTAGGTCAGGACCCGCAGCTCCCGCCGGATCGGCAGGGCCGAGGACGGTACGAGCTGCGTCATGAGCACCACCGAGAGATCCTCGGTCGGGTCGATCCAGAAGGCGGTCGAGGCGAGGCCGCCCCAGGCGACCTCGCCGGGCGTACCGAGGATCTGGGCCCGGGCCGGGTCGAGCATCACCGAGAAGCCGAGGCCGAAACCGATCCCGGTATAGGAGGTCTCGGCGAAGCGCGGCGTGCCCATGGCCGCGAGATCCCCGGACAGGTGGTTGGCCAGCATCAGCGCGACGGTCTTTCTCCCGAGCAGCCGATTGCCGTCGAGCGTCCCACCGTTGAGGATCATCCGGCAGAAGCGGTGGTAGTCGGCGGCCGTCGAGACGAGGCCGCCGCCCCCCGAGGCGATGGCCGGCGGCTGGGCGAAGGCGGTCTCCACGGAATCGTCGAACAGCTTGAGCTTGCGCGCCCGGTCATACACGTAGGTCGCACAGAAGCGCGGCATAAGCTCCGGGCGGACATGGAAGTCGGTGTCGACCATGCCGAGCGGGCCGATGACCTCCTCGCGCAGGTAGTCGGCGAAGGGGCGGCCGGTGAGGGAAGCCACGTACTGGCCCAGCACGTCGGTGGCGACGCTGTAGTTCCAGGCGCTGCCCGGCTGGGCGAGCAGCGGCATCCTGGCGACCCGCGCCGTCATCTCGGCGAGGCTGCCCTCGCGCGCCAGGAAATCGATGCCGTGCTCGCGATACTGCGCGTCGACGAGGGTCGCCTCCATGAACCCGTAGGTCAGGCCGGCCGTGTGGGTGAGGAGGTCGCGCACGGTGATCGGGCGGCGCGCCGGCTCGGTCTCGATCTTCGCCCGATTGCCGCCGACCGCGACGCGCATCTCGGCGAAGTCCGGCAGCACCCGCGCGATCGGATCGTCGAGCTGAAACCGGCCCTGCTCGTAGAGCTGCATCACAGCCATCGAAGTGAGCGGCTTGGTCATGGAGTAGATCCGGGTCACCGTGTCGAGGGTGAACGGCGTACCGCGGGCGAGGTCGGCCTGCCCGCAGGCACGGGCGAAAGCGACGCGGCCCCGTCGCGCCACCGTGACCGACAGGCCGGCGAGCCGGCCCTCATCCACCAGCCGGTCCATCCACGGCGCGATCCGTGCGAGCCCGTCCGGGCTGAACCCCGCGCCTGTCGGGTCGATCTCGGTCAGCGCGCTCATGGCGTCTCCTTCGGCCGGTAAGACTCGGCGAGGAACGATAAAGCGCGCGGCGGCGAAGTTACCAGCCCATCGTGCCTGGGCTGCCCTTGAACGGGCCGACGATGCCGGGGGTGATCCAGCCGCCGTAGAAGGTGCCGGGCTGGGGCGTGACCCGCGCGTCGCCGACGAAGCAGGCATCCATCGGCAGGGCGTAGAACGCGACATAGCCGCCGATCGCATCGAAGCCCGGCGTCGGGTCCGGGTACGACCAGGCGGCGCTGGGCGCCAGCCGGTCGCCGCCATGCACATCGAACAGCACGGCTTGCCCCTTCCACTCACAGATGCCGCCACGGCGCGGCCCCGAGAGCACGCCGGCCATCACGTCGCCGGGCGGAAAATAGTAGGTCGGGGGATGAGCTGTCTCCAGCACCCGGTAGCCGGCTTTGGTCTGCGCGATCACCGCACCGCCGAGTACCACCCGCAGAGTCTCCGACACCCGTTCGAGGCGCGGGGGGCGTGGATAGTCCCAGACGCTTTCGTCGCCGGGGTTCGTCGGGTCGGGGATCGGACGGGAAAGCGGGCGGGCCATGACGGGTCGGGCGTATATCGTATCCAGGGTAAGCGATAGGTTGATGCATGTGACCGTTTCTCGCGCCGTCGTCGCATGCTAGCCCGTGCCCGACGCTCACCGCCCGGGACCGACCGCGATGGACATCGCCCTCTTCCTCGACTTCGACGGAACGCTCGCCGAGATCGCGCCACGGCCGGATGCCGTGCAGGTCGAGCCCGGCCTGGTCGAGACGCTCGAACGGCTGCGCGATCGGCTGGGCGGGGCGCTGGCGATCGTGACCGGCCGGCCGGTCTCGGTGATCGACGGTTTCCTGGCGCCGTCCCGCCTCGACACGGCGGGGCTGCACGGCGTCGAGCGCCGGGTCGGCGGGGCGCTGTCGGGCGGCCGCGCGGAGGACCATCCGGAGCTGCGCCGGCAGGTCGAGCGCCTGCACGCCGAAAGCCGGGCGCTCGCCAACGTGCTGATCGAGGACAAGGGCGCCTCGGTGGCGGTGCATTGGCGCCTGGCGAACGCCGAGGATGCCGGCCAGGCCGAGGCGCTGGTCCAGGACGCCGCCGAAGCCCTCGGGGGTGCCTACCGGCTCCAGCTCGGCAAGGCGGTGGGCGAGATCGTCCCGGCGCAGGCGACCAAGGCTCACGCGATCCGCGCCTTCTTGGAACAGCCCCCCTATGCCGGGCGCCGGCCGGTGTTCTTCGGCGATGACCGCACCGATGAGATCGCCTTCGCGTCGGTGAACGAGGATGGCGGCATCGCCGTCCGGGTCGGCGACGGCGACACCGTGGCGAGCCGGCGCCTGCCCGACCCGGCCGCCGTCCGCGCCCTGCTTCGGGACTGGGCGGAGACCGGCACGATCGACCCCGAGGCCCTGCCGCCGGCGTGAGGCCGCCCTATCCTTCGTGAAACGACGGCAGGCATGCGTCCTGCTTTTGTGCGCCAGCTCAGGAAAAGGCCCTTCGTCGATGTTCGAGTTTCCGGTTCTGATCGGTGACATCGGTGGCACGAACGCCCGCTTCGGCCTGATCGCCGAGAAGGGCGCCGAGCCCCAGTTGCTCTCGCACGAGGCGACCGCCGACCATCCCGATCCGTCGCACGCCATCAAGGCGGCTTTGGCCAAGGGCGGCGATGCCCTGCCGCCGCCGCGCTCGACCATCCTGGCGATGGGCGGCCGCGTCGACGGCCCGGAGCCCCAACTCACCAATGCGCACTGGCGGATCGGCGGCGAGCGCATCGCGAAGGATTTCGGGCTCTCCTCCGCGGTGGTGGTGAACGACTACGTGCCGGTCGCAGCCGGGGCGGCCGATATCGAGCCCCACGACCTCACGCCGGTCGGGCCCAGTCCGACGATTCCAGGGGGCGCCCGGGTCGTGCTCGGGCCCGGCACCGGCTTCGGGGCGGCGGCCCTGGTGCCCTACTCAGCCCACCTCGCCATCGTTTCCACGGAGGCCGGTCACACCGATTTCGGCCCGGCAGACGCGTTCGAAGAAAAGATCTGGCACGCGCTGGAGCGGGTCGACGGGCGCATCACCGTCGAGGCGGTGCTGTCGGGGCCGGGCTTGGCGCGGTTGCACGCAGCGGTCGCGCATGTCCGCACCGGCCAGCCGCACGAGAAGCTCGACCCGGCGGCGGTGACCGAGGCCGGGCTCAAGGCCTCGGACCCGCACGCCGCGGAAACGCTGGAATTATTCGGCCGCCTGCTCGGCCGCGTCTGCGGCGACCTCGCCCTGACTTTTCTCGCCACCAGCGGCGTCTATATCGGCGGCGGCATCGCGCCCCGCATCGTCAAGGTGCTGGAGGAGAGCGGATTTCGCGAGGCGTTCGAGCGCAAGGCGCCCTTCGCCGAGATGATGCGCCAGATCCCGACCAGCGTCATCACGGTCCACGACCCGGCCTTCAAGGGCCTGGCCGCCCTCGCCAACGAGGGCCGGCGCTTCGTCTACCATGGGCAGGTTTGGCGGAAGGACGGCTGAGGGTTTACGATCACCCATACGGTCGTCGCGCGGCGGCGGGCGTGTGTGGGGTTGGGACCGGATCGATGCGGACGGTCACTTTGAAGGACGCCAAGACCAACCTGCCGCGCCTTGTGGAGCAGGCGGCCTCGGGCGAGCCGTTCATCATCGCGAAAGACGGCAAGCCCTTGGTTCGTGTCGTCCCGTTCGACGCACCGGCGCCTGCCAAGACCTCGCGGATCGGATTTCTGGCTGGGTCCATCCGCATCCCGGACGATTTCGATCGGATGGGTAGCGAAGAGATCGCGGCGGCGTTCGAAGGCCGGTGAGCTATCTGCTCGATACACATATCCTGCTCTGGGCTGCGGCAGGATCCGACCGGCTGATATCTGCCGCACGCCGCCTCATCGAGGATCCTGCGCATACGCTCATGTTCAGCGCGGCGAGCCTGTGGGAGATTGCGATCAAAAGCGGGCTGGGTCGCAACGACTTTCAGGTCGATGCGAAGCACCTGCGGAAAGGTCTGCTCGACAGCGGCTATGTCGAGCTTCCGGTGACAGGGGCTCATGCTGCCGCTGTCGCCGACCTTCCGCCCGTCCATCGCGACCCGTTCGATCGGCTCTTGATCGCACAGGCCCAGGTCGAGGCGCTTGAATTCGTCACGGCCGACCGGATCCTCGCACACTACGGCGGCCCGATCAGGTTGGTTTGAGCGGATGTCGCTTGCCCGTTCGGCCGGATCTCGATGCGTTGAACGCAAGGAGATCCGGCTTAGGGGGCTGTCTTCTGCCTACGCGGCCGCCAGCGGCTTCGACACGTCCTCCAGGGACTTGCCCTCCGCGGCCGTGCCCCAGACCCCGCCGACCACCGCGGCGATCAGCATGAGCGCGGCGCCGATCCCGTAGCCGAACAGCACCCAGTCGCGGGAGCCGGTCTCGACCAGGCTGCCGAACAGGAGCGGCCCGGAGACCCCCCCGATGCCGGTGCCGACCGCGTAGAAGGCCGCGATGGCGAGCGCCCGGATCTCCAGCGGGAAGGTCTCGGAGACGGTGAGGTAGGCCGAGCTCGCCGCCGCCGACGCGAAGAAGAACACCACCATCCAGGCGGCGGTCTGCCCTACCGGCCCGATCACGTCGAGGCGGAACAGCAGGCCCACGGCGACCAGCAGCACCGCCGAGATGCCGTAGGTGAAGGCGATCATCTGGCGCCGGCCGATCGTGTCGAACAACCGCCCGAGGAGCAGCGGGCCGAGGAATGAGCCGAGCGCGAAGGGCAGCAGGTACCAGCCGACGCTGTTGCCCGGCACGTCGTAGAACCGCTCCAGCACCAGCGCGTAGGTGAAGAACAGCGCGTTGTAGAAGAACGCCTGCGCGACCATCAGGGCGAGCCCGACCATCGTGGCCAACCGGTTCGTGACGAACAGGGCCCGGAACACCTCCGACAGGGGGGTGTGGTCGCGGGTCCGGACTTTCATGCGCTTGCTTTCGTCCACCGGCGGCAGGGTCACGCCCTCGTCGGTGAAGCGCTTCTCGATGCCGGTGACGACCCGGTCGGCTTCCGCGGCGTAGCCGTGCGTGGCGAGCCAGCGCGGGCTCTCGGGGATCCAGGTGCGCAGCAACAGGATCACCAAGCCGATGGCGCCGCCGGTGAAGAACGCCACGCGCCAGCCCCAGGCCGGATCGATCACCTCCGGCCGCAGCAGCACAATCGACATGAACGAGCCGAGCGCCGCGCCGATCCAGAACGAGCCGTTGATGACCAAGTTGGTCCAGCCGCGGACCCGGGCCGGGACCAGTTCCTGGATGGTCGAGTTGATCGCCGTGTACTCGCCGCCGATGCCCGCGCCGGTGAAGAACCGGAAGACGCAGAAGCTCGCGACGTTCCAGGACAGGCCCGTGGCCGCAGTGGCGATCAGGTAGAGGGCGAGCGTGATGAAGAACAGCTTCTTGCGGCCGATCCGGTCGGTCAGCCAGCCGAAGCCGAGGGCGCCGGTCACCGCGCCGACGAGGTAGCAGGAGGCGGCGAGCCCGACATCGAATTCCGAGAACGACATTGGCGGCTGGCGCAGGGCGCCGACCAGGGAGCCGGCCAGCGTCACCTCCAGCCCGTCGAGCACCCAGGTGATGCCCAACGCCACGATGACGAGCACGTGGAAGCGGCCCCAGGGCAGCCGATCCAGTCGCGCGGAGATGTCGGTGTCGATGACGCGGCCGATCTCCGCACGCTCGGGTGTCCCGGCGCTTCCCTCAACCTTGCTCGCCATGCCTGTGCGTCCTCCCGATGAGTTCGTTTACCGTGCCTCAAGACTCGGCGTTTACCGCGACTCGACGCAGGTGTTGGGAACAGGTTGGGAATCGATTCGGTTCGATCCCGTCTTCACCCGTGACAGGCAGAACTCGCGTGTCCACGCGGGTTCCCTGCCATGTCCACGCCACCCCCTCGTTCCCGGCCGCTGCGCCGGTCCCGGTACGGCCTGCTTGCCGTCATGACGCTGGCCGGGCTCGCCACCGTCCCCACCGAGGGCGCGGACCGGCATCTGGAACGCCCGAAGCCGCCGGTCCCGATGGCGAGCGCCGAGCGTTGGCGCCTGCGGCCCACCGAGGTGGCGGTGCCGGTCACCACCGGCAGCCTGCGCAAGCGCGCCGAGACCGTGATCCCTGAGGGGCGGCGCAGCGTCCGCTTCGTCTACCCGGCACTCGTCGAGGCGCGCTGACTTGGCGAAACCGTTTCGGCCAGGCACAGCGCCTGCATCGCCCCGAGCGGGCGTAGCCTGAGACGCGTACGGAGTTCGAGGATGGCGGAGGTTGTCGCGCTGGTCGGGTGCAAGAGCCCGGCGCAGGAAGCGGAATACCTGCAGATCCTGTCGGCCGCGATGCCCGGGGAGCGGCTGGTTCCGTTCCGCCGGATGACGGATGCGGAGCGCGCGGGTGCGCAGGTCGCCATCGTGGCGAACCCGGATCCCGCCGAGGTCGCCGCCCTGCCGGGCCTCGTCTGGGTGCAGAGCCTGTGGGCCGGCGTGGAAAAACTCGTCGGCGCCTTCGACCGGCCGCTGCCGATCGTCCGGCTGGTCGACCGGGAGATGGCCCGCGCCATGGCCGAGGCCGTGCTCGCCTGGACCACTTACCTCCAGCGCGACATGCCGGCCTATGCGCGGCAGCAGCGCGAGCGGATCTGGCAGCCGCATCCCTATCGCAAGCCCGGCGACACGACGGTCGGCCTGCTCGGGCTCGGGGCGCTCGGCACGGCGGCGGCCGAGCGGCTGACCGGGGCCGGGTTCTCCGTCACCGGCTGGAGCCGGACGCCCAAGACCGTGGCGGGAATCGAGACATTCCACGGCGCGGACGGTCTCGCGCCGATGCTCGGGCGCTGCGACATCCTCGTCTGCCTGGTGCCTCTGACGCCGGAGACCCGTGGCCTCGTGAATGCCGCGCGGCTCGCCGCCCTCAAGCCCGGGGCGGCACTGATCAATTTCGCCCGGGGCCCGATCGTGGTGACCGACGAGCTGATCGCAGCGCTGGATTCCGGCCATCTGTCCCATGCCGTGCTCGATGTGTTCGATGTCGAGCCGCTGCCGGCCGAGTCTCCGCTCTGGAGCCATCCGGGCGTGACCGTGCTGCCGCACATCTCCGGCCCCACCGACATGGAGTCCGCCGCCGACACGGTGGCCGCCAATCTGCGCGAATACCGCAGCACCGGGCAGCCGCCGCGGGGCGTCGATGCCGGGCGGGGGTATTAGGGTCTGTCTGGGGGCGGGCATCCATCCCTCGACCTCATCCTGAGGAGCTTGCGCGCAGCGCAAGCCTCGAAGGAGCGCTCCAGCCTGTCGCGCGATCCCTGGAGGCCTCCTTCGAGGCCTCCGCTGCGCTCCGTCGCCTCAGGATGAGGGGATTAGATTGGAAGAAGGGGGATCAGACAGAGGCTTCGATAGAGATGCGATCGCATCGGAGCCCTATGCCGCCGAGGCGACCGCCGGAGAGATCCGCTTGCGGGCCTTCTTGTCGGTGCTGCCCAGGAAGGCCTGGGCCTCTTCCTTGCGCTCGAACACGTGGGGGGCGACGCCGCGCTTGGTCAGCGCCTCCTCCATCTTCAGGCGCAGGAACGCGCTGGTGACGTAGCGGGTCGTGGTCGCATAGTAGTTCGCCTGGAGATACTGGATCATCCCAGCATAGTCGTCGATCAGGTTCTCGTTGAGCCGGAAGCCGTCGTGGTTGATCACGGCGTTGACCCGCTGGCCGGCCTTGCGGCAGGCCTCGACGATGGTCATGCGCAGCTCGTCCATGTCGCTCTTCACCCGGCAATACCAGCCTTCGAGGTTGATGAAGAGGATGTTGCGCTCGCCGTCGTAGCTGATGCGCGAGGCCAGATCGAGGTTGAGCAGGTCGGAGAGCAGCTCCATCGGCTCGTCGCGGAAGATGCGCGGGTCCATCGGCACCGGATTGCGCACCACCGGCTTGAAATCCATGTGGGCGAGGATGTCGCGCTCGATGTCGATGCCCGGCGCCACCTCGACCAGTTCCAGGCCGTCGGCGGTCAACTGGAACACGCAGCGCTCGGTCACGTAGAGGACCGGCTGCGCCCGCTCGACCGCGTAGGGCCCCGAAAAGGTGTTCTGCTGCACCTGGGTGACGAACTTGCGGGATCGGCCCTCGCTGACGATCCGCACGACGCCGTCATCGACGGCGATCTCCAGCCCGCCCGCCGTGAAGGTTCCGGCGAACACCACCGTGCGGGCGTTCTGCGAGATGTTGATGAAGCCACCGCAGCCGTTGAGCTTGCCGCCGAACTTCGAGGTGTTGACGTTGCCGGCCACGTCGCACTCGGCCATGCCGAGGCAGGTCATGTCGAGGCCGCCGCCGTCGTAGAAATCGAACATCTGGTTCTGGTCGATGATGCAGTCGGCGTTGGTGGCCGCGCCGAAGCTCGAGCCCGAGGCCAGCACCCCGCCGACCGCCCCGGCCTCGGTGGTGAGCGTGATGTAGGGGGTGATCTTCTCCTCGTTGGCCACCGACGAGATGCCCTCCGGGGCGCCGACCCCGAGATTGACCACGCCGTTCGGCGGCAGCTCGAAGGCAGCCCGGCGGGCGATGATCTTGCGCTCGTTGAGCGGCATCCGCTTGATGCCGGTGACGGGGACGCGGATCTCGCCGGCCAGCGCGGCGTCGTGCATGACGCCGTAATTCATGCGGTGCATCTCGGGCTCGGCGACCACGACGCAATCGACCAGGATGCCGGGAACGCGCACGTCCTTGGGCAGCAGGTAGCCGTCATCGACGATGCGCTCGACCTGCGCGATGACGATGCCGCCGTTGTTGCGGGCCGCCATGGCCTGGGCCAGGCAATCGAGGGTCAGCGCCTCCTTCTCGTAGGAGAGGTTGCCCGACGGGTCGGCCGAGGTGGCGCGGATGAAGGCCACGTCGATCTTGGTGGCGGTGTAGAACAGCCACTCCTCGCCATCGACTTCGACCAGCTTGACGATGTCCTCCGTGGTCAGGGTGTTGACCTTGGCGCCGCCGTGGCGCGGATCGACATAGGTCTGCAGCCCGACCTTCGAGAACAGGCCGGGCTGGCCGGCGGCACAGGCCCGGTAGAGCTGCGAGATCACCCCCTGGGGCAGGTTGTAGCCGCGGATCAGGTTGTTCTGCGCGGCCTGCGCGACCTTGGGCATCCGGCCGAAATTGGCGGCGATGACCCGCGAGAGCAGGCCGTCATGATGCAGGCGGCCGGTGCCGAGGCCTTTGCTGTCGCCCGCGCCCGCGGTCATGATCAGGGTCAGGCCCCGGGGCGATCCGGTCTCGACGAAGCGCTTTTCCAGCGCGGCGTGCAGCGCCTCCGGGATGCAGCTCTGGACGAAGCCCGTGGTGGTCACGACGTCGTTCACGCGGATCAGCGCGATCGCCTCGTCCGCCGTGATGACCTTGTTCTTCCGCATGAAGCCCACGATCCTCCCTCCGGCCCGGATGTCCGGCCAGCCTCGGCGCCGGCCATCTCCGAGTCTGTTACGGGCCGGCGGTGCGGAGCCCGCAGGGTTCCGGCGCACGGTCGACCAAATTTCTGACCGTCAGCACTGTTGCGCCGCATCAAAGATTTGCGGCATTGCAGTACAAGCAAGTCCGTTACATCATGCTAACGCATAATGACCCGGACGTGCTGCTGAAAAAGTCTTTGGCGCAAGGTCAGAAAAATTGTGCGGCCCCCGCGCATGCGAGGGCCAACCGCGTGAGGTCTTCGCCTCGCTCCGTCGATTCAGGACAAGGGCCGAGGTTGGGGTGATCGGCAGCCTCCGCCGGCGCCGCGCGAGGGCGGCCCGGCCTTACCGGCCGAGCGATGCGGCTGCACTCGCCGCGCTCAGCACGGCCTTCACGGTCGCGGTCGCCACGTCGCTGTCGATCCCGACGCCGAATATCGGGCTGCCGTCGGCGAGGCTGCATTCGAGATAGGCCGCCGCCTGCGCATCCGAACCGCGCCGGAGCGCATGCTCCGAATAATCCACCACCGCGAGGGCGATGCCGAACGCGTCGGCCAGGGCAGCGAGCAGGGCCGAGATCAGGCCATTGCCGCGCCCGGACACCGAGACTTCCTGCCCGCGATGGCGGATCCGGCCCGTGAAGATCCGCTCGGAACCCGCCTGTCGGCGCAGGCCGCCCCCGTCATCGACCAGCGCGAAAATCTCCGTGTCGTCAACGTGATAGGCGTGCCTGAAGGCGCCCGCGATGTCGGTGGCCGATAGTTCCCGGCTGGTCCGGTCGGCCAGGACCTGTACGCGCCGGCTCAGGTCGACCTGCAGGGCACGGGGCAGCTTCAACCCCAGATCCTGCTCGATCACCCAGGCGACGCCGCCCTTGCCGGACTGGCTGTTGACCCGGATCACCGCCTCGTAGCTCTCGCCGAGATCGGCGGGGTCGATCGGCAGGTAGGGCATCTCCCAGAGGCCGTCGTTCCGCTGCGCATGGGCGGCAAAACCCTTCCGGATCGCATCCTGGTGCGAGCCCGAGAAGGCGGTATGGACCAGCTCGCCCGCATAGGGGTGGCGCGGATGCACCGGCAGGCCGTTGCAATAGGTGACGGTGCTCACGACCTCGCGGATCGCCGGGAAGGACAGCTTCGGATCGATCCCCTGCGTGTACAGGTTCAACGCCAGCGTCACGAGGTCGACATTGCCGGTGCGCTCGCCGTTGCCGAACAGGCAGCCCTCGACCCGGTCGGCGCCGGCCAGCAGCGCCTGCTCGGCCGAGGCCACGGCGGTGCCGCGGTCGTTGTGCGGATGCACGCTGATGATCACGGCGTCCCGCCGGGAGATGTGGCGGCAGAACCACTCGATCTGGTCGGCATAGACATTCGGTATCGCCACCTCGACCGTCGTCGGCAGGTTGAGGATCGCCGGCCGCTCCGGCGTCGGCTGCCAGACATCGAGCACGCGCTCGCAGATCTCGAGGGCGAAATCCGGTTCGGTGAAGCAGAAGGTCTCCGGCGAGTACTCGAAGGTCCAGCGCGTGCCGGGCCGCTTCAGGCTCTCCTCCAGCATCGCGGTCACGCCGGATACGGCGAGGGCGACGATCTCGTGCCGCTCCATGCCGAACACGACCCGCCGAAACAGCGGCGCCGTCGCGTTGTAGAGATGCACGATGGCCTGGCGGGCACCGTCCAGCGACGCGAAGGTGCGGGCGATCAGGTCGGTCCGCGCCTGCGTCAGAACCTGGATCGACACGTCCTCGGGAATGCGATCGTCCTCGATCAGCATCCGGACGAAATCGAAGTCGGTCTGCGAGGCCGAAGGAAAGGCGACCTCGATCTCCTTGAAGCCGATGCCGAGCAGCATGTCGTAGAAGCGCAGCTTGCGGGCGACATCCATCGGGTCGGCGAGCGCCTGGTTGCCGTCGCGCAGATCCGTGGACAGCCAACGCGGCGCGGTCGCGAGGCGCTTCGACGGCCAGGTGCGATCCGACAGGTCGATCGGGGAGACGAACGGGCGGTATTTGGTGGCGGGGTTGGTCAGCATGATGGGATCGGCCGTGGGATCGATGGCTCGGGAATGCGGCCCGGAAGGCGCTGGCTGCCGGTCGGCCGCGATGTGCGGCGACGGTCCCGATGCGGAGATCCAGCCCTAGGTCAGGCGGCGGTGATATTCTCGCGTGCGAGGATCAAGGTTCGTCGCGAAAGGCTCAGACGGTGATCGACGGCATTCGGGTCACGGACGAGATTGCGGTCATCCGGCATGACGGCGACCGCTTCGCCAGCCCACTGCATCGCCACGCGCGGGCACAACTCCTCTACGCGATGGCTGGCGTGATCTCTGTCACGACCGACAGCGGGACCTGGGTGGTGCCGCCGAGCCGGGCAGTCTGGCTTCCGCCGGACACGAACCATGTCACCGCCAGCCATGCCGGGATCCGCTTCCGCTCGCTCCTGATCGACGCGACCGGCTTCGACGGAGTCCCGGATCGCTGCAGGGTTGTCGAGGTCACGCCGCTCCTGCGCGAGCTGATCCTCAAGCTCGCCGCCCTCACTGAGACGCGAGGGGACCGGGTGGTCGCCGAGGCCGTGATCCGCCTGCTCATGCTGGAGTTGGCGTTCCTGCCGGTGCAGCCGCTCGACCTGCCGGCTCCGAAGCATGCCGGCCTGGCGTCGCTGTGCGATCGGATCTGCCGGGATCCCGCCCGCGCGCATCCCATCGCGGCGGCCGCCTCCGAGCTCGCCATGAGCCGGGCGACGTTCATGCGGCTGTTCCAGCGCGAGACCGGTCTCGGCTTCGGCCGGTGGCGCCAGCAGGCCCGGATGCTCCACGCCTTGCCGCTGCTGGCGGAGGGCCGGGCCATCCTCGATGTCGCGCTGGATTGCGGCTACGACAGTCCGAGCGCCTTCGCGGCCGTGTTCCGACGCTCCTTCGGGCGCCCGCCGAGCGGGTATTTCCGGCCGCTGCCTGCGGAAAGCGTCGACCGGGGCTGATCGCGACATTGCGGATCAGGCCGACGGACGGTTCAGACGCCGCCCCCGCTGGCGAGAACGTGACACCCGGGCGCGCCCGCCGGGGTGAACCTCGGCCAGAGACATCCGTTGATCGCCGGCCGCCGCTCCCCGCATGCCCGCCGGGTGGCGGCCCGAGGAGATCGAAGACGATTCATGGGTTGGCCCCGCCGCATCCTCATCGCCGCCGGCCTCGCGACCGTCGCGGCCGGTGCCACGCTCGGCCTCGGCCGGTTCAGCTACGCGCCGATGCCGGACCGCACGGACCTGCTCAACCCGGACCGCTATCCGATCCAGACCGCGTTCGATGTCCTCGGGCGCCGGGTCTCGCACGCGGAGGCGGATCGGCTGAATGGCACCGAGGCGGGCCGTAAGGAACTCTCGGCCAACAACGGTGCCGTGGCGATCGATCCCGCCATGGTCGAGCGCGGACGGCAGGCTTTCTACCAGGAGACGTTCGGCAATGAGGTCTTCCTCACCGACGTGATGGGCATGCTCGATGGCGGCCTGACGCCCACCGAGGTCGCCCTCGCGGTAGCCAAGCTCGGCGGGCAGGGCACCACCAACCTCCAGGTCGCCATGGCCCAGGACGTGCGCGTCGGCGACCGGACCTACCGCAAGGGCGAGCTGGTCCCGACCGGTCTCGACGTGCCGAAGGGCGGCGCCTTCATCATCGGGATCAAGACTTTTTCCGACCGGGGCCATCTGCGGATGGGCATCACCTGCGCGCTTTGCCACGCCGCAGTCGATCCCGGCACCGGCAGGGTCGTCGAGGGGGCGCCCAACACCGACCTCAATGCCGGGCTGCTGATGGCGCTCGCCAAGAACTCGTCCGCGTACTTCATGCATGCCAGCGTGCCGGAGGTCGATGCCAAGCCCGCGGCGGAGCCCGAGCACACCGGCTCCACCGGGACCGGGCCGGCCCTTCCGGACGCAGAGGCTGTGGAGGCCGCCACCAAGGTTCAGGTGGCGAGCTGGCCGCCGGGCAGCTTCGATTCCTCGGCGGACCGGGTGACCAACCCGACCTCGATCCCGTCGAGCTTTTCCGCCTACGGCGAGCCCTATAGCTGGAGCGGCCGCGAGGCGGTCGGACCGTTCGCAGGCCTGTCGTCGCTCAACAACAATGTCCACGCCGCCAATTCCGACACGACCCAACTCGCCGCCGCCGCGCCCTGGCTGTTCGGGATGAATGCGGAGGCCTATCTCGGCATCGTCCTGCGTGGCGCGGCCACCGAGTCCTTCCGGTACAAGCCCGGCGAGGCGCGCCAGCCGTCGGCGGTGCTGCGCAGCGTAGATCCGACGCCGGCCTCGCCTGGGCTCAACAGCTACGCGGTCCTGCCAACCTATCCGGCGACCAACTACGTCACCGACAACGGCCTGTTTACCTCGGTGCCAGGGGAACCGGTCAACCACGCCAACAACGCCATGTCGGCGTTCCAGAACCTGCTCCACCCGCCGGCTGCCAAGCAGGGTCCCGCCGCCGTGCAGGCCGGCCGCGCGGTGTTCGAGAAGGCCGGCTGCGGCGCCTGCCATGCCGGCCCGGCGCTGACCAACCACCGGATCATCCCGGCGGCGGAGATCGGCACCGAGCCGACCCGAGCCAGGGCCGGTGCCAAGATGGAGGCGCGCCTTTCGCCCCCGAGCCTCTTCGCCACCGACACGCCGTTCCCGCTATCGGTCGATCCGGTGATCGTCCCGGTGCCGCTCGCAGGCGACAAGCTCGCTCAGGTCCAGCTCGCCTGGGGGCAGGGCGGGACCGAAGGCGGCTACAAGGTGCCGAACCTCGTCGGGCTGGCCTGGACCGCGCCCTACCTGCACGATTCGGGAATCGCGGTCGGCCCCGATCCGGCGATGCAGCTCGGCGTTCCGGGCACGCTCTATCGCGGCATCGCCCCCGATCCGGCGAACAGCCTTCGCAGCCTGATCGACCGGGACCTGCGGGCGAAGATCATCGCTGCGAACAGAGCCTCGGATACGGCACGCATCGCGCGCGTTACCGGCGAAGGCCACGCCTACTGGGCGGATGCCGGCTCAGGGGTCTCGCGTGACGAGCAGACAGCCCTGATTGCCTACCTGCTGTCGATCGATACGCTGACCGAGCCGGCGGCGACGCCCTGATCATCACGGAACGACGCACCATGCCCAACACCCAACCGGTCTGGTTCATCACCGGCTGCTCCACCGGCTTCGGCCGGGAACTCGCCAGGCTCGTCATCGCCCGCGGCTGGCGCGCGGTTGTGACCGCCCGCGACCGGGCCAAGGTCGCCGACCTGGCGGAAGGCGCCGCCGACCGGGTCCTGGCGCTCTCGCTGGACGTCACCGACGCGCGCCAGATCGCCCAGGCGGTGAGCGAAACAGCAAAGACATTCGGGCGGATCGACGTGCTGGTGAACAATGCCGGCTACGGCTACCAAGCCTCGATCGAGGAGGGCGAGGACGACAAGATCCGCGCCCAGTTCGACGCCAACGTGTTCGGTCTGTTCGCGCTGACGCGCGCCGTGCTGCCGGTGATGCGGGCGCAGCGCTCCGGCCATGTCCTCAACGTCACCTCGGTGGCCGGCTTCGTCGGCTTCCCGGGCTCCGGCTACTACGCGGCGACCAAGCATGCCGTGGAAGGCTTTTCCGACGCGCTTGCCGCCGAGGCCGGGCCGCTGGGCATCAAGGTCACCTGCATCGAGCCGGGCCCGTTCCGCACCGACTGGGCCGGCCGCTCCCTGATCCAGACCCCGAGCACGATTCCCGACTACGCCGAGACCGCGGGCGCCCGCCTTAAGGCTACGTCCGAGAAGAGCGGAACCCAGGCCGGCGATCCGGTCCGCGCCAGCGAGGCGATGATCCGGGTGACCGAGATCGACAACCCGCCCCGCCACCTCGTGCTCGGCGCCTGGGGCTACGAGGCCGTCACGAGCCGACTGAAGCAGCGCTTGGCCGAGATCGAGGCGTGGCGCGAGACGAGCCTGGGGGCGGATTACCCGGAGGGGTAAGAAGCGGTCCGACGACCTCCGTTCGTCGTCGCGTCAGGCAGACGGATGCCGGTCGCTGAGCGACAGCACGAGAGCGGCGGCGCCGAACAGGGCGCCGACCGCGCAAACGCCGGCCCATCCAGCCTGGACCCATGCCAGGCCCGAAAGGCCCGATCCTACAGCGACACCGAGGAAGAACAGCCCCGTGAACAGCCCGTTCAGGCGACCGCGGGCTTCGGGCCGCAGCATGTTGATCGCCCGCCGGCCGAGCGTCTGATCGCCGACGACGCCGAGATCGAGGACAATGGCCGCGACCACCATCATGCCGAGGGCGAGCGGGGCCGGCAGCGTGCCTGCCTCCTCAGCCCCGCCGCAGGCTGCCAGCGCCATGGCGCCGAGAATGCCGACATGGGCCAGGATCGTGCCGGGTCGTGTCTGGCCCCGGTCTCCGGCGCGGCCGGCGATGGGCGCCACTACGGCGCCGGCCGCGCCTGCCAGGGCGAAGACGGCGATGCCGGTTTGGCTCAGCCCGAACGGCGGCTCGGCCAGACGCAGCGCCACGGAGGTCCAGAACACGCCGAACGCGCCCATGCACAGACCCTGGGAGGCGGCGCGGCGCCGAAGCACGGGCTCCTGTTTCAGCAAGGCGAACAGGGAGGCGATGAGGCGCAGATAGGAGGCTGTCTGTGAAGGCCTGCGCTCGGGCACGACCCGGGCGAGGACGATCGTCAGCAGAGCGACGAGCCCGGCCAGGATGCCGTAGAACCAGCGCCAGCCGGCATATTCGGCGACGAGGCTTGCGGCCGGGCGTGACAGCAGGATCCCCAGCATCAGGCCGCTCATGACGTTCCCGACGACGCGTCCGCGCTGGGATACCGGCGCAAGGGCGGCCGCCGTCGGCACCAGCATCTGGATCGCGCTCGCCGTCAGGCCGACAAGGAACGATGCGACGAGGAAGAGCGGCGCCGACGGTGCTGCGGCGGCAATGGCCAGGGCGATCACCCCCGCGCTGAGCGTCCGCGTGATCAGCGCGCGGTTCTCGACCAGATCCGTCAGAGGCACGACGAGAAGCAGCCCGCTCGCATAACCGAGCGACGTGATGGTCGTGACGAGCCCCGCTTCGGTCACCCCGAGGCCCAGGGACGGGCCGATGACGCCTGCGAGCGGCTGCGAGGCGTACAGGCTGAGGACGATCACGCCGGCCGCGACAGCGAACATCAGGGTCAATCCGCGTGACACCTGCGCCGGTTCAGGAGCGGCGATCGCGTCGGCAGGCACGGATGTCGTCATGGCGGATGTCCAGATCCTGTTGTGGCGGCAGGTCCGGAACGCTAATTCTCTACGCGCGGTGCGACAATTGACCCATTTCGCGAGAGTTTGTTGCTCAGATCGTGAGAATGATGGTGAGCCTGGAGCGCTACCGAGCCTTCATCGAGATCATCGATCGTGGCAGCCTGACCGCCGCCGCCCGTCATCTCGACGTCTCGCTGCAATCGATCAGCCGGTCCCTGTCGACGCTGGAGCGCGAGTTCGGGGTCGAACTGATCCGGCGCACGACGCGTCGGCTCCAGCCGACCCCCGCCGGCCTCGCGTTCCACGCCCGGGTGAAGGCCGCGCTGACCGAGATCGAACTGGCCCGTGCGGAGATCGGGCGCGAGAGCGCCCGGGTCGCCGGCACGTTGCGGATCGGCGCTTCGGTCCTGTTCGCACCGAAGCACGTCGTCCCGGCTGCCGCCGCGTTCCTGGCGCGCCATCCGCAGGTCGAGATCGAACTCGTCCTGTCGGATGCGATTGCCGACCTTGTCGAGGACAGGCTCGATCTGGCGATCCGGATCGGCGATCCCGGTCCGCCGCACCTGAAGATGCGTCCCCTAGGGCAACTGCGAAGGGGCGTGGTCGCGTCTCCAGCTTATCTCGCCCGTCGCGGGCTGCCGCAAACGCCCGAAGATCTGGCCGAGCATGATTGCGTGGTGCGCACCTTCGGACCGGAAGGCGATGCCTGGCCTCTGACGATCGACGGCACGGTCGCACGCATTCCGGTGCGTGGCGTCTTCCGCTGCAACGACGCCGCCTCCGCCAACGCGGCCGTGGTCGCGGGCGCGGGCCTCGGCCTAGCTCCCCTCTGGCAGGTCCAGGACGATCTTGATCAGGGCTGTTTGAAGGTCGTCCTGTCGGCGTTCGAGCCGCCGCCGGTTCCGGTCCAGGCCGTCTGGCCCGGAGCCGCGGGCACGCCGGTCAGGACGCGGCTGTTCGTGGAAACCCTCGCCCTCCGGCTCGGGTCCGAAGGGGCGCGACTTTGAGCCCGCGCCGTCATCGCGAGCGCAGCGAAGCGACCCAGGGCAGCGCGCGATCCTCGAACCATGCGTGTTCCTAGGTTGCTTCGCTACGCTCGCAATGACGGGGGGGGGCGGCCGAGACAGCTATGGGCCTACCTCTCGTTTACGGCGCTCAAATCGCGTGACGAGATCGAGGGCAAGCCCCCTAGATCACCGCCTCTATCAGCCCCCGCCGCTTCGCTTCCTCCGCCTCCAGATACCAATTGGCCGGCGCCTTCTCCAAAACCTCGTCCAGCGTCACGTCCGAGCCCTGGATGAGGTTCGAGAACCCCTCGTTCTGGATGACGATCGAACACTCGATCTCGTGGAGCGTCGCCGTCACGGCGGCGATGCAGGTGGTGAGCGGGCCCTGGACCTGGAGCTGCTTGTTCATCTTGCGCTCGTGGATCATCAGCCGCGTGCCCCGGGTGAGGTAGCGGTTCGGCCGGGCGAAGAAGCTCATGAAGGTGGTGCCGGCCGAGTAGATCGCGGCCTTGCCGAGGAAGACGAACCGGCGGTCCGGGCTCATCTCGCTGTGGTAGCGGATGTCCTCGCCCATCATCCGGGCGACCTCCGGATCGCCGCCCAGCGTCGAGAGCTCGACCACGACGATGTCGCGCTCGCCGGCAGCGCCGAACTGGCGGCGGAAATCCTTGTACATGTCGTAATCGACCGGGCCCGACAGCAGCACGGCGGGGCTGCGGAATGCGGTCGGGCCGAGGGGTGTGGTGTCCATGGGGTTCCTGTAACCTCAGCGGACCGGGTCTGGCGCGCCCTGGCCCTTGCCGACGAACGGGATGCCCTCGATCGGGCATTCCTCGGTGCCGACGCTCTGGCGGGTAATGGCCCGAACGGCGTCGCGGGTTCCGTCGGGATCCTCGATCCAGCGGCGGTAGAACTCGTAGGGGCATTCCGACATCCCGTGCCGGTTCTCCTTCGAGTTGATCATGCCGGTATAGCCGCGGTGCAGCAGCTTGAAGAGGTGGTTCTCGGACTGGCCGTGGGCGCGGAAATCCCGGATCAGGAATTTCGAGAGGGCGGCGTACTGGATGCCCATCTCCTCCTCGCCGCACTCACCGAGGGTGCGGCCGTCGAAGCCGATGATCGCGGAATGGCCGAAATAAGTGTAGACGCCGTCGAACCCGGCGGCGTTCGAGACCGCCACGTAGACGTTGTTGGCGAACGCCATCGCCTTCGAGATGACGATCTGCTGCTCTTTCGCCGGGTACATGTAGCCCTGGCACCGGATGATCAGCTCGGCCCCGCGCATGGCGCAGTCGCGCCAGATCTCCGGGTAATTGCCGTCGTCGCAGATGATCAGGCTGATCTTCAGCCCCTTCGGCCCGTCCGAGACGTAGGTGCGGTCGCCCGGATACCAGCCCTCGATCGGCGTCCAGGGCATGATCTTGCGGTACTTCTGCACGATCTCGCCCTGGTCGTTCATCAGGATCAGGGTGTTGTAGGGGGCCTTGTTCGGGTGCTCCTCGTGCCGCTCGCCGGTCAGCGAGAACACGCCCCAGACCTTGGCCTCCCGGCAGGCCGCGGCGAACACCTCGGTTTCCGCGCCGGGCACCGAGGCGGCGGTCTCGTACATCTCGGCGGCGTCGTACATGATGCCGTGGGTCGAATATTCGGGGAAGATCACCAGGTCGAGACCGGGCAAACCGGTCTTCATCCCGATGATCATCTTGCCGATCGCCTTGGCGTTCTCCAGCACCTCGGCGCGGGTGTGGAGGCGCGGCATCTTGTAATTGACGACGGCGACGCCGACGCTGTCCTGGCTGGACGAGATGTCTCCGTGCATCATGGCGAGGATTCCTCCGAGGATTGGCACGCCGCAAGGCGCCGTGCCCCCCCCCCCGCAAAGGGGGGAGGGCTGTTCGCGTCAGATCAGTGGCTGATCATCCAGGGCCGCGCGCTCGGAAAGCTCTTGGCCGCGGCGGGGGCCGAGGCCGTCTTCTTCGGTCCGCAGCAGCCGCAGCCTGCCCCGTGGCCTGAAGAACGCCGCGGCGCGTGGCGGCTCCGCTCGTTGGTGGCGTGGGCCGCCTTGAGCCCGGCATCCATGCCGGAGATCCGCGGCGCGGTGAGGAAGGCCCGCTGGCAGGCCACCCCGCAATCCGGGCAAGCGTGCGGGTCTTTGAACTCCGCCATCGGCCGCATGGCGGTGAACGGCCCGCAGGCCTGGCAGGCGTAATCGTAGACGGGCATTTCGAGGCTCCCGGCGAAATCAGAGACGCAGACGCTATCGGAAAGGCGCGGGTCCCCTCTCCCGTGCGGGGGAGGGACAGGGTGAGGGATGCGACGTTTCCGGAAAGACCTGGCCCCTCACCCCAACCCTCTCCCGCACGGGAGAGGGGGCAGGTCGCGTCCATTGAGGCCCCCGGGACGACCCGACCGTCAAAGATCCGGCGAGAGCGGCATCTGGATCGAGCCGTCCAAAAACTTGGTCGGCCCATCGGCGCCGGGATTGATGTCGAACTCGAAGATCTTGGTCGGAATCCACAGCGTCGCGCAGGCATTCGGGATGTCGACCACCCCGGAGATGTGCCCCTGCACCGGCGCCGTGCCGAGGATCGAGTAGGCCTGGGCGCCCGAATAGCCGAATTTCTTGAGGTATTCGATCGCGTTCAGGCAGGCCTGCCGATAGGCGATGTGAACATCCAAATAATGCTGGCCGCCGTGCTCATCGACGGAGATACCCTCGAAGATCAGGTGATCGTCGTATTTCGGGGTGATCGGCGACGGCTTGAAGATCGGGTTCTTGATCCCGTACTTGGCCAT
This sequence comes from Methylobacterium sp. E-066, assembly GCF_022829635.1. Lineage (GTDB taxonomy): Bacteria > Pseudomonadota > Alphaproteobacteria > Rhizobiales > Beijerinckiaceae > Methylobacterium. Next base: position 33,300 of record NZ_JAKSYO010000092.1, read on the forward strand.
GCCGTCCTTGATCAGCTCGACCTTGAGATGGACCCAGCCGGCCATCTCGATGGCGCCGCAGAAGGTGATCTCGCCGTCGCCCTGGCTGAAATGCAGGTCGCCCATCGAGAGCCCGGCGCCGGGAACGTAGACCGGGAAGTAGATTTTTGAGCCGCGCGACAGATCCTTGATGTCGCAATTGCCGCCATGCTCCCGGGGCGGGACGGTGCGGGCGCCGGTGGCGGCGGCCGCGTCCTTCGCCTCGCCCTTGAGGCGGCCCATATGGGCGGTCGGGCCGAAGGGCAGGGTGGCGAGCGCCGGTACGCGCTCGGGGTTGGTGTCGTAGAGCGCCTTCTCGCGGGTGTTCCAGGTCTCCAGCATCTTCGGATCGGGCAGGCAGCCGATCAGGCCGGGATGGATCAGGCCGGGGAAGCGCACGCCCGGCACGTGGCGGGATTTCGTGAACAGGCCTTCGAAATCCCAGATCGACTTCTGAGCCTGGGGGAAGTGCTCGTCGAGGAAGCCGCCGCCGTTCTTCTTGGAGAAGAACCCGTTGAAGCCCCACTGGCTCTCGGGCTTGGCGCCGATGTCGAGCAGATCGACCACCAGCAGGTCGCCCGGCTCGGCGCCTTCGACGCCGATCGGGCCGGAGAGGAAGTGGACGATCGACAGGTCGATGTCGCGCACGTCGTCGGCGGAATCGTTGTTCTTGATGAAGCCGCCGGTCCAGTCGTAGGTCTCGACGATGAAGTCGGCCCCCGGCTTCACGGTGGCGACCATCGGGATGTCCGGGTGCCAGCGGTTGTGCACCATCTCGTTGTCGTAGGCCGATTGCGTGAGATCGACCTTGATCAGCGTCTCGGGCATTTTTTATCACTCCCTGCTGCGATCGTAGTTGCCGGGTCCCTGGGGCGGCCGACTTTGCGAGCGAAGCGAAGCAACCCAGCAGCGCCACGCTCGGACATGTCCCGCCGCCCTGGGCCGCTTCGCTGCGCGCGCGATAACGACCCTCGGACGATCTGTTGCGTCCGCTAGACCGACAGGAAGCGGGCGACCTGCGCTTCGTCGATGCCGGCGCGGGGCGCCTCGTGGACGATGGCGCCGTTTTCCAGGACGATCACCCGGTCGGCGACGTCGAGGGCGAAGCTCAGGACCTGCTCGGAGACCACGATCGAGAGGCCGCGATCGTCGCGGATCTTCTTCAGGGTCCGGCCCATCTCGCGGATGATCGAGGGCTGGATGCCCTCCGTGGGCTCGTCCAGCAGCAGCACCTTCGGCCGGCTGGCGAGCGCCCGGGCGATGGCGAGCTGCTGCTGCTGGCCGCCGGACAGGTTGCCGCCGCGCCGTCCCTTCATCTCCAGCAGCACGGGGAACATGTCGTACAGGTCCTGCGGCACCTTGCGGGCGCCGGTGACCGTCAGGCCGGTCTCGATATTCTCCTGGACCGTCATGGTAGAAAAAATCATCCGGCCTTGCGGAACGTAGGCGAGGCCCTTGGCGACCCGGGCGTGGCTCTTGAGCCCCGCGACCTCCTCGCCCTCGACCCGGATCGTCCCGGATTTGACGGGCACGAGGCCCATCAGGGTCTTCATCAGGGTGGTCTTGCCCATGCCGTTGCGGCCCATCACGGCGACGATCTCGCCGGGCGCCACCGAGAAGCTGAGCCCGTGCAGGACCTCGCTCTGGCCGTAGGCGGCGTGGAGGTCGTGGACGGCCAGCGCCGGGTCCAGATCGGGGATCGCGGCGCGGGGGGGCGCCTGGACGAGCGGCGGGTGCGCGGTCTGGAGCGACGCCATGGTCAATGTCCCAAATACACTTCGATGACCTTCGGGTCGTTCTTGACCCGCTCCATCGAGCCTTCGGAGAGCACCTTGCCCTGGTGGAGCACGGTGACCCGGTGGGCGATGTCCTCGACGAACTTCATGTCGTGCTCGATCACCAGCACCGAGCGGCCCTTGATGATCTGGTTGAGCAACTCGGCAGTCTTGATCCGCTCGCCGACGCTCATCCCGGCCACCGGCTCGTCGAGCATCAGCAGTTCCGGGTCCTGGATCAGAAGCATGCCGATCTCCAGCCACTGCTTCTGGCCGTGGCTCAGGAACTCGGCCCGCTCCTTGAGCTGGTCCTTCAAAAAAATCGTCTGGGCGATCTCGTGGATCCGGTCGCGGACCTCGGCGTCCCGCTTGAAGGTCAGGGCGCCGAACACCGAGCGCCCGCGGGGGAACGAGATCTCCAGGTTCTCGAACACCGTGAGGTCGTCGTAGATCGACGGCGTCTGGAACTTGCGGCCGACGCCGGCCTGCACGATCGCGCTCTCGGAGAGCTTGGTCAGCTCCTGGCCCTTGTACTTGATCGAGCCGGTGCTGGCCTTGGTGCGCCCGCAGATCAGGTCGAGCACCGTGGTCTTGCCGGCGCCGTTCGGGCCGATGATGACCCGGATCTCGTCCGGGTCGACGTAGAACGACACGTCGTTGACCGCCTTGAAGCCGTCGAACGAGACGGTCAGCGCCTCGACGGCGAGGAGGTAGTCTGCCGGGGCCGCATCGGCGCCGACCACGGGGGAGGAGAGGAGCGCGGCGTTCATGATGTCCTCACTCGGCCGGAGCGCCAACGGGCGCCCTTTGGGGCGGGGCGATGGCGGGCGGCGGCGCCCGCAGCCCCTTCACCCGGCGGGTCAGGCGGGGCTCGATCTGCTCGCGCCAGATGCCGGCCAGACCATTCGGGAAGGCGAGCACCACGGCGATGAACAGGGCGCCGAGGCCGAACAGCCAGAGATCCGGAAAACTCTCGGAGAAGCTGGTCTTGGCCCAGTTCACCAGCAGCGTGCCCCAGACGGCGCCGAACAGGGACAGGCGCCCGCCGACCGCGGCGTAGATCACCATCTCGATCGAGGGCACGATGCCTACGAAGGAGGGCGACATGAACCCGACCTGGAGGGTGAACATCGCCCCGCCGATCGCCGCGAAGCCGGCCGCCAGGCAAAAGGCGAAGACCTTGAAGCCGGCCACCGAGTAGCCCGAGAACCGGACCCGATCCTCCTTGTCGCGCATGGCGACCAGGATGCGACCGAGCTTCGACTTCTTCACGTATTGCGCCGCCAGGATGCAGGCCAGCAGCAGGCCGCCGTTGACGAAGTACAGGATCACTTTGGCGTGGTCGGTGCGGATGTCCCAGCCGTGGAGGGTGCGCAGATCGGTGATGCCGTTGATGCCGCCGGTATAGCCCTGCTGGCCGACGATCAGGATCGTCAGGATCGCGGCGATCGCCTGGGTGATGATCGCGAAATAGGTGCCGCCGACCCGGCGCTTGAACATCGCGTAGGAGATGATGAAGGCGAACAGGACCGGGACCGCCACCACCAGGATCACGGTCAACGGCAGGCTCTTGAACGGCAGCCAGAACCACGGCACTTCGGTGATCTGGTTCCAGTCCATGAAGTCCGGGATGCCCGGCGTCGATTGAATTTTTGTATTTGCGACGCTTGAAGCTTCCAGCTTCAGGTACATCGCCATGCAGTAGCCGCCGAGCCCGAAGAACACGCCCTGGCCGAGGGACAGAATGCCGGCGTAGCCCCAGCAGATCACCAGCCCGAGGGCCACGAAGGCGTAGGTCAGGTACTTGCCGACGAGGTTGAGGCGGAACCCGTCGAGGGCCAGCGGCAGGACCACCAGGATCACCCCGGCGAGCAGAGCCAAGCTCAGCCACTCCACCGGCTTCATGAATGGGTTGTCGTTGACGGTGACCGACTTGGTCAGGGTCTGGACCGGATTCGTCATCGGGAAATCCTCAGCGCCGGACCTTGAGGGTGAAGAGGCCCTGCGGCCGCAACATCAGGATGCCGACCACCGCGAGCAGGGTGATCACCTTGGCCATCGAGCCGGAGAGGAAGAACTCCAGCGTCGATTGCGTCTGCGAGATCGAGAAGGCCGACGCGATGGTGCCCAAGAGGCTCGCGGCGCCGCCGAACACGACGATCAGGAAGGTGTCGACGATGTAGAGCTGGCCCGAAGTCGGCCCGGTGGAGCCGATCATCGTGAAGGCCGAGCCGGCGACGCCCGCGATGCCGCAGCCGAGGCCGAACGTGTAGCGGTCGACCTTCTCGGTATCGATGCCGACGGCGCCCGCCATGGCGCGGTTGGCCATCACGGCGCGGACCTGCTGGCCGAAGCGCGAGCGGTAGATCAGCAGCGCTACGCTGACCGTGATCAGGATGGTGATGGCCATCACGAACAGGCCGTTCACCGGGATCTCGATCGTGTCGGTGACCTGCACCGAGCCGATCAGCCAGGACGGCAGCTCGACGCCGACCTCGCGGGCGCCGAAGATCGACCGGTAGGCCTGCTGCAGGATCAGCGACAGGCCCCAGGTGGCGAGCAGCGTGTCGAGCGGGCGCTTGTAGAGGAACCGGATCAGGCTCCACTCCACCAGCATACCGAGCGCCCCGGAGGCCAGGAACGCCAGTCCCATCGCGACGAAGAAGTAGACCGGGAACAAAGCCGGCAGGTAGCTCTGGCAGAAGGCCGAGCAGAGATAGGTGACGTAGGCGCCGAGGATCATGAACTCCCCGTGGGCCATGTTGATCACGCCCATCTGCCCGAAGATGATCGCCAGCCCCAGCGCCATCAGCAGGTAGACCGAGAACAGGATCAGGCCGGCAAAGCCCTGCATGGCGAAGATCGCGCCGAGGTCGCCGAGGGAATACTCGCCCAACATTGTGTCGTGTCTCCCGCGATCTGGCTGGTTTGGTGGGCGTCCGGAGCGAGATCTTTCCCGCCAGGTGCCACCGGATTCAGACGATGCCGGTTGAGGCGCAGGTCCCCTCTCCCGTGCGGGAGAGGGACAGGGTGAGGGATGCGACCTCTCCGGAAAGACCTGGTCCCTCACCCCAACCCTCTCCCGCACGGGAGAGGGGGCTTGTCGCGGCCTTTTCAAGCCGCGGTGCGAACATCAGAACCTGCCAGGGCAGGGAAGTACCGGTGGCGACTACTGGTAGCCCTTCGGGAACGGATCCGGCTTGATCAGTTCCGGGCTGGTGTAGACGATCTCGAACTGGCCGTCGGGCTTGGCCTTGCCGACCCGGGTCTTCGACCAGAGGTGATGGTTCTCGTCGATCCGGACGTAGCCTTCCGGCGCGCCCTTGAACTCCAGGCCCGGCGAGGCGGCGACCACCTTGTCGACATCGAACGAGCCGGCCTTCTCGCAGGCCATCTTCCACAGAAACGGGCCGAGATAAGCCGCCTGGGTGACGTCGCCGATCACTGTCTTCTCGCCCCACATCTTCTTGAAGGCGGCGACGAACGCCTTGTTGTTCTCGTTGTCGATCGACTGGAAGTACTTCATGCAGGCATAGGCGCCGGCAATGTTCTCGCCACCGATGCCGTCGATCTCGTCCTCGGTGACCGAGATCGTCATCAGGACCTGCTTCGACAGGTCGATACCCGCGGCCTTCAGCTGCTTGTAGAACGCCACGTTCGAGCCGCCGACCACGTCGGTGAAGATCACTTTCGGCTTGGTGAGCTTGATCTTGTTGATGACGGAGTTGAACTGGGTGTGGCCGAGCGGGAAGTATTCCTCGCCGACCACCTTGCCCTTGAGCACGTTCTCGACGTGCTTGCGGGCGATCTTGTTCGAGGTGCGCGGCCAGATGTAGTCTGAGCCGATGAAGTAGAAGCTGTCGCCGCCCTTCTCCTTGTGGACCCAGTCGAGCCCGGCGAGGATCTGCTGCGTCGCCTCCTGGCCGGTGTAGAACACGTTCTTGGACTGCTCCAGGCCCTCGTAGAAGGTCGGGTAGTACAGCAGGCCGTTATACTGCTCGAACACCGGCAGTACCGCCTTGCGGGAGGCCGAGGTCCAGCAGCCCATCACGGCGGCGCAATGGTCGTTGACCAGGAGCTTCTTGGCCTTCTCGGCGAAGGTCGGCCAGTCGGAGGCGCCGTCCTCCTGGATGATCTTGATCTTGCGGCCGAGCACGCCGCCGGCCTCGTTGATCTGCGCGATGGCGAGTTTTTCCGCCTCCTGGGCACCGGTCTCGGAGATCGACATCGTGCCGGTGACCGAGTGCAGGATGCCGACCGTCACCTCGGTGTCGGTCACGGCGAGCCCGGTGGTGTTCACCGCGGAGGTCGGCGCGGCGGCCCAGGCGCTGCTGGGCATCAGGGCGAGGGCCGGTGCGCCGGCCAGTCCCATGAGCAGCCTGCGCCGCAGCGGGGAGTGCAAGCCGTTCTTCGCGCCGGTCTCGGTGTCGTCAGCCATCGTGCCTGCCTTAATCCGCGTCCGGGCCTTGAGAAGCGGCTCGGATCGACCAGTCCAGGCTAGGTCTTCGGTTGCACTGCGGCCTATACGATGTTTTGCGTATGGCCGTTCTCTTGCATCGAGCGCACCATCGCGGCGCAGAAGTCTGAGGGATCGTTGGGAGCGAAGGCGGGGAGCGTGGGCGGCGCCCGGGCGCTGGATTTTTTCCGCGCGCGCGCGCGCGAACGCGGCTCCATGTGCCGGACCGGGCCCCGATGAGCGGTCCGCAGCGCATCATCCCGATCCGCCGGGACTATAACCGCTTCGTCGCCGACGAGACGCTCGAGGATTACGCCCTCCGCTTCACCGCCAAGAAGGCGCGGCGCTGGTCCGGCTTCCAAGTGGCCCAGACAGCTTTGGGCTCGGTCTCGTTCCTGGCGCTGGAGGCGATCGGCGGGACCCTGGCGCTGACGGCGGGCTTCCCCAACACGCTGGCCGCCGTGCTGGTGGTCGGCCTGATCATCTTCGCCACCGCGGCGCCGATCACAGTCTACGCGGCCCGCTACGGGATCGACATGGACCTGCTGACCCGGGGCGCCGGGTTCGGCTATCTCGGCTCCACCGTCACGTCGCTGATCTACGCGAGCTTCACCTTCCTGTTCTTCGCCATCGAGGCGGCGATCATGGCCCTGGCGCTGCAGCTCTGCTTCGGGCTGCCGCTGGGCGTCGGCTACCTCCTCTGCGCCGCCGCGGTGATCCCGCTGGTGGTCTACGGCATCCGGCTGATCAGCCGCTTCCAGATCTGGACGCAGCCGCTCTGGGTCGGCCTGAGCCTGCTGCCGCTCGTGTTCGTGGCGGCGCAAGGCCCGGAGCCCCTCCACGCACTCGCGGATTTTCCGGGGCTCGACGGTGGCGGGGCCGCCTTCGACATCGGCCGATTCGGGCTCGCCACCGGCGTGCTGCTGGCCCTGCTGGCCCAGGTCGGCGAGCAGGTCGATTTTTTGAGATTTGTCCCCGAGCCCGTCGGCCAACGCGACTGGCGCTGGTGGCTGGCGGTGCTGTCGGGGGGCGCCGGCTGGATCGTGCCCGGCATGCTCAAGATCCTGCTCGGCGCCGGGCTCGCGGTCCTGGCGCTCGGGCACGGCGTCCCGCCCGAGCACGCCGCCGAGCCGACCCGGATGTACGCGGTGGCGTTCGGCTACGTCACCGGAGAGGGCGGCCGGGCGGCGCTCCTGCTCACCGGGCTGTTCGTCCTGGTCTCGCAGCTCAAGATCAACCTGACCAACGCCTATGCCGGCTCGATCGCGTGGTCGAATTTTTTCTCCCGGCTGACCCACAGCCATCCCGGGCGCGTGGTCTGGCTGGTGTTCAACGTCGCTATCGCGGTGCTCCTGATGGAGCTCGGCATCGACAAGACCATCGAGAGCACGCTGCCGCTCTACGCCTCCGTGGTCTCGGCCTGGGTCGGGGCGCTGGCCGCCGACCTGGCGGTGAACAAGCCGCTCGGCCTCTCGCCCCCGGGTATCGAGTTCAAGCGCGCCCATCTCTACGCGATCAATCCGGTGGGGACCGGCGCCATGGTGCTGGCGCTGGCCGTCGGCGGCCTCGCCTATGCCGGCCTGCTCGGTCATGCGCTCCAGCCCTTCGCGCCGCTTCTGACCCTGGCGACCGCCTTCAGCGCGGCGCCGGTGATCGCCTGGGCCACCGACGGCCGCTGGTACCTCGCCCGAACGCCGAAGCGCGACTGGGGTGCGTCCGAGATCACCTGCCGGGTCTGCGAATTGCCGTTCGAGGGCGAGGACATGGCCCATTGCCCGGCCTACGACGCCCCGATCTGCTCCCTGTGCTGCTCCCTCGACGCCCGCTGCGGCGACCTGTGCAAGCCGCACGGCCGGCTGGAGGCCCAGGCGCAGCAGGCGCTCGGCCGGATCCTGCCCGGCCGCACCGCAGCCTGGATCGGCGCGCCGCTCGGCCGCTACCTCGCGGTCATGCTGACGCTCTGCGCGGTGATCGGCCTGATCCTGGGAATCGTCCATGCCGGCGCCACCATCGCGCATCCCGAGCATCGCGATGTCCTGCGCTCGGCGCTCACCAGCGTGTTCTTCATCCTGGTGGTGATCCTCGGCGTGGTGGCGTGGCTGTTCGTGCTCGCCCAGGAGAGCCGGCGCGTCGCCCAGTCCGAGACCATGCGCCAGACCGCGCTCTACGAGGCCGAAATCGCCGCCCACAAGCTCACCGACGCCAAGCTGCAGGAGGCCAAGGAGCGGGCCGAGGCCGCGAACCTCGCCAAGAGCCGCTACGTCGTCGGCATCAGCCACGAGTTGCGCACGCCGCTCTCCACCGTGCTCGGCTACGCCCAGCTCCTCGAATCCGATCCCGCGATCCCGGCCCCGCGCCTCAACGGCATCCGGGTGATCCGGCGCAGTGCCCAGCACCTGTCCGGGCTGATCGACGGCCTGCTCGATATCTCGCGCATGGAGGCCGGCCGCCTCGAGATCCACCGGGACGAGGTCCGGCTCACCGAGTTCCTCGACCAGCTGGTCGATATGGTCCGGCTCCAGGCCCGGGAGGCGGGCCTGGAATTCCGGTTCTCCCGGCCGGAGATCCTGCCTGCGGTGGTCGCCACCGACGAGAAGCGCCTGCGCCAGGTGCTGCTCAATCTCCTGTCCAACGCGATCAAGTTCACGCCCTCCGGCACCGTCTCGCTGGATCTGAGCTATCGCAGCCAGATCGCAATGTTCACGATCCGCGACACCGGCCCGGGCATTCCGGAGGCCGATCTGGCGCGGATCTTCCAACCGTTCGAGCGCGGCTCGACCCCGGCCGCCCGCAGCACCCCGGGGACGGGGCTCGGGCTCACCATCGCCGACCTGCTGTCGCAACTCCTGGGCGGCGAGATCATCGTGGCGGCTGCGCCCGGCGGCGGTACGCAGGCCCGGCTGCGCCTGATGCTGGCCTCCGTGGCCCAGCCCGCTCCGATCGTCCTGCCGGCCCCGGCTTCCGCGCCGGAACGGGCCTATGCCGGCGCCCGCCGCACGGTCCTGGTGGCCGACGACGACACCGCCCATCGCGCCCTGATGCGGGCGATCCTGGAACCGCACGGGATTTTTGTGATCGAGGCGGGCTCGGGGCCGGAATGCCTGGCGGCGGTGGCCCGGGGCGGGATCGACCTGATCCTGCTCGACATCGCCATGCCGGGCATGAGCGGCTGGGCCGCCGCCGCGACGCTCCGGGCGGAGGGGCATACCGGGCCGATCGCCATGATGTCGGCCAACGTCCACGAGATCAGCCCGGTGCGCGGCGACGATGCCCCCCACGACGCGATCTTCGCAAAGCCCTTCGACCTGCGCGACGTGCTGGAGCGGATCGGCAAACTGCTCCACCTCGAATGGACCGACGCGGCGACGCCGGCCCTGCGCGAGCCCGCCCCGGCGCTCGCCGAGATCGGCCATCCCGGATCCGCCCATGTCGGCGAGTTGCTGCGCCTCGGCCGGATCGGCCATATCCGGGCCATCGAGGCCAAGCTCGCTCAGATGGAGGGCGACGCGACGGTCCCGCCCGCCTTCGTGGCCCAGATGCGCGGCCTCGTGGAGGGCTACGACCTGCGCCGCTACCTCTCGGTCCTGCAAGGACTCGCCCGCCATGGCTGAGGCGCCGACGAACCAGCCGAGCCGCGACATCGTCCTGGTGGTGGACGATTCGCCCGACACGCTGAGCTTCCTCACCGAGGCGATCGAGCGCTCCGGCGCCACCGTGCTGGTCGCGGTGGGCGGCGACCTCGCCCTCGCGCTGGTCGACGAGATCACCCCTGACGTGATCCTGCTCGACGCGATGATGCCCGGCATGGACGGGTTCGAGACCTGCCGGCGGCTCAAGGCCAAGCCCCAGCTCGCCGGCGTGCCGGTGATCTTCATGACCGGCTTGAGCGAGACCGAGCATATCGTGAAGGGCCTGAGCGCCGGCGGGATCGACTACGTCACCAAGCCGATCGCCCCCGACGAGATCCTGGCCCGGATCCGCGTGCATTTGGCCAGCGCCCGGGCCGCGCAGAGCGCCCGGGCCGCCCTCGACACCGCCGGGCGCACCCTGTTCGCGGTCTCGGAGGCGGGCGCGGTGCTGTGGGCGACCCCGCAGGCCGGGCGGCTGCTCGCCGGGCTTGGCGCCGACCCGTCCGGCACCCTCGAACTGCCCGCCCGCGCCCGGGACTGGCTGCGCGGCTGCCTCGGAGGCGCATCTTCCAACGCCCTGACGCTCACCGGCCCCGACGGCACGGCTTACGCGCTCAGCTTCATCGGCCGCACCCCGGACGAGATCCTGCTGCGCCTGTCGCGCGAGGAGGCCTCCGGCGGCGTGGAGCGGCTGCGGGCCCGGCTTCCCGTCACCGGCCGCGAGGCCGAGGTGCTGCTCTGGCTGTCCCGGGGGAAATCGAGCCGCGACATCGGCGAGATCTTAGGACTCAGCCACCGCACCGTGACCAAGCACCTGGAGGGCATCTACGCCAAGCTCGGCGTCGAGAATCGCACCGCCGCCTCGATCATCGCCGCCCGCCACCTGCAGGATTGAACGGCTCTCTGGCTTGTCCACAGGCATCGCGGCACTGCGAAACCCGTTGGTAAGCGGCGTCCCACCACGGTCCCGGAACAGACGCACCAATTCGGGAACGGACGCGATGATGAGCAGCCACCAGCTCGCCGACGAACTGAGGCGGGTCGCCACCACGCAGGTCAGCGACATCACCCGGGCGGTGAAGGAAGGCCAGAAGTCGATCGCGCTCAACGAGGTCCGGGACATGGCCCGCCGGCTCAGCCTCTTGGCGGACGCCTTCGATCCGAAATCGGCGGTCGAGAAGGCCGAGCCCCAGGACGGCGCCCAGGCTGCCTGACGATTGCTGCCTGACGATCGCCGCCCGATCCGGAGAGCGCCCCCATGGTCCGCGCCTATTTCTACATCCGCCTCGACGGCGCCTACCTCGCCGCGCCGACGGCCCAGGACATCACCGACATGGATGCCGCCCGGACGGCGGCGCGGACCATCGTCCGCGGCCTGATGCGCCAGCACGGCGGCGACCCGCGGCTGCTCGACGCCGCCCTGGTGATCGCCGACGAGGCCGGCACCACGCTGCTGGAGATGTCGTTCCTCGAAACCCTGTACCTGCCGGTCGAGCCGGTGAACGACCCGAATCGCCGCCGGCCGATCCCGCGGGAATTCGGGGCCATGCGGACATCCCGGATGCTGCTCAGCGCCGCCATGGCGCCGATCCGGCGGTTCGCCGCCACGCGGGCGATGCGCTGACCTGGATAAAACCTGACGGACCCGCGTGGTGCCGGTTTCGCGCTGTCCCTTTCCCGGGCGCGTGGAGCGAGAGCGGAATGCGACCCGGGGAAGGGGCGCACGTTTCGTTCATGCGCGACAGCCAAAGCCCGTGGTGATTCAACCGAACAGGTCGGTGACTGAAAATCCCCGGTCCGCCAGCCGCTCGGCCAGCACGCGGCGGTGGCAGCGGGCCGGGTCCCGCTCGAAGCACAGCAGGCAGGTCGGGGCGGCCTCCGCCATGGCGGCGAGTTCGTCCAGGGCGACGCCGCCCGCGGCGGTGTCGAGCACCTCCTCGCAGTAGATCCGGCGCATCAGCGCCGCGTCGTCGGCCCGGGCGGCCTCGCGGCCGGATTTCGGCGTGCCGAGGCTGCGCAGATGCGCGTAGCCGAGCCCCGCCTCAACCAGTCCGGTTCCGAGTGCCCCCTTCGAGAAGCCGCGCTTGCGCGAATTCGCCACCGCCCGCACGTCGGCGAGCACGGCGACGCCCGCCGACTTCAAGGCGTCGGTCAGCCGCTCCGGGTCGAGCCCTTCGTAGCCTATGGTGAATAAAAGCTTGCTCACGGGACCGTGTCGGGACTCGCGTTGCGGGACCGGCACTTAGCCGGATCCGGGCCTGTGCACCAACCGGGGATTGACGCGGTATGTCGCGGCGGCGCAACGCATCCCGGAATTCCGCCGCAATGATCGCAAAGCTCCGTTAACTGCGCCAGGGCCATCGATTACGCCTGACTTTGGCGCTTCTTCGGTGGCGGGCTGAACACTGATGGTGCGGGATTACAAGCTTTCGCAGGTGCCGTCCGCCGAATCGGGGCGGGGTGCCGGCCGTCTGAAAGGCGTTCGGCGATTCGCCACGCGGGTCCTGGCCGTCGCGGTGATGGCCGGCCTCGCGGCCTGCGCGTCGAACAATGATTTCTACCCGACCAAGGGTGACGCCAAGCCCCATCCGGGCGTGGCCAAGGCCAAGCAGCACCCGATCCAGGGCATCGACATCTCGAAGTGGCAGGGCAACGTCGATTGGGCCTCGGTCCGGGCGGCCGGCACCCAGTTCGCCTTCATCAAGGCGACCGAGGGCGGCGACCACGTCGACGAGCGCTTCCGGACCAATTGGGACAACGCGGCCCGGGCCGGCGTGCCGCGGGGCGCCTACCACTTCGTGTTCTGGTGCCGCTCGGCCCGGGACCAGATGGAGTGGTTCAAGCGCAACGTCCCGAACGACCCCACGGCCCTGCCGCCGGTGCTCGACGTCGAGTGGAACGGCCACTCGCAGACCTGCCCGAAGAAGCTGCCGAAGGCGCAGGCCCTGGCGATGGTCACCGAGATGCTCGAGGAGATGGAGCGCTACACCGGCAAGCGCCCGATCATCTACACCGACATCACCTTCCACAAGGACGTGCTCGAAGGCGAATTGCCCGACTACCCGCACTGGCTGCGCTCCACCGCGGCTGAGCCGGAGCAGCGCTTCGTCAACCGGAAGTGGATGCTGTGGCAGTTCACCTCGACCGGACGCGTCCCCGGGGTGCAGGGCGACGTCGACCGCAACGCCTTCTACGGCACGCCGTCCGACTGGGCCTCGTTCCTGTCGACCGATTGTGATCCGCGCGAGCACCGGCGGCTCTCGGAACAGGGTTTGTGCACCGACAAATAATTGATCGTGCCCGATAGACTTAAGTTGGTTTGCCAACACAGGCTGGGATATAAGCGTGTCGGGTTCTCCCGCACGCCGGCGGGCCGCTCGACGAGGATCCTTCCGGGAGCCTCTTCTCCCATGATCCCCAGCCTGCAATGCCCGCTGACCGCGCCGCCTCCCTCATGGGCAACCTGCTCCTCGATGCGCTTCGGGAGCCCGACCGCGCGCTGATCGCGCCCCATCTCGAACCGGTCTCCTTCGACAAGGGGGCGAGCGTGTTCCAGGCGGGCTCGGACGTGACGCACATCACCTTCCCGTGCGACCAGACCGTCGTGGCTCTGATCATCGCCACCCGGGACGGGCGCTGCGCCGAGACCGCCACGATCGGGCGCGAAGGCGCGGTCGGCGGCATCGTCAGCGCGGGCCGGGTGCCGGCCTCCACCGAGGCGATCGTGCAGATCGGCGGCCCGATGCTGCGCCTCGACGCGGAGCGTCTCCAGGATGCCAAGCGCCGGTCCACCGAAATCCGCAACCTGTTCGCGCGCTACTCCGACTGCCTCCTGGCCCAGGTGCTCCAGGCGGCGGCCTGCAACGCCCTGCACCCGATCGAGCAGCGCTGCCTGCGCTGGCTCCTGACGCTCCAGGACCGGATCGGCGGCGACACGCTGCCGATCACCCACGAATTGCTGGCCTCCATGCTCGGCGTCCAGCGCACCTACCTGACGCGCATCCTGCGGACGCTTCAGGATCAGGGCCTGATCCGCGTCGGCCGCGGGCGCATCACGGTGCTCGACCGCCGGGCGATGTCGGGGGCCGCCTGCGAGTGCCACGGCCGGGTGCAGCGGCATTTCAAGACCGTGCTCGGCGCCGTCTATACCGCGGACGGCTTCGACCGGATCGAGCCGCCGGCCCCCGTCGACGGCGATCTGGAGCCGGCCATGGCGTTGCCCGGCAGAGCGCGCGGCTGAGGCGGTCTGACGGTCGTCAGTCGAGCACCGGCGCGCAGACCGGGGCCGCGACGCCCGGAACCCGTGCCACCACCACGTCGATCCCGTAGAGCCGGCGCAGCAGCGCGGGCGTGATCGTCTCGGCCGGCGGCCCATAGGCGGCGAGGCGGCCGTCCTGCAGGGCCACGACCCGGTCGGCGCAGAGCAGGGCATGGTCGGGATCGTGGGTCGACAGCATCACGGCGATGCCGGACCGGGCGAGGCGGCGGACCTGCGTCAGCACCCGAGCCTGGTTGCCGAAATCGAGGCTCGCGGTCGGCTCGTCCATCATCAGCAGCCGCGGCTCGCCGCTGAGCGCCCGGGCGATCAGCACGAGCTGCCGCTCACCGCCGCTGATCTCCGTGTAGATCTTGTCGGACAGGTGCCCGATGCCGAGGGTCTCAAGCGCCTGCCGGGCCGCTGCCTCGTCCGAAGGTCCGGGGGCGGAGAATGGCCCGAGTCGGCTCGCCCGACCCATCACCACCACCTCGCGCACCGTGAACGGGAAGAACGCCGCATGGGCCTGCGGCACGTAGGCGATCGCCCGGGCAATCGCGGTGCGCGACAAGCTGGACAGGTCGGCGCCGTCGAGGAGGACGCGCCCGGCGCGCGCCGGCAGCAGACCGAGCAGGTTCTTGAACAGGGTGGTCTTGCCGCCGCCATTCGGGCCGAGCAGGCACAGCACCTCGCCGGCCTCCAGGCCGAACGAGATGCCCGCGCCGACAGTGCGGGCACCGTAGCCGAAGGCCAGATCCTCGACCTGCAGCAGCATCAGCCGAGCCCCCGGCGGCCGGCCGCCAGAAGCCACAGGAAGAACGGCGCGCCGACCAGGGCCGTGAGGATGCCGAGCGGCACCTCGATCGTCCCGGCGCTGCGGGCGATCAGGTCGACGGTAAGCAGGTAGCCGGCCCCCAGCACCAGCGAGGCCGGCAGCAGCCGGCGGTAATCCGGCCCGACCAGCAGGCGGGCGATGTGCGGGACGATCAGGCCGATCCAGCCGATCACCCCGGTCATCGAGACCGCGGCGGCCGTGACCAGCGTCGCCCCGGCGACCAGCACTGGCCGCAGCACCCGGGTCTCGACCCCGAGCGCCCGCGCCTCCTCGTCGCCGAGGCTCATCAGGTTCATGCGCCAGCGCAACAGCACGAGGGGCGCCAGGCCCAGCAGCATCATCGGCAGGATCGCCGCGACGTCGCCGAGCGTCACCGAGGACAGGCTGCCGAGCAGCCAGAAGGTGATCGCCGGCAATTGATTGTAGGGATCGGCCAGGACCTTCAGCAGGGAGATCCCGGCGCCGAGGACCGCGCCCACCGCGACGCCCGCGAGCACCAGGGTCAGGACCGGATCGTGCCGCCGGACCGCCAGCCCGACGCCGTAGACCAGGGCGACCGCCCCGAGGCCGCCCACGAAGGCGAGCCCCTGGATCGCCGCCACCGGCAGGCCGAGATAGATCCCGAGCACCGCCCCGAGCCCGGCCCCGGCCGAGACGCCGAGGATGTCGGGCGAGACCAGGGGATTGCGGAACAGGCCCTGATAGGTCGCCCCCGCCGCCGACAGGGCCGCTCCGACCACCAGGGCCGCCACCACCCGGGGCAGGCGGACCTGCATCACCACGGTCTCGACCGCGGCCGGCGCCCGCGACGGCAGGCCGAGCAGCCGATGCCCGAGCACGCCGACGAGATCCGCCAGGGAGACCGGGTACTTGCCGATCGCCAAGGCGGCCAGGATCAGCGCCAGCAGGCCGCATCCGGCCAGGATCGCCGCCGGGATTCCGATCTGTTTCCGAGTCGGAGCCTCGCCTGCGACGGCCGTGGGGCCACGGCTCACCGGGCCGGGCTCGACGACAGGATCGCGGCGGCCTGCGCCGCGTCGAGCTCGACATGGTAGAAGCGGCGGTAGAAGGCGCGCACCACGTCGGCCATCGGCTCCGGGAACAGCTCCGGATGCAGCAGGCCAGCGAGCCAGCGCAGGCCGATCAGCCGGTTGACCCCCGGCGGCGCATCGAACCACGGGAACGGCTGCAACGGCGCCAGGTAGATCCGGCCCGTCTGTACCGCCGTCACGTCCTTCCAGATCGGGTCGGTGCGCGCCGCCGCCGCGAAGGTCGGATCGAGGGTGACGATCACCTCGGGGTTCCAGGCCAGCACCTGCTCGGGGGAGACGGTCCCGAGCCGGCCGCCGCCATCCTGGGCGACGTTGCGGGCGCCGGCCGCCTCCAGCAGTTCGGTGTTGATCGACCCGGCGAAGCCCGTCTCCAGCCCGCGCGGCCCGCGCGCGTAATAGACCCGGGGACGCTGCGACTCCGGCAGGGGCGTCACCGCCTTTGAGACGGCGTCGGTCAGTTGCTGGGCGTAGGCCGCCAGGGCATCCGCGTCTTCCTGCCGGCCGAGGGCCGCCCCGAGCTGCCGATAGGTCTCGGGCATTTTGGAAAACGCGCCGTCGAGCAGGATGTAGGGGATCCCAGTCTGCGCCTGCACCCGGTCGGCGAGCGACGCGTAGGTCGGTCCGAGGCTGCCCGAATCGACGATCAGGTCGGGCTTGGCGGCCAGCACCGCCTCGACATTGGCGGTGCCGCCGCGCCCGGTCAGCCGCCCGAAGGCCGGGAGCGTCCGGGTGCGGGGTTCGAGATAGGGCAGGGCGGCCGGTGCGGGCGCGCTCACCCAGCCGGCCATCCGATCGGGGGCGAGGCTGTAGAGCAGCACCGAGGCCGGCGGCCCGGCGGCCAGGACCCGGTTGATCCTTTCCGGAAGCTCGACGGTGCGGCCGGCCGCGTCGGTGAACGGGCGCGCCGCCGCCCCGCCCGCCAGGGCGAGGAACACCAGCAGCGCTCCGGCGAGGCCGCGTCCGACGAAAAAAACCATCAGGCGGACCGTCGCTCCAGGATCTCGATCAGCGCCCCGTCCGGCCCTTCCACGAAGGCGATCCGCAGGCCGGGGCCGCGCTCGGTGATGCCGGCCCGCACGGTGACGCCGCGGGCCGCGAGATCGGCCATGGCGGCGTCGATGTCGGCGACGCGCAGGCCGATATGCTCGATGCCGAGGCAGGGCGTCTGGGTGGCCGGCGCGGTCTCGGCCGGGGCCTGCTCGATGAACACGGTCAGGCCGCCGAGGTCGAGCACCATGCGCTGCACCGGATCGGCGCCGACGCGCTTCACCTCCGTCGCCCCGAAGGTCTCGACGTAGAAGGCGGCGGCCTTCACGGCGTCGCGGCTGCGCAGGTGAACGTGGTCGCAGGCGTACTGCATCGCTTATCTCTCCTGCGGACCGGCCCCGATGGGTCGGTGCGGGCGTCGTGCGTCAAGGTTATGCCGTCGCGCGCGCGGGGGCGAGATCCGCCGCTTGACGCAGGGCCCGAACCCGCAGACTTTCGCCGCCGCGATCGTTGCAGGGATGCAACATCCTTCCCACATCCGGGTGGAAATTCCACACCGCATAGCCCAAGAGACCGATGCGCAATCCCTACGACGTGCTGGGCGTCCCCAAGGGAGCGAGCGAAGCCGACATCAAGAAGGCTTACCGCAAGCTCGCCAAGGACTTCCACCCCGACCGCAACAAGGACGACGTCAAGGCCAAGGACCGGTTCGCCGAGGCGAACTCGGCCTACGAGATCCTGGGCGATTCCGAGAAGCGCAAGCAGTTCGACCGCGGCGAGATCGATGCCGACGGACGGCCGCGCGCCTCCGGATTCGAGGGATTCTCGGGCGGCTTCGGCGGCGGCGGCCGGTCCAGCGGCTTCGATTTCGAGAACATGGCCCGCAGCCGGCAGGGCGGCATGGGCGGTGGGATGGGCGGCGGCGGGATGGGCGAGGACATCTTCTCGCACATCTTCGGCGAGGCGTTCCGCGCGGGCGGCGCCGGGCCTGGCGGCGCCCGCCAGGCGGCCAAGGGCGAGGATGTCGCGGCCGAACTGTCCGTGAGCCTGGAGCAGGTCGCCAGCGAGGAGAAGCTGCGGCTGGCGCTGCCCACCGGCCGCGAGGTCGACGTGGTGATCCCCCGGGGCGTCGAGGACGGCCAGACCATCCGGCTCCGCGGCCTCGGCCAGAGCGCCGGCCCCCGCGGCGAACCCGGCGACGCGCTGCTCACCATCCGCATCCGCCCGCATCCCCGCTTCACCGTCGATGGCGCCGACCTGCGCACCAACGTCGAGGTGCCGCTGGAGGACGCTGTGCTCGGCGGTATGATCCGGGTGCCGACCCTGACCGGCGCCGTCGAGATGAAGATGCCGCCGATGACCAGCTCCGGCCGCACCTTCCGGTTGCGCGGCAAGGGCCTGCCCAAGAAGGACGGCACCCGCGGCGACCTGTTCGCCACCACGGCGATCACCCTGCCGGAGAACGAGGATCCGATCCTCACCGACTTCGCCCGTGGCCGGCGCGCCAAAGCCGCCTGACACACGCGACGCCCCCGACCGTCATGCGGTCGAGGGCGGACTTCCGTCGCCGGGCCGGCTCCGTTAAGGAGACCCCCGGTGCCGCAAGGGGCCGAGAGGTTTCCAGGATCGATCATGGCGGAACACGGGCAGGGCATTCTGGCGGGCAAGCGGGGCCTCGTGCTCGGCGTCGCCAACAACCGCTCGATCGCCTGGGGCATCGCCCGCAGCGCCCGCGCGCACGGGGCCGAACTCGCCTTCACCTATCAGGGCGACGCCCTGCGCAAGCGGGTCGAGCCCCTGGCCAAGGAACTCGACGCCCACGTCATCGGGCATTGCGACGTGACCGATGCGGCCACGATCGACTCCGTGTTCGCGGAGGCCTCGCGCGTTTTCCCCGAGGGCATCGACTTCGTCGTCCACTGCATCGCCTTCTCGGACAAGGACGAGCTGACCGGCCGCTACCTCGAGACCTCCGAGGAGAACTTCACCAAGTCGCTCCTGGTCTCGTGCTACTCGTTCACCGCGGTGGCCCAGCGCGCCGAGAAGATCATGCGCCCCGGCGGCTCCCTGCTGACGCTGACCTATTACGGCGCCGAGAAGTGGATGCCGCACTACAACGTCATGGGCGTGGCCAAGGCGGCGCTCGAAGCCTCGGTGCGCTACCTGGCGGCCGATCTCGGCCCGAAGAACATCCGGGTCAACGCGATCTCGGCCGGCCCGATCAAGACCCTGGCGGCCTCGGGCATCGGCGACTTCCGCTACATCCTGAAGTGGAACGAGTACAACGCGCCCCTGCGCCGGACCGTGACCATCGGCGAGGTCGGCGAGACCGCCGCCTACCTGATCTCCGACATGTCGGCCGGCATGACCGGCGAGATCCTGCACGTCGATGCGGGCTATCATGTCGTCGGCATGAAGAACCCAGAGGCGCCGGATCTGACCCTCGACAAGGATTAGTCGTCTTCGTCGTCCGCGTCGGCGAATTCACCCGACAGCGTGAGCCCGTCGATCCAGGTCTCGCCGTCGCGCTTGATCACGACGCGCGGGCGCACGCCGCCATGGGTCGCGATCCCGTCCGCCAGCCGCTCGGAATGCGTGACCAGCCAGATCTGGGTGCGCTCGGCGGCCCGGGCGATCATCCGGGCGAGCGGCTCCATCAGATCCGGATGCAGGCTCGATTCCGGCTCGTTCAGGGCGATGAAGGGCGGCAGGCGGTAGGCCAGCAGCGCTCCGGTGAGAGCGAGGTAGCGCAGGGTCCCGTCCGATAGCTCCGAGGCCGCGAAGGTGCGGCCCGGGAAGTCCGGGACGGTGATGCCGAAGCTCGCCTCGCGCCCCGGCTCCGGCACCACGAGCCGGGCGCCCGGGAAGGCGCCGTCCAGCGCTTCGTCGAGATCGCCCGTGTCCTGCCGGATGTGAGCCAGGGTGGCGAACACGGCGGCGAGGTCGGACCCGTCCGAGGCGAGGGTCGGCGTCGTCACCGCCAGGCACGCGCGGCGGAGCGGCGACTCGGCATCGGTGCGAAAATCGTGGTGGAAGCGCCAGGCCGTCATGGCGAGCCGAACCAGGGCGATCTCCGGGTGGCGCGTGGCGTCCAGGAAGGTGCCGAGCGCGGTCTCTGTGGGCAGCAGATCCAGGCCCAGCGGCCGTTTGCGCCCCTCCTCGTCGCGGGCGAAGCCGGTACTTCCATCGCGGTCGAGGATGACCGCCGTGCGGGCGCCCGTCCGGATGGTCAATCGCTCGGCCTTCACCTGCGGTTCCTTGCGGAAGGCGGCGCCGTAGGTGGTGCCGCCGGCCTGCTGCACGAGCCCGACCTCGACCGCGTAGGTGAACACCTGTCCGGTCCCGTCATCGTGCAGGGTGGCGGACAGGCGGATCCGGGCCGCTTCGCCGTGCCGCCGACGTCCGGCCCAGAGCGCCGAGTCCATGCCGCCTTCCGCGGCAAGCGCGCGGGTGAGCGTCCCCCGGGCCGCGTCCTGCAGCAATTCGAGGCCGCGATAGAGGTTGGTCTTGCCGGTGCCGTTGCCGCCGACGAACACCGAGAGATCGTCTACCAGGACGCCGATCCGCCGCAGCGAGCGGTAGCCCGAGACCGCGATTTCCCGAACCACCAGCATGCGGCACCTCGTCGGATCAGTCCGGGATCTTCAACTCGGCGATGCCCTTCTTCGCCTTCGGGAATCGCGGGTCCATCGCTTCGAGCGTATCGGCGATCGTGCGAGCAATCACGTAGTTGCGGAACCACTTGTGGTTGGCCGGCACCACCAGCCACGGCGCCTGCGGCGTCGAGCATTGCGAGAGCGCGTCGGCGAAGGCCAGCTGGTAGGCGTCCCAGGATTTCCGCTCGACGAGGTCGGCGGGGTCGAACTTCCAGTTCTTCTCGGGGTCGGCGATCCGGGCCTCCAAGCGCTTCTTCTGCTCGCCCTTGGAGATGTGCAGGAAGAACTTGATCACCACCGTGCCGGATTCGGTGAGAAGCCGCTCGAAATCGTTGATCAGCCGGTAACGTCCCTGCCAGACCTTGTCCGGCACCAGGCCTTTCACCCGCACCACGAGCACATCCTCGTAATGGCTGCGGTTGAACACCCCGATCATGCCGCGCCCCGGCACCCGCGCGTGGTAGCGCCACAGGAAGTCGTGATCGAGCTCGTCGCTCGACGGCACCTTGAACGACGCCACCGCGCAGCCCTGCGGATTCACGCCCTTGAGCACCGAGCGGATCGTCCCGTCCTTGCCGCCGGTGTCGATCGCCTGGAACACCAGCAGCAGGCTGCGCGCCCGCTCGGCATAGAGCCGTTCCTGCAGCGCGCTGATGCGGTCGCGCTCCTGGGCGAGGGCGTCCTTCGCCCAGGCCTTGTCGAGGCCGCCATCGGCGTCGCAATCCACGGCCGCGAGGTCGATGCGCGTCCCGGGCTCCACCGTCACGATGCCCGGGGTGGCCAGGATCCGGACCGGCCGGTGAGCGCCCAAGGCCGCCGGGGCCGTCCCGGCGATCGCGTCGGCCGCCCCGGCCCAGCGGGCGGTCGAGGGCGCGCCGGCCCGGGCGGCTTCGTGCCGATCGGGGCTGTCTGTCACGCCGTCGTCTCGCGACTGGCCGGGAAGATGCTTACCGTGTTTCTTGGACATGGGCAGGACCTGTTGAGGGGCATTGCCGACGAACGCCCAGAACGGTTGGCAAGCCCGGCCGTTCCGGGCGCCTGCGCAGCGACAGGACTTTGACACGGTTGGCCACGATCTACTTCATCCGCCACGGCCAGACCGCTTGGAACGCCGAGGGCCGCCTGCAGGGCAGTCGCGACATCGATCTCAACCCTCAAGGGGAGGCGCAGGCCGTCGCTGCGGCGCAGCGTCTCGCCGCGCTTGCGGGGCCGGGCGTGGCGGAAGCGGAGTTCCTCGCAAGCCCGCTCAAGCGCACCCGGCGGACCATGGAAATCCTGCGGACGACGCTCGGCCTGCCGCCGGAGGCGTACCGCACCGACCCGCGGCTCCGGGAGATCGGCTTCGGCAGCTGGGAGGGCTCGACCTGGGCCGAGATCCGCCGCCGCGATCCGGGGGGCGCCTCGGCGCGCGACCGCGCGCGCTGGAACCACCGTCCGCCCGGCACCGGCGGTGAGAGCTACGCCACCCTGGTCGAACGGGTCGGCCCGGTCCTGGCTGGCCTTGAGCGGGATGCGGTGGTCGTCGCCCATGGCGGCGTCGCGCGGGCGGCCCTGGTGGCGCTCGGATATCTCGACATCTACGCGGCGCCGCGCCTCGGCATCCGCCAGGGCGAGGTGCTGGTCCTGGGTCCGGGGGGGTGGCACTGGGCGTAGCGCCTCATCGCCAACGGTGCATGCAGCTCTCGGGATGAGGCAAAACCGGCTCGCCCGCCCCGCGTTCGCGATCCGACGTCCAGGATGCGGGGCTGGCGGGACGGATCGGACGCGCTTGCTTTCGCCGAACCGATTGCCACTTCGGCGGCGAGCGCTTTCATCCGTCCTTCACCTACGGTTCAAAGCCGCCTCGATAACGGCATGATCGGCTGGCTATAGGGCGGTCGCCACGGTATGCGCCGACCTGTTCGGGCGGCCAGCGGAGCAGCGGATGAGCGACCTCGCCGAGAAGACCCGGCTCGAACCGGCTGACGCGGCGCGCCAGCGTCCGGCGGACGGGGCGGCCGTGCTGCGCGGCGAGCACCGCCCCGACCTGATCCGCGACGAGGTGCTGGCCGAGATCTTCCTTGCCTCGGCGCGTGCCCGGCCCGAGCATCCTTGCCTCGTCGACGGCGCCCGCCTCGTTGCGGGCGGTGCCCATCCGCACCTGACCTATGCCGAGGTCGCCGACCGCGCCGGGCGGGTCGCCGCCGGCCTCGCCCATCGCGGTATCGGCCCCGGGGACGTGGTCGGCCTGTGGATGGCCCGCGGCCCGGACCTGCTCGTCGCCCAGATCGGCATCACCCTGTCGGGCGCCGCCTGGCTGCCCTTCGACGCCGAGGCGCCGGCCGACCGGGTCGGGGTCTGTCTCACGGATGCCGCCGCCAAGGCTCTGCTGGTCTCGCCGGCGCTGGCCGCCGCCGCGCCCGATGCCGCGCCGGCGCTTACGCTGTCGGATCTCGATGCGGCGACCCCCGCGGAGGCGCCGCTGCCGGATCCCCGCGCCGCCGGCCTGACGCCGGATCACCCCGCCTACCTGATCTACACCTCCGGCTCGACCGGCGTGCCCAAGGGCATCGTCATCAGCCACGCCAACATCTGCCACTTCCTCCGGTCGGGGAACGCGCTCTACGGCATGCGCGCCGACGACATCGTGTTCCAGGGCGCCTCGGTCGCCTTCGACCTGTCGATGGAAGAAATCTGGGTCCCGTATCTCGTCGGCGCGACTCTGTTCGTGGCGAGCCCGGCCATGATGGGCGACATCGAGTCCCTGCCGGGCATCCTGGAGGCGGAGCGGATCACGGTGCTCGACACCGTGCCGACCCTGCTGGCGATGATCTCCGGCGACCTGCCGACCGTGCGCCTCGTCCTGCTCGGCGGCGAGGCCCTGCCCGAGCCGCTGGTCGCCCGCTGGGCTACCGGCACGCGAAAACTGTTCAACACCTACGGGCCGACCGAGGCGACCGTGGTCGCCACCGCGGCCGAGATGCGGCCGGGCGAGCCGGTCACCATCGGCGGCCCGATCCCGAACTATTCGGTCTACGTCGCCGGCGAGGATCTGAGCCTGCTCGGCCGCGACCAGCAGGGCGAATTGCTGATCGGCGGCCCCGGCGTGGCCCGGGGCTACCTGGCGCGGCCCGAACTGACCGCCGAAAAGTTCATCGCCAACCCGTTCGTCTCGGACGGGACCGACCCGATCCTCTACCGTTCGGGCGACGCGGTCTCGATGGATGTCGCCGGCCGGATCCTGTTCCACGGCCGCATCGACGATCAGGTGAAGATCCGCGGCTTCCGGGTCGAGCTCGGCGAGATCGAGGCGCGGATCCGCAGCGTGCCCGACATCAACCAAGCCGCCGTGGTGCTGCGCCAGGACGACGGCGTCGACCGGCTGGTCGCTTTCCTGATCCCCGAGCGCGGCCGGTCGGTGGATACCGCTACCTTACGCCGGACGCTGGCCGGCCAGATGCCGCCCTACATGGTGCCCGGCCATTTCGAGCTGGCCGAGACCCTGCCGCGCCTGACCTCCGGCAAGGTCGACCGCAAGGCCCTCAAGATCGCGCCGCTCACGGTCGTCTCCGCCGATGGCGAGCAGGAGCCCCCGGCCAACGAGACCGAGGCGGCCCTGGTCGCTGCGGCCAAGCAGGTCTTCGGCAACCAGCCGATCCCCCTGGAAG
Source organism: Methylobacterium sp. E-066 (assembly GCF_022829635.1). Lineage (GTDB taxonomy): Bacteria > Pseudomonadota > Alphaproteobacteria > Rhizobiales > Beijerinckiaceae > Methylobacterium. The sequence goes on from NZ_JAKSYO010000092.1 coordinate 57,610, forward strand.
GCGATTTCTTCGCCGATCTCGGCGGCCATTCGCTGCTGGCCGCCCGCTTCGTCTCGGCGGTGCGCGAGGCGCCCGCGCTCGCCGGCATCACCCTGCCGGACGTCTACGCCCTGCGCACCATGCGGGCGATGGCCGACGCGCTGATCGCCCGCACCGGCGGCATGGGCGCGGCGGCCTCCGTCCGCGACCTCAGCTTCGAGCCGCCGCCGCTGCTGCGCCGGGCCCTGTGCGGGTTGGCCCAGGCCGTCGCGCTGCCGATCGTCATCACGCTCTCCACCGCCCAGTGGCTCGGGATCTTCGTCACCTACCTGCTGCTGACCGGCGGCGGCCTGAGCTTCTTCGCCGAACTCGGCGTGCTGCTGCTCGTCTACATCGCGATCAACGGCGTGACCGCGGTGATCGCGGTCGCGGGCAAGTGGCTGATCCTCGGCAGGACCAAGCCCGGCCGCTACCCGCTCTGGGGTGTCTACTACTACCGCTGGTGGCTGGCGCAGCGCCTGGCGCCCTTGGTCCACGTGAAATGGCTCCAGGGCTCGCCGGCGATCTCGGTCTACCTGCGGCTGATGGGCGCCAAGGTCGGCCGCGACGCGCTGATCTCCGACATCGAGATCGGCGCCCCCGACCTGCTGACCATCGGCGACGGCGCCTCGCTCGGCGGCCGCCTGGTCATCGCCAATGCCGAGATTGTCGGCAACGAGCTGGTGATCGGCGCGGTCGAGATCGGCGCCGACGCGGCCATCGGCACCTCCTGCGTCATCAGCCACGACACGGTGATCGGCGCCCAGGCCGAGATCGCCGACCTGACCACGATCCCGACCGGCACCCGCGTCGGGCCGGCCGAGATCTGGGACGGCTCGCCCGGCCGCAAGGTCGGGATGGCCGATCCCTCCGAACTGCCCGAACCGGCCGACGCCCCATGGTCGCGCCGCGCCGCCTTCGGGGTGGCCTATACCGTGCTGCTCGGGGCGATCCCGGCGGTCGGCCTGCTGCCGATCTTCCCGGCCTTCTTCATCTTCGACCAGATCTCAGATTCGCTCTCCGACATCACCGATATCGACTATCACTGGTACCTGCCGATCCTCACCTGGCCGACCGCCATGCTGATGACCGCCGGCACGGTGCTGCTGATCGCCGGCATCCGCTGGATCGTGCTACCGCGGACCCGCTCGGGCACCTACTCGGTCCATTCGCTGTTCTACCTGCGCAAGTGGTCGCTGGCGCTCGCCGTCGAGGTGACGCTGGAGACGCTCTCGTCGCTGTTCGCCACCGTCTACATGCGGGCCTGGTACCGGTTGATGGGCGCCCGGATGGGCCATGGCGCCGAGATCTCGACCAACCTCGGCAGCCGCTACGACCTCGCCGAGGTCGGCGCCAAGAACTTCGTCGCCGACGAGGTCGTCTTCGGCGAGGAAGAGATCCGGCGTGGCTGGATGCATCTCGAAGTGGCGCGGACCGGTGCGCGGGTCTTCGTCGGCAACGATGCGGTCGTTCCGCCGGGGGCCGACATCCCGGACGACGTGCTGATCGGCATCAAGTCGAAGCCCCCCGCCAATGACGCCATGAGCCCCGGCGAGACCTGGTTCGGCTCGCCGCCGATCCGGCTGCCCGCCCGCCAGAGGGTCGATCTCGGCTCCAACGCGCAGACCTACGAGCCCGGGCTATGGCCCAAGATCCGGCGCGGCGTGTTCGAGGCGTTCGCGACCTCGTTCTCGCCGATGCTCTACATCACCCTGGCGATCACCGTGATCGACTGGTACTTCTACCCGGCGATCCTCGAGAAGGACTGGTCCGGCCTTGCACTCAGCTTCGTGACCGCCAGCGTCTGCATTGCGCTGATCCAGTCCGCGGCGGTCATCGCGATGAAGTGGCTGCTGATGGGCGTCTACAAGCCCGGCATGCAGCCGATGTGGTCCTGGTGGGCGATGCGCACCGAGGCGATCGCGGTGGCCTATTGGGGCCTGGCCGGCAAGGTGCTGCTGGAGCACCTCCAGGGCACGCCGTTCCTGCCCTGGGCGCTGCGCCTGTTCGGCGTGAAGGTCGGCCAGGGCGTGTGCATGCTCACCACCGACATCACCGAGTTCGACTGCGTATCGATCGGCGACTACGCCACGATCAATCGTGTCTCGGCGCTGCAGACCCACCTGTACGAGGACCGGATCATGAAGATCGGCCGCGTCGTGGTCGGCCGCGGCGTCTCGGTCGGCGCCTTCGCCACGGTCCTGTACGACACCAAGGTCGGCGATTACGCGCGGCTGCGCCCGCTGACCATCGTGATGAAGGGCGAGTCGATCCCCGCCAACACCGAGTGGGAAGGGGCGCCGGCGGTACCGGTGATCCACGCCGCCAAGGCAGGTGAGGCCGCATGAACAGGCCGCGCGGGCGCCGCTGCGACCGTAATGAACTGACGTTACCAACGTGAGCGCGCCATTTTCATCGCTCTGCTTCTAAAAGCGCGCTCACATGCCTCGCGCGGTGGAGAATACCGGGTCATCTCATGCTATCGTCTCGCTCGGAGACTGATAGAAAGCCGTGCATCTCGATCCCACTACCCTGCTGATCGTCAGTTCCGTGACGACCTTGCTGGTCGGCACGCTGTTCCTGCTGTCGTGGCGGCAGGCGCCGTCCTCGCGAGCCCTGGCGATCTGGGGCGCCGCGCATATCGTGGGCGCGTTCGGCTCCACTGGCCTCGCCCTGCGCGGCCAGATCCCGGACCTGCTGTCGATCGGTGTGGCCAATGCGGTGGTGCTCGCCGCCTACGGGCTGATCTGGAGCGGCGTGCGCTCGTTCGAGGGGCGGCCGACCCGGGCCGGCTTGGCTCTGGCCGGCGCGCTGATCTGGTGCGTCCTCTGCTTCGTGCCGGCCTTCTATGAATCGATCGAGGCGCGGATCATCTACGCGTCGGCCGCCGCGACCCTGTATTGCGGCGATGCGGCTGCCGAATTCTGGCGCGGTCACCGGGAGCGCCTCGCCTCGCGGGGCGCGGCCGCCACCCTGCTGGGGCTGCACGCCCTCTTCTACCTCGTGCGGATCCCCTCGACGCTGCTGGCGCCGCCGCGACCCGGGCTGAACCCGCTGACGTCGCCCTGGGTGGCGATCCTGTGCTTCGTCACGTTGATGTTCTCGATCGCCTCGGCCTTCACCTTCATGGCCCTGGTCAAGGAGCGGGCCGAGCGCGAGCAGCGCGCTGCGGCATCGACGGATCCGCTCACCGGAATCCCCAATCGGCGGGCCTTCGCGAGTGCCGCGGAGGCGGCCCTCGCCACGAACCAGCATGCGGCCCTGCTGCTGTTCGATCTCGACCGGTTCAAGGCCGTCAACGACGTCCACGGCCACGCGGTCGGCGACGCGGTGCTGATCGGTTTTTGCGTCATGGCCGGCTCCCTGCTGCCGGGTGAGGCGATGCTCGGCCGGCTTGGCGGCGAGGAATTCGCCTGCCTGCTGCCCGACGTCTCCCCCGCAGAGGCCCTGGCGCGGGCCGAGGAACTGCGCCGGACTTTCTCTGGCCTTTCGGTGCCGGAACTGCCGACCCTGCGGGTCAGCGTCAGCATCGGGATCGCGCAGGCCCGGCACGGGGCCGACTTCGAGGCGCTGATGCGCCTGGCCGACGCCGCGCTCTACGCCGCCAAGCACCAGGGGCGCGACCGCGTCGCGGTGGCCGCATAGGCCGCCTGAGACGGCGCGGTCGGAAATCCGTCGCGGATGCGCTATCGCGGGCCGGATTGGAGACCGGCCATGGACGAGCCCACCCGCATCGATCGCCTGGAGATGCGCCTCACCGAGCAGGACTCGGTCATCGAGGACCTGAACCGCACCGTGACGGAGCAGTGGCAGGTGATCGACCGGCTGGTCCGCCAGGTCGATGCGCTGCGGGATCAGGTTGAGGAAGCGGCAGCGCGATCTGCACCCCGTGGGCCGGAACCGCCGCCGCCGCATTACTGAAGGCTGGTTTGACTCGCATGGCCCACCCTCGACCTCATCCTGAGGTGTGAGCGAAGCGAGCCTCGAAGGAGCCCTCCAGCTGGCCGCACGATCCCTGGAGGGCTCTTTCGAGGCCCAGCGATCTTCGATCGCCGGGCACCTCAGGATGAGGTGGAGATTGGGAAGAGCCCGAGCTTCACCGGCATGTAACCAAGCTCGCGAGAGCAAACGAGCTTCGAGAAGGCCGGCGCGCCGCTGTCGGCAACGCGCCGGTTCAGGCTCTAAAAATTCGCCTGTGTGACGAACTTGGTCACGAGGTAGGCGTCGAGCGCTTCCGAGCCGCCCTCGCTGCCGTAGCCGGATTCCTTGACGCCGCCGAAGGGCGTCTCCGGCACGGCGAGGCCGTGGTGGTTGATCGAGATCATCCCGCTCTCCACCATGTTCGACACCCGCGCGGCCCGCTCGGCCGAACGGGTATAGGCGTAGGCCGCGAGCCCGTAGGGCAGGCGGTTCGCCTCGGTGAGCGCCTCCTCGTCCTCCGAGAACCGGTTGATCATCGCCACCGGGCCGAACGGCTCCTCGTTCATCATCCGGGCGGTCAGCGGCACCTCGGTGAAGACCGTCGGCTCGAAGAAATTGCCGCGGTTGCCGATGCGCTTGCCGCCGGCCCGCAGGGACGCCCCCGCCGATTCGGCGTCGGCGGTCAGAGCCTCGATCGCCTCCAGGCGGCGCCCGTGGATCAGCGGGCCCATCTTGGTGTCGGGATCCAGGCCGTCGCCGACCTTCGCGCTCTTGGCGTAGCTGGTGAAGCCTTCGACGAACCGGTCGAACACCGAATCGTGCACCAGGAACCGGGTCGGCGAGACGCAGACCTGGCCGGCATTGCGGAACTTCGACGGGGCGAGGACCGACACGGCCTTCTCCACGTCGGCATCGCCGAACACGATCACCGGGGCATGGCCGCCGAGTTCCATGGTCGCGCGCTTCATGTGCTCGCCGGCCAGCGCCGCGAGCTTCTTGCCGACCACCGTCGAGCCGGTGAACGAGATCTTGCGGATCACCGGGTGCGGGATCAGGTAGGCCGAGATCGTCGCCGGGTCGCCGTAGACCAACGACAGGGCATCGCCCGGGATGCCGGCATCCAGGAAGGCGCGGACCAGGGCGGCGCAGCTCGCCGGGGTATCCTCCGGACCCTTCAGGATCACCGTACAGCCGGTGCAGAGCGCCGCCGAGATCTTGCGGACGGCCTGGTTGATCGGGAAGTTCCAGGGGGTGAAGCAGGCCACGGGGCCGACCGGCTCGCGCAGAACCGCCTGCAGCACGCCGTCGGCGCGGGCCGGGATGACGCGGCCATAGGCGCGCTTCCCCTCCTCGGCGAACCAATCGATGATGTCGGCGGCGGCCAGCGTCTCGACGCGCGACTCGGCCAGGGGCTTGCCCTGCTCCTGGGTCATGATGCGGGCGATCTCGTCGACGCGGGCACGCAGCAGGTCGGCGGCCTTGCGCATCAGCTTGCCGCGCTCGAACGGCGAGACCTTCCGCCAGGCCGGGAAGGCGCGGGCGGCCGCAGCCAGGGCCTCGTCGAGATCTGCCGTGGTGGCGACGGCGCACTGCCCGATCGTCTCGCCCGTGGCGGGATTCAGGACGCCCAGGGTCTCCCGGTCGGCGCCCGCGCGCCAGCGTCCGGCAATGTGAAGCTCGGTATCCGGATACATCGGTCAATTCCCGCCCGGCCGCATGCTCGGCCGTGGCCCGACATGTGGCAACGTGGCACGGATCGACAATCCCGCCCCGGGCATGGCTGAGGTGGGATCAGAGCGTTCGCCGCCGAAGCCGGTTCAGGCGGCGCGGGAGCGGGCGGCCTCGGGTCCGGTCACGATGGTGGCGTGGCCGTGCCGGGCCCGGAGCGTGCCGCCCTTCGGGACGACCTGCCAGCCCTCGCGGCAGCCGTCGATCGGCTCGGACACGACGACGATCCCGCCCGGCCCATCGCGAAAGTACAGGCTCGGCGGCCGGCCGTCGCAGGCCCAGCGATAGGCGGTCAGGGTCTCGCCGTCGGTGAGCAGAGCGGTGAAGCGCAACGGCTCGGAAACGCCGGCCTCCTTCATCAGTCCGCGGATCGTCTCCAGGGTGCGGGCCATCGCGCCGACCGGATCCTGCTCGATCCCGTTGGCCAGGGCCAGCAGGAAGATGGCTTCCGAATCGGTGCTGCCGCGCCGCTGATCGTAGAACGTGTCCGGGATCAGGGCCTCGAGCCGCCGCTTGATGCGGTGGTAGCCGCCGATCTGGCCGTTATGCATGAACAGGTGCCGCCCGTAGACGAACGGGTGGCAATTCGCCCGGGCCGTGGCGGTGCCGGTGGAGGCGCGCACATGGGCGAAGAAGGTCCGTGCGCGGACCTGGCCGCACAGGTTGGTGAGGTTCTCGTCCGACCAGGCCGGGGAGATGTCGCGATAGACGCCCGGCTCCGGGCGCTCACCATACCAGCCGATGCCGAAGCCGTCCCCGTTGGTCTCGGTCTTCCCCTCGTCGGCGTGCAGCGACTGATGCACCAGCGAATGCGTCGGCGCGCAAACCAGGTCCGAAAGAAAGACCGGCTCTCCGCTATAGGCGAGGAAACGGCACATGTCGGACGTCGATCCTTCTGTGGTCCGCTGAAGGCCATTCCGGAACGGAACGGGCGCCCGCGAATGAGATTAACAGTCGGTCCACACGGGTGAACAGGTTCTTAACCGCGACCCAGCTGCGCCATTTTCGGGCGTACCGCGCAAAAATGGCGCCGCTTGACCGCGGATCGAGCAGGGGCGGCTCAATCACGAGGACACTTGTGAGCCGGCTCCTGGCAGGCCAGCATGGCCGAATCGGGGAATCAGCGGTCCATCAATGAGGCTGCGACCCGAAAAGGGGTTTCAAGCAACCGAGAGCAGGAGATTTTCATGGATCGCGCACAGCCCGAGTGTTCCGCCCCCGTGGCGCTTGTCGTGGAGGACGATGCGGCGGTGCGCCACCTCGCGACCGCGGTGCTGGAAGAGAGCGATTTGGGCGTCATCGCCTGCGAGAGCGCCGAGGCCGCGCTCTCGGTGCTGGAGCGGTCCGACGTCACCGTGGCCCTGCTGTTTTCGATATCCGCCTGCCCGGCGCCATGGACGGCGTGTCGCTCGCCCAGGCGGTCGAGCGCCGCTGGCCGGACGTGCGCGTGGTCGTCACCTCCGGGGCCAGCCGCGACGAACGCCTGCCCGACCAGACGGTCTACATGCAGAAGCCCTGGCGGGCGCTGGACGTGCTGGTCCAGGCCGAGCACGCCACGATGGCCGCCAAGGCGGCCTGAGCGGGCGCCACACGCGGTTCTCCTCCTCCGCAGCGGGGGAGGGGGCCGCGTATCGGGGCTGATCGCTGACACTCAAACGCTCGATCCGTCATCCCGCTCAGCCGCCCGATCGGTTTCGGGCGAGGGGTTTGCAGCTTCCTCCCCCGTCATTGCGAGTGCAGCGAAGCAACCCAGAGCAGCGCGCGCTTCCCGAACGTGGCGTTTCCCTGGGTTGCTTCGCTGCGCTCGCAATGATGGCGCTGTGCGCTGAACGACCGAACGGGAACCAAGGGCGGCTCATGGGCTAAAAGCAGCTGCGGCCGCGCCCAAGACCCTCAGGATCCAAGCGATGATCAAACGCAAAAAGCCCGGCCGCTCGCGCGGTCCGGGCTTCTGCCGTTCGAGAAGAACGTCTTAGGCGACGGGCGTCGGGTTCACCGAGACCTGGCCGGCGGCGTTGCCAGCCTGCGGGCCGGCGGCCGACGGCGACGGGAAGCCGGGGCGACGGCTGCCGGCCGGGAAACGGGGCTTCGGCTTCGGAGCGGCGATCAGGCCCTCGCGGATCGCGGTCTTGCGCGCCTGCTTGCGGGCGCGGCGGACGGCTTCCGCCTTCTCGCGCGCCTTGCGCACGGACGGCTTCTCATACGCCTTGCGCTGCTTCATCTCGCGGAAGATGCCCTCACGCTGCATCTTCTTCTTGAGGACGCGGAGCGCCTGATCGACGTTGTTATCGCGAACGAGTACCTGCAACGGACTTGATCCTCTGGACCTGGATTTGGGGCTTGCGCAGCCCGCCGCCGATCTGGAAACCGGCAACGTCCCTCGCCCGGGTGAACCCGGGAGGGACGGGAACGTCGGTTTCCGAATCGGCGTGGAGCCCACGCCTTGGCGCGGCTTCTACACCAAGCGCGAACCAGTTCCAACATCTTCGCGGCATCGATCTTCGCTGCGGCCGTATCGGGATCCACGGCGCTCTTGCGGATACCGGTTCGACGCGCAGCAGCCCTGCTCGGGCTCGATTTGCCGCTGAGCCCGATTGCAACGCGCTCGGACGCGGATCTAGGCTGCACGGATGACGAACGACGACTCGCAGCAATTCGCCAGCGACAACTACTCCGGCATCTGCCCGGAGGCCTGGGCGGCCATGGAGGCGGCCAATCGCGGCCATGCGCCGGCCTACGGCGAGGATGCCTGGACGGCCCGGGCCGCGGACGCGTTCCGCGGCGTCTTCGAGACCCAGTGCGAGGTGTTCTTCGCGTTCAACGGCACGGCGGCGAACGCGCTCGCCCTGGCCTCGCTGTGCCAATCCTATCACAGCGTGATCTGCGCCGATTCGGCCCATGTCGAGACCGACGAGTGCGGCGCGCCGGAATTTTTTTCCAACGGCTCGAAGCTGCCTACGGTCCGCACCGAGGGCGGCAAGCTCACCCCGGAGGCGATCCGCGGGCTCGCGACCAACCGCAGCGACATCCACTTCCCGCGGCCGCGGGTGGTCACGATCACCCAGCCGACCGAGACCGGGCAGGTCTACACGCTGGCCGAGCTGCGGGCGCTCTCGGCGACCTGCCGCGAGCTCGGCCTGGCGCTGCACATGGACGGCTCGCGCTTCGCCAATGCCTGCGCCAGCCTCGGCTGCAGCCCCGCCGACATGACCTGGCGGGCGGGGGTCGACGTGCTGTGCTTCGGCGGCACCAAGAACGGCATGCATGCCGGCGAGGCGGTGGTGTTCTTCGATCCGAAGCTCGCCGAGGATTTCGGCTTCCGGTGCAAGCAGGCCGGCCAGCTGGCCTCGAAGATGCGCTTCCTCGCCGCCCCCTGGGTCGGCATGCTGGAGAGTGGCGCCTGGTTGCGGAACGGCGCCCACGGCAATGCCTGCGCCCGGCGCTTCGCCGATGCCGTCGCCGGCCTGCCGGGAATTCGTGCGCTGTTCCCCGTGGAGGCCAACGCGGTGTTCCTGGCGATGCCGGCCGCGGCTATGGAGCGGCTGCGCGCGCGCGGCTGGCGCTTCTACACCTTCATCGGCGGCGGGGCGCGATTCATGTTTGCCTGGGACGCCGAGACCGCGCGCGTGGACGTTCTGATCGCCGACCTGCGGGCGCTGGCGGCCGAGGCGGCGTGAGATTGGGTTTCCAAAGGGCTCAGCCCTTTGGCGGGGTTCCGGGGCGGAGCCCGGAAGCTTGCAGGGCTCTGTGCCCTGCACCCGCAAAAGGTCTCGGACCTTTTGAAACCGGGACCTGGATCAGCCCGAGGTCGGCCGACGCCGCGGGTTCTTTGCCAATATCGGGCCTTGCCGCTACACGATCCCGAGACCCTCGCCCGAGACCGCGCGCCGGGTGACGCCCCTCACGTTTTGCCGACCCAGAGCGTTCGCTCCATGCTGATGCAGACCAAGACCGAAGCGAGGCCGGCCGACCCGGTTGCGCGGCGGCGCACCTTCGCGATCATCTCCCACCCGGACGCGGGCAAGACCACGCTGACCGAGAAGCTGCTGCTGTTCGGCGGCGCGATCCAGCTCGCCGGCGAGGTCAAGGCCAAGCGCAACCGGGTCTCGACCCGGTCCGACTGGATGGGGATCGAGAAGGAGCGCGGCATCTCGGTGGTCACCTCGGTGATGACCTTCGAGTACGGCGACTGCGTCTTCAACCTGCTCGACACGCCGGGCCACGAGGACTTCTCCGAGGACACCTACCGGACGCTGACCGCGGTCGATTCGGCCGTGATGGTGATCGACGCCGCGAAAGGCATCGAGGCGCGCACGCGAAAGCTGTTCGAGGTCTGCCGGCTGCGCGACATCCCGATCGTCACCTTCGTCAACAAGCTCGACCGTGAGGCCCGCGACCCGTTCGAGCTGCTCGACGAGATCGAGAAGACGCTGGCCCTCGACGTCGCCCCGGTCACCTGGCCGATCGGCACCGGCCGAAACTTCTCCGGGACCTACGAGCTCGGCGCCAATCGCGTGCGCCGGCTCGACGCCGCCGAGGATGCCGGCATGGTCATGGTGTCCGGCCCCCAGGACCCGCTGTTCGACCAGCTGCTCACCGAGAACGGTGCCGCCGATGCGTGGCGCGAGGAGGTCGAGCTGGCCGAGGGCGGGCTGAAGCCGTTCGACCTCGACGCGTTCCGCGAGGGCCACCTGACGCCGGTGTTCTTCGGCTCGGCGCTGCGCAATTTCGGCGTGCGCGACCTGATCGACGGTCTCGCCAAGGTGGCACCGCCGCCCCGGGGCCAGGATGCCGACAAGCGCCTGGTCGAGCCGACCGAGCCGCGCATGACCGGCTTCGTGTTCAAGATCCAGGCGAACATGGACCCGAACCACCGGGACCGGATCGCGTTCATGCGGGTCTGCTCGGGCAAGCTCAGCCGGGGCATGAAGGCCCGGCTGGTGCGCACCGGCAAGCCGATCTCGCTCTCGGCTCCGCAATTCTTCTTCGCGCAGGATCGCGCCATCGCGGACGAGGCGTTCGCCGGCGACGTGGTCGGCATCCCGAACCACGGCACCCTGCGGATCGGCGACACGCTCACGGAAGGCGAGGACATCGTATTCCGCGGCGTGCCGAGCTTCGCCCCGGAAATCCTCCGGCGGATCAAGCTCACCGACGCCATGAAGGCCAAGAAGCTGCGCGAGGCGCTCCAGCAGATGGGCGAGGAGGGCGTCGTCCAGGTGTTCGTGCCGCAGGACGGCAGCCAGGCAATCGTCGGCGTGGTCGGCGCGCTCCAGCTCGACGTGCTGAAGGAACGCCTCCAGGCCGAATACGGCCTGCCGGTGGATTACGAGACCTCGCGGTTCTCGGTGTGCCGGTGGATCGAGTCGGAGTCCGAGATCGAGCTCGACAAGTTCGTGGACAGCCACGGCTCGGCCATGGCCAAGGACCTCGACGGCGCCCCGGTCTTCATGGCGACCACCGCGTTCTCGCTCCGCTACGAGGAGGAGCGCTACCCGGCGGTGCGCTTCACCGACGTGAAGGATTACCAGAAGCGGGCGGCTTGAGTTTTTTGGGGGGCGGGCGCGACGGGCTCTCCCACCAATTCCCCTCATCCTGAGGTGCGGCCGCGAAGCGGGCGCTTCGAAGGAGCCCTCCAGCCAGCTGCGCGATCCCTGGAGGGCTCCTTCGAGGCTGCTGCGCAGCATCTCAGGATGAGGGAATCTGGGTTGGAGAGGCCGCCGAGGCGACAGAGCCTACCTCAAAACTTCCCCAGCATCGGGAAATCCACCGTCAGCGTCGATTCCGTCGCGATCGGGGCGTCGCGCTTGCGCGGCTTGCGGTTGAGGACCTGCTTCAGCTTGCTCTTCAACACCGCCATGTCGAACGGCTTGAGGATGAAGGCGTCCGCCCCGGCCTGGTGGGCGAGGTTGATGTCCTCGAAGTCGAAGGACGATTCGGTGAGCATGAAGGGCGTGTTCATCAAGGCGTCGTCGCCGCGGATCTCGCGCAGCAGGCTCAGCCCATCCATCGGCTCCATGGTCAGGTCGGAGATCACCAGGGCGTAGCGGCGGGTGCGCAGCCGCTCCAGCGCCTCGGCGGCCGTGGTGACCCCCTCGACATCGGGGAAGCCGATCCGGGTCATCAGCATCACCTCGAGACGCAGGAGCTTCTCCTGGTCGTCGACGATGAGGATCGGGGGCGTATCGCTCTCGGGCATCGCTGCGCTCAGATGAAGAGGTGATCGATGCCCTGACGGGACATCGCGTCGTTCTGGAGCGCCACGCAGAGGCCGTGGATCGCGGTCGCCTTCGGGGTGCCGCGCTGGAGCATCGGCAGCAGGTTGGCCTTGGCGAACAGGCCGTCATTCGCCGCAGTGCGCTGGGCGCTCTTGAAGGAGTGGACGAATTCGCGCTTGGCGATCTCCCGCCACTCGTTGATCTGGACGTCGCGGTGGCGCTGGTCAGCGCTGACCCGGTCGAAAGTCTCGTGCACCGACGAGCGCTCACCCTCGATCACCTGGCAGGCGAAGTTGCCCTCGATGATCAGGAAGCTCGTGATCACCGAGAACTCGTTCTTCTTCTGCGCGACCCGGCCGATCTCGGTGATCTGCTCCGACCTCTTCGCAGGGTCTGACGACAGATTGAGGCGCGAGAAGTAAATGATGTGGACGAGGCTCGTCCGTTTCGCCCGCATGACCTCGAGATCCGCAATCCGTTCCGCTTCGGCGTGTTCGGGCAGGACGCGCCCCGCCCAGCTTAGCCCGCCTGCGATCCTCGCGCGAGCCGGATAACACCCCGTAAACGCGCAGGCCTCACCCGATCACATCGGCGTGGTTTCCGGTCCGGCAGAAACTGCCGGGTCGGCATCTCAGGCCGGTCAGTGCTGCCGGGCAGGTTGCGGCCAGTGTCTGATCCGACAAAGACTTAGCTCTGGCACGGCGGTTGCGGTCGCTTGATCCTGCCGGCCAGTGCGGCGCGTATCGGGATCGCATGCCATGGATCTTTTCACCGCCCTGCAGACCTCGGTCTCCGGACTGCAGGCGCAGTCCTACGCCATCAGCAACATCTCCGGGAACATCGCGAACTCGCAGACGACCGGCTTCAAGCGGATCGACACCAGCTTCGTTGACATGATGTCCGAGACCACGCCGAAGCGCGAGGTCGCGGGCTCCGTGCTCGCCCAGTCGCAGCTGACCAACACGATCGCCGGCAACGTCGTGGCCTCGAGCGTCCCGACCAACATGGCGATCAACGGCAACGGCTTCTTCACGGTGGTCCGCAAGACCGGCGATTCGAACGGCGCCGCCACCTTCAGCGGCACCAACGTCTACACGCGCCGGGGCGATTTCTCGCAGGACAAGGACGGCTACCTGGTCAACGGCGCCGGCGGCTACCTGACCGGCACGAATCTCGACCCGGTCACCGGCCAGGCGACCAGCACCGGGCTGCTCAAGATCGGCAACACGTCGCTCCCGGCCCAGCCGACGACGTCGCTGACCTACGCGGCCAACCTGCCGGCGACGCCGGCCACCACGGCGTCCGCCACCTCGGGCTCCGACGTGTACAATCAGCTGCCATCAGCGGTCGTCCTGACGGGAGCCACGGTGCCCGGGCCCACGGTGCCCTCGGCGAGCGCCGGAACCTTCGTGAACAACAGCATCGCGGGCCCGTCGATCACCGCCTACACGCAGACCGGCGCGCCGGTCACCCTGAGCACGCGCTGGGCGAAGGTGCAGGATGCCGCCACGACCCCGACACAGAAGGCGGCGGTCTGGAACCTGTACTACGCCTCCAATCCCTCGGCCTCGGCGAACGCGACGGACTGGCAGAATGTCGGGACGGCGTTCACCTTCGACTCCACCGGCAAGCTGACCGCGCCGACGACGAGCCCGGTCACGCTCGGCGACGTGAAGGTCGGCGACTACACCTTCTCGGGCATGACCATGAATGTCGGCACGGCCGGCCTGACGCAGTACGCCGACACGTCGGGTGCCGTGACCACCAACACGCTGAGCCAGAACGGCAACAGCGCCGGCACGCTGACCAGCGTCGCCATCGGCGAGGACGGCAAGATCAACGGCACGTTCTCGAACGGGTCGGTGCTGGGGCTCGCCACCGTCGGAATCGCCCAGTTCGCCAATCCCGACGGGCTGAAAGCGGATTCGAACGGCAATTACCTTCAGACCGCCGATTCCGGTCCTGCCCTCGTCGGGCTGAACGGGAGCACGATCACGGGCGCGAGCAATGAACAGTCGAATACCGACATTGCGAGCGAGTTCTCTAAGATGATCGTAACCCAGCAGGCCTACTCTGCGAACACGCGGGTCATGTCGACGGCCCAGACGATGATGTCTGACCTGCTCAACGTGATCCGCTGAGTGAGGGCGCGATCCGAACCGCGGAGGCCGTGAGATGTCGCTGAACGCGCTTTCCACCGCGACCGCCGGGCTTGCGGCCACGCAGGCGGCGATCAACCTCGTCTCGCAGAATGTCGCCAATTCCGGCACGGCGGGCTACGTCAAGCGGACGCTCTCGACGGTCGCCACCGGAACCAACAATTCCGGAGTCGCCACCGGGACGATCACCCGCAGCTTCGATGCCGCCGCGCTCAAGCAGCTGCGGCTCGAGACCTCGGGGGCGGCCTACACAAGCACGAAAGCCGGCATCGCGTCCCAGCTCGACGCGCTCTACGGGACCCCCGGCAGCGCGGCGTCGATGGACGGCACGCTGAACACCTTCACCGAATCGCTCCAGGAGCTCGCCGCCAACCCGACCTCGGCGGCCGCCCGCACTACCGTGCTGAGCAACGCCTCGGCGCTGGCCAGCCAGATCAACGGCGCCGCCGCCTCGGTGCAGAACCTGCGCACCGGGGTCGAGGCGCAGCTCGGCACCGACACGCAATCGGCCAGCACTCTGCTGTCCAACGTCGCGAAGCTCAACGCCAAGATCCAGAACACCACCGACGCCTCGTCCCTGGCCGATCTCCAGGACCAGCGCGACCAGGTGATCAACACGCTCTCGGGCTACATGGACGTCCAGACCGTCGCGCAGCGCGACGGGACCGTCTCGGTGCTGACCCAGTCGGGCGTGACCCTGGTCGATCGCGGCAACGCGGCGACGCTGAGCTTCGACGGGCACGGGTCGCTGAGCGCGAATTCGAGCTACTCGACGGATCCGACGAAACGGACGGTCGGCACCATCACGGCGACGCTGCCGGGCGGCGGCAAGATCGATCTCGGGGCGCCCGGCGCCATCCGGTCGGGGAGCCTCGCCGCCGGGATCGAGCTGCGCGACCAGACCCTGCCGCAGGCCCAGCGCCAGCTCGACGACCTCGCCGGGGGGCTCGCCAGCGCCCTGACGAACACCAGCGTCGGCGGTACACTCAACACCACGACCACCTCCGGTGTCACGGCCAGCGACACCACGATCACCCTGCCGAAGATGCAACCCGGCAATTCGGTGACCTTCCAAGTGACCGACAGCACGAACACGGTGCGGAACGTGACGCTGGTCGCGTCGACGACCCAGAGCAACGGCACGATCATTCCCGCCGGACAGACGACGGATGCCAGCGGCCTGACGCTGACGTTCAACGCCAGCGGCGGTCCGACCACCTACTTCACGCAGATCCAGGCCGCGCTGAACACATTCAACAGCGATCCCGCGTCCGCCCCCTACAAGCTCCCTGCGCTCGGCGTCACGAACGGCCCTGCGACGGCGGCGAATGCGACGCTCACGCTCACGGCGGGCGGCAAAGTGGCGAGCGCCGCGACCGCCAGCATCACCCAGCCGACATCGCCGAGCGATCTGACCACGGGCTACCCGCAGATCGCCCTGTTCACCGACGTCTCCGCGGCGCCCCCGCCAACCCCGCAGCTGTTCACCGGTTCGTTCGACAGCGGCTCGCAGCTCACCGGTTTCGCGCAACGGATCGCGGTCAATCCGGCGGTTTCCGGGAACACCGCGGTCCTCACCGCATCGAGCGCCACGGATACGAGCGCCTCCGGTGGCCGCGCGCAGGCGATCTTCACCGCCCTGACCTCGGCCCAGCAGACGTTCTCGTCGTCGAGCGGCATCGGCGGCGTCTCCGCGCCCTACCGGGCGAGCGTCGTCGGCTTCGCACAGGACGTGATCGCCTCGCAGGGCTCCGCCGCCTCGAACGCGGCCGCGCTCAACGACACCCAGCAGACCGCGCTCTCGACCGCGCAGAGCCGGTTCTCCGCGGGCGCGGGCGTCAATATCGACCAGGAGATGTCGAACCTGATCGCGTTGCAGACCGCCTACGGCGCCAATGCCCGGGTGCTCACCGCCGCGCGCGACATGCTCAACCAGCTGCTGCAGATCTGACCATGACGACGATCTCACCCTTCGCGGCCGGCTCCTACGTCGCCAACCGGAACACCTCACAGCTCCTGACGCTGAAGAACCAGCTGAACGACCTGTCGAACCAGCTCTCCAGCGGCAAGGTCTCCCAGACCTATGGCGGCCTCGGCACCGGGCGCTCGACGGCGCTCGGCGCCCAGGCGACCCTGAGCGCGCTCAACGGCTACGGCGCCGGCATCACCGCCGCCCAGACCCGGACGAACCTGGCGGTCACCAGCCTGACCCAGGTCGCAAAGCTGGGCACCGACGCCCGCACGGCCCTGAACAACGGCCTGCAGAGCGTGGCGGCCAACACCACCGCGGGGCGCTCGATCGCGCTCGCCAACCTGCAGACGGCGCTCGACACCCTCAACCAGTCGGCGGCGGGCAGCTACCTGTTCGGCGGCCGCGATACCACGACCCAGCCGGTGCTCGACGCCGATACGATCCTCAACGGCACCACCGACAGCCAGGGTAACAAGCTCGCCGGCCTCACCGCGCTGATCAACGAGCGCGTCACCGCGGAGCTGGGCGCGGGCGGCAACGGCCGGCTGACGCAGACCTCGCCGAGCGCCACCTCCGTCCAGGTGACCGAGGAGGGGAACGCCGCGACGCGCGGCACGTTCGGCTTCACCCTGACCGGCACCCCGACCACGACCGGAACGGCGCTCAACGCCTCGATTACCGGAACCGGCCCGGCCTCGCTGAACCTGAGCCTGTCGGCTCAGCCCACCGCCGGCGACAGCGTCAGCTTCGCGCTGAAGATGCCGGATGGCACCTCCACGACCGTGACGCTGACCGCGGCCGCCAGCGCGGATTCCAGCTCGACCACGAGCTTCGCCATCGGGGCGAGCGTCAACGACACGATGAAGAACCTGTCTGCCACGCTGACCAACGCCCTCAAGGGTGCGGCCACCGGCACCCTGGCGGTGAACGCCACCGCGGCGGTGACGCAGGACTTCTTCACCGGCTCGGCGAAGGGCGGCCCGTCCGGGGCCGGGATCATGCCCCAGCAGCGCATCGTCTACGATGCGAGCAAGAACCCGATCAGCTACACCCCCGCCACCGCGACCAACACGGTGCTCTGGTACCAGGGTGAGAACAGCTACGACACGTCGACGAACCCGCCGCAGCCCACCTCGGCCCTCGACACGCAGTCGGTCCAGGTCAGCGCGACCGGCAAGGTCGGCACCGGCGCACGCGCCAACGACCCGACCGTCCGGAACGTGCTCGCGGGCCTGGCGACCATGGCCTTCGCGCTGCCGACGACGAGCGATGCCAACACCAGCGCCACCTACCAGACGGTGGTCAACAAGGCCGGGACGCTGCTGTCGTCCTCCGACCAGACCAATCCCAGCGTCCAGGATACCGTCACGCAGCTCAGCATCGCCTCGACGCGGCTGTCGAACGCCAAGACGACCAACGCCGCCACCCAGACGACGGTCCAGAACACCCTCGACGGGATCGAGCAGGCCCCGACGGAAGAAGTCGTCGCCAAGCTGCTCGATGTCCAGAACCGACTGCAGGCCAGCTACTCGGTCACCGCCTCGCTCTCGAAGCTCTCGCTGGTCAATTACATCAGCTGACGCCGGTATTCGGCTGCGCCACCATAGTGTCGCCGCTTTCCCGCAGTGAAGCGCGGATCGCGGTCGCTGCGACCGCCCGATCGAGGAGAGGTCCGCATGGCGCTGTCCGAACCCGTCCGCGCGGTCCGCCGCCTCGGCTCCACGGCGCAGATCGGCGCCATCGTGTTGGCCGAGCAGGCGATCGACACCTATCTCGACGGTTATGGCCGGCCCGACGACCGCGCCGTCGCCCTCGATATCCTGTTGCGCGACCTCGCGCGTCTCCGCTTCTTGGAGCCCGACGTCGACGGCTTCATCGGCGAGGTCGAGCGCTACATCGATCTGCTGTACCGGTCCCTCTCGCGCCGGGCCGCCTGAGATGGCCCGGCTTCGTTCGAGTGCCCTGGTTCTCTCGGCAGCGCTCGCTCTCATCGGCCCTGCCAAGGCCCGGGATCTCGAAAAGGCCCCAACCGCAGCGGCGGCGATACCGTGCCCGGCGAAAGGGCCGGGTTTCGTGCGGATGCCCGGCAGCGCGAACTGCATCCGCGTCTCCGGCCGGGTGATCGCGGGCGCCGACCTGCGGGCCGGTCACGGTGCCGGCGCTTCGAGCCCACCCGTCATCGCCGGCCGCCTGGCAATCGACAACCGCGCCGACACCGATCTCGGCGAGGTCCGGACCTACCTGCGGATCGGAAACGGCCAGCGCCGGCGCGGCGGCCTTGATTGAGTCTCACGGGAGAGATTTACTTGAGCGTGCGTCTCTCCAACCCTCGCCCTCATCCTGAGGCGACGGGGCGAAGCGGAGGCCTCGAAGGAGCCCTCCAGGGATCGCGCGGCCGGCTGGAGGGCTCCTTCGAGGCCCGCTGACGCGGGCGCCTCAGGATGAGAAAGGTGGGTTGGCGTATCTCTATCCGCGATCGTTGCCGACGCTGAACCCTACAGATTCCGCGACAACACCAGTGGCCCGCTGCGCGCGCCGCGTCCGTACGGAGACGGGGCCGGGGCCTGCCGTCCGTAGCCCGACGGCATCTGCGCCCGGGCGATCTCCTCCGCCAGCGACTTGATCAGCCCCTCGGAGACGGATTTCGCGCTGTCGAGGACCGACTGGTTCGCCTCCACGGCGGCGGTGAAGCGGCGATGGGCGGCCCGCAGGGTCTCGACCCCGTCCGGGTTGAAGCGCTTGAGCGCTACGGCATTCGCCTTGGCGACTTCGAGCCCCTGCATGTAGGCGGCCGCCAGGGCGGCCTTGGGCTCGGCCGCCGCCAGACCCTCGGGCAGGCGCCCCGCCCGGACATGGGCGGCCTCCTCGGCCAGGACGGATTCCAGCGCGGCCATGTTGGCCAGCACGCCCCCGACCAGCGCCTCGGCGGTGACCCGGTCGGCGACGCGCAGCGGTTCAGCCCTTTGCATTGGTCGCTCCATCGCTCGCCGCCCCCTGCATCTTCATGATCTCACGGAACACCGAATCGGCGATGCCGACGCCGCCGCTCTTCACGATCTGTCCCGCATATTCCTTGGTCAGCATCGAGCGGTAGACGCCGCCGCCGGTGCCGTTCTCGCCGAGCGGGCCTTCGGTCCCGTCCGACTGCACCATCCGGTCGAGGCTGTTCTCCAGGAACATCGACTCGAACTCGGTGGCGGTCTTGTGCGCTTTGGCGGTGCTGCCGGTCTTGAGGATGCCGTCTGATACGCTGGTGGCGATGGATTTCCCGACGCCGGCGGCGGCGGTGGCCGCGAAGTTGGCGAGTGGCAGCATGATTTGGCCCTCCAGTCCCTTCATGGGGCATCGTCTTTTTCCGAAAGCCGGCAACCACCTTTCGGGACGATGCACGCGACAATCACATCAGCTCGATATCGGCCTGGAGCGCTCCGGCGGTCTTGATCGCCTGGAGGATCGAGATCAGGTCGCGGGGGCCGACCCCGAGGGCGTTGAGCCCGTCGACCAGCTCGCGCAGGCTCACGCCCTCCTTGACCAGGGCCAGCTTGTTGCCGTCCCCGGTATCGACCTTCAGGCTGGTGCGCGGCACCACGGTGGTCCGGCCGTTCGACAGGGGCGCCGGCTGGCTCACCTGCGGCTGCTCGCTGATCGTGACCGTGAGGTTGCCCTGCGCGATCGCCACCGTGGAGACGCGCACGTCGCGGCCCATCACGATGATGCCGGAGCGCTCGTCGACCACCACCCGGGCGGTCTGGTCGGGCTCGACCTTCAGCTGCTCCACCTCGGTGATCAGGCGGATCATGTTGCCGTTGTACTTGGCCGGGATCTGGATCGTGACGGTGGCCGGGTCGGTCGGCTCGGCGGTGTCGGCGCCCATGAAGTCGTTGATCGCCGCGGCGATCCGCTTCGAGGTCGTGAAATCGGGGTTGCGCAGGGAGAGGCGCAGGGCGCGGGCGTCGTTCAGCTTGAACGCGATCTCGCGCTCGATATTGGCGCCGTTGGAGATGCGGCCGTTGGTCGGCACGCCCCGGGTGATCTTGGCGGCATCGCCCTCGGCGGAGAAGCCGGCGATCGCCACCGAGCCCTGCGCCAAGGCGTAGACCTCACCGTCGGCGCCGAGCAGCGGCGTCACCAGCAGCGTGCCGCCCTGGAGGGATTTCGCGTCGCCGAGCGACGAGACGGTCACGTCGATGCGGGTTCCCTGCGCGGCGAACGGCGGGAGGCTCGCGGTCACCATCACGGCGGCGAGGTTCTGGGTGCGCATCGTGGCGCCCCGCGTGTTGACGCCGAGCCGCTCCAGCATCGCCTGAAGCGACTGCTTGGTGAACGGGATGTTGTTGAGCGTGTCGCCGGTGCCGTTGAGGCCGACCACGATGCCGTAGCCCACGAGCTGGTTCTGGCGGACGCCCTCGATCGAGGCGAGGTCCTTCACCCGCGACAGGGCGAGCGCCGGGCCGGAGGCCATCGTCAGCAGCAGCGCACCCACGACGAGGGCGGCGAGGGCCGATCCGATGAGACTGAAGGGGTGGCTCGGGCGCATGCCGGATTTTTTGAGGGTGAACGGACCTGCCTCTCTCCTGCCAGCCCCGTGCCAGGTGGATTTTTTCGTTAAGTCTCTGAGGGAAAATATCATTCTGCGGCCGGTATGCAGCCGCCGATTACAATCGACCGGCACCGAACCTGCCGACCCGGCAGCTTCTGCCGGTCTGTTTACCGGTGCTTAACCCTGCCGGCGCGAGTGTCCGAGCAGCGCAGGGGCGCCCGGAGCGACACGAACAGCATCATGCGCGTCGAGACTCGCCAGCCGATCCAGAATGCCGGCGGCGTCGCGGCCAAGGGCCGGGCCGAGGGCGGTCGCGGCTTCAGCCTCGATGCGGCGCCGACCTCCGCCTCCGGCACCGGTGCACCAGCTGCGGCGGCGACCCTGGCCGGGCTCGACGCGGTGCTGCTCCTTCAGGGCGAGACCGAGACCCCGCAGGAGCGCCGCCGCCGCACGGCCAAGCGCGGGCACGACCTCCTCGACGGCCTCGATCGCCTCAAAGCTGCAATGCTCGGCGGCCGCGTCGCCCCGCAGGATCTGCGCGCTATCGCCGGCCGTCTAGCCGAGCGCGCCGCGTCATCGGGGGATCCGCGGCTGGACACGCTCATGGGCGAGATCGAGCTGCGTGCCGCGGTGGAACTCGCCAAGCTCGAAGGCCGACGCAGCGCATAGCTGCACCGCCGTCATTGCGAGCGGAGCGAAGCAACCTAGGGAAACGCCACCTCCCGGGATCGCGCGTCACACTGGGTTGCTTCGCTCCGCTCGCAATGACGGATCGCTTTACGGCCGCTACCCCGCCCGCCGCTTCGGCCCGGTGGGCAGCATCTGCGGCTCGCCCGGGCCGGTTTCGACCCCGAGATCCGGCACCGCGATGATCGGCGCACCCCGCAGGTCCTTGCGGGTGACGATCGCGCCGCGCTCCTCAAGATAGGCCAGCATCCGCCGGGCTCGGCCGCCCGAGCTGGTGCCGTAGGCGTCGGCCAGCATCGCGTCGGTGGGACAGGGGGCGCCCTCGATCGCTGCGCGCGCGACCACTAGGAACAGGCCGGCGAGGTCGTCCGGCAGGCCGGCCGCGATCTCCTGGGCCCGCTCCCAGGTGGAGTTGTCGGCAACCGCCCCGCCGGCCTCGGCCCGGGCCACCGCGAGCCGGCGCTTGAATTCCGGCAAGCCCATCGTGTCGCCGCGCAGGCGGCGGATCCGGCAGCGGACGGTGAAATCCTGGTAGAGCGTCGCGGGGGTGCAGGCGGCGGCGTCGGCATCGGCCAGGACTGAGGCCAGAACCTCGGCCAGCGCGGCCTCGCGCGCCTCCGGATCCATCGGCTCCTCTTCGGGCTCCTCCGGCGGGGCCGGGGGGCGGTAGCTGGCGAGCTGGACGAGCACGTCCGGGGCCGCCACCGGGCGCGGCTTCGGGCGCGGCATCGGCGGCGCCAAGCTGTCGGCCGGGCTCGCCGTGAGGATCAGCGCCCGGGCATCCTCGGTCGGATCGGGAAGGGGGACGAGCACCGGCGATGAGCTGCGGCTCACCGTGAGGGTCGGACCCACCGCGATGGTGAGCGGGCGCCGTGACAAGGCCGGCCCGAGGGCCACGAAATGGCCCCGCGGCAGATCGCGGAACGTCTCGGCCTGGCGGCGCTCCAATCCCAGAAGATCGGCGGCGCGGGCCATGTCGATGTCGAGGAAGGTCCGGCCCATCAAGAAATTCGAGGCCTCGGCCGCGACGTTCTTGGCGAGCTTGGCGAGGCGCTGCGTCGCGATCACGCCGGCGAGCCCGCGTTTGCGCCCGCGGCACATCAGGTTGGTCATGGCGCCGAGCGACAGGCGGCGGGCCTCGTCCGAGACCTCGCCGGCTGCAGCTGGGGCGAAAAGCTGCGCCTCGTCCACCGCCACCAGCATCGGGTACCAATGGTCCCGGTCGGCATCGAACAGGCCGCCGAGGAAAGCGGCGGCGGCGCGCATCTGCCCCTCGGCGTCGAGATTTTCCAGCGACAGCACCACCGAGACCCGGTGCGTGCGCACCCGCGCGGCGATGCGCTGGAGGGCGACATCGTCGCCGTCGGCCTCCACGACCACGTGGCCGTAGCGGTCGGCGAGGCTGGCGAAATCGCCTTCCGGGTCGATCACCGCCTGCTGCACGAGCCCGGCGCTCTGCTCCAGCAGGCGCCGGAGCAGATGCGACTTGCCGGAGCCCGAATTGCCCTGGACCAGGAGCCGGGTGGCCAGCAGTTCGGTGAGGTCGAGGAGCGCCGCCTGCCCGCCGGTCAGGCCGAGATCGATATCGGAACGCATGGCCGCTCCATACCACGCCGAAACCGGATCCGTGCGTGCTCTGGATGCGCTGTCCACGCTTCCTGCGCGGCTGCAATGCCGCGGCCGCGCTGGACCCGGACGCCGCCGCCCTGTACGGGCCGCCCTCCCTCGAAACAAACCGGATCCCCACCACGATGGCGGCCTGCGGCCTCGATTTCGGCACGTCGAACACCACCCTGGGGCATCTCGCGGCGGCGGGACCGGCTCTGCTACCGCTCGAAGGCGCACATCGGACCATCCCCAGCGCGATCTTCTTCGAGCCCGGCGAGGCGCCGCTGATCGGCCGGGCCGCCACCGCCGCTTATGTCGACGGCCATGCCGGCCGGCTGATGCGCGGCCTGAAATCCGTGCTCGGTACGCCCCTGATGGACGAAGCGACCCCGGTCGGACGGGAGCGCCTGCGCCTGCGCGATATCATCGCCCGCTACCTCTCGGCTGTGAAGGCGCGCGCCGAGGCCGCCTGCGGGCAATCCCTCGACACCGTGGTCCACGGCCGGCCGGTGCATTTCGTCGATGGCGACGCGGAGGCCGACCGGCGGGCGGAAGACACGCTGCGCGACATCGCCCGGGACGTCGGCTTCCGCGAGGTCTCGTTCCAGTACGAGCCGATCGCCGCCGCCCTCGACTACGAGCGCCAGGTCCGGTCGGAGGAGATCGCGCTGATCGCCGATATCGGCGGCGGCACCTCGGACTTTTCGATCGTGCGCCTGTCGCCCGAGCGGCGGGGCCGGCCAGACCGGGCCGGCGACATCCTCGCCAATGACGGCGTGCGCATCGGCGGCACCGATTTCGACCGGCAGCTGAGCCTCGGCACCGTGATGCCCCTGCTCGGCCTCGGTAGCCCGATGCGGCGCGGCGACCTGGCAGTGCCGAATGCCTATTACCACGACCTCGCCACCTGGTCGGCAATCAACCGCCTCTACAATGCGAAGACCCTGCGCGAGATCGACGAGGTGATCCGGGACTGCGCCAAGCCCGACTTGGTCGAGCGCCTGCGCGCGGCGGTCGAGGGTGAGCGCGGCCACGCTTTGGCCGGGGCCGTGGAGGGCGCCAAAATCGCCGCCTCCGAGGCTGGCACGACGGATCTCGATCTCGGCCTGATCGAGCCGGGCCTCGCGGCCGAGGTGAGCCGCGACACGCTCTCGACGCAGACCGGCGACCTCGCCCGGGCGGTTGCCGCCCGGATCGCCCGCTGCCTCGCCCAGGCCGAGCTCGGGCCGGAGCGGATCGACGCGCTGTTCCTCACCGGCGGCTCCACCGGCCTGCCGCACCTGCGCGCCGCGCTCACCGCCGCGCTGCCGGCGGCCCGGGTGGTGGAGGGCGACACGTTCGGGTCGGTCGGCCTCGGCCTGACCATCGAGGCGGCGCGGCGGGCGGGGTAACGGGGCAGGGCGCGGATTCCGTTCGAGGGCTTCGCGGCGGCCTGCACCGTCATTGCGAGCGCAGCGAAGCAACCCAGTGCAGCGCGCTTCCTAACTGTAACGTGTCCCTGGGTCGCTTCGCTGCGCTCGCGATGACGGCGTGACGCGGAAAGCCGGCCCCAGTCCAGGTCGGCAACGACTTCCGAAAAGGAACCCGACGACACCTTCGCCGGGCGCGAACGGTCGACCGCTCAGGGCATATCCAGCGCGATCACCGATAGCCCGAACCCCGCGATTGACGGGCCCGCCGCGATCCCCGACAAGGCGGGCGCCTCGCGCCCGGAGAGACCGGCGGCCCATCCTTCCCCTCCGCGCCGCCCCGCCCGATGCTGTTCAACTCCTTCGTCTTCCTCCTCGCCTTTCTGCCGGCCGCGCTGATCCTGCACGCGCTGGTGGCGCGCGCGGCGCCGGCCTGGCGGCTGCGGCTGCTCGTCGTCCTGTCCTTCGTGTTCTACGGCTGGTGGGATGTCCGGTTCGTGCCGCTGCTCGCTGGCTCGATCCTCGCAAACTGGTGCGTCGCCCGCCTCTATCGCCGATGGCCGGGGCGGTGGCTGATCCCGGCGGCGATCGCAGCCAACCTCGCCCTGCTTGGGCTGTTCAAGTACCTCGACTTCTTCGCCGACCTCGCCAACCTGATCCCGGGCCTGGAGGCACCGCGATTCGGGCTGGCGCTGCCGCTCGGCATCTCGTTCTTCACCTTTCACCACATCATGTATCTCGCCGACCTGCGGGCCGGCCGCGCGCCAGCCTTCGGGCTGACCAAATACGCCCTCTACATCGCGTTCTTCCCGCAGGTTCTCGCCGGCCCGCTCGTGCGCTGGAGCGAGATCATGCACCAGTTCGACGAGGAGCCTTACGCGCGGCCCGACGCGGCCGAGCGCTTCGCCCGCGGGCTGATGCTGCTCACGGTGGGCCTCGCCAAGAAGGTGTTTTTGGGCGATCCGCTCGCGGCATACGTGAACCCGGTGTTTCAGGCGGCTGCCGCCGGCAAGGTGATCACCGTCGCCGAGGCGTGGCAGGCGACCCTAGGCTTCACCTTCCAGATCTATTTCGACTTCTCCGGCTATACCGATATGGCGCTCGGCATCGCGCTGCTGTTCGGACTGGTCCTGCCGCAGAATTTCGACGCGCCCTATCGCGCCACCTCGCTGCGCGACTTCTGGCGGCGCTGGCACATGACCCTGTCGCGGTTCCTGCGCGACTACCTCTACATCCCGATGGGCGGGAACCGGCGCAGCCTGAAGCGGCAGGTCGGAGCGCTCGCCGCCACCATGACCCTCGGCGGCCTCTGGCACGGAGCGGGGCTGACCTTCCTGACCTGGGGCGCCCTGCACGGGCTCGGCCTCGGCGCCGGGTTGCTGGCGCGGCGGGCGCGGATCACGGTTCCGACGCCCCTCGGCTGGCTGCTCACCAGCCTGTTCGTGATGCTGACCTGGGTGCTGTTCCGGGCCGCCAGTTTCGAGGCGGCGCTGCTGATCTTCAAGGGCCTGTTCGGCCTCGCGCCCCACGGTTCCGGCTTCAAGTGGCGCACCATCGCGGTGGCGGCCCTGGTCGCCATAGTGGGCCCGACCGCGTGGGCGGCGGTCCATCGCCTGCCGCCTAAGCGCGTCCTCGCCTTCGGCTTCGCGCTCCTGTTCGTCGTCGTCCTCCTCAAGATTGGGGACGATGCGAATTACGAGTTCATCTACTTCCAGTTTTGAGGATGGCGCGCGTTCAACCCCCACAGGATCGGGCCTGGCGCGGGTTCACCCGCACCCTGTTGCTGGCGATGGCCGGGTTGTTCGCGGCATATCTCACCCTCGCGGTTGTGGTCGATCCCTACGATACCGGCCGCTCGTCCCTGCTCTCCCGCGGCGCCATCCGCCCGCAGGGGCCGCGCACCGCCTCGGCTCTGCGCGGCCGCGACCCGGCCTATTCCGGCGCGGTGATCGGCAATTCCCACATCCAGCTGATCGAGCCGGCGGCGCTGACCCGGCTCACCGGGATCCCGTTCGTCCAGCTCTCGGTGCCGGCCACCGGCCCGGCCGAGCAGTTCGCGCTGCTCGGCTGGTATCTGAAGCATCACGCCCGACCCGACGCGATCGTGCTCTCGGCCGACGCGTTCTGGTGCTCCGACGATCCGACCTTCCCGAGCGAGCACGGCTTTCCGTACTGGCTGCTCGGCGATTGGCCCGACTATCTCCAGGGCCTGCTGCGCTTCACCGCCGCGCAGGAGACGATCAACCGCCTCGGCTGGCTCCTGAACCCGCGCCGGAAGCAGGCCGCATCCGACGGTTGGTGGGATTACGAGTCGAACTATCTGAGCCAGGGCTTCGGTCGCGACCCGGCCAAGAAGGCGGCTCTCGAACGGCCCGTCGGACCCGAGGCCGAGCCGCATCACGGCGGCCCGTTCCCGGTCGCCGACCGGCTGCGCGTCGAGTTGGCGGGGGTCCCGGCCGAGACCGCTGTGGTGCTGGTCTTTCCGCCGGTCTACGCCCGCGCCGAGCCGCCGGCCGGCAGCCCCCGAGACGCAGCCGAGGCCGCCTGCCGGGCGCAGGTGCGCTCCGCGCTTGCCGTTCACCCGCTGAATACGGTCATCGACGGACGCGCCGGGCGTCCGGAAGCGGACAATCCAGACTTATTCTTCGACCAGACCCATTACCGGCTGCCGCTCGCCCGGGCCTTGACCGACGAAATCGCTGCCGCAATCGTACGGTTGCGTACGCACGCGACTGAATAACCCCTAGACCGTGGCTTGTTTGTCGCACGCGCGGACGCATTGGAGACAACATCCATGCCCTGCAACGCTGCGCGTTGTCGCGATTAAGCACCTCGACTATACGGCACCTCACGTTATCGCCGCGCACCGGCCATCCCCTGGTGGGCGGTTACGATCCAGCGAGGGTGACGCATGGCGAAGGTGACGCTGGAGGACGGCTACGTCCCGTCCGACGACGAGCCCTTCATGAACGACCGGCAGCGCGAGTACTTCCGGCGCAAGCTCCTGAGCTGGAAGAGCGACATCCTGCGCGAGGCGCAGGACACGCTGGTCGCGCTGCAGAGCGAGAACGAGAACCATCCCGATCTCGCCGACCGGGCCTCGTCGGAAACCGATCGGGCGATCGAGCTGCGCGCGCGCGACCGCCAGCGCAAGCTCACCGGCAAGATCGACGCGGCGCTCGCCCGCCTCGAGGACGGCTCCTACGGCTTCTGCGAGGAGACCGGCGAGCCGATCTCGCTGCGCCGCCTCGACGCCCGGCCGATCGCGACCCTGTCCCTCGAAGCCCAGGAACGGCACGAGCGCCGGGAAAAGGTTTATCGCGACGATTGAGGGGACCGGCGGTGCGATCCCAGCTGCTCGCTGGACGGCCGACCCTCGTTGAACACCTGATCAGGACCGGCCCTTTCCGGCACGGCACGACGAATGCCGCTGCAGCCGCCCCGTCCGTATTCCGCTGCGGGCGAACGGAGAGACGGCGCGAGATGAATGTCATCTCCGGCGCTGTTGAGGCTGATGGAGGGCACGGACCCGGATCGACATGGATCGATCAGTCTGGCTCGTGGCTCGCAGGACGATCAATAATGACGATCCGATCGAGCGGATCGCCATCGGCCGGGCCATCCTTCCGCTGAAGGTCGTGTTGTGGGGCCGATACCCCACCGGATCGGCGATGGGCCGCCATTGACGCTCGGCCCCCCGGCGCCACTTCGTCGGCGGCATCCCGGCCGGAGACATGTATGCGAATCCCCAGGACAGCCGCGATCGTCTCAGGGCTGATCGCGTCGCTTGCGCTCGCCGGCTGCCAGGCGCCCAAGCCTGGGCCGGCCGGGCCGCCGGGGCCGAAGGGCGATCAGGGACCGCCCGGCCCGCAGGGGCCGCCGGGCCTGAACGGCGCCACCGGCGAGCGCGGTCCCGTGGGGGATCGTGGCCCCGCCGGTACGGCCGGACCTCCGGGGCCGGCGATGAACACGCTGGTGCGGCTCGACGTGGCCTGCCACCGCGATGAGGAGCTGATCGGCGCCTATTGCCAGGGCATGGCGGTGGTGCCGTCGGTCACCGTAACCGAAGGCGTGGCCACGGTCGGATGCCTCGATATGACCGCCAAGGCCGCGAAGGACGCGAAACCGGTCGCCGTCTGCATGAGGAAGCCGTGAGACCTCTCGCCCTCGCCTTGCTCGCCGCCTCGGTCGCGTCCGGGGCGCATGCACAGCCGTTCCTGCCCACAGAGCGGGCCGCGATCGACCTCGTGCGCACGCGGCACACCGACAGCCTCGCCACGGTGGACGGGACGCTCGCCTATGCCGAGCGCGCCACCGGCGGCGCGTTCAGGCGCGGCGGCTACCGGGTCGTGCGCCGGCCCGGCGAGCCCTTCGCCCGGGTGCAGATCTGCTACCGACTGGGGATCGACCCGCCGATCTGCGGCCTCGATTACCTGGTCACCGTCAACCCGCCCCATGTGGAGCCGGCCGAGCGCTATGACGGCCTGGCGCGGGACCTCGAACACGGCCCCCGGGCCTTCCTGCGGGCGCTCGCCCACGAGGCCGATCTCCAGCGTCAGCCCGCGATCCTGAGACGGATCCAGGCCGCGCTGGAGCCCTACGATCCCTACGATTGGCGTTAAACGTTACACCAGCCGCGGCCAGCCCAGCAGGCGTTCGGGTGCGAAGGCAGCTACCGGCACCGTGGGCTTCCGGCCGGTGGCGAGGTCGGCCACGATTTCGCCGGTGATCGGCCCGGTGGACAGGCCGATATGGCCGTGGCCGAAGGCGAAGAGTAGGCCCTTATGCCGAGGTGCCGGGCCGATCACCGGCATCCCGTCGGGGGTGGACGGGCGCGAGCCGAGCCAGGGCTCGTTGTCCAGGGGGCCACCCAGCCGCAGGGTCTCGGCGGCCTCGCAGGAGGCGGCCTCGATCTGGGTATGGTCCGGGGCGGCGTGGCGGGCATTCAGCTCGACGCCGGAGAGCACCCGCACCCGATGGTCGCCCATCGGCGAGAGGATCGAGCCGGCGCCGGTATCGAGCACCGGCCGCGTCAGGGGCGGGCTGTCGGGGTGCAGGGCGTAGTGACGGTGGTAGCCGCGCTCGGCCGCCACCGCGAAGCGGTAGCCCAGGGTCCTGGCGATCGCCCCCGAAGCCGCGCCCGCCGCCAGCACCACCTGCTTAGCCCGCACCGCGCCGGCCTCGTGGACGACACGCCACCTGTCCGTCTCCGGCGACAGCCGTTCGACGCTGCCGCGCAGACGCCGTCCGCCCAGGCCCGCGAACAGGGCCTCGCAGGCCTCAATCAGGCGGCCGGGCTCGCGCACCGAGCCGGTCTCGGTGAGCAGCATTGCCCGGGCGTAGGGGCGCACCACGGCGGGCTCGATATCGCGGATCCCAGCCGTGTCGAGGATGTCGAATGCCACCCCGTGCCCTGAAAGAATCTCCCGTTCCAGGGCGGCGGCCTTGAAGGCGGCGTCGGTGCGGTAGGCCTTGAGCCAGCCGGTCCGCTGCAGCCGCTCGCTGGTGCCGGCTCGCGCGGCGAGGCGTTCGTGGGCCGGGTAGGCGGCGCTCGTCAGGGGCAGCAGCGCGGCGGCGGCCCGCCGCCAGCGTGACGCCCGGGCGCTCGCCAGGAAATGCGCCGAGTAGGGCAGGATCCGCGGCAGGTGTGTGTAGCGCAGGCGCAGGCCTCGGTCGGCATTGCGCAGATAGGCCGGGAGCTTGCCCCACAGGGCCGGGCTCGACATCGGCAGGATCGAGCCGCGGCTGACGACGCCGGCATTGCCGTAGGAGGTCCGGGCCCGGGCCTCGCCGGGATCGCACAGGACCACGTCGAGGCCGCGATCCTTCAGCGCGATGGCGCAGGCCAGCCCGACCATCCCGCCGCCGACCACCACGATATCGGCCGTCTCGTCCATCCCGCGCATCCCGAGCCACGCCAAGGGGGGCGTTCTGACGGGTTTTGCCGACGCTGGGTAGCGGGCTGGCGCATGGGCGGCGGCGGTTCGCGCCACCCATGCGCGAAGGGACGCGCAAAACCCGCGGCAGATCGGCTACAGAGCGGAGCATGACGCTCGTCCGCTTCGCTCCCTCGCCCACCGGCTACCTGCATATCGGCAACGCCCGCCCGGCTTTGCTCAACGCGCTGTTCGCACGCAAGGCGGGTGGCCGCTTCCTGCTGCGCCTCGACGACACCGACGCCGAGCGCTCGACCGAAACCTTCGCCGGGGCGATCCGGGAGGATCTCGCCTGGCTCGGCATCACCTGGGACCTGTTCGCCCGCCAGAGCGACCGCAAGGCCCAGCACGACGCCGCCGCCGACACCTTGCGCGCGGCGGGGCGGCTCTATCCCTGCTACGAGACGCAGGAGGAGCTCGAACGCCGGCGCAAGCGCCAGCTCGGCCGTGGGCAGCCGCCGATCTACGATCGAGCGGCGCTGCAGCTCACCGCGGAGGAGCGCGCCGCCCTGGAGGCCGAGGGCCGCCTGCCGCATTGGCGCTTCCTGCTGGAGGCGCGCACGGTGACCTGGGACGACCTCGTGCGCGGACCGGCCCATGTCGACTGCGCGTCGCTGTCCGACCCGGTGCTGATCCGTGCGGACGGCAGCTACCTCTATACCCTGCCCTCCGTGGTGGACGATGCCGATCTCGGCATCACCCACGTGATCCGCGGCGAGGACCACGTCACCAATACCGGCGTGCAGGTGCAGATCTTCGAGGCTCTGGGCGCCACTGTCCCGGTTTTCGGCCACCACAACCTGCTCACCACCGCGGACGGGGAGGGGCTGTCGAAGCGCCTCGGCCACCTGTCGCTGCGCGGGCTGCGCGAGGCCGGCTACGAGCCTGCCGCCGTTCGCTCGCTGGCCGTGCTCACCGGCTCGGCCGAATCGGTGCGGGCCGTGCCCGATCTCGACACCCTGGCGAGCCTGGTCGATCTCGGCGAGATCTCGCGTGCGCCGGCCCGGTTCGATCCCACGGAGCTCGACGGGCTCAACGCCCGGCTCGTCCACGCCATGCCGTACCCGGAGGTCGCCCCGCGCCTGGCCGATCTCGGCATCCCGCCTGAGACCGCCGAGGCGTTCTGGCTGGCGGTGCAGCCCAATCTCGGCCGCGTCTCGGAGGCGCGGGACTGGTGGCAGGTCGTGGCCGGCCCGATCACCCCGGTCATCACCGAGGAGGCCGTGATCGCCGCGGCCCGCGAGGCCCTGCCGCCGGAGCCGTTCGGCGCCGAGACCTGGAAGGCCTGGACCACCGAGATCCGCAGCCGCACCGGCGCCAAGGGGAGGGGCCTGTTCATGCCGCTGCGCCTCGCCCTCACCGGCCTGGAACACGGGCCGGATCTCGCCGGGCTGCTGCCGCTGATCGGCCGAGACCGGGCGGCACGGCGGCTGGCAGGAGAGGCGGCGTAGCGCCTACTCCGCTTCCTCTTCCTCCAGCCGCGTCACCAGCAGCTTGTCGATGCGGCGGCCGTCGAGATCCACCACCTCGAAGCGCCAGCCGGCGATGTCGCAGGTTTCGCCGGTCTCCGGCAGGTGCTGGAGCGTCGCGATGACCAGCCCGGCGGCGGTGGCGTAGTCGCGCGAGGGCGGCAGGCGCAGGCCGAGCTGGTCGGCCAGCTCGTCGGCGGGCATCGATCCGGCGATCAGCCAGGAGCCGTCCGGGCGGCGCACCGCGTCCGGCTCGAGGCTCTCGGAATGGAACGCACCCGCGATGGCGTCGAGGATGTCGGCCGGGGTCACGAGCCCGTCGAAATGGCCGTACTCGTCATGCACCAGCGCCATCGGCACGGGCCCCTTGCGCAGGGCGTCCAGGGCATCGAGGGCGTCCAGGGTATCGGGCAGCACGGGAGCCCGGCGGACATGCGCCCGCAGATCCAGGGGCTCGCCGCGCGACAGCGGTCCGATCAGGTCGCGCACCTGCACGACGCCGATCATGGCGTCCGGGCCGCCATCGGCCACCGGCAGGCGGGCATGGGGGCTCGCGAGCAGCCGCTCCCGGATGGTTTCGGGATCGTCCGACAGGTCGAGCCACACGACCTCGGTGCGCGGGGTCATGACGCCCCGCACCAGCCGGTCACCGAGCCGGAGCACGCCGGAAATCATCGCGCGCTCGCCGCCCTCGATGACGCCCGCCGTTTCGGCCTCGGCCACGAGGCTGCGGATCTCCTCCTCGGTGACCGCGCTGGCGCTCTCGGTCTCCTGGCCGATCAGCCGGAACACCGCCCGGGTCGAGGCGTCGAGCAGCCACACCGCTGGCAGGGCGGCCCGGGCGACGAGCCGCATGCCGGGCGCCACCGCGCAGGCGATCCCCTCCGGGTTGCGCAGGGCGAGGTGCTTCGGGACCAATTCGCCGATGATCACCGACAGGTAGGTGATCACCCCGATCACCAGGGTGTAGCCCAGCGTGTCGGCCCAGCCCTTCGGCAGGCCGAGATCGATCAGCGTCAGCGCCAGCCGGTCGCCCAGTGCGGCGCCCGAGACCACGCCGGACAAGATGCCGATCAGGGTGATACCGATCTGGACCGTGGAGAGGAATCGTCCCGGCTCCTCGGCAAGCGCCAGGGCCGCCTTCGCGCCCGGGCGGCGCGCGTCCGCGTAGGCGCGCAGGCGACTCTTGCGCGATGAGACCACCGCCAGCTCCGAAAGAGCGAAGACGCCGTTCAGCGCGATCAGCAGGACGACGGTGACGAGCTCGATCAGGCGGGCTTGCAGAGCCGGGGTTCCGCAACGCGGGCCGGGCTTCCTCTGATGACACGGGCTTTTAACATGGGTGCGGGGCCCGAACCGTTCAACGGCCAAGCCTGTGCTGGCGCTTCAGCTCGTGCTTGACCGGTCTTTTCGACCCTCGCCCTCATCGTGAGGTGCCCGCGCCGGCGGGCCTTGAAGGAGCCCTCCAGGGAGCGCGCGGGTTCTGGAGGGCTCCTTCGAGGGCGACGCTGCGCGCCGCCACCTCAGGATGAGGGGGGAGGTTGGGATAATCGTCTTTCGACCGAGATCGCGACGGCCAACAAGGTCTCAGCGCGGGCGCGCCTCGATCAGCACGGAATCGAGCAAAAAGCTGCCGTCGGCCTCTATGGCAAAATGCGCGGCGACTTCGACCGGCGCCGAGGCCTGGAGGGCGCGGATCGCCGCCGCGTTGACCTCCGGCGTCCGCATCCGGGCGATCCAGCTCGCGTATTCCATGCGCGGCCGGCTCGCGAGCGCCTCGCCGGGGACGAAGCCGGCTATCTCCAGCATCCGGCGCCATTCCGACACACGGTAGTCGCGGACATGCGAGGGATCGCGCAGCAGCTCCACCGCCTGGAGATGCGTGTCGAGCAGCGGCTCTTCCGGGGCGACGGCATCGCAGACGACCAGCAGGCCTTCCGGCTTCAGCACCCGCCGCGCCTCTGCCAGGGCGGCCGGGACGTCGCGCCAATGGTGGGCGCTGTAGCGGGTCAGCACCGCATCGAAGGCGGCGTCCGGGAAGGGCAGGGACTCGGCGGCGCCCTGGCGGGTTTCGATCCGGTCGAGGCCGCGCCGCCCGGCCTCGGCGGTGACCGCGGCCAGCATCTCGGCCGAGAGGTCGTAGGCCGTCACCGCGGCACCGGCCGCGGCGGCCGCGAAGGCGACATGGCCGCCGCCGCAACCGAGATCGAGCACCCGCGCCCCCGGCAGCCCGCGGACCAGCGCGCCGATCCGGTCGAGATCGGCGCCGGCGGCATGGACCGCGCTTGTCACGTAGGCCGCGGCCTGGGCGCCGAACTGATCGACGACGTGGCCGGCATGGTTGCGTGCGCTCATGGGTTCCTTCCCCGGTTCAGGAGCATCGTCCTGGCGACCCGGTTGCGGACGATGCGCCGGGCTGGGGCGATCCGCAATCACCGGCATGCCGGGACGTGCGGTCGACCTTCACGACAGGGCGCAATCCCAATCCTGCCGGCCATGCAGGACGCGAACGACCAGGATGCCCGCCTCATCCTCGACGTAGACGATCATGTGAGCCCTGTAGGGATCGAGCCGCATCGGCGGCGCGAATTCCCGCCGCTCATGCGCCATACGGGGATTCGCGGCGAGCATCCGGAACGCGTCGAACAGGCCGTCCTGGTAGCGCTCGGCCTGGGCCATGCCGACGCGCAGCGCGCCCGCTGCGTAGGCCTCGGCGATGTCCTCATCGGCCCGCGGGGACGTCCGAAAGTTCATTTTGCCTGGAGGGCCGCCAATCGCTCCCGTCCGAGTTGGCGGATCTCGTCTACCGACCGGCCGCTGATGCCGCTTGCCAGGCCCTCATCGATCAGCCGTTGCAGCTCGCCGATCTTGGCCAGGCGTTCCTGGTCGCGCCGGATCAGGTCGCGCACGTAGTCGCTCGCATTGGCGTAGCGGCCCGTGGCGGCCTGTTCCTCGACCCAGGCCTTCATGGGGGCGGGCAACGAGATGTTCATGCTCGCCATGCTGGCCTCTCCTTGGGGCAGCATGGCAAAGTTCGGCAAAGACTGTCAAAAAACGCGCGCTCGGCCGTTCTGGATGCGCTTCAAACCGTCAGCGGCGCCAGCCGCGACAGCCGAATCGCGATGGCGAGGGCCAGACCGTAGAGGCCGCCCACGAACAGCACCACGCCGGTCCAGCCGGAATGGGCGAAGAACCAGCCGCCGGCGGTGCCGAGCACCGAGGAGCCGAGATAGTACAGGCACAGGTAGATCGAGGAGGCCTGCGCCCGGTCGCGCAGGGCCCGCCGCCCGACCCAGCTGCTCGCCACCGAATGCGCCCCGAAGAAGCCGATGGTCACCACCACGACCCCAGCGACGATCAGCACGAAGTTGTCGGCTGCCGTCATCAGGATGCCGACGAGCCCGAGCCCGGTGGCGAGCCACAGCACCCGCCGCCGGCCGAACCGGCTCGCCAGCTCGCCGGTCACGGGGCTGCTCACCATGCCGGCGAGGTAGACGGAAAAGATCAGGCCGATCACCGTCTGGCTCAGGGAGAACGGCGGGTCGAGCAGGCGGAAGCCGATATAGTTGTAGATGCAGACGAAGCCGCCCATCAGCAGGAACGCCTCGGCGAACAGCCAGGGCAGGCCGGCATCGCGGACATGATGGCCGAAGCTGCCCGGCACCTCGCGCCAAGCCATCCGGCGCGGCACGAAGTTGCGCGCGGGCGGCAGCCAGCGCCAGAACGCGAGCGCGGCGACCAGCGCGAGGCCGCCGATCGTCGCGACCCCGACCCGCCAGTTCACATGGTCGGCCATCACCCCGCTGATCAGCCGGCCGGACATGCCCCCCAGCGCGTTGCCGCCGACCAGCAGCCCCATCGACAGGCCGATCGCCTGAGCATCCATCTCCTCCGCGAGATAGGCCATCGCCACCGCGGGCAGGCCGCTCGCGGTCAGCCCGGACAGCGCCCGCAGGACCAGAAAACCGTGCCAGCTCGGCACCAGGGCTGCCACGATGGTCAGAAGAGCGGAGGCGAACAGGGAGGCCAGCATCACCGGCTTGCGGCCCCAGATCTCCGAGAGCGGGCTCACCACCAGCAGCGCCACGGCCAGCAGGCCGCAGGGCAGCGATAGGGCAAGGCTGCTCTCGGCCGGCGAAACGCCGAATTCATCCGAAAAAATCGGCAGCAGCGGCTGCACCGCGTACAAAACCGCGAAGGTCGAGAACCCGGCGGCGGCGAGCGCCAGAGCCGTGCGGCGGAAGACCGGCGTGCCCGACCGGATCAGCCGCTCGTTGCCTTCGCTCGCCATGCATCGTCCCGCGTTGCAAAAGCATCATCCCGAAAGGTGGTCGCCGGCTTTCGGAAAACGATGATGCGCCATCAAATGCCTCGATCGGTGGTGGGATGCATGGCGGCTGGCGTCAACCGCAGGCGGCGCGTCCGCGCCATGCGGGCGGATCAGCCCGGATCGAGGGCGCGCAGAGCCGGGTCGATCAGCGCGCGCAAGTCTGCCCGCGTCGCCCCGTCCCGCGCCTGGAACGAGATCGC
Organism: Methylobacterium sp. E-066; assembly: GCF_022829635.1. GTDB lineage: Bacteria > Pseudomonadota > Alphaproteobacteria > Rhizobiales > Beijerinckiaceae > Methylobacterium. The sequence continues at coordinate 93,805 of NZ_JAKSYO010000092.1, forward strand.
CTGCAAGATGCCGTGATAGAACGCCGCGAGCCGGGGGATGTCCGTGTCCGCGGCCAGTTCCCCGTCCGCGACGCCACGCCGGAGCCTGTCCGAGACGACTTCGACGGTCCTGCGTCGAGCGCGCATGAGATGTTCGCGCACCGCCTCGTTCGCCGGCAGGCAATTGACCACGCCGAGGATCAGCAGGCAGCCGCCGGGCTTCGTCGAGAGCGCGACCTCGACGCTGCCCTCCAGCATCGCGCGAAGGCCGTCCCGGACGGTCGCCGCCGCGTCGAGCGCCCGCATCTGGGCCGAGCCGACCGTGGCGATGTACAGGTCGATCGCCTCGCGGAACGCCGCCTCCTTCGAGCCGAAGGCCGCGTAGAAGCTCGGCGGATTCACCCCGATCGCGGCCGTCAGATCGTTGAGCTGCGCACCCTCGTAGCCCTTGGCCCAGAACACCTGCATCAGGCGCTCGAGAGCCTGATCGCGGTCGAAGCCGCGGGGCCGTCCTCGCGCGGAAGCCATCGCACACCTTTCTGTAGCAAGATTTATAGAATGGCTTGACCATCCGGAGCAAGCTCGCCTACCCATTCTGTAGTCGAGTTTACAGAAATGGGGGCCGACGATGCGGGCAGCGGAGACAACGGTCGAATCACGGGATGTGACTGGCGCGGTCGAGCCCGGCGCCGCCACGGTGCCGCCCTGGGTCTATCTCCTGAGCGCGACGATCTTCGTGATCACCACGGCGGAGTTCATGGTCGCCGGGCTGATGCCGTCGCTGGCCACGGCCTTCGCGGTCTCCGTCGGCGAGATCGGCAACCTGATCGCGCTGTTCGCCCTCGGCATGACCTTCGGCGGCCCGCTGGTGATCGCCCTGCTGCTGCGGCTCGGGGTGCCGAACAAGGACGCGCTGCTGTGGCTGCTCGGCGTGTTCCTGATCGCCAGCACGCTCGTCGCCCTGGCGCCGAGCTACGCGGTGATGGCGCTCGCCCGCACCCTCCAGGGCGTGACCAGCGCCGCCTGCTTCGGGATCGGCCTGACGCTCTGCGCCGAATCGGTTCGGGTCGACCTTCGTGGGCGCGCCGCCTCCCTGGTCCTGGCCGGGCTGACGATCTCGCCGGTCGTCGGCGTGCCCGCCGCGGCGCTGATCAACGACCTGTTCGGCTGGCGCACCAGCTTCTGGCTCGTGGTCGGGCTGACGGCCCTGTGCATCGCCATCGTCGGCCCGACGATTCCGAGACCTGCCCGCCGCACGCAGCTCGACCTCGCGTCCGGTCTGGCCGACCTGCGCAACGGCCGCCTCTGGGCAGCCTACGCGACCAGCGGGCTGATCATCGGGGCGACCTTCTCGGCTTTCAGCTACGTCACCGCCATCTTCACCGAGGTCACCGGGCTGGCGCCAAAGCTGATCCCGATCGTGCTGGCGGCCTATGGCGTCGCGACCGTGATCGGGAACCTGATCATCGGCCGGCTGGCGGATCGCCATACGATCCCCGTCCTGGCCATCGGCCTCGTTATCCTCGGCGCGGCTCTGGCGAGTTTCGCGGCCTTCCCGACCGACGCGGCCGTCAGCGTCGCTGCGTTCCTCGTGATCGGCCTGACCGGTGTGTCCCTCAACCCGGCCATGGTCGCCCGGGTGATGCGGGTCGCCCATCCCGGCCCGCTGGTGAACAGCCTCCACGCCTCGGTGATCACCGCCGGCCTCGCCTTCGGCACCTGGCTCGGCGGCTTGGCGATCGACCGGGGTCACGGCCTCGCGGCCCCGCTCTGGATCGGCGCGGGGCTCGCGGGGCTCGGGCTGCTCAGCCTGGTCCCGCGCCGGGCGCGGGACCTGACCTGACGGATCCGCTCAGCGCGGCGGGGGCGCCCCTTGCGCCGTCCCCTGCTGCAGCAGCGGCGTGATCCGCCGGACCGTGACGCGGCGGTTCTCCCGGGAGGCGCCCTGCGTGTTCACCTTCAGGGACTGCTCGCCGTAGCCCTGGGTGGTCAGGTTCTCCGGCGGGACCTGGAACTGCTGGGTCAGCACGGTTGCCACCGACTGCGCCCGGCGGTCCGACAGGGACAGGTTGTCGATGTCGGAGCCGACCGCGTCGGTGTAGCCCTCGATCAGAAAGACCTCCTGCGGGTTGGCGCGGATCGCCCGGTTGATCGCCGCGGCGATCACCGACAGCCGGGCCGCCTGGTCCGGCGTGACCGTGAACGAGGCCGTGTCGAAGGTGATCGTGTCGATATCGACCGAGCGCATCCGGGCGCGCAGGTCCGGGCTGTAGCGGACCTGATCCAGGGTGTAGCGGCGGTCCACGGCGACCACCGGCGGGGCCGTCAGTGCCTCGTAGACCGCGCCCTCGTCCGCCTGCTCGTATTCCACCACGTAGCGGTCGCGGGGGATGCGGATGTCGGGGGGCGGCAGCACGACCACGTCGTCGTAGATCGGGCGCGGCGGGCCGGCCGTGCTGTTGTCGATGATCACCACCTCGCGGCCATCGCGAAAACGGCGGTAGCGGCGCAGCATCCGCCCGTCATCGTCCGTGACGGTGACGATCTGCTCGCCGCCCGGCCGGTCGATGAAGCTGTAGAAGTCGGCGCCGCGTCGCTCGGAGCGGAAGCCGCGCGGGTCGAGATCCCGGAAGCGCTCGTTCTCGTCGTGGCGGATCAGATAGCCGTCGCGATCCCGGACGATGATCCGCCCGGGCTCCCGGTAATAGGTCCGGCCGCCCTCGCTGAATTCGCGCCGGTCGCGGCGGACCTGATCGTAGTCGCGCACGTCGTCGTCCGTCCGGAAACCGCCCGGAACGTAGCCGGGCTGGCCCGGCGTGTTGAACGCGCCGCGCGCGCCCAGGCCGCCCCCCGGCGGCTGACCCGGCTGGGCGCCGGGCGGCGGGGGCGGGGCGTCGGCGCCGGGCGGTGGCGCGGGCGGCTGGACGGGGCGGCCGGGTACCCCCGGCGCCATGTTCGGCGGCACCGGGCGACCGGGCTCGGCGCCGGGCTGCGGCTGGACGCCGGGCGGGTTTTCCAGGCGTTGGACGGGCCGGCCGGGGACGCCGGGGGCCATGTTGGGCGTTACGGGTCGACCGGGCTCTGCGCCGGGGCCAGCATTCGGCTGGGGCTGAGCGCCCGGCTGGGCGTCCGGCCGCTGCACGGGCCGACCCGGCACGCCGGGGGCCGCGCTCGGAGGTGGCGCGCCTGGGCCGCCGGGGCGCTGCGCCGGTGCCTCGCGATCAGGAGCAGCATCCCGGCGCTGCGCCGGAGCGTTCGGCGCGGCATTCGGCACCGCCCGCTCCGGGTCGGGCGCCCGGCGGTCCTGATCCGGCGCACGCTGCGGCTGCGGCGGACGCTCCGGCGTCGACCGGGGTGGCGGCGGAGGCGATAGATCCCGCTGCGCCGGTTGCCTGTCGGGTCCGAGCCGTTCCGGCGCGGGCCGATCGGGCGCGCGCCGCTGCTCAGGCGCCGGACGCTCCGGCCCGGGGCGTTCCTGGCTGTCCGGCCCCCGATCCGGCCGGCGCTCCTGCGCGGGCGGACGGGCCGCAGGCGGCTCGGGCCGGCGCTCGGGAGCACGTTCGCGCGGGGGCGGCTCGGCCTGAGGCTGGCGCTCGCGCGGTGGCTCGGGACGCTCCCGCGGCGGCGGGGCGCGCTCGGGGCGCGGCTCCGGCCGTTCACGTGCGGCGGGCGGTGGACCGGGCGGCGGCCCGGGACGCTCCTGCGGCGGCCGTTCTGGGCGGGGGCCACCATGCGGAGGCTCGCCGCCGCCGCGCGGGCCGCGCTCGTCGGGGCCGCCCTGGGCCAGGAGCATCCGGTCCGGAGATGAGACCGCGGGCTGCACCAGGGTCAGGCCCGGGAGCACCGTGCCGGTGAGGAGGATCAGTCGCAGCAGCCGCATCGGGGCCTCGTTTCGGATCGAGCCGACCCGAACCCCGTGCGCGGCCTATGGTTCCGAGCCGGCGGCTCAAGACTCCGTCAGGGCGTCAGCCGCTGGGGCACCGCGATCATGTCGGGGGCGATGATCCGCACCGCGACATGGTCGGGCTTGGTGCCCGCCAGCTTGGCCTCGCCGGCCTTCTCCGCCGCGCCGGCATTCAACTCGACCCCGGCGCGTCCGGCGGCGTCGGCGGCGAGTTCGGCCGCGGTCCGGTCGGCTCGGCCGACCAGGGTCAGGCGCACCTTCGGCCGCGACAGGGCCTCGGCCTGCATCGGCGTGACGAAGATATCGCCCTTGTGCCGCACCAGCATGCTCTCGGCCTTCACCAGGGACTGCGCCCAGGTCTGGTTCTGCGGCTTGCAGGAGCAGTTCGGGACGAATTCCTTGCGGAACTTGAACGCGTTGGCGAGGCTCACATAGGCACGGCTGCCTTTCACCGAGGCGGCGTGCTTCAGCGCCTCGTCGCCGTAGGGCATCGCATAGGCCTGGGCCTCGGTGCCGGGGCAGAGCGCCTGGCACATCTCGTCGGCACCGCCGCGCCCTTCGGGCAGGTTGCGCATCGGGAAGAAGCCGCCGTCGCAGGTCCGCACGCAGACCATCTGCGGGCCGCCCTTGGCATAGGCCTCGCCGGTGGAGACGTAGGTTTCCCGGGCCGGGCAGTTGGCGGTGACAAGCCCCTGCAACTCGCGCTTGCGGGCGCCGCTGTCGTCGAACACCGCGCCGCCATAGGTCGCCTTGAGGGCGCGGATGCGCTGCTCCACGGCGCCGCACTGGGGCGGGCGGGTGTCGAAGAACAGGAACTTGCCGCCCTCGCAGCTGAGGCCGCGGAAATACGCTTCCAGCCGTCCGATCTCGTCGTTGAGCGCCCGGGTCGTGCTGGCGCCGTTCTGGACGGAGGCGAGTTCGGCCCGGTAGCGCCGGCAGAGCGGCGACGGAAGCTGCGGCACGCCCGGCCTCGCTTCTCCGGCGACCGGCGGGCTCGGCGGAGCATCCTGCGCCCGCGCGGTGTCGAGGCTGAGAGACAGACCGCACGCCAACGCCGCGCTCAAGATGAGGCGGCCGAGCGAACGGACGATCGGACGGTCAAGCATCGGCTGCTGCATCGCGTTGATCGGAAATGCCGCAATCCACCCTGGTCGGGCGCTGTTCTGCCCCGGCCTCGGGACCGAAGCAGCTTGAGTGTACGCCCCCTCGCAAGGTGGCGACACCCCTCCTACATCGGGGCGGCGCGCTCAGGCAGGGAATTGACCCGTGATGTGGTTTCGGAGTCTCACCTATGTTGGGCTTGTCGCCCTCGGCCTCTCGGCGGCCGGACCGGCCTCGGCCCAGGAGCCGGACCGGATCTTCTCCAAATCCACGGTCTGGCGGCCGCTGACCCCCAACGACAAGCTGGTGGTCTACGGCATCGACGACCCGGCCGTGTCGGGGGTCGCTTGCTGGTACACGCAGCCGGAAAAGGGCGGCATCAAGGGGACGCTCGGCTTGGCCGAGGACGTCTCCGACATCTCGCTGGCCTGCCGCCAGACCGGGCCGATTGCCTTCAAGGGCAAGCTGGGCCAGGGCGAGGTCGTGTTCAGCGAGCGGCGTTCGCTGATCTTCAAGTCGATGCAGATCGTGCGCGGCTGTGACGCCCAGCGCAACACGCTGATCTACATGGTCTATTCGGATAAGGTCATCCAAGGGTCGCCGAAGAACTCGACCTCGGCGGTGCCGCTGGCGCCCTGGGGCACCGAGCCGGCGCCGAAATGCTCGGATTTCGTGAAGGGCTGACGGCGCGCGTCAGTCCCGGCAGGTGATGCGGATCGGGCGCTCGGTCGGGGTCGCGATCGGCTGCTCGATGGCGCCGGTATACTCGTCGGCCGCGGCGATCCCGAAGGTGTTGGCGGCAGCGTAGCCCTGCGCCTCGCACCAGGCATTGGCGACCACCTGGCCGCATTCGCTGCCGGGGGTCGTCAAGCAGTCGCCGACGCCGTAGCCGTCGCTCGACGGGATCAGGAACGTCTTCTCGACATGGGCCGGCACCTTCGCGGGCGTCTCGCCGTCGCTGCCGGCGAACGCACCTTGCGCGAGGCAAGCCGTGGCCAGGCAAGCGGCGATGACGAAGTAACCGGCGGCCGTGCGTCGCATCGAAGGTCCTTGTGTGCAGTATCTTAGGTGTGAGGAGCTTGGGCCGGACGGTCCGACGGCGCGGTTAAGGAAGGCTTACCCGCCGCTCGTGAGGGCCATCTCGAATTCCTCACGCTTTTGCGTTAGCCCCATCGAGCGGGCGGCACCGTCGCCGCAGTGCAACAGCGGGCGGCTGCGGCAGGGCGTGAGCCGCCATGGTTCGGCCGCTCTTCGTGTCGCAGAGCCCGCAGGTCGTTGAGGGCAGGGCCGGTTTTCCGGCGACGGCGCGGCGCCGGATTTCGGCCGCGGCGCCGGAAGGGGATGGGTTTCATGGCGCCGATGTTGCGGTTCTACAACACGCTGACCGGTGCCAAGGAGGCGTTCGCGCCGATCGATCCCGCCCAGGTGCGGATGTATGCCTGCGGCCCGACCGTCTACGACGCGGCCCATATCGGCAACGCGCGCCCGATCATCGTCTTCGACCTGCTGTTCCGGCTGCTGCGCCATCTCTACGGGCCGGCGCACGTCACCTACGCCCGCAACGTCACGGACGTGGACGACAAGATCAATGCCCGCGCGGCCGAGCGCGGCATCACGATCCGCGAACTCACCGACGGCACGCTGGCGCAGTTCCACCGGGACCTGCGCGATCTCGGCGTGCTGAGCCCCGAGGACGTGAATGTGCCGGGCGAACCGCCCCGTTTCATCGAGCCCCGGGCCACCGATCACATTGCCGAGATGCGCGCGATGATCGACGCGCTGGTCGCCGGGGGGCACGCCTACGTGGCCGAAGGGCACGTGCTGTTCGACGTGCCGGCGATGCCCGATTACGGCCGCCTCTCGAAGCGTCCCCTCGACGAGATGGAGGCCGGTGCCCGGGTCGAGGTCGCGCCCTACAAGCGCTCGCCCCTCGATTTCGTGCTGTGGAAGCCGTCGAAGCCCGGCGAGCCGTCCTGGCCGTCGCCCGCCGGCATCGCCGAGCCCGGGCGTCCAGGTTGGCATATCGAGTGCTCCGCGATGTCGGCCAAGCACCTCGGCAAAACCTTCGACATCCATGCCGGCGGCATCGACCTGATCTTCCCCCACCACGAGAACGAGGTGGCGCAATCGCGCTGCTGCTTCGGGACGCCGGTGATGGCCAATGTCTGGCTGCACAACGGCTTCCTGCAGGTGGAGGGGGAGAAGATGTCGAAGTCACTCGGCAACTTCATCACCATCCGCGACGTGCTGAAGGATTGGCCCGGCGAGGTCGTGCGCCTGACTATGCTCAAGACGCATTACCGGCAGCCGATCGACTGGACGTTGCGCGGACTTGAGGAGTCGAGCCGCGTGCTCGACCGCTGGTACAACGCCGCCGGGGATAGGCCGGCCGCCGAGGCGGTGCCGAGCTCGGTTCTCGACGCGCTCTGCGACGACCTCAACACGCCGGCGGCGATCAACGCGCTGCACGGCCTTGCCGGCGGCGGTTCCGACGAGGCGGCTTCGCTGCGGGCCGGCGCGAACCTGTTCGGCCTGCTCACGCGCACCCGCAGCGACCGCGAGCAGGATCAGGTCGCCGCCGCCGGGATCGATGTCGCCGCCGTCGAGGCTCTGATCGCCGAGCGCCGGGCCGCCCGGGCCGCGAAGGATTGGGCCGCCTCCGACCGGGCCCGCGACGCGCTCGCCGCCATGGGCGTATCAGTGAAGGACAACAAGGACGGCACCAGCACCTGGACGGTGGCGCGCTGAGCTGGGCCGCGTCCTCTCGCCCGATTGCGCCGAGTGCCTGGTGCCGCATCTCTGATGGCGGGGCTCGGAGCAGCAGGGTTTGCGCGTGATCAGTGTCGGGACCATCGGGACGCGGCTCGCAGCCGCTCTAGGCGCCTCCGCGATCGGGCTCGGTCTGGCGGGGCCGGCCGCGGCTATCGACGGCGGGGCGCCGGCGGGGCGGGATGCGCTGGCGCAGGCCACCGTCGCGATCGGGACGATCACCCAGCCCGAGGAAGCGCTGAACCTCACCCGGTGCACCGGGATCCTGATCGCGCCGGACCTGGTGCTCACCGCAGCGCATTGCGTGAACGGCGATCCGCTCGGCGCGCTCGTGGTGTTCTTCCGCGGCACCGAGCCGGCGCGGCCGGTCTACGGGGCGCGGGTCGCCGCTCGCTACAGCCCCGATCCCGGCGAGATGCTGCCGAACGCGGCCCCCGACGTGAGCCTCGCCGACCTGTCCCTCGACCTCGCGGTCCTGCGCCTGACCGAGCCGGTGCGCGACCGGCGGCCGGTGCCGCTCGCGGCCGATCCCCGCCGTATCCCGAAGAGCCTGCGGATCGCGGGTGCCGGCCTGTCCGGGCGCGGCGTCGGGCGCCTGCGCACCGCCAGCCTGACGCCGGTGGCGGCGAGCAACACAGGCCTGACCATCGCCCGGGCGAACGGCGCCCGGATCTGCTTCGGCGATTCCGGCGGTCCCGTCGTCGCGCAGGATCGCGGCGGCACCTATGTCTGGGGCGTGGCGAGCGCCGTGATCACCCGGACCGCCCCGTGCGGCGGCTACGTGGTGGTCGCGCCGGCCGCCCAGGTCTTTTCCGGGACCGGGGTTCGGTAAGTCCCAAACACGCGAAAACCCCGCGCGGCCGAGCCGCACGGGGTTTTTCAAGACGGGGATGACCCGTGACGGATCAGACCGCCATGCGCTCTTCGGCATCCATCGGCTCGCGCAGCACGTAGCCGCGGCCCCAGACGGTCTCGATGTAGTTCTTGCCCTGGCTGGCGTTGGCGAGCTTCTTGCGCAGCTTGCAGATGAACACGTCGATGATCTTCAGTTCCGGCTCGTCCATGCCGCCGTAGAGATGGTTGAGGAACATCTCCTTGGTGAGCGTCGTGCCCTTCCGCAGCGAGAGGAGTTCCAGCATCTGGTACTCCTTGCCGGTCAGGTGCACCCGGGCGCCGCCGACCTCGACGGTCTTCTGGTCGAGGTTCACGATCAGGTCGGCGGTGGTGATCACCGACTGGGCATGGCCCTTCGAGCGGCGCACGATGGCGTGGATGCGGGCCACCAGCTCGTCCTTGTGGAACGGCTTGGTAAGGTAATCGTCGGCCCCGAAGCCCAGACCCTTCACCTTGTCCTCGATGCCGGCCATGCCGGAGAGGATCAGGATCGGCGTCTTCACCTTCGCCACGCGCAGGTTGCGCAGAACCTCGTAGCCCGACATGTCGGGCAGGTTCAGATCGAGGAGGATGATGTCGTAATCGTAGAGCTTGCCGAGGTCGATCCCCTCTTCGCCCAGGTCGGTCGTATAGGTGTTGAAGTTCTCGGACTTGAGCATCAACTCGATGCTCTGCGCGGTCGCGCTATCGTCCTCGATCAAAAGTACCCGCATCGTCGGTCCCCAGCCCCGCCGGCCGCATCAGCGCGCAGACACGTCCCCACCGATCACCCGCCACCGGCCTGTGGACGGGCGCTCCGTCGCTCTTGACGTGGAACGCTATGGATTAATCGTTAACAAAACCTGATTCCCACCCGCAAGCGTCTCGTTCACCGGCCCGCGAGCTTGACGGGAGGAATGAGGTCCCTCCACGCCTGCCCGGGGCTGTGATTCCGGTCCGTCCGCGATCGGCACGCCCGCGACCTGGGGCGTAAGTGCTTCCCCCGTAACGACCCGATCCCGGCTGTGATCCTGCGGCCACAGCCCCACGACTTCGTGAAGCGTTAAAAGCCGCGGGAGCCCGGATCGGGCCGCTACGAGCCCGATGACCTCAGTGTTAAGGAGGCCGGTAAACGAAGCGTTGAGAGCGAGGCGGATGACACAGGTTCCGGCAAGGTCCGTTACCAATCTCGCCGCGGCGCAGGCCGCCCTCGATCGGATCGAGGTGCTGGAGACGTTCGGCCGGGTGGTGGCGATCCGCGGCCTGCTGGTCGAGGTGGCCGGGCCGGTGGCGGCCATGCGGCTCGGCGGCCGGATCGACGTGGAGGGCGCCAACGGCCTCGGGCTGGTGCCGTGCGAGATCATCGGCTTCCAGGGTGACCGGGCGCTCGCCATGCCGTTCGGATCCCTGGAGGGGGTCCGCCGCGGCTGCCCGGCCTATGTGCGCGACGAATCAGCCGGCGCGATCCGTCCTTCGGCCGCCTGGCTCGGGCGGGTGGTCGACGCCCTCGGTCGCCCGGTCGACGGGCTCGGGCCGCTGCCGCAGGGGCCGGACGTCTATTCGCTCCGCGCCGACCCGCCCCCCGCCCATGCCCGCGCCCGGGTCGGCGGACCGCTGGACCTCGGGGTCCGGTGCATCAACACCTTTCTGACCATGTGCGCCGGCCAGCGGATGGGCATCTTCGCCGGCTCCGGCGTCGGCAAGTCCGTGCTGCTGTCGATGCTGGCCCGCTACACCGCCGCCGACGTGGCGGTGATCGGCCTCGTGGGCGAGCGCGGCCGCGAGGTTCAGGAGTTTTTGCAGGACGATCTCGGCGCCGCCGGCCTCGCCCGCTCGGTGGTGGTGGTGGCGACCTCGGACGAGCCGGCGCTGATGCGCCGCAACGCCGCCTACGTGACGCTCTCGGTGGCCGAGCATTTTCGCGACCAGGGCGCGAAGGTGCTGTGCATGATCGATTCGATCACGCGCTTCGCCATGGCCCAGCGCGATATCGGCCTCGCGGCGGGCGAGCCGCCCACCGCCAAGGGCTACACGCCGACGGTGTTCTCCGAATTGCCGCGCCTGCTCGAGCGGGCCGGACCCGGGGTGGGCGCCGGGACGATCTCGGCCCTGTTCACCGTGCTGGTCGAGGGCGACGACCACAACGAGCCGGTCGCCGACGCGGTCCGCGGCATCCTGGACGGCCACATCGTCATGGAGCGGGCCATCGCCGAGCGCGGGCGCTATCCGGCGATCAACGTGCTGCGCTCGGTTTCCCGGACCATGCCGCGCTCCTGCGATCCGACCTACCTGCCGCTGGTCCGCCAGGCCCGGCGGGTGCTGTCGACCTACGCCGACATGGAGGAACTGATCCGGCTCGGCGCCTACCGGGCGGGCTCCTCCCAGGAGGTCGACGAGGCCGTGGCGCTCATGCCTCAGCTTGAGGCTTTTCTGGGGCAGGGTAAGGAAGAAGCAACGTCCATCGGCGATGGTTACGCACGGCTCAGCCAGATCATCGGCGGGGCCTAGGCATCATGCAGCGAAGCGGTAACCGCTCGGGTGCATTGAGTGATGCGGAACTAGGGTCTGAGCAGGTTCGCCGTTGCGATCCTGTTCAGGGCACGGGCCGGGTACGGTCCTTGGCGCGGCCCTGAGCGTTGCGTGGAGTGAGCGTCCCAATGAAATCGCGTGACACGCTGATCCGGCTGCGTCGCTTCCAGGTTGATGAGAAGCGGCGGCGTGTGACCCAGATCGAGATGATGATGGCCGACTTCCAGCGCATGGCGGTGGAACTCGACCGCGAGGTCGCCGTCGAGGAAGCCCGCGCCGGCATCACCGATGTCGGGCATTTCGCCTACCCGACCTATGCCCGCGCCGCCGCCGGCCGCCGGGACAACATGCGCCAGTCCGCCCAGGCGCTGGAGGGCCAGCTGGCCGAGGCCAAGGCCGAACTCGGCGAGGCGTTCGAGGAACTGAAGAAGGTCGAGATCCTGAACGATCGCGAGCGCACCGCCGAGCGTGCCGCCGACGCGATTCGGGATCAGGCCGCGATGGACGGGATCGGCCTCAACCGCGCTCGCGGCTGACGTGGTCGAAGGGGCTTCACGCACCCACGCGTTGAACCCCGTGCGGCGCCCGGTTCTCCGAGTCCGCGTGTGATGTGCCGGCAACGCGGCACGAAACCGTCATGATCGCCTGACAAGGGGATCGGGATGGCCTCGATCCGCTTGCGGCGCGTTGCAGGGCGGCGCATCAGGGGCTCTCCCCGGGGCGTCGGTGTACATGAAGAAGCTCAGCGAGTTCATCTGGCCGTTGATCGGCCTCGCCGCAGTCGTCGTATCGGGCTACTTTCTCTATCAAGAGTTGAAGACCACATCGCTGTCGGCGATCTGGTCCGCGATCCTGGCGATCCCGCCCCATCGCATCCTGCTCGCCGCGGTCTCGACGCTGGTCGCCTACGCCGCGCTGGCCTGGTACGACCGGATCGCGCTGCTGCACCTGGGCGTGCGCCACATCTCGTGGCTGTTCGTCTCGCTGTGCTCGTTCACCACCTACGCCCTGTCGCACAATATCGGCGCCTCGGTGTTCTCCGGCGCCCTGGTGCGCTACCGGGCCTACACGGCCAAGGGCCTGTCGGCCGCCCAGGTCGCCGTCTTGGTGGCCCTGTGCTCGTTCACGTTCTTCCTCGGCACGATCCTGCTCGGCGGCTTCACCCTGGTGGTGGATCCGAACCTCCTGACGCGGCTCGAAGGCCGGCTTCCGGGCTTCCTCACCGACCCGAAGACGGCCCTGGTTGTCGGCATCGGCATGCTGGGTTTCGTGGCGCTCTATGTGCTCGGCTCGATCCTGCACCTTCGGCCGCTTCACATCCGCTCGTTCAAGCTCGAATATCCCCGGCCCGGCATCATGGCCCGGCAGCTGCTGGCGGCGCCGCTGGAGCTGCTCGGCGCGGCGGGCATCATCTACTTCGCCCTGCCGGAGGCGATGAACCCCGGCTTCATCCCGGTGCTCGCGATTTTCTTGGCCTCGTTCTCGGTGGCGCTCGCCTCGCACGCCCCGGGCGGCCTCGGCGTGTTCGAGATCGTGTTCATCACCGCGATGCACATCACCGACGACGCCCAGAAGGACGCCATCATCGCGGCGGTGATCATCTTCCGGATCTTCTACTTCTGGATCCCGGCGCTGATCTCGGTTGTCGTCGTGGTGCTGTTCGAGCGTTCCCGCCTCGCCGCCGCCATCGCGACGCCGGCCACGGTGCCTTCGACCGTGCCGGAGCCGCCGGTGGTCGTGCCCGGTCTCGACGCGCACGAGCTGGAGCGGGAGCTGAAGCAGAAGGCGATCTGACGGGGACCACCTGGGCCACTCATTCGATCGACCCGCATCGTCATCGCGAGCCCAGCGAAGCGACCTAGGGACACGCGTCAGTCTGGAAGCGCGCGCCGCCCTGGGTTGCTTCGCTACGCTCGCAAGGACGGTGAAAGGTGGCACTCAGCCTGATCAATGGCGTCAGGCCGCCGTCCCTCAGATCGACCCCACGGTGCGCAGCCGCGCCCGCGGGTGGATCTCCGCCTGGCTCATCACCGGCGTCTCCCGGCGGAAGCGCTCGATGATCGAGCGCACGAACGGCCGGGACTGTGCCGAGGTGACCAGCACCGGCATCTCGCCCTGCCGGGCCGCGGTCTCGAAGCGGTCGCGGACCGTGGTGACGAACTCGCTGAGCTTCGAGGGCTGCATGGCGAGGTATCGCTCCTCGCGCTCGCCGACGATCGATTCCATGAAGGCCTGCTCCCAGGCGGGCGACAGGGTGATGATCGGCAGGGTGCCGTTCTGGTCCTGGTACTGGGCGCAGATCTGCCGCCCGAGCCGGGCGCGGACATGCTCGACCACGTCGCGCGGGTTCTTCACCGCGCCGGCGACTTCCGCGATCCCCTCGACGATCGCCCCGAGGTCGCGGATCGACACGCGCTCCGAGAGCAGGAACTGCAGCACCCGCTGCACGCCGGTGGTCGAGATCTGCGACGGCATGATCTCCTTGAGCAGTTCGGCGTGCTCCTTGGGCAATTCACGCAGGAGCTTCGAGACCTCGACGTGGTTGAGCAGTTCGGAGACGTGGGCCTTGATCAGCTCGGTGAGGTGCGTCGAGACCACGGTGGCGGCATCCACCACGGTGTAGCCCTTGAGCTGCGCCTGGTCGCGCAGCGACGCGTCGATCCAGGTCGCCGGCAGGCCGAAGGTGGGCTCCAGCATGTGCTGGCCGGGCAGTTGCACCTGGCCGCCCATCGGATCCATGGCCATGAACTGGCCGGGAAAAATCCGGCCGGTGCCGGCCTCGATCTCCTTGACCCGGACCACGTAGGAATTGGCATCGAGCTGGACGTTGTCGAGGATGCGCACCGACGGCATCACGAAGCCGAGCTCGGCCGCGAGCTGGCGGCGCAGGGCCTTGATTTGGTCGGTGAGCCGGTCCTGGCCCTCGCCGTTGACCAGGGCGAGCAGCGCGTAGCCCATCTCGAGCTTCAGGTCGTCGAGCTTGAGCAGGTCGGTGACCGTTTCTTCCTTCGCCGTGGCCGCGGCCGCGACGGCCTTGGCGTCCATCGGGACGCCCTCCGCGTCCAGCGGCGGGGCCTCATTGGCGGTCTTGTTGGTGCGCCACGCGGCGTAGCCCGCCCCGCCGCCGAGCAGCAGGAACGGCAGCATCGGCATGCCGGGCAGGAGCGCGATCAGGAACATCACGGCGGCCGACATGCCGAGCGCCTTGGGATAATGCGCCAGCTGCTTGCCGAGCGCCTTGTCGGCCGAGCCTTTCACGCCCGCCTTCGAGACCAGGATGCCGGCCGCGGTGGAGACGATCAGCGCCGGGACCTGGCTCGCCAGCCCGTCGCCGATGGTGAGCAGGGTGTAGCTCTTGGCGGCGTCGCCGAAGCTCAGGCCCTGCTGCGCCACGCCGATGACGATGCCGCCGACCACGTTGATGAACGTGATCAGCAGGGCCGCCACCGCGTCGCCGCGGACGAATTTCGAGGCGCCGTCCATGGCGCCAAAGAACGAGGATTCTTCCTCCAGGGCGGCCCGGCGGGCCTTGGCGACCTTCTCGTCGATCAGGCCGGCCGAGAGGTCGGCGTCGATCGCCATCTGCTTGCCGGGCATCGCGTCGAGGGTGAAGCGCGCCGCGACCTCGGCGATGCGGCCCGAGCCCTTCGTGATGACCACGAAGTTCACGATGATCAGGATCGCGAACACGATGATCCCGATGACGAAGTTGCCGCCCATCACGAAGTTGCCGAAGGCCTCGATGACGTGGCCGGCCGCCGCCGTGCCCTCGTGGCCGTGGCCCAGGATCAGGCGGGTCGAGGCGAGGTTGAGCGCCAGCCGCAGCATCGTGGCGATCAGCAGCAGCGTCGGGAAGACGGTGAATTCGAGCGGATTGTCGATCGACAGGCCGACCATCATGATCAGCACCGAGACGATGATCGAGACCGCCAGCAGCAGGTCGAGCAGCACCGCTGGCAGCGGAAAGATCAGCACCGCCAGGATGCCCATGACGCCGGTGGCGAACATGAGATCCGAGCGCTTGGACAGCGCATGGAGGTCGCCGCGGGTCGGCAGCGCGAGCTGACCCAGGACCGATGCGGCCCCGCTCATAACCCCGCCGCTGGCCGGCGCGCTCGCCGTATCCGCCATCGTTCTCGATCCATCGCCGTCCGCCCCGGGGGATCCGAGGGGCGCACCCGGCAAGATCTGCCGAGTGGATGGTTAGCGCGCCGTTAAGAACCGGCCCGGTGGGAGCGGAACCCGCACGGCCTTCGCCACTTGTCCGGGCGGCAGCCCACCGATCGAAAGAGCCCGCATGGCCGCGCGCGTCCTCACCGCCCTGTTCGACGAGTACGACACCGCCACGGGCGTGGTCGATCAGCTGGAGGCGGCGGGTATCCCCCACGCCGACATCAGCATCCTGGCCAACCGGGCCGAGCCGGCCGCGATCCAGGATCGGCCGTTCGGCGATCCCCAGCCCGATGTGGTCGATCCGGTGGACGCCGCCGGGACCGGCGCAACGGTCGGCACGGTTCTGGGCGGTGGGGCCGGGTTGCTGGCCGGGCTCGGATTGCTGGCGATTCCCGGCCTCGGGCCCGTGGTCGCGGCGGGCTGGCTGGTGGCGGCCGCGGCCGGCGCAGGCGTCGGCGCTGCGGCGGGCGGCCTGATCGGCGGCCTCACTGGCGCCGGGCTGACAGAGGGCGAAGCCGAGACCTATGCGGAAGGCGTGCGCCGGGGCGGGACCCTCGTGACGGTCCGGGCCGAAGACCACCTGGCCGACGGCGTGATGGCGATCCTCGACCGTGCCGGATCGATCGACCTCGACGAGCGTGCCGAGGGCTGGCGAGCCCAGGGCTGGAGCGGTGGGTCAGCGACGAATGGCTGACCCGGATCGGGTCAGTTCATCATCTTCCGGGCGAACATCGAGGCGGCGAACAGCACGGCCGCCCCCGCGGTGACTAGGCTGATCATCAGGATCCGCCGCGGCTCGACCGAGGATTCCGCCTTCACCGGCTCGACGATCGGGCTGAAGAACTCGATCTGACGCGCCGCGACGATGCGGGCGCGCTCATGGGCGGTCAGCACCTGCTGGTAGTACTTCTCGGCGTTCTTGCGGTCGTTCTCCAGGGCCTCGAACCGGGTCAGGGCGTCAGACAGCAGGCGCTTCTGCTCCGGATCCTGGCTGGCCGCCTGCCGCTCGATCCGGGCGATGTTGTCGTCGAGATCCTTGATCTGCTGCTTGATGTCGATGATCCGACGCGACTCCGGGCCGAGATCGCGCTGGCCGATGGCGAGCTGCACCGCCAGGTTGATCCGGGCCGCCCGCAGCTCGGAGACGATCTTGAGATTGGCCTCGTTCGATTTCTGCGCGTCGAGCACGCCTTCACGATTGCGCAGGTCGCGCATCGCCACGCGGATCTTGGTCATGCGCTCTTCGGCAAGCTTCAGCTCGCGCGTGCTCTCGGCAACCGCATCTTCGCGCGCCTTGATGCTGAGGTCGTTCACCATCCGCTCGGCCTCCGTCATCACGGCTTTCGCGATGGCGAGGGACTCGTCGGGGTCGAACGCCTCGACCGTGAGCGACATGATGCCGGAGCCGGACTCGATCTCGACGCCGACGCGGCGCTTCCAGTAGCGGAGGAACTTTTCGACCGGTTTTTCCGGATCGAAGCGGGAGAAGTAGTCGATGCTGTCGCGGCTGAACCACTCGCGGATCGGGAGCTTGGCCTCCATCGTCTCGAGCATCGGCCGGCTGAGGATGTACTCGTAGGTGATCAGGCTGTCCTGGGCCACCATCTGGCTCGGCACGCCCGAAGAGGTGCCGACCGAGTCCGGCGCCGCCTTGTCGGCCGTTCCCAGTGCCGGACGGATCGCGAAGCGCGCCTCACTGACGTAGCGGTCCGAGGCGATCAGGCCGAAATACACCGCTCCGGCCAGCGTCGGCAGCACGAAGCAGAGCACGAACAGGATCGGGATCCAGGGATCGTTCTTGACGTGGCTTTGGTAGGACCGGATGCCCTTCTTGCGGTCGACGAACCGCGACATGCGGGCGATCTGCCGCAATGATTCGGTGACCGCCTGCTGGCGATCCGCGGTCGTCAGCGGCTGCCCCTCGGCTTTCCGGATCTCCATGTTCATGACCTGATCCCCGGCCTCCCCGGACTCGACGGCCGGCCCGTCACCGGGCTCTCGACCGCGCCGAAACGCTCGCGTCGGATGCCTCTCGCACGGGGAGGCGGCAAAAGCATGTCTTCGCGAGGGTTTCCAGTCTGCGTCCCTCCGAACGACGGTGTCGGCTTTTCGCGGACTGATTCGTGATCGCTCAGGCGTTGAGGCGCCGATAGACCTCGATCGCGTCGTTGACGTCCTCGTAGACGATCGCGCGCCCGTTGAGCAGGACGAGGCCCTGCGTGCACCACTGGCGGATCGTCTCCATCGAGTGGGAGACCATGATGATGTCGGCGTTCTTGCGCCGTTGGGAGAACACCTCGTCGCAGCGCTTGGAGAAGCGGGCGTCGCCCACCGAGGTGATCTCGTCGATCAGGTAGCAGTCGAACGGAATCGCCATGCTCATGCCGAAGGCGAGCCGGGCGCCCATACCGGACGAGTAGGTGTAGATCGGCACGTCGAGGTAGCTGCCGAGTTCGGAAAAGTCCTCGACGAAGTCGAGCACGCGACGCGGATCCTCGCCGTAGATGCGGGCGACGAACATGACGTTGTCGCGGCCGGTCATCTTGGGATGGAAGCCGCCGGCGAAACCCAGCGGCCAGGAGATCCGCAGGCCGCGGTGGATCTTGCCGCGGGTCGGGTCCTCCGTGCCGGCGATGAGCCGCATCGTGGTCGACTTGCCGGCGCCGTTGATGCCGAGGATCCCGTAGGAAACGCCGGGCTTCAGGGTGAACGACACCTGCTCCAGGATCGTCCGCTTGTGGCCGTCGGTGCGGTAGACCTTGCTGACTTTCTCGAAACGGATCACCGGGGTGGTCTCCAGGGCGGGTTGCCGAAACGCCGGCCCGTGCTGTCTGGCTGCGCGGCTCCTGCCCGCGGAAAGCGGCGAATCTGAGAAGGCGGCCGCTGCGCCGCGCCGTGCCGGCTACGCTCATAGGGTCGCCGGACGGCCCGCAGCCTCAGCGACATTGCGAGGGCAGCGCATGGTCCCACCCCGCCTCGAAGCGCTGAGTCGCTTCAATGCGATTGCGACGACGAGGCGGCCTGATCGGATGCTCACTCCGACTGGCGATCGCCTCAGCGCCTGTTTGACCGGTCATTCCCATCCTCGCCCTCATCCTGAGGTGGCGTAGCGGAGCGGAGCCCTCGAAGGAGCTCTCCAGCCAGCCGCGCGATCCCTGGAGGGCTCCTTCGAGGCTGCCGCGCAGCACCTCAGGATGAGGGGAGAGATCAGGATCTCCATCGAACAGAACCGTCCTTCGACTGCGATCGCGCAGTCAAACAGGCTTTCAGACCGCCCGAACAAAATCTTGCAACAAAGTGCCGTTTCCGGCCGCTCTGGTTGACGGCTCAAGGTATTTGGCATACCAGATACCAATCAGCAGAGGGAATGCGGTGCAGCGTTCCGGACCATCCGGAACTTTAGCGCCATAGCCGCGAGGGAGGCCCTGATGACGAATCCGAGCAACGTTCGCTTCGGCAGACATCTCCTCCAGAGCTGCGTTCGTCGGCGGCGAGCATACGGGGCGATCCGTGGCGGACGCTAACACCCTGCTCGATCGCCCGCCCGCGGATGATTTGACGGGCCTCGTCGCGGCCATCGGCGACGCCGTGGTGGTGGCCGATCCGGACGGCGCGATCACGGTCTGGAACCCGGCGGCTGAGCGGATCTTCGGCTTCACCGCCGATGACGCCCTCGGGCAGACCCTCGACCTGATCACGCCGGAGCGGCACCGGCGCCGTCACTGGGACGGCTACGCCAAGACCATGCGAACCGGCGTCACCCGCTACGGGGCGGAGACCCTGCGGGTGCCGGCAATCCACAAGGACGGCCACCAGCTCTCCATCGCCTTCACGGTCGGGATGATCCGGGACGCGTCGGACCGGGTGACCGGGATCGTCGCGGTGATCCGCGACGAGACCGAGCGCTGGACCGAGGAAAAGCGCCTGCGCCAGCGCGTGGCAGACCTCGAAGCCCTTCCGAACGGATCCTGACAAACGGGACCGTCCGAAGACCGCAAGCCTCACCGTGCAAGGGAGAACGCCAGATGAGCAAGCCGTTGGATGGGATCAAGATCATCGACTTCACCCACGTGCAGGCCGGTCCTGCCTGCACACAGCTGCTGGCGTGGTTCGGCGCCGACGTGATCAAGGTCGAGCGGCCGGGCTCCGGCGACGTGACCCGCACGCAGCTGCGCCACGTCGAGGATGCGGACGCGCTCTACTTCACGATGCTGAACTCCAACAAGCGTTCTCTGACGCTCGACACCAAGACCCAGGCCGGCAAGGAAGTCTTGGAGAAGCTGATCCAGGATTCCGACGTGATGGTCGAGAATTTCGGCCCCGGGGCACTGGACCGGATGGGCTTCTCCTGGGCGCGCATCCAAGAACTCAATCCCGGGATGATCCTGGCCTCCGTGAAGGGCTTCTCCGAAGGCCACCATTACGAGGACCTGAAGGTCTACGAGAACGTCGCCCAATGCGCCGGCGGCGCCGCCTCGACCACCGGCTTCTGGGACGGGCCGCCCACCGTCAGCGCCGCCGCACTCGGTGATTCCAACACCGGCATGCACCTCGCCATCGGTATCCTCACGGCGCTCCACCAGAAGAACAAGACCGGCACCGGCCAGAAGGTCGCCGTGTCGATGCAGGATTCGGTGATCAACCTCTGCCGGGTGAAGCTGCGCGACCAGCAGCGCCTCGATGCCCTGGGCTACCTTGAGGAATACCCGCAATACCCGCACGGAGAATTCTCGGACGTGGTGCCGCGCGGCGGCAATGCCGGCGGCGGCGGCCAGCCGGGCTGGGTGCTCAAGTGCAAGGGCTGGGAGACCGACCCGAACGCCTACATCTACTTCACGATCCAGGGCCATGCCTGGGCGCCGATCTGCAAGGTGCTCGGCCGCGAGGAGTGGATCACCGATCCCGCCTACAACACCGCGCGGGCCCGGCAGGACAAGATCTTCGACATCTTCAAGACCATCGAGGAATGGCTTGCCGACAAGACCAAGTTCGAGGCGGTGGACATCCTGCGCACCTACGACATCCCCTGCGCGCCGGTGCTGTCGATGAAGGAGATCGCCGAGGACAAGTCGCTGCGCGCCAGCGGCACCGTGGTCGAGGTGCCGCATCCGAAGCTCGGCAGCTACCTGACCGTTGGCAGCCCGATCAAGTTCTCCGACATGACCGTCGAGGTGAAGGCCTCTCCGCTGCTCGGCGAGCACACCGACGAGGTGCTGACCGGCCTCGGCTATAGTCCCACGCAGATCCAGGCGATGCACGAGGCCCAGGCGGTCTGATAAGCGGCTCCGAATCTCCGCTATCCTGAAGCGGGACGGCGCGCCCTGCGCCGTCCCGTCTCGTCTGTACGATCCGGATCCGATGCGATCACTGCTCAGCCGTCTCCTTCCGGAGCTGACGCCGGTCAGCCAGCGCGAGCGGCTGCGCTCGGCCGCGGGCGCCCTGCTGGGGATCCTGGCGACCGGCTTGGTATGCCGCGCCGCCGTGGGCGAGGCCGCCCCTGTGCTGATCGCCCCGATGGGTGCCTCCGCGGTGCTGCTCTTCGCGGTTCCGGCGAGTCCCTTGGCGCAGCCCTGGTCGATCCTCGGCGGCAACCTCGTGGCCGCCCTGGTCGGCGTCACGGCGGCGATCTGGGTACCCGACTCGTTCGTCGCGGCCTCGGTGGCGATCGGGCTGGCGATCGCCCTGATGATGGCTTTGCGCTGCCTGCACCCGCCGAGCGGGGCGGTGGCCCTCACGGCGGTGCTGGGCGGCCCGGCGATCCGGGACCTCGGCTACGGCTTCGTGCTCTGGCCGGTGGCGGCCAACTCGCTGCTGCTCCTGGCCACGGCCCTGCTGTTCAACAACCTGACCGGCCGCGCCTACCCGCATCTGCGCCCGGCCGGCCCGCGGACCGACGACCAGGCACCGGCCTCCCGGCTCGGCTTCCTGGCCTCGGACCTCGATGCGGCGCTGGAGGATTTCGACCAGCTGCTCGATGTCGACCGAGGCGACCTGGAGCAGATCCTGCGGCGGGTGCAGATGCGTGTCTACGGGCGACGATCGGGGCAGACCACCTGCGCGGCGATCATGTCCCGCGACGTGATCGCGGTCGCGCCCGACGATTCCCTGGCGCAGGCGCTGCACCTGCTGCGCCGCCACCGGATCAAGGCCCTGCCGGTCACCGACGAGCGCGCCCGGGTGCTCGGGATCGTCACGCAGACCGACCTTCTCGACAAGGCGTCCTGGGACCGGAGCGGCCCGCGGCTCGGCCTCGGCCGCCGCCTGCGGCTGACCGTGGAGCGCGGGCGCGCCCCCCATGGCTGCGCCGCCGACATCATGAGCGCGGTCGAGCCCGTCACCCCGGACACGCCCGTGGCCGAGCTGGTGCTGCGGATGGCGGAAGCCGGCCTCCACCACCTCCCTGTGGTGGAGGCGGATGGCCGTTTGGTCGGGATCGTCTCGCAGACGGATCTGGTCCCGGCGCTGATCGCCGATGCCGGCAACACCGCACTGGCCGCCGCGCGCCCGGACGCTGTGCCCGCTTGACCCGCCGGCTCAACCCTTCTTGACGTTCCAGAACACCGGTACCCCGTTGAGCACCCCGGTCACCGAGGGCTTGTACGAGGTCTGGTTGAAGTACTGCCCGAGCGGCAGGTAGGGCACGTCCACGAAGGCCTGCTCCTGCAGGGCGTCCGCCAGCGTCCTGCGCGCGGCGGTATCGGGGGCGTCGAGCCATTCCTGGCGCAGCGCCTCGAGCTTCGGGCTCGTCGGCCAGCCCACCGGCGCATCGGCACCGGTTCCGCGCAGGAACGCGCTGACGGCCGGGTTGGCCTGGTCGAGCCCGGCCCAGAAGGTGCAGAAGATGCTCCAGCCACCCTGGGCGATCGGGTCGCGCTTGGCGCGCCGCTGGACCACCGAGCCCCAATCCATGACCTGATAATCGACGTTGAAGCCGGCGCGGGTCAGCATGTCGGCCGCCACGTCCGCCAAAGCCTTCAGGCTCGGGAAGTCGGAGGCGCCCATCAGCACCACCTTCTCGCCCTTGTAGCCGGCGGCGGCCAACGCCTTCTTGGCGGCGTCGAAGTCGCGCTTGCTCGTCAGCACGTCGAGGCCGGCCTCGCTCGCCATCGGCAGGCCGGGGCAGAAGAAGCCGGTCGGGACGTGCCTCAGCTTCGGATCGTCGCCGGTCACCGCCTGCATGAAGTCGGTCTGGTCGACCACCTTGAGCAGCACCTGCCGGATCGCCGGGTTGTCGAAGGGCGGCAGCAGCTGGTTCATGCGCAGGCAGCCGATCAGCCCGGTCGGGTCCTTGATCGACGTCTTCAGGCTGCCGAGCGTCGGCACGAGGTCGGAGGGCGGCTGCTCCCACCAATCCATCTCGCCGGTCTGCATCGCCGAGGCGGCGGTCGCCTGGTCGGGGATGACGTGCCACTCGACCCGGTCGAGGAAGGCGCGCTTGGGGCCCGAGGTCCATTGCGGCTCGCCGCCCTCGCGCGGGACGTACTTGTCGAAGCGCTCGTAGACGACCCGGGCGCCGACCATCCGCTCGTCCGCCTTGAAGCGGAACGGGCCGCTGCCGACCATCTCGGTCACCTGCGTGAACGCATCGGTTTTGGCGAGCCGCTCCGGCATGATCGCGCAGATCGGCGAGCCAACCTTGCCTAGGGCGTCGGGTAGGAGCGGGAACGGCTTTTTCAGCCGAAACTGGATGGTCCGATCGTCGGGGGCCGAGAGCTCGTCGGTGTAGGCCATGAGCGTCTGGCCCATCGGGTCGCGCTTGGCCCAGCGACCGATGCTGGCGACGCAGTCGCGGGCGAGCACCGGCGTGCCGTCGTGGAAGGTCAGCCCGGGCCGCAGTGTCATGCGCCACAGCTTGCCGTCATCCTCGACGACGTGGCCGGCGACCATCTGCGGCTGCGCGGCGTAGCTGGCATCGGTCCCGTACAGGGTGTCGAACACCGCGAGCCCGTGGTTGCGGGTCACGTAGGCGGTGGTCCAGATCGGATCGAGCACCGTCAGGTCGGCCTGCGGGATGAACTTGAGCACGCGGGAGGACCCGCCCTGCGCAAGCGCCGGGGCGGCGAGCGCCGCGCCCGACAGGGCCACGAAGGATCGTCTGGTCAGCATGTCGGCTCGCCCCTGCAGTGCGTGTCGCCGAAGCTTAGCATGAGGCGGGCCACGGGGAGGGGCGGGCGGCCCGTATCCGCGGGAGGATTACCGGTGGTTGTTGGCTGTCTCGGCTGGATGACGCGAGGTAGCCCGGCACGTCTGTGGAGCCGATCTCAGGATCACGCCGTCATTCCGGGGCGCCGCAGGCGAGCCCGGAATCCAGAAACGCCGATCATGCAAGACCTTGAATCGGCGGCGGTTATGGATCCCGGGCTCCGCTGTGCGGCCCCGGGATGACAGGGAGGATGCAGGGACGGAGAAGGATTTTATGAACCCGAGGGCGTCCCGCCATTGCTTATCCATCGGCCCGCTTGCGAGGCGACGGATGATGCACCTCACGCCTTCTTCTTGATCCCGCTCTGCGGGTTGAGGCTGCCGATATTGCCGCTCTCGCTGCCCGCGGCCGGGTCGATCACGGCGTTGACCAGTGACGGCCGGCCGGAATCCATCGCGGCGTTGACCGCCCGGGTCAGCTCGTCCGGCGAGGTGACGTGGTAGCCGTCGCCGCCGAAGGCCTCGATCATCTTGTCGTAGCGGGAATCCTTCACGAACACCGTGGTGCCCGGGTCGCGCCCGGTCGGGTCGGAATCGGTGCCGCGGTAGATGCCGTTGTTGTTGAACACCACGATGCAGATCGGCAGCCCGTACCGGCAGATCGTCTCGACTTCCATGCCGGAGAAGCCGAAGGCGCTGTCGCCCTCCACGCACAGGACCGGCTTGCCGGTCTCGATCGCGGCGGCGACGGCGAAGCCCATGCCGATGCCCATGATGCCCCAGGTGCCGACATCCAGGCGCTTGCGCGGCTGGTACATGTCGATGATGCCGCGCGCCAAATCGAGGGTGTTGGCGCCCTCGTTGACCAGGATCGCGTCGGGCCGCTCCTTCACGATGGTCCGCAGGGCGCCGAGCGCGGCGTGGAAGGTCATGGGCGAGGCGTTGCTCATGAGCTTGGGCGCCATCTTGGCGATGTTCGCCTCGCGCTTGGTCTTGAGCGTGTCGATCCAGTCGGCCGGGGGCTGCTGCCAGCCCTGGCCCATGCCCTCGAGGAGCGCCTGGACGCAGGAGGCGATGTCGCCGACCACCGGCGCGACGATCTCGACATTCGAGTCCATCTCGCGGGGCTCGATGTCGATCTGGATGAACTTGGTCGATCCGGGCTCGCCCCAGCTCTTGCCCTTGCCGTGCGACAGCAGCCAGTTCAGCCGGGCGCCGATCAGCAGCACCACGTCCGAATCCTTCAGCGCGGTGGAGCGCGCGGCGCCGGCCGAGAGCGGGTGCGTGTCGGGCAGCAGGCCCTTGGCCATGCTCATCGGCACGTACGGAATGCCGCTGGTCTCCACGAGGGCGCGGATCGCGTCGTCGGCCTGCGCGTAGGCCGCGCCCTTGCCGAGCACGATCAGCGGGCGGCGGGCGGATTTCAGGACGTCGAGGGCCCGGGTGATCGCCTCTGGGGCGGGGCGCTGGGCCGGGGCCGGGTCGATCACCTTGACCAGTGACGTCCGGCCGGCCTCGGCCTCCATCACCTGCGAGAACAGCTTGGCCGGCAGGTCGAGATAGATGCCGCCGGGACGGCCGGAGCAGGCCGCGCGGATCGCCCGGGCGACGCCGATGCCGATATCGGCCGCGTGCAGGACTCGGAAGGCGGCCTTGCACAGGGGCTTGGCGATGGCGAGCTGGTCCATCTCCTCGTAGTCGCCCTGCTGGAGATCGACGATCTCGCGCTCGGACGAGCCCGAGATCAGGATCATCGGGAAGCAATTGGTGGTGGCGTTGGCCAGCGCGGTCAGGCCGTTCAGGAAGCCCGGCGCCGAAACCGTCAGGCAGATGCCCGGCTTCTGGGTGAGGAAGCCCGCGATCGCCGCGGCATTGCCGGCATGCTGCTCATGCCGGAACGACACCACCCGCATCCCCGCCGCCTGCGCCATGCGGCCGAGATCGGTGATCGGGATGCCCGGGACCCCGTAGATCGTCGCGATGCCGTTGAGCTTGAGCGCATCGATGACGAGGTGGAAGCCGTCGGTGAGATCCGGCTCGGCCTCGATCTCGGGTGCGGTGTGGACGATCTTTGCCAGAGCGGTCATCGCGGTGTCTCCCAAAGGATTGATGCAGGGGCTTCCTGAGCCGGTGAGCCGGTGAGCCGGAGAACGTCCCACCCTCCGCCCTCATCCTGAGGTGCTGCGTAGCAGCCTCGAAGGAGGGCTCCAGAAGTCTCGGCGATCCCTGGAGGCCTCCTTCGAGGCCTCCGCTTCGCTTCGTCACCTCAGGATGAGGGGGAGGGTGGGAGATCCGTGGAGTTTGCTCGTCGTTTCTTGGAATTCGTGAGATCGGAGACCGTTCAGGCCGCCCGGATCGGCTGGGCGGCGAGCGCCGCGGGATGCTCGCCCTCGGCGAGGTAGCGGGCGCGCAGCGGCCGTAGCAGGAAGATCGCGAGCGCGGCGGCGGCGACGTTGAGCCCGATGATCAGCGCGAACACCGCCGACCAGCCATAGGCCGCCGAGAGCAGGCTGGCGAATGGTACCAGGAAGGCGGCGGTGCCCTTGGCGGTGTAGAGCAGGCCGGCATTGCTGGCGGCGTATTTCGACCCGAACGTGTCCCCGCAGGTCGCCGGGAACAGCGAGTAGATCTCGCCGAACACCCCGAAATACACCGCGGTGGCGAACACGAACACCATCGGGTGGTGGCCGTAGGTGAGGAGCACGATCACCGCGAGCGCCGCCGTCGAGAAGGCGATGAACATCGTGTTCTCGCGGCCGATATGGTCGGAGATGTAGCCGAAGAACGGCCGCCCGAACCCGTCGAAGATCCGGTCGAGCGAAATCGCCAGGGTCAGCGCCGCCATCTGGAGGCCGAACAGGCTCACCGGCACGCCGGCGACGTGGAAATCCTGGGCGATCGGGGCGATCTGCGCCGCCGCCATCAGGCCGCCCGAGGCGACCATGACGAACATCGCGTACATCACCCAGAAGACCGGCGTGCGCACGGCCTCGCGAGGGCTGCGGTCGACCTTGGTCTGGGGCAGGCGCAGGCTCTTGCGCTGCATCGGGGCGGCGGAGGTGGGCTTGCGCAGCAGGAAGGCCAGGGCGAGGACGACCGCGCCCTGGCCGATGCCGAAATACAGGAACGCGTCCTGGTAGCCGCTGGTGGCGATCATCCGGGCGATCGGTACGACCGTGATCGCCGCGCCCGCGCCGAACCCGGCGGCGGTGGCGCCGGCGGCGAGTCCGCGGCGATGCGGAAACCACTTCAAGGCATTGCCGACGCAGGTGCCGTAGACCGAGCCGGCCCCGATGCCGCCGACCACCGCGCCGAGATAGAGCAGGGCGAGGCTGTCGGCGTAGGCGTCGATGGTCCAGGCCAGGGCGATCATCACGCCGCCGAAGGCGACCACCAGGCTCGGGCCGTAGCGGTCGACGAACCAGGCCTCGACGGGAACCAGCCAGGTCTCGGTGGCGACGAACAACGTGAAGGCGAGCTGGATCGCCGCCCGCCCCCAGTGGTAGCGCTGGTCGATCGGATCGACGAACAGCGTCCAGCCGTATTGCAGGTTGGCGATCATGGCCATGCAGATCACCCCGAAGGCGAGCTGCCACCATTTCGCCGACGGCGAATCCTGGCGTTCCATCCCTGAGCCTCTCCCGTGGGCGGCGCGTCCTTGCGTTGGCGCGTCTGGTGTGCCGGCTCAATCATGCATATCCGGTTTAGGTATGCAATATACCAGAGCGATAGAGCTTCGGTTCGCTGTCACTTTCGGCAATATTGTTCTGCTTGCCGATCAGGATTCGCGAGGTCCCCACGCGCCGAGGGTCGGCTCGTCCGCCGGGATAAGCGTCTCATCGAGGTTCGGTATCCCCGCGTCGTCGGAGGGGATGCCAATCACCGCCCGGGCGGCTTCCCAGTCCGGATCATCGGCGGCCGCTGACAGGACCGTACGGTCAAGGCCGGTGACGCGTCCGCGATCGAGGCGGACGAAGACGCGGCCGGTTTCAGCTCGGGCGAACCGGACCGCGTCCATCCTGCGAAGGCATTCGCGGAGAAAGCTCGTATTGGCGCCGGCCGCGAGGTCGACCCCGCGAAAGACTTCGTCCGGCCCGCGGGCGAAGATGTCGACCTTGCGGAAGCGGTCGATGTCGATCAGCCCCTTCACGTCCAAGATGTTCAGGACGCCGCCGGCCCCAAACGCGATGGTGCGGGGTCGCTCGCCCTGCGGCACGCTGTTGTCGAGGAATTCGCAGACGACCTGCTTGTCCCGGGCCAGCGCCCAGTTGAAGAACAGGCGCGGCATGCCGGTATAGGCCTCGACGTTGTGGGCCAGCAGATCCTCCACCGCCTTGAACCGGCCGAACTGCTCGCCGCGCTTGTAGGCGCGCTCCACCGTGTCGGCCGGCGGCGTGACCATGAACTGCATGTAGACCCGCTCGCCGAACCGGGTGAGCAATTGGCCGCCGCCATCCGAGCCGGCCTCGGCCTGGAAGCTGTCGAACCGGAACCGATCGATCAGCAGGTTCGAGATCCGCCGCTCGGCCGCCTTGCGGGTGACGTAGCGGTCGAGCTTCATGTCGATCATCTCGACCTCGTAGCCCGTGAGCGTGCCGGCATACCGGGTCGCCGGGCCGAGGCTGTCGTAGTCGAGCAAAAACTTGCGCCAGACGTCCGGGGTGATGACCGCGAAGTCGGACCAGGCCATGCCGAGGCGCCGCGCCAGCCCGAGCTGGTAGGGGCGGATCGTGCTCTTGCCGGAGGCGGAGGCGCCCTTGACGTTCATCACCACCGGATGGGCCTGCGGAGCGAGCCGTCGGTAGCCCCGGGCCTCGACCACGGCGGCGATCCAGGGCTCGATCAGCTCGCCGATGCGCCGGCTGCCGTAGCCGTTCGAGACCAGGGTCCCGGCGATCCCGCGCAGCAGCGCCGGATCGCGGATCAGGGTGTTCTGCCGGGCCAGGATCCCGGAGACGACGCTGCGCAGGGCCTCGCAGGCGGCGATCTCCAGCCCGTCCCCGGCCTGCACCGCCCGGTGGTGCCAGGCGTCGAGATGGCCGAGCGCCCGGCTCGCAGGGTCCTGGCGGGGCGGCGGGCTGCGCGATGGCGGCCGGCGCCCGAGCAGCCGGTCGAGCCAGCCGGGTTCCGGTGGCGGCGGGGAGGGCGGGTCGTCGAAGATCGCGGTGATCTCGCGCCGGAGCACCGCGTCGGCCTCAGCGCGGAGCGCTGCCAGGGCAGCTTCGACTTCGCCGAGCCGGGGCTCGATGCCCTCGCGCAGGATGGCGGAGACGATCGAGCGGAAATTGACGCCCAGATCGGCGTAGACCGCGCCGACCGGAACCGACAGGTCGGACATGACCCGGATCAGCACCTCGTGGACGACGAGACGCCCGGGCCGGATCCGGGTGAGCTGACGGGCCGGCAGCCCGCACAGGTCGCTCATCTCGAGGGCGTCGCGCAGGGGCGTCTCGACGTGCTCGGGCCGGTAGACGGTGATCAGCGGCGTGAAGGCGGCCGGCAGGTCGGACTGGACGCCGGGATTCCAGGGGCCGGCGGCTGTTTCCGGGGTGCTGGCTGCCGCTTCCGTCATCCGCGCGTAGCCCTTCGCCGCCGTGGGCCACCACCCTGCCCGTGGGAGGCGCGGGTTCCCTCTCCCGTGCGGGAGAGGGACAGGGTGAGGGATGCGACCTCTCCGGAAAGACCGGGTCCCTCACCCCAGCCCCCTCCCGCACGGGAGAGGGGGGCGCGTCGCGGCCTGCAAGGACGATCGCGCCCCAAATCTATGTCGCTCGAAGCCCACAGAGCGGGGAGGGAGGACGCGCCGCAAGTCCTGAATGCGAATTAGGCAAACCGACCGCACTCCCGCGGCGAAAAAAACCCTAAAAGACCTTCTGGAACCAGCCGTGCGAGTCCTGGGTCGTGCCGCGCTGGATATCGACCAGCAGGCTGCGCAGCCGGCGGGCCACCGGGCCGGCCACCGCGTCGCCGATGGTGAAGTTGTCCTCGCGGCCCTTCACGGTGCCGATCGGCGTGATCACCGCGGCGGTGCCGCAGGCGAAGGCCTCGGTGAGCCGGCCGGCCCGGACGTCGGCGCGCCAGGCGTCGATCGTGTAGGGCTCTTCCTTAACGGTAAGGCCGGCCTCGCGGGCCAGGGTGATCACCGAATCGCGGGTGATGCCGGGCAGGATGCTGTCCGAGAGCGGCGGCGTCAGCAGCGAGCCGTCCTCGAAGACGAAGAACACGTTCATGCCGCCGAGCTCCTCGATGTAGCGGCGCTCGGCCGCGTCGAGGAACACCACCTGCTCGCAGCCCTGGCGCGTGGCCTCGGCCTGCGCGGCGAGGCTCGCCGCGTAGTTGCCGCCGCACTTGGCCGCGCCGGTGCCGCCCGGCGCCGCTCGGGTGAAGTGCTCGGAGAGCCAGACCGTGACCGTGCCGTTCGGATCCTTGAAGTAGGACCCTACCGCCGAGGCGATGGTGACGAACAGGTATTCCGAGGCCGGCTTGACCCCCAGGAACGCCTCGTTGGCGATCATGAACGGGCGCAGGTACAGGCTGCCGTCAGCGGTGTCGGGGATCCAGTCGCGGTCGATCTCGACCAGCTTGTGCATGGCCTCGACGAAGGCGTCCTCCGGGAACGGTGCCATCGCCATGCGCTCGGCTGAGAGCCGGAAGCGGCGGGCATTGGCGTCGGGCCGGAACAGGGCGGCGCCGCCATCCGCGGTGCGATAGGCCTTGAGCCCCTCGAAGATCTCCTGCGCGTAGTGCAGCACCGCGGCGGCGGGATCGAGCGGGATCGCCTCGCGCGCCTCGATGCGCGCGTCGTGCCAGCCGCGCCCGGCCGCATAGCGCGCCACCACCATGTGGTCGGTGAACACCTTGCCGAAACCCGGATTCGTCATCAGGGCGGCCCGCTCGGCATCGGTCCGGCGGGCGGGATGGGCTTGGGTCTCGAACGTCAGGTCGCTCACGGGTGGGGTCCTCATAGACTCAAGTCCTTATGCCGCGCTCCTGCGGACGAATCTACGGAGCGCGTGCATGCCTATGGTGTCGCTCATGCCTTGCCGGCGGCTTGCGTGGCAGTCGCCCGACACTGCCGGCAACGGGGTTCACGCGTCGACCTGTGACGTCCGCGACGCGCCTCCTCTCCCGTGCGGGCTACAATGTTCACATATCGGCTTGCGAAAGCCGCGACGCGCCCCCTCTCCCGTTCGGGAGAGGGTTGGGGTGAGGGATCAGGTTTCTCCGGAGAGGTCGCCCCCCTCACCCTGTCCCTCTCCCGCACGGGAGAGGGGACCCGTGCCTCGTCCGGCACTGAAAGAGTCCGGTTGCATGGTCGGCGTGGGCTCCGACAACTGCAGCCGGTGCAGGCGCGCGTAAGCGCCGCCCGACGCGATCAGATCGTCGTGCCGACCGGTCTCGATCACCCGGCCGGCCTCCATCACGGCGATCCGGTCGGCCTCCCGCACCGTCGAGAGGCGGTGGGCGATCACCAGCGTGGTGCGGCCGCGCATCAGCCGGGTCAGCGCCTCCTGGACCAGGCGCTCGGATTCGGAGTCGAGGGCCGAGGTCGCCTCGTCGAGGAGCAGGATCGGCGCGTCCTTGAGGAAGGCCCGGGCCAGGGCGACCCGCTGCCGCTCGCCACCGGAGAGGCGGTTACCGGCCGGTCCGACCCGGAAATCGTAGCCTTCTGGCAGGGCGGTGACGAAGGCGTGGGCCGCCGCGGCGCGTGCCGCCGCCTCGATCTCGGCCGGGCTCGCCCCGGGGCGGCCGAAGCCGATATTGGCCGCGACCGTGTCGTCGAACAGCACCACCTCCTGCGAGACCACCGCGACGGCGGCCCGCAGGGAGGCGAGCGTCACGGCGCGCACGTCCTGGCCGTCGATGGTCACCCGGCCCGCGGTGACGTCGTAGAGCCGCGGCACGAGGTTGAGCAGCGAGGACTTTCCCGATCCCGAGCGCCCGACCAGTGCGGTCGCCGCACCGGCGGGCACGGTGAGGTCGATCCCCTCGAGGGCCGGCGCGTCCGGGCGGTAGCGGAACTGCACGCCCTCGAACCGAATCGCCCCGGCGGTGACAACGAGCGGCGCCGCATCGGGCGCCTCGCGGATCTGGGGCGCCTCGTCCATCACGTCGAAGTAGCGCCGGAGCGCCGCCGCCGCCTCCTGCAGGATGGCGTTGAGGTTGCCCAAAGCCCGGGCCGGCTGCGCGGCGAGCAGCAGCGCCGCGACGTAGCCTGTGAAATCGCCCACCGTCCGCTCGCCGGCCAGCACCCGCTGCCCCACCAGCACCAGCACGCCCGCCACCGCGATGCCGCCGCCCACCTCCAGCAGCGGGTCGAGGCGCCCGCGGGCGTTGGCGGCCTTCATCTTAAGGCGGCGCACCTCGTCCAGTGCCTGGGCTGCCCGGCCCTTGAGATAGCCCTCCATGGCGTAGGTCTTGGCGACCCGGGCGCCCTGGAGGCTCTCGGAGATCAGGCTGGCGGTGGCGCCCATCTGCTCCTGCGTGGTGGTCGAGACCCGCCGGAGCTTTTTGCCGATCCGCCCGATCGGACCCGCCACGAACGGCACCGTCAGGCCGGCGACGAGCGTCAGCACCGGGTCCATCCAGATCAGCGCCGCGACCAAGCCGATCAGCATGGCGATGTCGCGCAGCAGCACCGTGGAGATGCGGGTCAGCGCCTCCTTGATGAAGGCGAAATCGGTGGTGAAGCGCTGGGTCAGCGCCGCCGGGCTCTCGCGGCCGAGTTGTGCCAGGTCGGATTCGATCAGGTGGCCGTAGAGCGCCGCCTGCATGTCGGCCTCCACCCGGGTGACGACCCGGTTGGTCAGCACCGTCTGGCCGAAGAGCGAGAAGCCGCGCAGGGCCGTGACCACGATCACCACCAGCGGCCCGTAGGCGATCGCCGTCGCATCCTTGCGGTCGAAAGCGTCGAAGGCGGCCTTGATCAGCGCCGGGTACAGCCCGGTCGAGCCGCCCACCAGCGCGATCAGCACCAGCACCACGGCGAGCGTCCCGCGATGGGGGTAGAGCCAGGTGCGCCAAAGGCGGACGAGGAGGGGGAAGGTGTCGCCGGGGAGGCGCGCCATGGAGCTTACCGGTTGGGTCCTGTCACCGGGCTCCCTGGGGCAGAACGCACGGCGGCAGCGGTTTGCAGCCGCCGCCGCCGCGGATCAAGGTTTTTGGTTTTTCCGGTTCAGCTGCGCGCTCAGCGATGATCGCCGTCCGGGCCGCGCGCGTCGTCGCGGTGGTGATGCCAGCCGCCGTGGCGATGGCCGCCCATCGGGCGGGCCAGGATCATCGCGCGCCGCTTCTGGCCCTCGTCCAGGCTGGCGTAGAGCGGCTGCGAGGCGTCGGCGAGCTTGCGCAGGGCCTCGCCCCGGGCGGTCGTCGCATCCGCCATGGCCCGCAGGGCAGCGGGCGCGTCGTCGGACATCTTCGGGCGATCGCGCATCGCCTCGCGACGCTGCTGGCGCAGCTTGACCATGTCGCGCAGCGCGGCCTCCACCGGCGGCCACAGCTTCTCCTGATCGGCATTGAGCTTCAGGCCGGCATGCAGGCCGGCGATGCGGGCATCCGCGAAGGCGGCCCGATCCTCCGGAGTCAGGGCGCTCCAACGCCCGGGACCCCGGAAGCCGTCGGGACCGCGGTCACGCGCGGCCGCCGCGCCGACGAGTCCCAGGCCGAGGGCACCGGTGACGAGAAGGGCGGCTCTCAAACGTCCGGACATGGCATGCTCCATCTCACGCTCGGCCGACGCGGCGATGACCCGGCGGCGGCCCACGATCCGTATCAGGAGCCGGCCGTGTATCCCGCTTGTGTATGTAACATTGTTACACTACAGGCTCCGTGGCTCCGGTGGATTGGGAGGACAACAGGTGCGCGGGACGGTTCGGTTGGCGTGGCTCGCGGGCCTCGCCCTGTGGCTCGGCGTCTCTCTCCCGGCCCGGGCGGTCCCGGACGGCGAAAAAGTACGTGCGGTGGCGAGCTTCTCGATCCTGGGCGATCTCGTGCGTGCCGTCGGCGGCCCGCACGTGGCGGTGACGAATCTGGTCGGCCCGGATTCCGACGCGCACGGCTTCAGCCCATCCCCGGCCGACGCCAAGACGCTGGCGAGGGCCGACATCGTGTTCGTCAACGGCCTCGGGCTTGAGGGCTGGCTCGACCGGCTGATCCGGGCGTCCGGCACCCGCGCGCCGGTCGTCGTCGCCTCCGCGGGGGTGAAGACGATCGCCGCCATGCACGAGCATGCCCATGCCGAGGGCGGCCACGACCACGACGATCACGCGCTCGACCCGCATGCCTGGCAGAGCGTTGCCAATGTGCGGATCTATGTGGCCAACATCCGCGACGGCCTGGCGAAGGTGGACCCGGTCCATGCGGAAGCCTACCGGGCCGCGGCCGAGGCCTACACGGCGCAACTCGACGAGCTCGATCAGGCCGTGCGCCAGGCGGTGGAAAAAATCCCGCCGGCGAACCGGCGGATCATCACCACCCACGACGCGTTCGGCTACTTCGCCGACGCCTACGGCTTGCGCTTCATCGCCCCCCAGGGCGTGTCCACCGACAGCGAGGCCAGCCCGCGCGATGTCGCGGAGATCATCCGGCAGATCCGCCGGGAGAAGGTGCCGGCGGTGTTCCTGGAGAACATCAGCGACCCCCGCCAGATGGAGCAGATCGCCCGCGAGGGCGGCGCCCGGATCGGCGGCAAGGTCTATTCCGACGCCCTGTCGGGACCGGACGGGCCGGCCGCGACCTATCTCGACATGATGCGCTCGAACGTGCGAGCGTTCGACGCGGCTTTGGCCCCGGGCTGAGGCGCGAAAAACCCGGTTTCCACGGCCGAAATCCTCACGCCGGTTCAACTGGAGCGTGCGCGATCCCGCATTCTTTCCCGCCGCGGGAATGACATAGCGTAAACCGCCGGTTAAGAGGCCGCCTCTAACCTGAAACGAAACGGGTGCCAGCCGATCCTCGTACCCGAGGGCTCGGGTCCTTGGGGCCTGGCGGGAGCGCGTGGCTCGGAGATCGCGTGGCTGGGAGATCGCGTGGCTTGGGGGCCTGACCGCTGGCGCTTCTACCGGCTCGTGGCGCGCGAGACCGCGCGGACCCTGCGTGCGGTCGGCGCCAGCCTCACTGCCTCGCCCGACATCCTGGCGCGGATGCGGGTCACCGGGCTGGTGATCGCCCCGCATGACCTGCGCACCTCCGACGCGACGTTCGCGGACGACATCTATGCCGGCCTGTTCGTGTTCGCCGGGCGGTCGCTGGCGGCGAGCGGCGGCTCGCCCTTCGACTACGCCCCGCCTTCGCCGGAATGGGCCGACGAGCTCTACGGCTTCGGCTGGCTGCGCCACCTGCGGGCGGCCGACACGGCCTTGGCTCGGGCCAACGCCCGCGCCTTCGTGGCCGATTTCATCGCCGGCCGGGGCGATCCGGCTTTGGCCCGCCACACCCCTGTGGCGGCCCGGCGGCTGATCTCGTTCCTGTGCCAGTCGCCTCTCGTGCTCGAGGGCGCCGACCACGGCTTCTACCAGAACTTTTTGAAGGCCATCGCCCGCAACGCCCAGCAGCTGGAGCGCGACCTGCGGCGGGGCGTGGCACCGCAATGGCGCCTGAACGCCGCCGTGGCGCTCTGCTATGCCGGCCTGTGCTGCGACGGCATTCAGCCGATCCTGCGCCGGGCGACCCGGATCCTGTCGCGCGAGCTCGACCGCCAGATCCTGACCGATGGCGGCCATCGCTCCCGCGACCCGCGCTTCGCCATGGAGCTGCTGCTCGACCTGTTGCCCCTGCGCCAGAGCTATCTCAGCCGCAGCGTCGAGCCCCCCGCCGCCCTGCTGCGGGCGGTGGACCGGATGCTGCCGCTGCTGCGGCTCCTGCGCCACCCGGACGCCTCGCTCAGCCATTTCAACGGCATGGGCGCCACCGATGCGGACCATCTCGCGACGCTCCTGGTCTATGACGGGGCGCTCGCCCGCCCGATGATGCACGCGCCGAATTCCGGTTACGAGCGCCTGGAGGGCGGCCGGGTCGTCGTGGTCGCCGATGTCGGCAAGAGCCCGCCGCTGCCCTACGCGCTCAATGCCGGGGCGGGCTGCCTCGCCTTCGAGATGTCGAGCGGTCCGCAGCGGATCGTAGTCAATTGCGGCCTGCCGGCCAGCGGGCCGGACCTGCGGCTGCTGGCCCGGTCCACCCCGGCCCATTCCACGGCGAGCGTCGCCCACGCCTCCTCCTGCCGCTTCCTCACCGCCACCGGCTGGTGGGGCGAGCGCATCGTGGCCGCGTGGCTGATCCGCCGCCGCGGCGCCGTGGTCCTGCACGGCCCGACCGCGGTGGCGGCCGAACGTGTGGAGGAGGCCGACAGCACCGTGCTCGCCGCCCGGCACGACGGCTACGCACAGGATTTCGGCATCGTGCATGAGCGGCGCTGGCAGCTCTTTCCAGCCGATGCGCGGTTGGAGGGCCGGGACGCCTTCCTGCGTCAGGGCAAGGGCCGGGTGCGCGGCCACGACGTGGCGATCCGCTTCCACCTGCATCCCGGCATCGCCGTGCGCGGCGTGCCCGAGGGGCTCGAACTCGCCTCGGCGCTCGGCGAGGTCTGGGTGTTCCGGGCGTCGGGGGCCGAGATCGCGCTGGAAGAGAGCGTGTATTTCTCGGGCCTGACCGGGCCGCGCCGCACCGACCAGATCGTGCTGCATCTGCGCGTCTCCGACGATGTCGAGGTGCGCTGGAGCTTCGAGCGCCTGGCCTCGGCGCCGATGCGGGGTGTGACGGCTCCCTGATCCCGGCTGGCCCCGCGCCCCGGTTCCATGCTACCGCGCGCCGAAATCTCAAGGTTCGGCAAGCAGCTATGGCGCACGATCAGGTGCGGGTCTCCCGCGCGCTCCTCTCGGTCTCGGACAAGACCGGCCTCGTCGAATTCGCCCGGGCGCTCGACGCCCGCGGCATCGCCCTGGTCTCGACCGGCGGCACCCATCGCGCGCTCCAGGAAGCCGGCCTTCCGGTCACCGAGGTCGCTGACCTGACCGGCTTCCCCGAGATGATGGACGGGCGGGTGAAGACCCTGCACCCGGCGGTCCACGGCGGCCTGCTCGCGATCCGCGACAATCCCGAGCACCAGGCCGCGCTCGCCGCCCACGGCATCGGGGCGATCGACCTGCTGGTGGTCAACCTCTACCCGTTCGAGGCGACCATCGCGGCCGACAAGCCGGAGGCGGACTGCATCGAGAACATCGATGTCGGCGGCCCGGCGATGATTCGCGCAGCGGCCAAGAACCACGCCGACGTCGCCGTGGTCACCGACGTCTCGGATTACCCCGCGGTGCTCGCGGCCCTGGAGCAGAACGACGGCACCCTCGGCGGTGACCTGCGCCGCCAACTGGCCCAGAAGGCGTTCGCCCGCACCGCGGCCTACGATTCGGCCATCGCCAACTGGATGGCGGTCCAGTTCGGCACCGAGGCGCCGGGCCGGTTCCGCGCCTTCGGCGGCACGCTGGCGCAGAGCCTGCGCTACGGCGAGAACCCGCACCAGGCGGCCGCTTTCTATCGGGCGCCCGGCAAGGTCCGGGCCGGGGTGGCGACGGCGCGCCAGCTCCAGGGCAAGGAGCTGTCCTACAACAACTTCAACGACACGGACGCCGCCTATGAATGCGTCGCCGAGTTCGATCCGAGCCGCGCCGCCGCGGTGGCGATCATCAAGCACGCCAATCCCTGCGGCGTGTCCGAGGGCGCGAGCCTGCTCGAGGCCTATGAGCGGGCGCTCGCCTGCGACCCGACCTCGGCCTTCGGCGGCATCGTCGCGCTGAACCGGACGCTGGACGCCGAGGCGGCGCGCCGGATCGTCGAGATCTTCACCGAGGTGATCATCGCACCGGACGCCACGCCGGAGGCGGCCGCGATCGTGGCCGCCAAGAAGAACCTGCGCCTCCTGCTGGCCGGCAGCCTGCCCGACCCGCGGGCACCCGGCGAGACCGTCCGCACCCTGTCCGGCGGCCTGCTGGTCCAGGGTCGGGACGCGGTGGTGGTCGACGACATGCCGCTCAAGGTCGTGACCAAGCGCGCGCCGAGCGCGGCTGAATCGGCCGACCTGCTGTTCGCCTACCGAGTCGCCAAGCACGTGAAGTCGAACGCCATCGTGTACGCCAAGGGTGGCGCCACCGTGGGGATCGGGGCCGGGCAGATGTCGCGGGTCGATTCCTCCCGCATCGCCGCCTGGAAGGCCGCCGAGGGCGCCAAGCGCTTGGGCCTCGCCGAGAGCCTGGCGGTCGGGTCGGTGGTTGCGTCGGACGCGTTCTTCCCCTTCGCGGACGGCCTGTTGGCGGCGGCCGAAGCCGGGGCGACCGCTGTGATCCAGCCGGGCGGCTCGATGCGCGACGCCGAGGTGATCGCGGCCGCCGACGAGGCGGGGCTGGCCATGGTATTTACCGGGCACCGCCACTTCCGGCACTGACGCCGGACCACCCCGGCCGTTCGGCCGGGGCTCGGCACGGCGTTAACGCTCTGCGGAAAAACGTTCGATCGCGCGCCGCCGTGCGGACACCCGGACCCCCGCGCCGGAGTTCGACGATGGATCTATTGGCGATGCAACGACTGCCGATTGAGCAGTTTCCCAACAGCGATTTTGCAAAATCAAATACCAGATCGGCAAACGCGTCGTATTTGAAGCGATTTGATCCGGATATGTGCGGGGCTTGATATTTCAGCGCCTGCGCGGCATGAAAAATATGCGGCGCGACGGAACTTTGTCGTCGGATCGCGCGATCTGTTCGTGGATCGAGTGTGCGGTGCCCGTGACATAGGGCTTCGGAACCCCTTTTCGGGGATGTTGTCTCAGCATCCTGCGCTGAACAACCTTGAGCCAGGTGACGCGATGTTACTCGCTGCAGTGCTGTTCGGGATCGGGTTTCTGATCGGCTGGTCGTACACCATGCTGGTCATGATCGCGACATCGGTTCTGATTTTGATCGGCGCCGTGCTTCTCTTCGCGTTCGGCCCTGGGCTCGACATGCTCCATGCCTTGATCGTGCTGGGCTACCTCACCGCGCACCAGTCCGGATACCTGCTCGGCGCGTATTGCAGCGGGTGTTACGACGATAAACGCAAGCGGCAGTCGCCGTTACCATAGCCAGATCGGGCCGCCGGCGACGGTGTAGACCGCGATCCAGACGGCAATCGTCGTGATATGGGCGCCGACAACCAGAGATAGAGGCGGCTTGCTGCCGCTCTTGCGATGAAGCTGCGTCAAGGCGTCGGTCACGTTTGATTTCCTGTCTGACTGTAAATCGTTTCCAAGACGGTTGAGGCCGGCCATCGGTTCCGCCAAGACTGATTTTTAATCGGCAACAAGTGGTTGTCAGACTACAACCTGTATGTCTGTATCGCCGGGCTTTGGCGCTGCCCGTACCATTAGACAGAAAATAATAATAGCCTCCGCGAGCCGGATTTGCGGGGGAATGTCAATCTTTGGCCGACCATCGCTTCACACTGACGCAGGATCGCCTCGGAGCTGTCAAAACAGCCGTATTTGCATTGGCGGGGGGCCATGCGTGATGAAGCGCACCCCGGGGCACGCATGCCCCGCGTGACGTCCGCCGGCACCCGATCCCGGGCACCGATTCGGCGCTAGCCGCCATCGCTGCGCACGCGGTGATGGTTACCCCGCACCGAATCCGGATCGGCTGTGTCCGTCCAGCTCCGCGCGCCACCCCGCAAACGGAAACACCCGGACCGCGCGGAGGCGGCCCGGGTGTCGTCCTGCGACCGGTGTGACGGCGTTCAGGTGTCGGCGAAGATGTCCCGATCTTTGGTCTCGGGCACGAAGATCACCCCGATGACCACCGTCGCAACCGCGATGACGATCGGGTACCAGAGGCCGTAATAGATGTCCCCGGTCTGGGCCACCATCGCGAAGGCGGTGGCCGGGAGCAGCCCGCCGAACCAGCCGTTGCCGATATGGTAGGGCAGGGACATCGAGGTGTAGCGGATCCGGGTCGGGAACAGCTCCACCAGCATCGCCGCGATCGGGCCGTAGACCATCGTCACGAAGATGATGAGGACGAACAGCAGGCCGATCACCTGGGCGACCTGCGGCCGGAAGATGTCGAACGGGTTCGCCATCTTGACGATCTCTGCGTCCCCGGCCTTCGGGTAGCCCGCCGCCTGGAGCGCCGCGGTCACGGCCTTGTTGGCCTCGGGCGCGCCGCCCTGCGGATAGGCGATCTCGGTGTCGTTCACCCGGATCACCGTGGGCTGGCCGGCGGCGCCCGGCGCGGTGTCGTACTTCACGGATGATTTCGACAGGAAGTCGCGGGCGAGGTCGCAGGGCGCCGAGAACACCCGCGTGCCGACCGGGTTGAACAGGGTCCCGCAGGCGGCCGGGTCGGCCGTGACGGTGACCTTCACATTCTCGATCGCGGCCTGGAGCTTCGGGTTGGCGGTGGCGGTGATGCCCTTGAAGATCGGGAAGAACGTCGCCGCCGCGATGGCGCAGCCCGCCAGGATGATGACCTTGCGGCCGATCTTGTCCGACAGCCAGCCGAACAGCACGAACAGGCCGGTGCCGAGGAGCAGCGACCACGCGATCAGCAGGTTGGCGGTGTAGCCGTCGACCTTCAGGATCGATTGCAGGAAGAACAGCGCGTAGAACTGACCCGTGTACCAGACCACCCCCTGGCCGGCGACAAGGCCGAACAGGGCGATCACCGCGAACTTGGCGTTCTTCCACTCGCCGAATGCCTCGGTGAGGGGCGCCTTCGAGGTCTTGCCCTCGTCCTTCATCTTCTGGAAGGCCGGGGATTCGGAGAGCTGGAGGCGGATCCACACGGAGATGCCGAGCAGCAGCACCGAGACCAGGAACGGGATCCGCCAACCCCATTCGGCGAAGGCGGCCTCGCCGGTGAAGGTCCGGGTCGCCAGGATGACCAGCAGCGACAGGAACAGGCCGAGGGTCGCCGTGGTCTGGATCCAGCTGGTGTAGAAGCCGCGCCGGCCGTTGGGCGCGTGCTCGGCCACGTAGGTCGCCGCGCCGCCATACTCGCCGCCGAGCGCCAGCCCCTGGGCCAGCCGCAGAACGATCAGGATGATCGGCGCCGCGATCCCGATGGTGGCGGCGTTGGGCAGCACGCCGACGATGAAGGTCGACAGGCCCATGATCAGGATCGTGATCAGGAAGGTGTATTTGCGCCCGACGAGATCGCCAATGCGGCCGAACACCAGGGCGCCGAACGGCCGGACGATGAAGCCCGCCGCGAAAGCCAGCAGCGCGAAGATGTCCCGGGTCGCCGGCGGATAGGCGGAGAAGAACTGGGCGCCGATGATCGCCGCCAGCGAGCCGTAGAGGTAGAAATCGTACCACTCGAACACGGTGCCGAGTGACGAGGCGAAGATCACCCGCTTCTCCGCCGAACTCATCGGCCGCGCGGCGTCCCCC
The DNA here is from genome assembly GCF_022829635.1 of Methylobacterium sp. E-066. GTDB lineage: Bacteria > Pseudomonadota > Alphaproteobacteria > Rhizobiales > Beijerinckiaceae > Methylobacterium. The sequence goes on from NZ_JAKSYO010000092.1 coordinate 134,685, forward strand.
GCCCGCGGGATCGCAGTTGCCACAGCCATGACCCGGTCCCTCCAAGACAACGCGTGCGCGGCCGATGGCGTCGGCCGTCGATATTCGGACTGCTCGCCTTGCATGGCGCGCAGATCACATATGCGTGACTGTAAGGAACCGCTCGGTCAATCCGTAATCTGGGGTTGGTGCGGGTCATCAACATGGCGGCGTGCGGAGGATGTCCGGTGCCTGGAATAAGGCGGTTCTCCCCCCCTCCGCGGGCTACGATGGTCACACATCGGCTTGCGAAAGCCGCCACGCGCCCCCTCTCCCGTGCGGGAGAGGGTTTGGGTGAGGGACCAGGTCTTTCCGGAAAGCGCGCATCCCTCACCCTGTCCCTCTCCCGCACGGGAGAGGGGACCCGCGCCACATCCGTGGATGTGGGAATCCGATAGCCCGCAGAGGGTGGAGGGAGCGCACATCTGCCCTTCCGGACCAGGATCTGCCGGTACCGGCATGGTACCAAAGTGAGTCGTGTGGACGTGGTAGCCCGCACGGGAGAGGGGCGCGTCGCCGCCGCCACAGGCCGATCTGTGAACTTCGCATGCGCCGACGGAGCGGTCTTGGCCACGACCGGGCTACTGCGAACCCGTCGCCCGCCGGGAAGAAATACTGCCGCCCCGCTTAGACGTCCCTGAAACGACGAAGGGCGCAGCTTGCGCCGCGCCCCCGGTTCTCGTGATGCCTCTTAGGGTCAGTGGGCGTGCGCCCCCGACGCGCCGATGCCGGTTTCGGAGCGCACGAACTGCGCCTCGAAGGCGGCGCGCTCGCGTTGCGCCCGGCGCGAGTTGTCGAGGCTCGACACGGCCCAGATCGTCACGAATGCCAGCGGCATCGAGAACAGGGCCGGGTTGTCGTAGGGGAAGATCGCCGCGGCATTGCCGAACGTCACCACCCAGACGGCCTTCGACAGCACCACCATCCCGACCGCCGAGATCAGCCCGACGAGGCCGCCCGCGAGCGCCCCCCAGGTGGTCGTGCCGCGCCAGAGGATCGACATGGCCAGCACCGGGAAGTTGCAGCTCGCCGCCACCGCGAAGGCCAGCCCGACCATGAACGCGACGTTCTGGTTCTCGAACACGTAGCCGAGATAGATCGCCACGATCCCGATCACCACCGCCGAGAGCTTCGACAGGTTGACTTCGTGCTTCTCGGTGGTGCGCCCGCGGGCGATCACCTGGGCGTAGAGGTCGTGGCTGACCGCGGAGGCGCCCGCGAGCGTCAGGCCCGCCACCACCGCCAGGATGGTCGCGAAGGCCACCGCCGAGATGAACCCGAGGAAGTACGGGCCGCCGACCGCGTTGGCGAGGTTGACCGCCACCATGTTGGTCCCGCCGATCATGTCCTTCAGCTTGTCGAAGGTGCCGGCCGCGCCGAGCTTGAAGTAGCTCGGATCCGACATCAGCAGGGCGATGCCGCCGAAGCCGATGATGAACGTCAGGATGTAGAAGTAGCCGATCAGGCCGGTGGCGTAGAACACCGACTTGCGCGCCGCCTGGGCGTCCGAGACCGTGAAGAATCGCATCAGGATGTGCGGCAGGCCGGCGGTGCCGAACATCAGGCCGACGCCGAGCGAGATCGCCTCGACCGGGTTCGAGACCAAGCCGCCGGGCGCCATGATGGCGTCGCCCTTCGGGTGGACCTGCACCGAGGCCGCGAACAGGGTCTCCGGGTTGAAGCCGTACTTGAACAGCACCGCGCCGGCCATGAAGGTCGCGCCGCCCAGGAGCAGGCAGGCCTTGATCACCTGGACCCAGGTGGTCGCCTTCATGCCGCCGAAGGCGACGTAGACGATCATCAGCACGCCGACGATGATCACCGCGTAGAGGTAGGGCAGGCCGAACAGGAGCTGGATCAGCTTACCGGCGCCGACCATCTGGGCGATCAGGTAGAACGCCACCACCACCAGGGTGCCCACCGCCGAGATGATACGGATCGAGGTCTGGTCGAGGCGGAAGCTCGCCACGTCCGCGAAGGTGAACTTGCCGAGGTTGCGCAGGCGCTCGGCGATCAGGAACAGCACGATCGGCCAGCCGACCAGGAAGCCTGTGGAGTAGATCAGCCCGTCGAAGCCCGAGGTGTAGACCAGGCCCGAGATGCCGAGGAACGAGGCCGCCGACATGTAGTCGCCGGCGATCGCCAGGGCGTTGGTGCCGGCCGAGATGCCGCCGCCCGCGGCGTAGAAGTCGGCGGCCGACTTGGTGCCCTTGGCGGCCTTGTAGGTGATGCCGAGCGTCAGCACGACGAAGAACAGGAACATGCCGATGGCCGGCCAGTTCGTGGCCGACTGCGTGACGGCACCGAGATCGGGGCCGGCCGCGTAGGCCGCGCAGGCCGTGATCGTGGCCAGCGTCAGGCCGAGAAGAATCCGGTTCATCGGCCGACGCTCCGCTTCAGGGCGTCGCTCAGGGCGTCGAAGCGGGTGTTGGCCCGGGCCACGTAGACCCCGGTGAGCGCGAAGGCGAACAGGATCACGAACACGCCCATGAACAGGCCGAGCGAGGCGGTGCCGCCCCCGACCTTCACGGCGAGCAGCGACTTGTCGAAGGCGATCAGGCCGATGAAGCCGAAATAGACCACCAGCATCAGGATCGTCAGGATCAAGCCGAACCGGGTGCGCTCGGCGACGAGCTGCTGGAATTCCGGCGTCCGAACGATCCGATCGATCTGCGGATCGACCGCCGCGGCGGCGTTGCGGGATGGTGGGGGCGCCGTGCCCCCGCGAAGGCCGAGTGTCGAGCCGCTCATGGCGTGTTCCTCCCGCGAAGGCGCTCCGGCCTTCCGGTTTTTCTTGAGACCAAGTTTCGTGGTTCTTGTTGGGGGCGGGCGCCGGACCGGCACCCGCCTCGTCGTTTCTGCGCGGCCGGACCGATCAGGGTCGGTTCTGCCGGTTCTCGATCAGGTCTTCGACCACGGCCGGCTCCGCCAGCGTCGAGGTGTCGCCGAGCGAATTGAAATCGTCCTCCGCGATCTTGCGCAGGATCCGGCGCATGATCTTGCCCGAGCGGGTCTTGGGCAGGCCGGGGGCGAACTGGATCAGGTCCGGCGAGGCGATCGGCCCGATATCCTTGCGGACCCAGGTCACCAGCTCCTTGCGCAGGGCGTCGTCGCCTTCCTCGCCGTCGTTGAGGGTGACGTAGGCGTAGATGCCCTGACCCTTGACGTTGTGCGGGTAGCCGACCACCGCGGCCTCGGCGACCTTCGGGTGGGCGACCAGGGAGGATTCCACCTCCGCGGTGCCCATCCGGTGGCCCGAGACGTTGATCACGTCGTCGACCCGGCCGGTGATCCAGTAATAACCGTCCGCGTCCCGGCGGGCGCCGTCACCGGTGAAGTACTTGCCCGGGTAGGTCGCGAAGTAGGTCTGCTCGAACCGCTCGTGGTCGCCGTAGACCGTGCGCATCTGGCCCGGCCAGGAATCCGCGATGCAGAAATTGCCCTCGCAGGGACCCTGCAGGACCTTGCCCTCGGCATCGACCATCTCGGGCTTCACGCCGAAGAACGGCCGGGTCGCCGAGCCCGGCTTCAGGGCCGTGGCGCCCGGCAGCGGGGTGATCAGGATGCCGCCGGTCTCGGTCTGCCACCACGTGTCGACGATGGAGCAGCGGCCCTCGCCGACGACGTTGTAGTACCATTCCCAGGCTTCCGGGTTGATCGGCTCGCCCACCGAGCCGAGCACGCGCAGCGAGGCCCGCGAGGTCTTCTTCACCGGCCCCTCGCCGCCACCCATCAGCGAGCGGATCGCGGTCGGCGCGGTGTAGAAGATGTTGACCTTGTGCTTGTCGACCACGTCCCAGAACCGCGAGGTCGACGGATAGGTCGGGATGCCCTCGAACATCAGCGTGGTCGCGCCGTTGGCGAGCGGCCCGTACACGATGTAGCTGTGGCCCGTGACCCAGCCGACATCGGCCGTGCACCAGTACACGTCGCCCTCGCGGTAATCGAAGACGTATTGGTGGGTCATCGCGGCGTAGACCAGGTAGCCGCCGGTGGTGTGCACCACGCCCTTCGGCTGGCCGGTGGAGCCCGAGGTGTAGAGGATGAACAGCGGATGCTCGGCCTCCACCGGCTCGGCGGGGCATTCGTCGGTCACCTGCTCGGCGGCCTCGTCGTAATAGACGTCGCGGCCGGCCTCCATGGCGACGCTGCCGCCGGTGCGGCGCACGACGATGACGTGGTCGACGAGATCATTCCCCAAGCGCTTGATCGCCTCGTCGACATTGGCCTTCAGCGGCACCTTGCGGCCGCCGCGCAGGCCCTCGTCGGCGGTGATGACCACCTTGGAGGTGCAGCCCTGGATGCGCGAGGCCAGCGAATCCGGCGAGAAGCCGCCGAACACGATGGCGTGGATCGCGCCGAGCCGGGCGCAGGCCAGCATCGCGTAGGCGGCTTCCGGGATCATCGGCATGTAGAGGGTGACGCGGTCGCCCTTGCCGACGCCGCGGTTGCGCAGGACGTTGGCCATCCGGCAGACCTGCGCGTGCAGCTCCCGGTAGGTGATGTGCTTGGATTCGTCCGGGTTGTCGCCTTCCCAGATGATCGCGGTCTGGTCGCCGCGGGTCTCCAGGTGCCGGTCGATGCAATTGTAGGCGACGTTGGTCTTGCCGTCCTCGAACCACTTGATCGAGACCTTGCCGGGCTCGAAGCTCGTGTTCTTGACCTTGGTGAACGGCGTCATCCAGTCGATGCGCTTGCCGTGCTCACCCCAGAACGCGTCGGGATCGTTGACCGACGCTTCGTAGAGCGAACGATATTGGGCGTCGTCGACGTGAGCACCCTCACGCCACGCAGCCTGGACCTCGACGACCTTGCCTTCCATGGCATTCCATCCCTGTTTGGTGCCCGATCGTATCGCGGCGTGGGCCGCGCAGCCAGGACTTCCAAAGTAACGTAGCCTACATCGTGCGACGACGATATCGTCGCCGCCCCGCTCAAGCCGAATCCTCAGACCCGGAACTCAATTGGGCGCAATGTAAGGCTTGATTGAAGCCCGCTCGAAGCGCTGTCAAGCGGAGCGCGGCGGCCGAACCGTCAGCTGCGGCCGACTGTTTCCGAATACTTGTAAGACAGCTCGACCGCGTCGCGTTTTCACCCGTTCGCGGCGCGACGCGTCGGCATGATGATCTCCACCAACGTGCCGTCCTCCGGGCGCGCCGACAGCTGGAGACGCCCGCCATTGGCCTCGACCAAGGCGCGGGGCAAAGCGAGGCCGTCCTCGACATCGCCGGCCGGTCCGGACGCGGCCTGGGTCGCCCCGGCGCCGGTATCCCGCACCCGCAGCGCCACCGCGGCGCTCTCGGTCGAGCCGGTCGAGACGATGACCTGTCCGCCGGCCGCCGAGCGACGGATCGCGTGCTCGATGACCAGGCAGGCGGCGCGGCTCACAGAGCGCTCGTCCGCCTCGAGGTCGTCGAGGCCGGTGGAGAAGCTCGTGCGCACCACGATCCGGCCCCGGGCCGCTTCACCCTGCAGTTGCGCCACGCAACCCGCGACGACGTCGTTGAGGGCGATCCGGCGCGGATCGAGCCGCAGGGCTCCGGCCTCGACGGTGGCGAGGTCCAGAAGCTCGCCGACGCGCTCCAGCATCAGCGCACCCGAGGTCTTGATCTGGGCCAAGCAGCCGCGATAGCGCACGTCCCCCAGGGGGCCGAACGGCTCCTTGAGCATCGCGTCGGCCAGCTCGACCATCCCGTTCAGCGGACCCCGGAAGGCCCGGTCCAGACGCGCCAGGGCCCCGTCGAGGCCCGAGGCGGGGGCCGGCGGCGGCTCGGCGGTCGGCAGGGTTTCCACCGGCGCGGCGTTCAGCACGGCGACCCGGCGTCCGTCCTCCCGGGCCGGTGAGACGCCGATCGTCAGCGCCCGACCAGCCACCGAGACCGGGCGTGGCGCCCCGGCCGCGCCGCGCAGGGCATCGGCCACCGCCAGCACGCTCTCCCGATCGAACAGGGCGACGAAGCTGCCGCCGACGATCTCCCGGGGATCACACCCGAACAGCTCGGCGGCCGCCCGGTTCATCGCCACGATCCGGCCGGCGCCGTCCAGGGTCAGGACCCCGGCCTCCAGCGCGTCGAGGGCCGCTTCGGCGGCGGCGGTCCGCTCCGCCTGCGCGGCGCGGGCGAGGCGCTCGGCGGTGAGTGCGCCGGCCGGATCCGCCTCGTCGATGGGGCGCAGCACCAGGCAGGTCGCCGGGCGCCCCTCCCAGGTGCAGGGGCCGCCCATCACTTCAACCGCGCGGGCGCTGCCGTCTGCCGCCGCGACGGCCGTCCGGCGCGCGGCCGAATCCGGGCCGTCCGACTGAGGCAGGCCGCGGAACAGCCGGTCGAGGCCGGCCTTCGTCAGGGCCGGAACGTCAGCATAGCCGGTGATCTCCAGGAGTGCCTGATTCGCCGCCAGGATCGCGCCCTCGCGATGCACGAGGGTCGGAAGGGGCAGCCCGGCCAGGAAATCGAGGTCGCGCGTCGCGGCGGCCTCACGTGCCTCCGCGACGCCGGCATGCGGGCCGGGGAACGGCATCACCGCGCCGCCCCGGGGCGCCGGGATCGGGGCCGCCGCGTCGTCACCGGCATAGCGGGCTCCGAGCGCCCGCGCGATCTCCCGGAAGGCGGCATGCTCGTCGGTCGACAGCGATGGCTGTTCGACGGGTCGTGCGGCCGGAGGCTCCGGCACGGCCGGCATGGGGGTGGGCGGCGCCGGCGCATCGGTCGGCTCCGCCGGCTCATGCGGCGGATGCTCGACGAAGGCGATTGCGGGCTGGGGCTCGGCTGGGGTCGGGGCGGTCGAAACCGGGGTCTCGGCCAATATGGGCGCCGGGGCGGCCGCCTGTTCGACCCTCGCGGGTGCCGGCTCGGTTGGCCCCGGGGCGGACAAGGCTGAAGCGACGGGCGCCTGCACGGCCTCGGGCGATTCTTCGGGAGATGCGGCCGGTTCGATCGGGGCGGGCGCCTTCGTCGGGACCGATGCCGCCGGCACGCTGCGCACCAGCCCGAAGCCGCCGAACCCGGAAAACGCCGCATCTCCTCGCCCGAGCGGGGCGCCGGACAGTTCCACCTGAAACGGGCCGTCGCCGAGGTCGAGGCGGGCCGGCTCGGCGCGGAAGGTGCTCCGGTCGCGCAAGGCCGCGAACATCCCGTCGGCGCCGGTGATCCGGCCGGTCTCGGCCAGATCCTGCCAACGCTGGCCGACGAGGCCGGCGAGGCCCTCGGAACCGGTCAGCGTCGTCAGCGCGCCGGAGGCATCGCTGCGCCACAGGAAGCGGTCGCCCGTGTTCAGGCCCGAGAGTGCGACCGGTATGGCCGCGGGCGTCGATTCGCGCGCCGCTGCCTCCGCCTGCGGAGCTGCCGACCGCAGGCGCGGCAGCTTCACCGGGGCCGTCGGGATCACGAGGACAGCCGGTCGGCCGTCGTCGCGGGTCCCGCTGACCACCTGGCACAGCGCGGGCGGGGCGATCCGCCTGGCGTCGAGCGAGAGGCGGGCGAGCCGGGGCGCGGTGTCGTGCGGATGGGCCCGGGCGACCTGGCGGGCCAGGGAAGCCGTGTCGGCATTAGCGAGCGCCGCGCCGAGCGCCTGCCCCGCCGGGGAGGCGAGCAGGACCCGCCCGTCAGCAGGATCGATCACGACATAGAGCGCGTCCGGGTCGGCCAACGCGGCCGCGAGGCTCGGCAGGCGCGCCCAGGCCGCGAAGGCCGCGGCCAGGCTGGCCTCCGCCGCCCCGGTGGTCGATGTCTGTGTCGTCTGCAAAGCCCGCGACCTCGAACCCACGCCCGATTCCTCGTCCCCGGCCCGCTTTGCCCGAGAAACACGCGCAACCGTACCCCTATTGTAAAGGCACCTGCGTTGCGACGCTGGACTCTTGCGCCATCCGTCACACGTTTACGTCATGTCAACCTTAATGAACGCGGCGCGGGTGGCATATGGCGGCGAATCAGTTATTGTGCAGTGCACAAGGCGCCATTAACAGCCGAATTGAGAGGAGACGATTATGAGTAACCCCCCGAATTATGAAGTCCCGACCGAGATGCGCGATTTCGCCGAGAAGAGCGTCGAGCAGGCCCGGAAGGCCTTCGACAGCTTCATCGGTGCCGCCCGCCGGACCGCCGACACGGTCCAGGGTTCGGCCGAGGTCGCCCGCACCAACGCGCAGGACGTGTCCTCCCGCGGTTTCGAATACGCCGAGCAGAACGTGAACGCCGCGTTCGACCTGGCGCAGAAGCTCGTCCGCTCGCGCGACGTGCAGGAGGCCATGCAGCACCAGGCCGAGTTCGTGCGCAGCCAGTTCGCCGCCATCCAGGCGCAGGCCAAGGAGTTCAGCGGCATCGCCCAAAGCGCGATGCAGCAGGGCGCCGAGCGCGCGAAGTCGGCTCTGCAGCAGAGCACCGAGGAGGCCCGCAAGGCCATGGAGCAGGGCCAGGATGCGGCCCGGCAGGCGGGTCAGAACGTCCAGGACGCCGCCGACCGCTCGACGCACTGAACGTCGCCCCATCGATCGGACCAGCGGCCCGCTTCCGGTATCCGGAGGCGGGCCGTCTCGTTTTTGCCGGTATTGGCATCGAAGCCGCGGGAGCCCAGCCCGATCGGGCTCGGCTCTCGGTCGTCATCGCTATGCACCGGAGCAGGCATCATGCGCCTGCGTCGCGCGAAAGGATCAGGCATGCGCCTCCACACACACGGCCGGTCCGGGCTGCGGACCCCGTCCCGGCTCACCGTCGCCGCGCTGGCGCTCGCCGCCGCGCTCCCGGGCTCGGCCTGGGCGCAGTATGGTGGAGGGGGCTATGGCGGGCCGCCCCAGGGCTACGAGGATCCGGGTTACGAGCGCGGTTACCGCCCGGCGCCGCGCCGCCGGGAGAGCCAGCAGCCGGTCGGCCTCAATTGCGATGCCGTGCAGCAGGGCCTGACCGGGCCGAAGCCGTTCTCCTGCCCGCTGCCGGGGCCGCGCCCGCTCGGATTACGCTGCTTCTGCGATCTCCCGATCGCCTCGTTCAGCCCGCCACAGACCGCGGTCGGCCGCGTGGTGCCCTGACGGAAGCGAGCACGATGATGCCGCGCCGCCCGACGAGGGCGACGCAGCTGACGCTTGAGACAGAGACGATCAGTTCAGAACGACCACCTTCGCGCCGACCTTCACCCGCTCGTAGAGGTCGGTGACGTCGTCGTTGGTCATTCGGATGCAGCCCGAGGACACGGCTTGGCCGATCGTGTCCGGCTCGTTGGAGCCGTGGATGCGGTACTCGGTGCTGCCGATATACATGGCGCGGGCGCCGAGCGGGTTCTCGATGCCGCCGGCCATGTAGCGCGGCAGGTCGGGGCGGCGGGCGATCATGGCCTTCGGGGGCGTCCAGGACGGCCACTCGCGCTTGGCGGTCACCGTGTTGACGCCGCTCCAGCTGAAACCGGGGCGGCCGACGCCGACGCCGTAGCGGATGGCTTCACCGTTGCCCATCACGAAGTACAGGCGGCGCTCCGCGGTGGAGACGACGATCGTGCCCGGGGCGTAGGGGGCGTTGAACGCCACGATCTCGCGGGGGATCGGCTGGACCTGGGCCTGCGGCGCGTCCTGCACGCCCTGGCCGTAGCCCGGGGTGCCCTGATAGCCGTACTGGCCCGGATCCGAGTAATACTCTTCCGCACCGTTGGCGCCGAAGGGATCGTAGGCCGGAGCTGCCAGCGCCGGGGCGGCAAGAACAGTTGCGGCGAGGAGCGCCGCGAGCGCGGTGGCCGAGGTCTTCATGGGGTGCCTGCCTGTGCGATAACCTTTGCCATTACAAGCGTGAGCATAGGTTGGCAGTTCCACGCCGCGAAGAAGATTTTGTTTGACGGTGGAATACGTAAGCGGGCTCGCCCGTGGCAGTCTCCGATCGTTAACCGACCTCGTCGGTATGGACGTCGAACCGCGCCAGATGGGCGTAGCCGAAATTGGTCGAGATCGCGCAATCGGTGGCGTCGCGCCCCCGGGCCATGACGATGCGGCCGATCCGCTGGCGGTTGTGCCGCGCGTCGAACGTGTACCAACGCGGGCCCTCCGGGCCGTCCAGGTAGGCCTCGAACCACGCCGAGAAATCCATCGGCGCCGGGTCGATCGGCACGCCGATATCGCCGAGATAGCCGGTGGCGTAGCGGGCCGGGATGTTCATGCACCGGCAGAACGCGATGGCGAGATGGGCGAAATCCCGGCAGACGCCTTCGCGCTGCATGAAGCCGTCATGGGCGGTGCGGGTGGCGTCGGCGCGCTGGTAGTCGAAGCGGATGCGCTCGTGCGTGTAGGCGACGATCGCCTGCACCCGCGCCCAGCCCTCCGGCGCGTTGCCGAACAGCGACCAGGCGGTCTGCGCGAGCTTGTCGGTGTCGCAGTAGCGCGAGCCCAGCAGGTAGATCATCACGTCGTCCGGCAGGTCCTGGACCGGGATCTGCCGGGCGTCGGGCACGTAGGCGTCGAGCAGCCCGGAATCCTGGATCGTGAAGTCGGCCGAGATCGTCAGAAGGCCCGGCGGCGCGACGATGCGGTGGCAGACGTTGTCGTACACGTCCCGGTACTCGTGGGCGGGGATCCACGGGTCGAAGCTGATCACCTGCGGGGTCAGCAGGTCGTGCATCCGGGACGGATGGACGCTCAGCATCAGGATCATGGGCGTCGGCTGGGTCAGGCTGAAGCCGATATCGTAACCGGTCCTGATCTTCATCGCGGCCACCTGTGTCCTCTCGCCTCGGCGGGTCGCCCCGCATGCGCAATCCAGATTTCTTGTTTCAACGCGTCAGTATTGGCGGATGCGCCTGAAAGCCGCGTGTTTTTGCCTCTTCGTCAGGCAGTTCGACCACATCGACATCCACCCGCATGCCGAGGTCGTCGCTGGCCAGGCCGAAGAACGATCCGTGCAAGGGCACGGCCTGTGCCGGATCGCGGGTCACCGCCACGCGGATCAGGTCGCGGTTGCCGACGATCCCGTTGGTCGGGTCGAACTCGATCCAGCCGGCGCCCGGCAGGTAGACCTGCAGCCAAGCATGGGTCGAGCCGCCGCCGACATGGCGCGCCCGATCGTTGCGCGGGTTGTACAAGTATCCGGAGACGAACCGGGCGGCCATGCCGAGCGCACGCACCGCTTCCATCATCAGCACCGCGAAGTCGCGGCACGAGCCGCGCTTGCTGCGCAGTGTCGTCAGCGGCTCTTGCACGCCTTTCTCGGAGCGGGCGAGATAGGTGAAGTTCGCCCGCACGCTCCGGGTCATGTCGGCGAGCAGTTCCTGGGTCGGGATCCGGCCCTGGGCGGGGATGAAGCTGCGCGCCCAGGCATCGACCTCGTGGCGCGGATCGGGCCATTGCCGCTCGATCGACCGGGACAGGTCGGGCATGTCCTCGGCGCCGTAGCCGAACGGGTAATGCGTCGCGTGCGGCGCCAGCGGGAAGACCGGCGCGTGCTCGGGGGTGTGGTCGAGGGTGATGCCGCATTCGAAGGTCAGCGTCTCCGCGCGGCCCCCGAAGGTCGCCACCGCGACGCAATTGCCGAACACGTCGAACATCCACCGCAGGGCGGCGGGCTCGGGGGTGATCTCGAGCGACGCCTCGATCAGGCGCTGGTCATAGCTGTCCCGGGGCCGGAACATGATCCGGTGCTCGCCGAAGGCGACCGGACGCCGGTACCGGTAAACCGTGCGGTGACGGACGGACAGGATCGGCAAAGACAGGGGCTCCGGGCTCGCGCCGATACGTCGGCGGTCAATGCAAGGGCCGGGCCCGACGCCGCGGGCGCCGTTTCAGGTGACCGGCGGCGCCGGATCCGTGGTCGCCCGCTCGGCCTCGACCAGCACGTCGAAGGGCCGCCAGGGCTTGGCGATGAACACCGCCTCGCTCGGCAGATCCGGCCGGCGGATGCCGTGGCCCGAGGTGACCACCAGCCGGGCGCGGGGCCACAGGGTCGCGACTGCCCGGGCGAGTTGCAGCCCGTCCATGGCGCCGGCGAGCCGGACATCGGCGAAGACCAGGGCCACGTCGCCGCCCCGCGCCTGGAGCACGGCCAGCGCCGCCTCGGCGCTGTCGCAGCCGATCACGTCGAGCTCGGTCTCTTCGAGGAGGGTTTCGGCCAGGGCGCGGATCTCGGGATCGTCCTCGACCACCAGGGCGAGGCGCTGCGCCGGACCTTCGGCCAGGATGGGCGACGCCTCGCGCGGCGCGGCGGCCTCGGCCTCGTTCTGCCGGACCCGACGGACCAGGGCGGCGAGATGCTCCGGCACGCCCTCCGAGACGAGGTCGTCGTAGATCGACGCCAGCGTCTGGCCGATCTGGTCGAGCGGGATGCTGCTCGGCGAGAGCGTATCAGTGAGCGGCGTAGCCGTGCTCGACAGAGGCTTTCTCAAGAACGTCCCCCGGAAGTCTCCGTTTCACGCCGCACACGAACGCGGCGCTTGTGGACGAACGTCGGCAGGACGCCGGGAGTTGCGCGCGGGGCCGCGAATTGGCCGCCCGCTCGCTGAGGCTTTACTGCGTGGCGATGCCGGTCGCAGCATCCGCGTAGGCCATGATCCCAGAGACCGCCTGGACGTTCTGGTAGCGCGTGCCGCGCGTGCTCATCATCGCCTCGAACTTCTCGTGGACCTGCGCCACCGAGAGGCTGGCCGGCTTGCGGTGGCGGCCGCGCCCGACGAAGCGCCCGGCGGCGAAGAAGATCGAGCGGTTGGCGCGGGCCGGGCCGGGCAGCAGCCCGGCGGCGGCGGCGGCCGGCTTGTTGACGACGTTGGCCAGGAACTCGCCGGCATCCTCCACGCCCAGGAAGTGGGCGAGGTAGACCTCGCCGAGGGTGAGGTCGCGGCCGATCCGCTGGGCGATGCGGCCGGCATCGCGCTTGAGCATCTCGCCGGCCATCAGGGCCGACAGGTAGGGATCGCGGCGCAGCTCCAGCACCCGGGCGCGGTCGGCGGCATCCGTGATCACCGGCCGGTCGTTGGCATCCGCCGTGACCAAAGCCGCCTCCTTCGCCAACCCGTAGCGGGGCCCGAAATCGCGCACCACGCCGAGCCAGGTGCGCTCGATGAACTGATAGAGGCCGGTGGCCGAGGAGGTCTTGGCCTGGACCGCGGTGACGAAGCTCGATTCCTTGTCGGCCACCGCCATGAGCAGGACGGGATCGGTCTGGACCGCCTGGGCCGCGCGCACGATGGTCTGCACCAAGTGGCGTCGGATCTTCATCGGGCCGAATTCGAGGATGTCGTTCGGGTCGCCGCCGGCGCTCTCCGAGAGCAGGAAATCGTAGGAGACGCGGTCGACGCCGTTGGAGCCGACGGCGGTGTCGAGGTCGTGGACCGCGGCGAAGCTCGCCGAGGCGCGCAGCGGGGTCCGCTCCAGCTCCTCGCTCAGCGCCACGGTGTGGATCCGCGGGCGCGGCATCGGCAATTCGGTGGCGGCCTGCGCTGAGGACACCGCCTGATTCAGGCCGACCTTGCCGAGGTCGATCCCCGAACCGATCAGGGCGGCGCTCAGCCCGCCGGCGATCAGCGAAACGGTGAGCACCGAGCGAGCCAGCGCCGGGACGCTCCCGTGGGCACGGCCGACCATGGGCTGTGCGGTGATGGCATCGGCCCGGCCGGACCCGAACCGGCCCTGCTTGCCCGTGACGTTCCTCGGCGATCCGACCGTGCGGCCCTGCATCGTCTACCCGATTCCTCACGCGCCGGTGATGGCGCCTTGGACACACCATCGCTTGACAGATGTGGCGACAACACGGCCGTGCTTGTGGCGGCCGTGGGGCGGCTGGGGAGATTTCGCGGCAGCCGTGTCGGCCCCCCGGGCCGGATCGCCTTCTGCGAGCGCGCCCCTCGCAATCGGGGTGCGTCTCATCCAAGGCCTTGCAAGGCCTTGCGCGCCCTTCGCGATTGCTACGCGATCGGGAACGGCTCTAAGAGGACGCCATGCGGGTTGCGCTCGAAACGGGTGGCGGCCCAGTCCCTTGAGCCCAGCTTAGAGTTCTGCCCCGATGAGCGGCGTCAACGAGATCCGGTCGACCTTCCTCGACTTCTTCGCGCGTGCGGGACACGAGCCCGTGCCCTCGTCGAGCCTCGTCCCGAAGAACGACCCCACGCTGATGTTCACGAACGCCGGCATGGTGCAGTTCAAGAACGTCTTCACCGGCGTCGAGAAGCGCGCCTACGACCGGGCGACCACGGCGCAGAAATGCGTGCGCGCCGGCGGCAAGCACAACGACCTCGACAATGTCGGCTACACGGCGCGCCACCACACGTTCTTCGAGATGCTCGGCAACTTCTCGTTCGGCGACTACTTCAAGGACCGCGCGATCGAGCTGGCCTGGACGCTGATCACGAAGGAATTCGGCCTCAAGCCCGACCGGCTGCTCGTCACCGTCTACGCCGACGACGACGAGGCCGCGACCCTGTGGAAAAAGATCGCCGGCTTCTCCGACGACAAGATCATCCGGATCGGGACCTCCGACAATTTCTGGCAGATGGGCGATACCGGCCCCTGCGGCCCGTGCTCGGAGATCTTCATCGACCAGGGCCCGGCGCTCCAGGGCGGCCCGCCCGGCTCCCCTGACGAGGACGGCGACCGCTTCCTCGAGTTCTGGAACCTCGTGTTCATGCAATACGAGCAGCTGGAGCCCGGCGTGCGCAACCCGCTGCCGCGGCCCTCGATCGATACCGGCATGGGCCTGGAGCGCATGGCGGCGATCCTCCAGGGCGTGCATTCCAACTACGACACCGACCTGTTCAAGGCGCTGATCGACGCCGTGGCCCACGCCGTCTCGCGGGCGCCCGAGCCCGCCACGATGGCGTCCTACCGGGTGATCGCCGACCACCTGCGCGCCTCCTCCTTCCTGGTCGCCGACGGTGTGCTGCCGGGCAACGAAGGCCGCGGCTACGTGCTGCGCCGGATCATGCGCCGGGCCATGCGGCATGCCGAGATCCTCGGCGCCCGCGAGCCCACCATGTATCGCCTCGTCCCGACGCTGGTGCGCGAGATGGGCCAGGCCTACCCCGAGCTGATGCGCGCCGAGGCGCTGATCGGCGAGACCCTGAAGCTGGAGGAGACCCGCTTCCGCCGGACCCTGGAGCGCGGCCTGTCGATCCTCGATTCCGAGAGCCGGGAGCTCAAGGCCGGCGACAAGCTCTCGGGCGACACCGCCTTCACCCTCTACGATACCTACGGCTTCCCCCTCGACCTCACCCAGGACGCCCTCAAGGCCCGGGGCATCGGGGTCGACACGGAGGCGTTCACCGCCGCGATGCAGCGCCAGAAGCAGGCGGCGCGGGAGGCCTGGAAGGGCTCCGGCGAGGCCGCCACCGAGACGGTCTGGTTCGGCATCCGCGAGCGCGTCGGCGCCACCGAGTTCCTGGGCTACGAGACCGAGGCCGCCGAGGGCATCGTCACCGCGCTGCTGCGCGACGGCGCCGAGGTGAAGAGCCTGGAGGCCGGGCAGACCGGCCTCGTCCTGGTCAACCAGACGCCGTTCTACGCCGAATCCGGCGGCCAGGTCGGCGATACCGGCCTGATCCTGGGCGCCGGCCTGAAGGTCCGCGTCACCGACACCGAGAAAAAGCTCGGCGACCTGTTCGTCCACCATGTCAGCGTGGAGGAGGGGATTCTTGGGCTCGACCAGCCGGTAGAACTGAAGGTCGACCATGCCCGCCGCAGGGCGATCCGGGCCAACCACTCGGCCACCCACCTCCTGCACGAGGCCCTGCGGCAGGTGCTCGGCGATCACGTCGCCCAGAAGGGCTCGCTGGTCAGTTCCGAGCGGCTGCGCTTCGACATCAGCCACCCGAAGCCGATCGAGGCGGAGGAACTGGCCCGGGTCGAGGACATCGCCAACGCGGTGCTGCTGCAGAATGCCCCGGTGGTGACCAAGCTGATGGCGGTGGACGACGCCATCGCGTCGGGCGCCCGGGCGCTGTTCGGCGAGAAGTACGGCGACGAGGTCCGGGTCGTCTCGATGGGCCTGCCGGTGGACGCGGACGGCGCCGAGACCGGTCGCGCCCGGCTCAAGAACTTTTCGATCGAGCTGTGCGGCGGCACCCATGCCGGCCGCACCGGCGATATCGGGGCGATCACTATCGTGGGCGAGAGCGCGGTCGGTGCCGGCGTGCGCCGGATCGAGGCGCTCACCGCCGACGCGGCCCGCCACCACCGGGCCGAGGAGGCCCGCACCCTGGCTGCGCTGGCCGGCATTCTCAAGGCGCCGGTCACGGAGGCGCCCGACCGCCTCACGGCTCTGATGGAAGAGAAGCGCCGCCTGGAGCGAGAGCTGGCCGACACCCGCCGCAAGCTGGCGATGGGGTCTTCGGACCCCGATTCGGGTCGTTCGTCACGTCAGAGCGAGGTCGGCGGCGTGGCGTTCCGGCGCTCGGTGGTGGAGGGCCTCGACATGCGCGACCTCAAGCCGATCATCGACGAGGAGAAGAAGCGTCTCGGCTCCGGCATCGTGGCGATCGTTGGTGTCTCCGCCGACGGCAAGGCCGGGCTGGTGGTCGGCGTCACCGAGGACCTGACCGGCCGCTACGACGCGGTCGGCCTGGTCCGGGCCGGGGCCGGCGCGCTCGGCGGCAAGGGTGGCGGCGGCCGCCGCGACATGGCCCAGGCCGGCGGCCCGAACGGCGCCGGCGCGGAAGCGGCGCTCGACGCGATCGAGCAGGCGCTGACCGAGGCGGCGTGAGGCCGGGCGGCAGGTCCCACCCGCGGCCTCATCGTGAGGGGGCGTAGCGCAGCGAAGCCCTCGAAGGAGGGCTCCAGAACGCTCAAAGCTTCTTGAAGCCTACGAGCCACACAGGTTTAAGGCGCAGCCGCTGGTGCATACCGCGACGCGCCCCCTCTCCCGTGCGGGCTAGCGGATTCACAGATCGAGTTCGGCCCTTTTTGCGCGACGGCCCGTGCTTCGGCTCCAGCATCGGTGCGGGTATCCCCTCGCCCCGCTTGCGGGGAGAGGGCTTCGGCGACCTCGTCGTCGCCGAAGCGAGGCGGCAGCCGAGGCTGAGGGGGCGGTTCCGGACGCGCGCCTCGTTCTGAACCGCCCGCTCACCGCCGCTCCGGCTTCGCCTGCGCTTCCCGCACGGACGATGAGGTCCGTGCGGGCCTCTCCCCGCAAGCGGGGCGAGGGGACCCGCGCTTCGTCCGCAGATGTGTAAGCAACGTACCTCTGCACGATACGCGGACGCACGGTCCGGCCGCTTCGAGACGCTCACCGCCGCATCCCGAGCAAGACGACCAATCCCACGGCGAATGCGGCGCCGGCCTGGGCCGCCAGCAGCGCGGCCAGCCAACCCTGCAGCAGGCCC
>NZ_JAKSYO010000097.1 GCF_022829635.1 Methylobacterium sp. E-066
CCGGAGCCCGGGGTGAACTGATAGTTGTAGCCGACCTGGGCGCCGCCGGAGAAGCCGTCCTGGCTGCGGTTGCGGAAGGTGGCGACGGCGGCCGGGCCGTTGGTCAGGCCGACACCGCCCGGCACGACGAAGGTCGAATTATTGGAGCGGCTGCTGGCGTCGAAGGCGTAGCCGGCGTTGATACCGAAGTAGGCGCCGGTCCAGGTGAACACCGGGACGGGGGTGAACACCGGCGGCGGGGCGGCGCGGCGCGGCAGGTCGGCCGCGAAGGCCGAGCCGGCGAGGGCGACGCCCGCAAGGGCGGTGGTGGCGCGAAGCAGGGATTTCATCATCTGGTCCTCACTGGTGGTCCCGCACCGGCTTCATAAGGCCGACACGGAACGCGGATCTGGCTGTCTTCCAGCGGTTCCAGGGCGCTTTGCGCTCTGCGGTATCGCCGACCGCTCATCGCGGCCCCTTATGGCAATCCGCCGTTTTTCCCCGGCACCTTGTGCGTCTAAACGCGCTCGAATGGTCAAGGTTCGCTTACGGCCACGCTTTTTTTCGCCGCGGCGGTTTGACAAAGTGTCGCACCCCCTTGGACGACAATGGCTCCGCTTGGGGATTCGGCCGGGGTCACGGCGTCAGCGCGATGGCCGAGATCAGGCGTCCGTAATCGGCTTCGCCGCGATGCGTGGTCCGGCGGTAGCTGTAGAACCGCTCCGGGTCGGCATAGGTGCAGAGGTTGAGCATCGCGGCTTCGCCGATGTTCGCCTCGCCGAGCCGGGCCAGAATGAAGCCCGGGAGGTCGAACTGCGCGTGTCCCGCGCGGGTGCCGGCGCCGAGGAAGCGTTCCATGCCGGGGGCCTCTGTGCGGAAGCGCGTGATGAAGTCCGGGCCGACCTCGTAGGAGGCTGGGCCGATGGTCGGCCCGAGCACGGCCACGATCTGCCGCCGCCGGGCACCCAGCGCCTCCATGGCCCGCACCGTCGCCTCGATCACCCCGGTGAGCGCGCCCTTCCAGCCGGCATGGGCGGCTCCGACCACGCCGTTCTCGGGATCGGCGAACAGGATCGGCCCGCAATCGGCGGTGGCGATGCCCAGGGCGAGGCCGGGCACCCGCGTCACCATGGCGTCGGCCTTGGGGCGGTCCGCGGCCGGGACCGGCGCTTCGACGGTGACCACCGCGGCGGAATGGACCTGATACAGGCTGACGAGCCGGTCCGGCGGCAGGCCGAGCTGGGCGCACATCCGCGTCCGGTTCTCGCCGACGCGCTCGGGGACGTCCTGCGAGCCAAGCCCGCCGTTGAGCGTGGCGTAGATGCCCTCCGAGACGCCGCCGACCCGGGTGAAGAAGGCGTGGCGCATGCCGGCGTGCGAGGAAAGTTCCGGCGCCTCGATAAACATGCCTGCGGTCACGGTCGGCTCCCTGGCGGTCCTGGTGTCGCACTCGATACCGGAATGGCCGCCCCTTGACGATGTCGTGGAACCGTCAGATTCTTGCTGCATTGCAGCATGAGTCCGGGTCCCGGACTCATTCCGAGAAGGATCGCAATGTCACGACGGAACGAGAACGACTCCCCGATCGAGACCGCCGCGCAAGAGGCTCCGGAGCGCCGGAGCCAGAACGCGGCCGAGCATCCCGTCGAGCGTGAGCCCGGCGCCTTCGACCCCTCCGATCCGAACCCGCCCGCACCTCCGACGCCGCGGGCGCCGAGCGCCTCCGATGCGGGGTTCGGCTCGTTCGGCTGACGACATCCCGAGCCGCCGCCCGGAGACCGAGCCTCAGGCTTCGGGAAATCCGGGTAGCGGCCCGAGATCCCGGCCGGTCACGGCCAAGACCTTGAACAGGTTGCCCATGCCGGCTCGGCTCGTATCCGTGAGCCGTTGGACGGCCGCATCGATCGCCGCAGCCTGAGCCGCGGTGGCGCGGGTTTTCAGGCGCTCGGCCCGCGCGTTCAGACCGAGCGTCAGCAGGAAGTCCCGCTGCGACACTGGTCCGTGGGCGCTCGCACCCTCTGCCTGTGCGGCCTTCGCCAGGGCGGCGAAATCGACATGGTGCGTGAGATCCGCTTCGCCCGGCGCCGCGAGCGGGTCGGTGAAGCGATGCCCCGACAGGGCCTGGAGCGTGTCGCCGAAGCCCGGTCGGACATGGCCGTAATCGATCGCCAGCAGGGCACCGCCGGATTCACGCAGGCGCCGGGCCAATTGCCGCGTCAGCGCGAGGCCGGCTGCCGGCACGCTCAGCAGCGCGCCTTCCGGGCCGTCGGCGTCGAGGCCCGGGGTTGCCTCCGGGGCGAGGCCGAAGACGAGATCACCCTCGGGACCGAGGCCGACCTGGCGCTCATGCCAGCCAGTCGGGCGGCGCTCGAACTGGCGTACCGGCAGACAATCGAAGAACTCGTTGGCCAGGAGGATCGCCGGGCCCTCGGGCAGGGTCTCGATCCCGGCGTGCCAAGTCGCGCCGGTGCCAGCGAGGGCTCGCTCCTGCACCGCCCGCAGCACCGGGCTGGTCTCGACGAGATGCGGCCGCACCTCCGCGCCCGGGGCCGCCGCCCGCAGGGCGCGCAGGGCGTCCGCCATCAGCGTGCCCCGGCCGGGACCGAGTTCCACCAGGACCAGCGGGTCCGGCCGGCCGAGTTGGCCGTGGACGTAGCCCGCCCAGGCGCCAAGCAGCTCGCCGAACATCTGGCTGATCTCGGGCGCCGTGGTGAAATCGCCCTGCACCCCGAGCGGATCGCGGGTGCGGTAATAGCCGTGGACCGGGTGGCCCAGGCAGAGCGCCATGTAGCGGTCGACGCCGATCGGCCCGCCATGGCGGATCAGCGTCGCGATCTCGGCTCCGAGCGGCGTCACGCCTTCGCGGGCGCCTCGGGCGCCGCCTCCTGCGGATCCGCAGCCGCCACGGGGTTGCGCGGACGGGTCCGGCCCGTGCCCGCCAGGACGATGTAGGTGAGCCCGACGATCATCATCGGCACGCAGAGCAGCATGCCCATGGTCACGCCGCCGCCC
The DNA here is from genome assembly GCF_022829635.1 of Methylobacterium sp. E-066. GTDB lineage: Bacteria > Pseudomonadota > Alphaproteobacteria > Rhizobiales > Beijerinckiaceae > Methylobacterium. The sequence continues at coordinate 2,992 of NZ_JAKSYO010000097.1, forward strand.
ATCGGCCCGAGATGGTCGCCGAACAGGAAACCGAGCTGCCGGTCCGGCTCGCGGAAGAACTCGCAGACAGTCCGGGACAGCGCGTAGCCGAAGACGAAGATGCCGCCGAGCAGGCCGGGCTTGCGGAAGCCGAACCGGCGGACGGCGAGCGCCATGACGATGAACAGCAGCAGCCCCTCGGTGGCCGCCTCGTAGAGCTGGCTCGGATGGCGCGGCAGCGGCCCGCCCGTGGGGAATACGATCGCGTAGGGGAAATCCGGCGCGACCCGGCCCCAGAGCTCGCCGTTCACGAAATTCGCGATCCGCCCGAAGAACAGGCCAATCGGCACGACCACGGCGCCGATATCGAGCAGCGTGTAGCCGTTGAGCTTCTTGGCCCGGGCGAACAGCAGGAAGGCCAGGATCGCGCCCAGGAAGCCGCCGTGGAACGACATGCCGCCGTTGCGGATCGCCAGGATCTCCATCGGGTCGGCGATGTACATCGGCAGGTTGTAGAACAGCACGTAGCCGATCCGGCCGCCCAGCACGACGCCGAGTGCCACCCAGACGACGAGGTCGTCGATATCGACCACCTGCGGGCGCTTGACCACGCCCCACAGGCTGTCGGCCATGACGAGGCGGCGCGCGTAGTACCACCCGCCGATCAGACCGGCGATGTAGGCGAGCGCGTACCATTTGATCGTGATCGGCCCGATCGCGAGCGCCACCGGATCGATGGCCGGAAAGGGCAGGGCGAGGAGCGGCATCGGTCTGACCTCCGGGGCGGCCGGATTGGACGCCGGAGGGGCGGTGCGTCAAGTGCGCGGGACCTACCAGATCCGCGGGACGGTGCCGTCGAAGGCGATGTCGGCAGAGACCAGCGGGTAGCCGTAGTAGAGCGCCGTGGCCGCCAGGAGCCGGTCGAAGGGATCACGATGGCTCCAGCGCATCAGGCCGGCGGAGAGACAGATCGCGGGTTCCAGCGGCGCAGCCTGTCCGCCCTGTTGGTTGAGCAGCGCGACCAGCCGATCGACATAGGTGGCCATCTCCGGCCACTTGCCAACTCGGACCTTCTGGGCGATCTCGAAGAACGAGACGGGACTGACCGTCACCGCGCGTGCTGCCGCGATGGCGCTCCGCGCACCTGCCGACAGCCTGGGATCGGCCGTCAGACTCCAGGCCCAGCTATGCGTATCGAGCAGGACGGCATTCACCGTTCGCCTTCCCAAAGGGCCAGTTCGTCATTCGACATCGGTTCGAGCCAATCCGGTCCCGGCCCAAGGGCCTGCGGTGGCAGAATGCCGATTCGGAACGACGATGGGGCGATCGGGACGATCCGTGCGACCGGCACGTCCCCACGTGCCAGCACGACCTCTTCGCCGCCCGAGGCCGCCTCGATCAGACGCGGCAACTGACCTTCAGCGGCTTCAACGCTGATGCGCATGGCGGCTGTCGCTCCCAAAATCCCGAGTTCGGAGCCTATCTGCTCCGCAGCCGTGGGCAAGTGCCCGTTGGGCAAGCGCTCTTGCAGCCGGATCTCTCTTATTCGCTGCGGAACAGGAACCCATGCCCGTCCGGGCCGGCACAATAGGCTGCTGAGCCATCGTTGGACGCGTGCGGCGCGAATCCCACCCTACGCAACGCCAGAACCACACCTTCGAGATCGTCCACCGCGAAAACGAATCGGGTCGAGGCGCAGTCGGCCGGGTCGAACGGAGCCGGGGATGCTTGCCGGGTAATCGGCCGACGATAATGCAACAGCTCGACATGCGGCGCGGGTGTGGGTGCTTCGAGCGCGAGCACATCGACTTCCGGATCGTCGAGCCCGTCGAGCCGGGCCTGTTCGGGGCCTTGGTTCAGTCCGGTCTGCGCGACCGTGAGGCCAAGGGGACCGGTGAGGAACGCCAGGGCCGCATGGAGGTCGGTGACGGTTATCGCCGAGTGATCGATGCCGAGAAACAGGCCCGGCGCGTCGCGCCAGCGCTCGGCCGGCGAGCCATCGGGAAAGAAGATCAGCTCCAGCGGGTGGCCGTCCGGGTCGCGGAACTTGTAGGCGGTGACGCCCCCGGAGGAAACCGGCAGGACCTGCGCGCTGCCCCGGCTGATCGCGGCCGGCCCGAACCGGGCGAGCCGCGCCATCGCAGCATCCATGTCGCGCACCGGGATCGCGAGGTGCTGGAAGAACGGATCGGTCGCGGCCGGATCGGCAGGGTAGGGCGCGCCGGGCGGTTCGACCGCGAGGAACGTCACGGTCTGGCCGCCGAGCTGCAGGCGCATCTGCGTCGCCCGCCGCCCCTGGAGCCCCATCGCCTCGGCCTGCGCGTCCGGCACCGGCTCCGGTGGCGCGACCCGCTCGAAATCGAGCCCGTCCCGATAGAAGGCCTCGGTGACCGCAAGGTCCGCGACGGTGCGGCCGAATCCGGCGATCGCTCGAACGCCGCTCATAGCAGCCGCGCCCCGCGTACGTTGGTATAGATCGCATAGAGCGTATGCGAGGCGCAGAGGAACAGACGGCTATCGTTGCGGCCGCCGAAGGCGAGGTTCGCCACCGGTGAGGGCACCAGGATCTTGCCCAGTAATTCGCCGCCGGGATCGAGGCAGTGGACGCCGTCGCCGGCGCTCGACCAGAGATTGCCGTGCTCGTCGCAGCGTATCCCGTCGGCATTGCCCGGGGCGATCGTGCAGAACACCTGTCCCCCAGACAGGTGGCCATCCTCGGCAACGTCGAACACGCGTATGTTCTGGAGCGGTTCGGGGGCGAATTGCAGCCCGGTCTCGACCACGTAGAGCTTTCGCTCATCGGGCGAGAAGCACAGGCCGTTCGGCCCCTGGAAATCGTCCGCGACCACGCGCAGCGCGCCGTCACGCGGGTCGAACCGGTAGAGCGCGGCCGGCAGCTCGGAATCCTGCTTGCCGCCCTCGTAGTCGGTCTGGATGCCGTAAGGCGGGTCCGAGAACCAGATCGTGCCGTCGGACTTGCAGACGATGTCGTTGGGCGAGTTCAGCCGCCGCCCCTGGTAGCGCTCGACCAGACTGGTGATGCTGCCGTCGAGTTCGGTGCGGTGGATGCGCCGGCCGCGATGCGAGCAGGAGAGGAGCCGTCCCTGCCGATCCCGGGCATGGCCGTTCTCGAAGTCGCTCGATTCGCGATAGACGCTGAGGCCGCCGAAATCGGTCCAGCGCATCACCCGGTTGTTCGGCAGGTCCGAGAACAGCAGTTCGTTGCGGTCGCCGAAGTAGACCGGTCCTTCGGTCCAGCGAAAACCGTCGGCGAGCTTTTCCAGCGGCGCGTTCGGCAGCACATACGCCTTGAAGCGCGGCTGCGTCAGCTCGAAGCCGTCCATGGTGCGGCCCCTACTTGAAGCGCCCAGGCTGGTTCACGGTGGGCTCGACCTGGAGCCCCGTGACGATCATCGTGCAGGGCTCGTCGCCCACGGTGCCCGAGAGGTGGCCCTTCTTGCCGTCGCGCGCCTTGGTGTTCTGGTCCTCGCCCATCATCAGCTCGCCCGGGCCCATCTCGACCCGGTGACCGTCCATGGTCTCCACGAACCAGCGGCCGGACAGGATCGCGATCCATTGTGGCCGCGGGTTCTCGTGCCACTCGCCGACCCAGCCGACTGGGAGGACCGTGAAGGTCACCACCGATGAGGCCGGGTCCATCTTGTCGTTCCATTGCGGCGCGGTCTCGGGGTTGATCCCCTCGAACGTGAAGCGCGCGATGGAAAATTGCTCCTGGCGGCTCACCCCGTCCGCGTCGGTATAGACGTGCCAGTACGGCATCTTCGGAGGGGTCGGCTCGCTCATCGTCGATCCTGCGCGGTGGAAAAAAGTCGTCTTCCGCACAACGGCCGGGTCTAGCGATGGTTCGCGGCGGCGCGAGACCGCCGGCGTGATCCTATTCGCGTCGGGGTCGGGCCTTGTTGTCGCTCGGCGGCCAGGGAATCGGCCGATTCAGGATCGTCTCGACATCGTAAGGGCAGACCGGCGGGAAGGTCTCCTCGTCGAGCCCGGTCTCGCCGGCCGCCTCGATGCGCGCGCGGTGATAGGCCCGCGCGACCAGCACATCGATCCGGGACTTCAGGCTGGGGCTGTCTTCGAGACGCTCTGCCACGACGTTGCGCTGCGTCCGGATCGACGTCACCCAGCTGCGCGTCCGCCGGGTCGGCTGATGGTCCCACTTCAGAAGGTGCAGCAGGATCACGCACAGGGCACTGGTCAGCGCGTGGCGTTCGCTGCGACCCACGTCCGCGATCTCGTCGGCAAGGTGCTCGATGTCGAGGCGCGCCCAGGCGCCCGCTTGCAGGAAATGCACCTGCTCCTGCGCCCAGGCATGGACGTCGTCCTCGTACCGCGTCGTCTTCAGCTTCTGCGGTGCGCGCTTGGGAGCTGTCACGCCCGCCTCCTCGCAGCCGCCCGTTCGCACGGGCGGCGCCACTCTATCACATCTGCTCGGGCAGCCGCTCGCTCTGGGCGAGGTTCGAGAACCGGGTGATGTTGGCGTCGAACTGCAGTTCCACCGTGCCGGTCGGGCCGTGGCGCTGCTTGCCGAGGATGACTTCGGCCTTGCCGTGGACGCGGTTCATCTCCGCCTCCCAGGCGAAGAACTCCTCGGTGCCCTCGCGGGGCTTCTTGTTGTTGACGTAGTATTCCTCGCGGAACACGAACATCACCACGTCGGCGTCCTGCTCGATCGAGCCGGATTCGCGCAGATCCGAGAGCTGTGGGCGCTTGTCGTCGCGGTTCTCGACCTGACGCGAGAGCTGCGACAAGCCGATGATCGGCACCGCCAGCTCCTTGGCCAGCGCCTTCATGCCGGTGGTGATCTCGGTCATCTCCTGCACGCGGTTGTCGCTGCGCTTGCCGGAGCCGGAGAGCAGCTGCAGGTAGTCGACGATCAGCAGATCCAGGCCCTTCTGGCGCTTCAGGCGCCGGGCCCGGGCGGCGAGCTGGGCGATGGAGATGCCGCCGGTCTGGTCGATGTAGAACGGGATCGTCTGCATGTCCCGGGCGGCGTCGGTGATCTTGTAAAAGTCCTCCGGCCGGATGTCGCCGCGGCGGATCTTGTACGAGGGCACGCCCGATTGCTCGGCGATGATACGGGTGGCGAGCTGCTCGGCCGACATTTCGAGGGAGAAGAAGCCGACGATGCCGCCGTTGACGGTCTGCATCGTGCCGTCGGCCGCCTTCTCGCCGCGATACGCCTTGGCGATGTTGAAGGCGATGTTGGTCACCAGCGAGGTCTTGCCCATGGCCGGACGGCCCGCGAGGATGATCAAGTCGGAGGGCTGCAGGCCGCCCATCTTGGCATCGAGGTCCGACAGGCCGGTGGCGATGCCCGAGAGCTTGCCGTCGCGCTGGTAGGCCTTGGCGGCCATGTCCACCGCGGCGGTGAGCGCGTCGGAGAATTTCTGGAAGCCGCCGTCGTATTTGCCCGCTTCGGCGAGCTCGTAGAGCCGCCGCTCGGTCTCCTCGATCTGGTCGCGGGGCGCCTGCTCGACCGGTGCCTCGTAGGCGCCGTTCACCAGATCCTCGCCGATGGTGATCAGCCGGCGGCGAATGGCGAGGTCGTAGATCGTCCGGCCGTAGGCGCCGGCATTAATCACGGTGGTGGCGTCGGCCGCCAGCCGGGCGAGGTACTGCATCACCGTCTGGCCGCCGAAATCGGCGTCGCCCAGATAGGTCTTCATGGTGATGGGCGTGGCGAGCTTGCCGGCCCGGATCAGGGACGCCGCCACCGAAAAGATCTGCTGGTGGGCATCCTCCATGAAGTGCTCGGCCAGGAGGAAGTCCGACACCCGGTAATAGGCGTCGTTGTTCACCAGGATGGCGCCGAGCAGCGCCTGCTCCGCATCGATGTTGTGCGGGGCGACGCGGTACTCGGCTTGAACGGCTTCCAGCTTGGCCGTGAGCGCATTGGGCAGGGCCATCGGCAGACGACTCCGAATCAGGCGCCGGGACGGGCGCACCAGGATCACACCGCGCGACCTTGGCCACGGTAAGGTTACCGAAGCTTAGCCGACGGCCGGTTCGTCCGGCATCGGCCCGGACGAACGGACGCCCGCCGACTCTCGCGAGGGGCGGGCGTCCATGCTGGAACAAAACTGGAACGTGTCAAGTCTCGGGGCGAATGATCCCCAATGTTCACCGGTATACAGGGATGGGGCCTACGCCATCCCGCGAGGGCCACGGGACCCTCCCGGAAAGGCGCATGCCCTGTTCCAAAATCAGCCGCGGTCGTCGGCGCCTTCGCCGGCATCGGCCAGCGCCGCGCCGACTTCCAGGCCGAGGTCATCGAGGTTGAACGCCTCGCGCTCGGTGACCGACTCGCCGCGGGCCTGACGCTCGGCCTCTTCAGGGCTGCGGGCGACGTTGACCGTGACCTGGACCTCGACCTCGGGGTGCAGCACCACCGGGACGTTGTGCAGGCCGAGGGTCTTGATCGGCTGGTTCAGGATGAACTGACCGCGATCGACCGTGAAGCCGTCCTTGGCCACCACCTCGGCGAGGTCGCGGGTGGAGACGGAGCCGTACAGGACGCCGGACTCGCCCGACTGGCGGATCAGGACGAAGCTCTGGCCGTTCAGCTTCTCGGCGACGGCCTCGGCGTCCTTCTTGCGGTCGAGGTTGCGGGCCTCGAGCTGGGCGCGCTGCGCCTCGAAGTGCTTCTTGTTGGACTCCGTCGCGCGCAAAGCCTTGCCGCGCGCGAGCAGGAAGTTGCGGGCGAAGCCCGGGCGGACGTTCACGGTCTCACCCATCTGGCCGAGCTTGGCCACGCGCTCGAGCAGGATCACTTCCATCGTTTTTCTCCTTCAGTTGGTCGGCCTCACGGGCCGGGGACTCACGGCGCCGGATTGTCCTTGGGACGGCGGCGATCGAGGGCGGTGTCGGCTAGGCCGAACAGGGTGAGTGCCACCAGGGCGACGCCCTGGGTCACGAACAGGATCAGGTACATGCCGAACAGCATCAGCCCGCGCCCCGGCCGGCCGCGCGAGCGGTCGTGGAAGGCGGCGAGCCCCTGGAGCGCGAAGGCCGCGCTGAACGCGCCAACCAGCGCGACGCCGAACACGCCGACGAAACCCGGGGCGAAGCACATCAGCACGGCGGCCGCCAGGGTCACCAGGGTGGTGCGCGGCATGGCGGTCGCCGGCAGGTCGGGCCAGGGCCGGGGCAGGCGGCCGGAAATCTTCACGATCCTTGCCGAGGCCCAGAGGTAGAAGGTCAGGAGCAGGGCGAGCCCGTTGGCCGCGAAGGCCGGCACGACCCGCGCCAGGGCGTCGGCGACCTCGGTCCGTGTCACCTCGGCCTCGTCCGGATCGGTCTTGGGCGCCGCATCCGGTTCGGCGGTGGCGTCCGGACCGGCATCGCCGGCCTCGGCTTGAGGCGTATCGGCGCGGCGGCCCTCGATCGTCGGGCGGGCGGCGGGGTCGCGCACCTGCACCAGCGTGCGGGCGAGCCCGCGCAGCTGCGCATCGAAGGCGGCGTGGTTCGGCGAGGACAAGACCGCGATGGCGATGAAGGCGAGGGCGGCCGTGGCGGCGGTCCAGCCGAGCAGGCGGCCGGTCGGGTACCATTCGAGGCCGGTGGGCGTCTCGCGGCCGAGCAGCGTGAGGTAGGCGAGCCACCAGGCCGGCAGGGCGATATAGGCGGCGTAGGCGAGGCCCATGAAGGGCGCGATCACCAGGGCCAGCGCGACGCTGCCGGCCGCCGCCGCCGCGAGGGCGGCCTTGTGGCTCCAGCCGAGGCCGACGATCAGGATCGGCAGGGGTGCCACGAGGTAGAGCAGGATCGCCAGCGGGGTCGCCTTCAACAGCACCCCGAACAGGAGTGCGGAGACGAGGCCCGCGCCGATACCGATGCCGATATGCTGTGCCATGGGTTCCGCTGTCCCGCTGCCCGTCCGGCAGGGTTAGAGGCGACGCTGCGCCCCAACGATCGAGCGATGCCAGATCGCTCTGTGAAGACCGGCCCGGACAGATGCCGGGCCGGCCGAGATCAAAAACCTACTTGATCACGTAGGGCAGCAGGCCGAGGAAGCGGGCGCGCTTGATCGCCTGGGCGAGCTCGCGCTGCTTCTTGGCCGACACCGCGGTGATGCGGGACGGGACGATCTTGCCGCGCTCGGAAACGTAGCGCGACAGGAGCTTGACGTCCTTGTAGTCGATCTTCGGCGCGTTCGCGCCGGAGAACGGGCAGGTCTTGCGACGACGGAAGAAGGGACGGCGTCCGCCGCCCGCACCAGCACCAGCACCAAATGCCATGGCTCAGGCCTCCCCGCCGAAGCTGCGCTCGGGACGATCGCCACCGCGATCACCCCGGTCCGGACGGTCGCCGCCGAAGCCGCCGCCGCCGCCACCGAAGCCGTCATCGTCGCGACGCCGACCGCGCTCGCGATCCTTGCGGTCGTCGCGGTCGCGCTTCTGCATCATCGCCGACGGCTCGGAATCGAGATCCTCGACCCGGACGGTCATGAAGCGCAGCACGTCCTCGGAGATCTGCATCTGGCGCTCCATCTCGGCGATGGCGGCCGGGGGGGCGTCGATGTTGAGGAGCGCGAAATGCGCCTTGCGGTTCTTCTTGATGCGGTAGGCCAGGGACTTGACGCCCCACATCTCGATCTTCTCGAGGCGGCCGCCGTTCTGCTCGATCACACCCTTGTAGGTGTCGATCATCGTCTCGACCTGCTGGGACGTCACGTCCTGCCGGGCCAAGAGCACGTGCTCGTAGAGAGGCATGTTCGGGCCTTTCAGTGTCAAAAGGAGCCCGGCCGCTGACAAGCGGCTGGTTCGGGCCGGTTCATTCGCGAGACGCTCGGCGCCAAGCCCTTCGAGCCGTTTTTGCAGGCCCGAGCGGTTGATCGAAGGCGGAGACACCGGACGACGGGTCGGTGAAGACCCTATGCCGCAAGCGGCACCGTCCGTTCAGCCCCCGGCCGGAGCGAACGCGAGGGGCGGCGCATAAGCGGTTTTTGCTCGTCTGGCAAGACCGAAGGGCCTCAGACGGGCCGGTGAGCCGGTGCGTCTTGCCGGTGAGGCACAACGCCAGCATATCGGCGGTTCGAGGGGCGCCCCGGACCGTGGCCGCCCCGGGACGAATGGGCCCATGACTTCCGAAAAGACCTCCGATCGGCAGCGCCTCGGCGTCAACATCGACCACGTCGCCACCGTGCGCAACGCCCGCGGCGAGCACTATCCCGACCCGGTGCGGGCGGCCCTGCTGGCTGTCGAGGCGGGGGCGGACGGCATCACCGCGCATCTGCGCGAGGATCGCCGCCACATCCGCGACACCGATATCGCCGCGCTGAAGCGCGATCTCACCGTGCCGCTGAACTTCGAGATGGCGGCGACCGACGAGATGGTGGCGATCGCCCTGGCGACCCGGCCGCACGCCGCCTGCCTGGTGCCGGAGAAGCGCGCGGAGCGCACCACTGAAGGCGGCCTCGATATCGTCGGCGGCCGCGACCACCTCGCCCCCCGCATTCGGGCCCTGGCCGAGGCCGGTATCCGCGTCTCGCTGTTCGTCGAGCCCGAGCCCGCGATCATGGACGCCGCCCGGGCCCTCGGGGCGCCGGTGGTCGAGCTCCATACCGGCCGCTACTGCGAGGCCGCCATTGCCGGCGATGACGCGCGCATCGCCCACGAACTGACGCGGATCACGCGGGCGGCCGAGCATGGCGCCGGGCTCGGCCTCGAGATCCATGCCGGCCACGGGCTCACCGTCGAGAGCGTCGGGCCGGTGGCGGCGCTGCCGCAGATCCGGGAGCTGAATATCGGCCACGCGCTGATCGCAGAGGCGATCTTCGTCGGCCTCGCCCAGGCCGTGCGGGACATGAGGGCGGCCATGGACCGCGCGCGGCGCCCATGATCATCGGCATCGGCTCGGACCTCTGCGACATCGATCGGATCGGGCGGACCCTGGCGCGGCACGGCGACCGCTTCACGCACCGGGTGTTCACCGATGGCGAGCGGGCGCGCTGCGACCGGCGCGCCGCCCGCGCCCCGGGCTACGCCAGGCGCTTCGCCGCCAAGGAGGCCTGCGCCAAGGCCCTGGGCACCGGTCTCAGCAACGGCGTGTTCTGGCGCGACATGGAGGTGGTGAACCTCCCCTCCGGCCAGCCGACCCTGCGGCTATCCGGCGGTGCGGCGGCGCGCCTGGCCGAAATGTTGCCGCCGGGCCATGAGGGCAGGCTGCATGTCAGCCTCACGGACGACCCGCCGATGGCTCAAGCCTTCGTGATCATCGAGGCGCTGCCGACGGTGCCGCCTACGTGAGATCCGGGATCGTGGATTAGCCTGCCGCCCTCGTGCGTTGCGGGGGGCTCGCGCTTGGTCTAGACCGCCGCACCAGCGGACACGATTGCGGCGCATTCCTCGGGACAACCGCAGATCAGCCGCAAGCGGCGGGGCCGAGCCCCGCTTGCGGCTGGCGTATGATGCGGAAAAACGGGGTCCGGTTTTCCGAAGCCATCATGCGATAACGGAAGCGCCGGAGCCTGCTCCGGCGACGGAATCTGAGTCTGAAGATGGAACGCGCACGCGTGGATCACGACGGCAAGCCGCTGATGAAACAGGCCGAGACCGGCACCTGGGCCAGCATCCGCGAGACCCTGAAGGTCGGCATCCAGGCGCTGCTGATCGCCCTCGTGGTGCGGACGTTGCTGTTCCAGCCGTTCAACATCCCGTCCGGCTCGCTGGTGCCGACCCTGCTGATCGGCGACTACTTATTCGTCTCGAAATACTCGTACGGATACTCGAAATACTCGCTGCCGCTGTCGGAATACATCCCGATCCAGGCGGATGGGCGCGTCTGGGCGGCCGAGCCGAAGCGCGGCGACATCGCAGTGTTCAAGCTGCCCAAGGACAACGCGACCGACTACATCAAGCGCGTGATCGGCCTGCCGGGCGACAAGATCCAGATGATCGACGGCGTGCTCAACATCAACGGCAAGGCGGTCAAGCGCGAGCGAATCGCCGATTACGAGACCACCGATCCCTACGGCCAGGCGACCAAGGTTCCCCAATACCTCGAGACGCTGCCCAACGGCGTCGTCCACCGGGTGATCGAGCGCGACGGCGACAACGGCTTCTGGGACAAGACCGAGCTGTACACCGTGCCGAACGGTCACTTCTTCATGATGGGCGACAACCGCGACAACTCCACCGATTCGCGCGACCTCGCCAGCGTCGGCTACGTGCCCTTCGCCAACTTCGTCGGGCGCGCCGAGATGATCTTCTTCTCGATCGACGAGGGCACGCCGGCCTGGCAGCTCTGGAACTGGCCGGCCCATGTGCGGTGGTCGCGCCTGTTCTCGACGATCCATTGACCGGCCCGGACTTGGAGCCGGACTTGGACGAGGCAGGACAGGCCCGACCGTCTTCCCGGGCGCGGCGTTCCCACAAGCCCAGGCCGCCCCTCGGCGTCCTGGAGGAGCGGATCGGCCACAGCTTCGCCGACCAGACCCTTCTCACCCGGGCCCTGACCCATACCAGCAAGGCCACCGGCCGCGGCGGCAGCTACCAGCGCCTGGAATTTCTGGGCGACCGCGTGCTCGGGCTCGCCGTGGCGGACCGGCTCTATTCCGCCTTTCCCGACGCGGACGAGGGCGACCTGTCGCGCCGGCTCGCCGGGCTCGTGCGCCGGGAGACCTGCGCGGCGGTGGCTGCCTCCTGGGAGGTCGGGCCGCACCTGATCCTCGGCCAGGGCGAGGTGATGGGCGGCGGCCGGCGCAACCAGACGATCCTGGCCGACGTGTGCGAGGCGATTCTCGGGGCGGTCTACCTCGATGCCGGCTTCGATGCGGCCCGGGCGATCGTCGAGGCGCATTTCCATCCGGCCGAGCCAATGGCGGCGCATCGAGGCCGCGACGCGAAATCCGCCTTGCAGGAATGGGCGATGGGCCGAGGCCTGCCGATTCCCGTCTACGCGGTGGTCGAGCGCACCGGCCCGGATCATGCGCCGCGCTTCCGCATTGCCGTACAGGTCGAGGGGCTCGAGCCGGGCCATGGCGAGGGCACCTCGAAGCGTGTCGCCGAGCAGGAGGCCGCCCGCGCGCTGATGGAGCGCGAGGGAATCGGCACCGTCCCGGAGACGGGGCCGACGGAGACAGCATGACCGAACACGATCAAGACGACGGCCACGACGACGGCCCTACCGAGCGGCCGGCCCCGAAGACGCCCACGGCGCTCCCGGGCACGCCCGCCGATGCGCGGGCGGGCTTCGTCGCGCTGATCGGCGTGCCGAATGCCGGCAAGTCGACGCTCCTCAACAACCTGGTCGGTACCAAGGTCTCGATCGTCTCGCGCAAGGTGCAGACGACTCGGGCGCTGGTGCGCGGCATCCTGATCGAGGGTTCGGCCCAGGTCATCCTGGTCGACACGCCCGGCATCTTCGCGCCGAAGCGCCGCCTCGACCGGGCGATGGTGCATTCGGCCTGGAGCGGCGCGGCCGACGCGGACGCGGTCTGCCTGCTGGTCGATGCCCGCAAGGGCCTGGACGAGGAGGTCGAGGCGATCCTCAGCCGCCTCGGCGAGGTGAAGCGCGAGAAGATGCTGATCCTCAACAAGATCGACCTGATCCCGCGCGAGCGGCTGCTCGATCTCGCCGCCAAGCTCAACGCAGCCTCGCCGTTTGCCGAGACCTTCATGATCTCGGCCCTCAAGGGCGACGGTGTCGGCGACCTGCGCCGGGCGCTCGCCGCCCGGATGCCGCCGGGCCCGTGGCTCTACCCGGAGGACCAGGTCTCGGATGCGCCGCTGCGCATGCTCGCCGCCGAGATCACCCGGGAGAAGATCTACGATCGGCTCCACGAGGAGCTGCCCTACCGCTCCACGGTCGAGACCGACCAGTGGCAGATCCGGCCGGACGGCTCGGTGCGGATCGAGCAGACGATCTTCGTCGAGCGGGAGAGCCAGCGCTCGATCGTGCTCGGCAAGGGCGGTCAGACCATCAAGGCGATCGGGCAGGCGGCCCGGATCGGGATCTCCGAGGCGGCGGATGCCAAGGTCCACCTGTTCCTGCACGTGAAGGTGCGCGAGAACTGGGCCGATGACCCGGCCCGCTACCGCGAGATGGGGTTAGAGTTCCCGCGCGGCTGATCCGGGTTTCCAAAGGGCTCAGCCCTTTGGCGGGGTTCGGGGGCGGGCCCCCTGATCCATCGGGCAAAACCCGACAGCAGGGCGCTGCCCTGCACCCGCAAGAGGTCGAAGACCTTTTGAAACCAGGATTTTAGGCCTCCGGTACATCCCAGCCGATCGAGCGGCGCAGGAAGGTCAGGCCGAGCGCCAGGAACGCGGCCGTCTCGGCATTGTCCTTGCCGTAGCCGTGCCCCCCGGCTGCGGGCTCGTAGAAGGCCGCGTCGTAGCCGAGGGCGTTCAGCTTCCGGGCCATCTTGCGGGCGTGGCCGGGATGCACGCGGTCGTCGCGGCGGCTCGTGGCCAGCAGGATCGGCGGGTAGGGCCGGCCTGCCTCGGCCGTGTGGTAGGCCGAGATCGCGCCGAGGAACGCCCAGTCCTGCGGATCGTCCGGGTCGCCGTATTCCGCGATCCAGCTCGCCCCGGCCAGAAGCTTGGTATAGCGGCGCATGTCGATCAGCGGGATCGTGCAGAACAAAGCCCCGAACCGCTCGGGATAGCGGGTCAGCATGTTGGCGATCAGCAGGCCGCCGTTCGAGCCGCCCTCCGCGGCGATCCGGCCCGGCCGGGTCACGCCCCGCGCCACGAGGTCGGCCGCGACCGCGGCGAAGTCGGCATGCGCGCGAGCCTTCCCCTCCCGGCGGCCGGCATCGTGCCAGCGCGTTCCGAATTCGCCGCCGCCGCGGATATTGGCGACGACGCTCGTGCCGCCCCGCTCCAGCCAGAGCTTACCCAGCACAGGCTGGTAGCTCGGCAACAGGGGAACCCGGAAGCCGCCATAGGCGGTCAGGTACACGGGAGCTTCGCCTGTCAGTCCGTCCGGGCCGGTCTGGACGTAGGGGACCCGCGTGCCGTCCGCCGAGACCGCCTCGTGGCGGGTGACTCGTAGGCCCTGCGCGTCGAAGGCCGGCGGTGTCCGGCGCAGGACCGTGGGGGCTTCGAGGCTCGGCGCGATGCTGAGCAGCGTCGCGGGCGTCACCGGGTCGTGCACGGTCGCGAGCAGGGTGCCGTCCGACTCCTCGGGGTCGCCGTCGAGGGGCCAGACATGGACGCTGCCCAGGGTCGGCAGCCCGTCCAGGGGCCGCGTCGTCCACACGCCCCCGGTATGCTCGCAGACCGTGTAGGCCGGGCGCAGGTCGTCGAGCGCGTGCACGAACAGGCGCCCGGCGGACCAGAACACGTCCTGGAGCGCCCGCCGCTCGTCCGGCCGCCACAGCACCGTGAGATCGCGGCTTCCGGCGAGGAACCCGGACAGGGCGATCGCCAGCACCGTGTCGGTCGCGTGCTCGGTACCGCCGACATGCCAGGGCTGGCGCGGCCGCACGGCGATCTGGTCCCGATCGATCTGCACATCCGCGTCCGAGGGCAGGTCGAGCTGCGTGCGCGGGCCAGTCCGGTCGCCGAGATGGATCTTCGTATCGAAGAAGCCGATCTGATCGATGAAAACGAGCCGCTCGACGCCGGTCTCCCGGTCGACCGAGGCCCATGCGGCCATGCTGGTCTCGGGCACTTCGAACAACACCGCGGCGGCCTGCGGATCCGATCCGCGCGACAGCATCCGGGTGGTGCGCGGGTAACCCGCGCGCGTGGCCATGCCGTCGCCGTAGGCGCTCGATACCAGCAGCATGTCGCGGTCGAGCCAGGCCGCACCGCCCTTCGACTCCGGCAGGACGAAACCGTCCGTCACGAAGCGGCGGTCGGTCAGGTCGAACTCGCGCACGACCTTGGCGTCGCCGCCGCCCCGGCTGAGGGACAGCAGGGCGCGATCATGCCCGTCCTTCAGGACCGAGGATCCGGCCCAGACCCAATCCTCACCTTCCGCGGCGGCCAGGGCGTCGAGGTCGAGGAGAATGTCCCAGGTCGGCGCCTCGGCCCGGAAACTCGCCTCGTCGGTCCGCCGCCACAGGCCGCGCGGATGCTCGGCATCCGTCCAGAAATTGTAGAGCAGCCCGCCCCGGCGCGAGACGAACGGGATGCGCTCCGGCCGGTCGAGGATGGTGCGCGCGGTGTCGCGGTCGCGGGCGAAGGCGGCATCGCCGTAGCGGGCCAGGGTCTCGGCGTTGCGCACCTCGACCCAGGCCAGCGCCTCCGGCCCGTCGATCTCCTCCAACCAGAGGTAGGGATCGTCGTCCGGGTGCTGGAGGGTCGGGCGCGGATCGGTCGAAGCGGTCATGGCGGCCACGATAGACCCGCGTTGGGGGATTCGGGAACGGCCCTGCGTGCGGCAGGTTAGGCGCACGTCCTGGTTGTTGGATGAAGGCTCGGACGGGGCGGATGTCGGGCCGCGCGGATCCGAAGGCTGGGCTTCCGGGACCATTCCAGTGTAACAGGCGACGTTCCCCCCGGATGATCCGAGTCGGGCGCGGGTTTCCCGCTCCGCTGTGGATTCGCGTTCCGATGCCAGCTCTCCAGATCCTGAATTGTTCATGCGCCACGC
This sequence comes from Methylobacterium sp. E-066, assembly GCF_022829635.1. Classification (GTDB taxonomy): domain Bacteria; phylum Pseudomonadota; class Alphaproteobacteria; order Rhizobiales; family Beijerinckiaceae; genus Methylobacterium. Next base: position 18,535 of record NZ_JAKSYO010000097.1, read on the forward strand.
CGTTTACGGCCTGCCGCCGGTCGATCTCGCCGAGATCCCCGGTGACGCCGTCCAGTTTTCCCCCCTGATTCCCGGCTCCGCCCGGCTCGAGGATCTGTCCGAAGGCAGCCTCGATGCCGCGACCGTGCTGGCGCCGCCCGGCACGGTCGAGCGGCGCTACGTTCTCGCTCATACGTTGCGGGCGCTCGTGCCCGGCGGCCGGATGATGGCGCTCGCCCCGAAGGATCGGGGCGGTGCCCGGCTGGCCAAGGAACTGGCGGCTTTCGAATGCCACGCCGCCGACGAGCCGCGCCGCCACCACCGGATCTGCCGGCTCGTGCGGCCGCCCGCACCGGCTGGGATCACCGCCGCCATCGACGAGGGCGGACCGCGCCACGTCGACAACCTCGCTTTGTGCACGCAACCCGGAATCTTCTCGTGGGATCGGCTCGATCCCGGCACGGCGCTGCTCCTGGCCAATCTCCCGCCGCTGAAGGGGCGGGGAGCCGATCTCGGCTGCGGCCTCGGGGTCCTGTCCCGGGCGATCCTGGGCTCGCCCGCCGTGACCGCGCTGACGCTGGTCGAGGTTGATCGCCGCGCCGTCGAGATGGCGCATCGCAACGTCGCCGACCCGCGGGCCACGATCGTCTGGGCGGATATCCGGGCGGCCGGCACGGTGCCGGGCAGCCTCGACTTCGTCGTGATGAACCCGCCGTTCCACGACGGCGGCACCGAGGACCAGGCGCTCGGCCGGACGTTCATCGCCCGGGCCGCCGAGGCTTTGCGCAAGGGCGGCACGCTGTGGCTCGTGGCCAACGCGCACCTGCCCTACGAGACCGCCCTGTCGGCGGCGTTCCGCGACGTCTCGGTCACGGTGCAGGCTGGGGGCTACCGGGTCTACGAGGCGCGCAAATGACGGCCGCGAAGTCCGTCCGCCTCGACAAGCTGCTGGCCAATCTCGGCTACGGGTCGCGCCGCGAGATCCAGGGTCTGGCCCGGGCCGGTGCGATCCTGTTGGACGGCGCGGAAGTGGCGGATGCCGGCGACCGGATCGCCCTCGACCCCGATCTCCCGAGCCGGCTGACGATCGACGGCGCGCCGGTCGATCCGCTGCCGGGCCTGTGCCTGATGCTGCACAAGCCGCTGGGCGTGACCTGCTCGCACAAGGAGGCCGGCCCGCTGGTCTACGGGCTGCTGCCCGAGCGCTGGCGCTGGCGCGACCCGCCGCTCTCCACGGTCGGGCGCCTCGACAAGGAGACCTCGGGCCTGCTGCTGCTCACCGATGACGGCGCACTGCTGCACCGGATCATCGCCCCCAAAGCGAACGTGGCGAAGCGCTACCGGGTCACCCTCGACCGGCCCCTCGACGGCACCGAGGCCGCAATCTTCGCGTCCGGGTCGCTGATGCTGGAGGGCGAGGAGCGCCCGTTGCTGCCGGTGCAGCTGGAGGTGGAGGATCTTACGCATTGCGCGGTGACGCTCACCGAGGGGCGCTACCATCAGGTCCGCCGGATGTTCGCTGCGGTCGGCAATCATGTCGTGGCGCTGCATCGGGACCGGGTCGGCGGGCTCGACTTGCCGGCGGACCTGCCGGCCGGGGAATACCGGGTGATGACAGAGGCGGATGTGACGGCCGTCTTCGCAGGCGCTTGAACCAGCCCTTTCAAGGTGTTGGGCTGACAGCCAGGACATGGCGTCGAGCCGGTCCGCACGGCCCTTTTCCCGGGCGCATGCAGCGCCAGCGGAATGCGACCCGGGACCCAGCAAACGACGGCGCGAAGCGTCCGTCTGATCGACCTGTGCCGCTGGCGCGGCGCTTCGTGTGCTGGGTCCCGGATCAGGTTCCGCTTCGCTTCACCTGTCCGGGAAAGGGGCGCGCGTGATCTTTTCAGGAGCGCCGATCCCACGACGCGCACGTAGCCAAACACCTCGAAAGGGCTGGCGCTTAAACCTTTGCCGCTGGGCTGCAGCCTCAGTGGAGCGATCGGGCGAGGGCGACTACGGCGCCGATGATCGCCAGCGTCTGAAAGCCAATCAATCCAGCGACCCAACGCACGATCTCGGCCCGCGTTTCCGCCAACTCGGCGCGCAGATCCGCCTTCGTGACGAGATCGCCCTGAAGCGCTTCGGCCATGGCATCGGCCAAGCCCTCGGCCTGCTCGGGTGAGAGCTTGGCCTTGTCCCGGAGCGTCCGGGCGAATTTCAACGTATCGAATGCCACGGCCGCCATGTCGGGTATTATCGGCGTCGAAGGTGCCGGGTTGCAAGCTCTGGAGACCCGCTATCATCATCCGCATCACCCGAATCCTTGCGTCCGCCTCCGGGCTCTGCTAAGCGCCCGCCCATCCCACACGCGGAGCCGGCCTCATGCCTGAATGAGGCGTCTTCCGGTGGCCGTCCGAATCTTTTGGGCGGCTGCATCCCTCCGCGGCGGATCCAACCGGAGAGTACAAAAGATATGGCCGTCGATTTCTCTATGCGTCAGCTCCTTGAGGCGGGCGCCCATTTCGGTCACCAGTCGCACCGCTGGAACCCGAAGATGCAGCCGTACATCTTCGGCACCCGCAACAACATCCACATCATCGACCTGGCCCAGACCGTGCCCGCGCTGCACACCGCGCTGCAGGCGGTGAGCGACACCGTCGCCAAGGGCGGCCGCGTGCTGTTCGTCGGCACCAAGCGCCAGGCGGCCGACACCATCGCCGACGCCGCCAAGCGCTCGGCCCAGTACTACGTCAACTCCCGCTGGCTGGGCGGCATGCTCACCAACTGGAAGACCATCTCGGGCTCGATCTCGCGCCTGCGCAAGGTCACCGAGACGCTGGAGACCGGTGGCCCGGGCCTGACCAAGAAAGAGCGTCTGATGCTGTCCCGTGAGAAGGACAAGCTCGAGAAGGCGCTCGGCGGCATCAAGGACATGGGCGGAGTGCCGGACCTGCTGTTCGTGATCGACACCAACAAGGAGCAGCTGGCGATCAAGGAGGCGAACCGCCTCGGGATCCCGGTGGCCGCCATCGTCGACACCAACTGCAACCCGGACGGCATCACCCACATCGTCCCGGCCAATGACGATGCCGGCCGCGCCATCGCGCTCTACTGCGACCTGATCGCGAAGGCCGCCATCGACGGCATCTCGCGCGCCCAGGGCTCGTCGGGTGTCGATCTCGGCGCCTCCGAGGAGCCGCAGGCCGAGGAGCTGCCGGCCAACGACGCCGCCGCCGTCTCGGTCGAGTCCGACGCGCTCGATCCGGCCGACGTGGCGATGCTCTCCGAGACCACCGAGCATTTCGAGCTGCTCGCGGCCCCGCGCGGCGCGCCGGACGACCTGACCAAGCTGCACGGCGCCGGTCCGCAGATCGTCCAGAAGCTCAACGATGCCGGCATCTACCACTACTGGCAGATCGCCGCGATGACGCCGGAGGAAGTCGCCAAGGTCGATTCCGACCTGAAGCTCAACGGCCGCATCGACCGCGATTCGTGGGTTTCGCAGGCCCGCGGCTTCGTCGAGGCGACCGCCGCGGCCTGATCCTCCGGAACCTCGCGACGCCCCGTCATCCGGGCGTCGCGAATTCAGCCATATCGGGCCCGGCCGCTCACCCGCGCGCCGGGCCTCTCTCATCCAGACCACACGAAAGGGACCGCCATGGCCAACATCACCGCCGCGATGGTGAAGGAGCTCCGGGAGAAGACCGGCGCGGGCATGATGGACTGCAAGGGCGCGCTCAACGAGACGCAGGGCGACATCGAGGCGGCCATCGACTGGCTGCGCAAGAAGGGCCTCGCCAAGGCTGCCAAGAAGGCCGGCCGCGTCGCCGCCGAGGGCCTCGTCGCCGTCGAGTCCGCCGGCCATCACGCTGCGATCGTCGAGGTGAATTCCGAGACCGACTTCGTCGCCCGCAACGACGCCTTCCAGGCCTTCGCCCGCGAAGCCGCCAAGATCGCCCTCAACACCGACGGCACCCTGGAAGGTCTCCAGGCCGCCCATTTCCCGGGCGCCACCGAGACCGTCTCGGAGAAGCTGCAGAGCCTGATCGCCACCATCGGCGAGAACATGAACCTGCGCCGGGTCGCCAAGCTCGAGGTGAAGAAGGGCGTCATCGCCTCCTACGTCCACAGCCAGGTCGCCGACGGGCTGGGCAAGATCGGCGTGCTCGTGGCGCTCGAGTCCGAGGGCGACGTCGAGGCCCTGTCGGCGCTCGGTCGCCAGATCGCCATGCACGTCGCCGCCACCAACCCGGTGGCGCTGGACGCCTCCGGCGTCGACGCCGCGACCCTGGAGCGTGAGTCGAACATCCTGCGCGAGAAGAACGCCGGCAAGCCGGACCACGTGCTCGCCAAGATCGTCGAGAGCGGCCTGAAGAGCTACTACAAGGAGGTCACCCTGCTGGAGCAGCCCTTCGTGCATGACGGCTCGAAGACGGTCAGCCAGGTGCTCAAGGAAGCTTCGGCCAAGGTCGGCGGCCCCGTCACCCTGACGGGCTTCGTCCGCTACGCCCTGGGCGAGGGCATCGAGAAGGAAGACGGCCCAGACTTCGCCACCGAAGTCGCCCAGCAGGCCGGCCGCGCCTGATTTTTTCGGACCTTTCGGTCTGACGATTTCGAGACCCCGTCCGGCGCGAGCCGGGCGGGGTTTTCTTTTGTACCGCGACGACGGCTTGGGCGAGGGGCAGGAGGCTGGATGGGAGCGGCCGGTCGGATGGAGCCCGCCTTATCGAGACGGTTGTGTCGATCAC
>NZ_JAKSYO010000107.1 GCF_022829635.1 Methylobacterium sp. E-066
GCGATGATCATTCGTTCCGGTAAGCACTGCAAGCGATCTGCAACTTCTTTCCACACTTCTCGGACATTTGCCTTGTCAGGCTGATCGGAGCGAGACCCAACCCTTTGAGGGTGTTTGCGGCAGCGGACTGTCCCGCTTGCCCCACGACGCTTGGTTCTTGCAGAGCCCGGTCTGGAAACAACCCCGTCATCCCGGGGCCGCGAAGCGGAGCCCGGGATCCAGAAACATCGTGGGGTCAATGACTTGCGCCGTCGGCGGCTCTGGATCCCGGGCTCGCCTACGGCGCCCCGGGATAACAGGGTGGAGGCTGATGCCTCCGTGGAAATCCGGGTTTCGTGAAACAGGAGCATCCCCTTTGAGCGATCCCGCTTTCACCTCCGTGCCGTCCCTGCCACGCTTCCCTTGGCGAGGTTCGCGGGCGGGCCATCGGACCTGCGCTGCGATCCGAGCCGATTGATACCGTTGGGACAATCCAGAACCATGGGCCAATCCGAACACCTTGAAAGGGCTGGGAGCGAGAACCTCATGCTAGCCGTCCCGTGCTGAGACGAACTCAGAACGGTCGAGCCTGTGCGCTGGTCGGGGCCAGTCTCGTATGAGAACCTACATTCCTATGACGGCGGCCGAGCGCAGTGATGCTCGGTCGCCGACACGACAAACCCGATCGACCTTGCGCTCGCGACCGACCGCGGCTATCTATCGCTCAACAGTTCTGATGGCAGTCGAGAGGCTGCGGTTCGGGAGTGGGCCCCACCGGGTCCGCTCTTTTTTTTCGCCGCGTCAGGTTTGGCCGCGCGAGACCGCACGCCGAGGCGTGCCGCCCAGGACGCCGCGAAGGTTTTACGCCCCCATCCATGTCGTCCGAGATCGAAGCGGATCTGTCCGAGAAGCGCCTGGTCCGAGAGACCGGTGTCGCCGCCCGCGTGGTGCAGGTGATCGAGGGGCCGGTCCAGGGCCTCGGCTTCCGGCTGGTCCGGGTGAAGGTCACCAACACCAACGGCTGCACCGTCCAGATCATGGCGGAGCGGCCGGACGGCACGTTCTCGATCGACGACTGCGAGGCGGTCAGCCGGGCGATCTCGCCGGTCCTCGACGTGGATGATCCGGTGGGCACCGCCTACAACCTGGAGATCTCCTCCCCGGGGATCGACCGGCCGCTGGTGCGGGTCTCGGACTTCGCCCGCTGGGCCGGCTACGAGGCCAAGGTCGAGCTGAGCCCGCCGCTCGACGGCCGCAAGCGGTTTCGCGGGGTCCTGGGCGCTCCGGATGCCGAGAAGCTGACCGTCCCGATCGATCTGCCCGACGTGAAGGAAGGGCTGCCGAGCCGGGTCGATCTGCCGCTGCGGGATCTGGCCGAGGCGCATCTCGTCCTCACCGACGAGCTGATCCGCGAGTCCCTGCGCCGCGGCGGCCCGCCGGCCGACGATGCGGACGCGCTCGACGAGGACGACGAAGCCGAGGACGACGCACCGGCTCGCCCCGCGCCGAAGCCGCAGGGTCCGAAGGTCAAGGCTTCCAAGGCCGACCCGAAGGCCCCGAAAGAGAAGAAACCGCCGCGTACCGGTCCCAAGAAGCCGGTCGTGTCCAAGGCGTCCCGGCTCAAGAGCCGCGACGACCTGCATTGAAGTGAATTGAGATTCGGGCTCGGCCGCCCTCGGGCGCCCGGCACGAAGACTTGACGGAAGAGAAGGACCGACACCGATGGCCGTCGTCAGCGCCAACAGGCTCGAACTCCTCCAGATCGCCGACGCGGTCGCCCGCGAGAAGGTGATCGACCGCTCCATCGTGATCGACGCGATGGAGGAGGCGATCGCCAAGGCGGCGCGCTCCCGCTACGGCGCGGAGACCGACGTTCACGCCGAGATCGACAACAAGACCGGGGCCCTGCGCCTGTCGCGCCACCTGCTGGTGGTCGATCAGGTGGAGAACGACGCCCGCGAGATCACCTTGGACCAGGCCCGCCGCTACAACCCGGGCGCGCTCGTCGGCGACGTGATCTCCGACACCCTGCCGCCGTTCGATTTCGGCCGCGTCGCCGCCCAGTCGGCCAAGCAGGTCATCGTCCAGAAGGTGCGCGACGCCGAGCGCGCTCGCCAGTTCGACGAGTACAAGGACCGCATCGGCGAGATCCTCAACGGCATCGTCAAGCGGGTCGAGTACGGCAACGTCATCGTCGACCTGGGTCGGGGCGAGGGCATCGTCCGCCGGGACGAGATGATCCCGCGCGAGACCTTCCGGCCCGGCGACCGGATCCGCTCCTACCTGTTCGACGTGCGCTCGGAAGTGCGCGGGCCGCAGATCTTCCTGTCGCGCTCGCACCCGCAATTCATGGCCAAGCTGTTCGGCCAGGAAGTGCCCGAGATCTACGACGGCATCGTCGAGGTGAAGGCGGTGGCCCGCGATCCGGGCTCCCGCGCCAAGATCGCGGTGATTTCTCGCGACGGCAGCATCGACCCGGTCGGTGCGTGCGTGGGCATGCGCGGATCCCGGGTGCAGGCTGTCGTGGGTGAGCTGCAGGGAGAAAAAATCGACATCATCCCGTGGTCCGAGGATGAGGCGACGTTCATCGTCAACGCCCTCCAGCCCGCCGAGGTCGTCAAGGTCGTGCTCGACGAGGAGGCCGACCGCATCGAGGTGGTGGTGCCGGACGACCAGCTGTCGCTGGCCATCGGCCGCCGCGGCCAGAACGTGCGCCTCGCCTCGCAGCTCACCGGCTGGGACATCGACATCCTGACCGAGGCCGAGGAATCCGAGCGGCGCCAGAAGGAGTTCGCCGAGCGGACCCAGGTGTTCATGGAGGCGCTCGACGTCGACGAGACCGTCGGCCAGTTGCTGGCGGCCGAAGGGTTTCGCAATGTCGAGGAGATCGCCTACGTCGACATCCAGGAGCTGTCCGGCATCCAGGGTCTCGACGAGGAGACCGGCGCCGAGATCCAGGCCCGCGCCCAGGATCACCTCGCCCGGATCGAGCAGGAGCACGATACCCGCCGCACTGAACTCGGCGTCGCCGACGAGCTGCGCGAGATCGAGGGCATCACCACGCCCATGATGGTCGCGCTCGGCGAGAACGACGTGAAGACCATCGAGGATTTGGCCGGCTGCGCCACGGACGACCTCGTCGGCTACACCGAGGGCCGCGGCCCCGATGCCGTGCGCCATGCCGGTTACCTGGATGGCTTCGAGCTGTCCCGCACCGAGGCCGAGGGCCTGATCATGGCCGCCCGCCTCAAGGCCGGATGGATCGAGGCTTTGCCCGAGCCGGAGACCGAGGAGGGCGCGGACGCTGCCGAGGGCGAGGAGACGCCTGAGACCGCCGCCACCCCGGCCGAGGCCTGAGCGGAGGCTGCGGCGGACGCGCTTATGGCCGAGGTCGACACGACCCTACCCGACGAGGGGCAGGATCCGGGACTCGATCCCGGGGGGCTCGATAGCGGCCCCGGCCGGCGCGTGCCGCAGCGCACCTGCATCGTCACGCGCGTCGTCCAGCCGCCCGAGGCGATGATCCGGTTCGTGCGCGGCCCGGACGGCGCCGTGGTACCGGACCTGCGCGCCAAGCTCCCCGGGCGGGGCGCCTGGATCAGCGCGCGGCGCGAGGCCGTCGCGACGGCGGTCCGAAAAAACCTGTTCCCGCGGGCGTTCAAGGGACCGGCCCAGGCCGGCCCCGACCTGCCCGACCGGATCGTTACAGGCCTGCGCGAGGATCTGCGGCAGGCAATCGCCATGGCCAACAAGGCGGGATGCGTGGTCGCAGGCTTCTCGAAGGTCGAGGCGGCGATCGGCGGCCAGCCCGGCGCGGTGGCCCTGATCCATGCCGCCGAAGCCAGTCCGGACGGCCGACGCAAGATCGCTTCGGCCTTGTACCGACGGCATGGTGAAGCCATGTCAAGGATACCGATCATCGACGACCTGTCCGAAGATGAATTGGACATGGCCTTAGGTCGGGATCATGTGATACACGCTGCGCTCGTCGCAGGAGCCGGAGCTGCCGGCTGCCTGTCGCGTTGGCGTCGGCTACGCTCCTTCGAGGGCGCCGCCGCGGCGACCGAGGAGCCCGGTCCAGCCCGAATCGGCGGGATCGACGAAGCCTCACGTTGACGACGCACCAGGACGAATTTGGCTGGCGCCACCGGGCGTCGGTTCACGGGACGATGGAAACCCTCAGGGTTCAGGCTGAATGAGCGACACGAACAACCCGGGCGACAAGACTCTGAACAGGACTTCTCCGAAGCCGCTCTCCCTCAAGCGGCCGATCGAGGCGGGTACCGTACGGCAGAGCTTCTCCCATGGCCGCTCCAAGCAGGTCGTGGTCGAGACGGTCAAGCGCCGTGGCGTCATCGGCGCCGCGCCGGCCGCCCCTGCCCGTGAGCCTGCGCCCGCCCCGCGCCCGGCCCCTGCCGCCACCACCACGCCGCCGCCGCGCCCGGCCCAGCGCTCGGCCTCGGGTGTCGTGCTGCGCACGCTGAGCGAGCAGGAGAGCGCCGCCCGCGCCGCCGCCCTCGCCGATGCGAAGCGCCGCGAGGCCGAGGCGCGGCAGAAGGCCGAGGCCGAAGCCGAGGCACGCCGCAAGGAAGCCGAGGAGGAGGCCCGCCGCGAGCGTGAGGCCGCCGAGGCCCGTCGTCGTGAGGAGGAGGCCCGCAAGGCCGCCGCCGCCGAGGCCGCCCGCGCCGCCGAGGAGGCCGCCAAGGCCGCTGCTGCGGAAGCCGCTGCCGCCGCCCAGGCTCCGGCCGTCGCGCCGGCCCCCCCCGCTGCTGCTGCTGCTGCTGCTGCGCCTGCCGCGTCCACCCCCGCTGCCCCGGCCGCTGCGCCCGCCCGCCCGGCCTCGGCGACGCGTCCGATGCCGGCCCGTCCGACCGCCATTCCGGGCCGCCAGCCCGAGGGTGCCCGTCCGGCTGCGGCCGCGCCGGCGCGTCCGGCCGCTGCGGCGGCTTCGACTGCTGCGCCTGCGGCCCGCCCGCCGCTGACCGCCCGTCCCGCCACCGGCGAGCCGCGCAAGACCATCACGGCGGATTCGCGCAAGCCCCGCGACCTCAACTTCATGGCGCGTCCCGCCCCGGCGCCCGAGCCGGAGAAGAGCGCGACGCCGACCACTGCGGCGCGTCCCGCCGGTGCGACCGCCGCGGCGCGTCCCGCCGGTCGCGGTGCCCAGACCAACGAGGACGAGTCCGAGACCAAGCGGGTCATCCGCCGTCCCGGCATGCCGCTCAAGATCATCGCGCCGCCCAAGACGCCGAAGTCCCCGGGCGGCGACCGCAACCGCGGCCGCCTGACCATCGCGACGGCGACGTCCGGCGAGGACGAGCGCACCCGCTCGGTCGCCTCGTTCCGCCGCCGCCAGCAGCGGATGAGCGGTCGCGGCCAGGTCGAGCAGAAGGAGAAGCTGTCCCGCGAGGTGACGATCCCCGAGACGATCACCATCCAGGAACTCGCCAACCGCATGTCGGAGCGGGCCGTGGACGTGATCCGTCTGCTGATGAAGCAGGGCGAGATCCACAAGATCACCGACGTGATCGACTCGGACACCGCCCAGCTCATCGCCGAGGAACTCGGCCACACCGTGCGCCGCGTCGCCGAGTCCGACGTGGAAGAGGGCCTGTCGTCCGACGAGCCGGATCTGGAGGAGGATCTCGATCCCCGTCCGCCGGTGGTCACGATCATGGGCCACGTCGATCACGGCAAGACCTCGCTGCTCGATGCGATCCGCAAGGCGAACGTGGTCGAGGGCGAGGCCGGGGGCATCACCCAGCATATCGGTGCCTATCAGGTCGCCTCGCCGTCCGGCGAGATGATCACCTTCATCGACACCCCGGGCCACGCGGCGTTCACGTCGATGCGCGCCCGCGGCGCCAAGGTCACCGACATCGTGGTGGTCGTGGTGGCGGCCGATGACGGCGTGATGCCGCAGACCATCGAGGCGATCCAGCACGCCAAGGCGGCGGGCGTTCCGATGATCATCGCGGTCAACAAGATCGACAAGCCGGATGCGAACCCGCAGCGGGTCCGCACGGAGTTGCTGCAGCACGACATCCAGGTCGAGTCGATGGGCGGCGAGACCCTGGAGTTCGAGGTTTCGGCCAAGACCGGCGACGGTCTGCCGGAGCTGCTGGAGGGCATCCAGATCCAGGCCGAGATCATGAACCTGCGCGCCAACGAGAAGCGCGACGGCGAGGGCACGGTCATCGAGGCCCAGCTCGACCGCGGCCGCGGCCCGGTGGCGACCGTGCTGGTCCAGCGCGGCACTCTGTTCACCGGCGACATCGTTGTGGCCGGCGCCGAGTGGGGCCGCGTGCGCGCCCTGGTCGACGACCTCGGCGAGAACGTCCAATACGCCGGCCCGTCGGTGCCGGTGGAAGTGCTCGGCTTCAACGGCACCCCCGATGCCGGCGACCGCGTGACCGTGGTGCCGAGCGAGGCCCGGGCCCGCGAGGTCACCGAGTATCGCGCCCGCCAGAAGCGCGAGCGGCAGAATGCCCGCACCGGCGGTGCCAACCGCTCGCTGGTCGATATGATGCGCGACCTCAAGGAAGGCGCCGGCCGCAAGGAGCTGCCGGTCGTCATCAAGGGCGACGTGCAGGGTTCGGTCGAGGCGATCTCGGGCGCCCTGGAGAAGCTCGGCAACGGCGAGGTCGCGGCCCGCATCCTGCTGTCGGGCGTCGGCGGCATCACCGAGTCGGACATCACCCTGGCGCAGGCGTCGAAGGCGGTCGTGATCGGCTTCAACGTGCGCGCCCTCAAGGAGGCCCGCGAGGCCGCCGAGCGGGCCGGGATCGATATCCGCTACTACAACATCATCTACGACCTCGTGGACGACATCAAAGCCACGCTGTCGGGGATGCTGCCGCCCACCCTGCGGGAAGAGCGCCTCGGCGAGGCGACGATCCAGGAGGTCTTCGAGGTCTCCAAGGTCGGCAAGGTCGCGGGTTGCCGCGTGCAGGACGGCATCGTGGAGCGCGGCGCGCATGTCCGCCTCATCCGCGACAGCGTCGTGATCCACGAGGGCAAGCTCAAGACCCTGAAGCGGTTCAAGGACGACGCGAAGGAAGTCACCTCCGGCCAGGAGTGCGGCATGGCCTTCGAGAACTTCGAGAACATGCGCGCAGGCGATGTGATCGAGTGCTACCGGGTCGAAGAGATCCGCCGCACGCTCTGAGAGCCCGGACTCGTCCGGACAGGGCGGTCGCGGCGTCAGCCGCGGCCGTCTTTTCTTTTGGGTGCATCGCTTTATTCCCGCACCTCTCTCCGCTTGGACGTGAACCGGCCGCCTTGCGCTGCCGGCCCGAGACAGAATGGCCCAGAAACCAACCTCCACCGGCCCCTCGCAGCGCCAGCAGCGCGTGGCCGAACTCGTGCGCCACGCCCTCGCGGAGGTGCTCCAGCGCGGCGACATCCAGGATCCGGTGCTCAACACGCATGTCGTGACGGTGCCGGAGGTGCGGATGTCGCCGGACCTGAAGCTCGCCACCGCCTACGTGATGCCCCTGGGGGGCATGGACGAGGCGCCGGTGATCGCCGCCCTGGACCGCCACCGCAAGGTGCTGCGCCAGGAGGTGGCGCGGCGCGTCAATCTCAAATTCGCGCCCGAACTGCGCTTTCTCCGCGACGAGACCTTCGACGAGGCAGCGCGCATCGACAAGCTGCTCCGGGACGAGCGGGTGAAGCGCGACCTCGTCGCCGAGCGGGACGGCGCGGCGGGCGAGGGCGACGAACCGGAGACCGGGCCGGGGCATTGATCCCCGTTACCGGACAGACAGACACGGGGCAACGACCCCGGGGGATACGAGGACATGACGGTTTCCATGGAAGATCTTCCGCCGGCCGAGCGCACGGCTTCCGGTCCCGGCGCCGAGCGCCGGGGCCCGGAGGAGCGCCGCCCGCAACGCGGACCGCGGCCCGACCGGCCCAAGCGCCGGGACGTGTCGGGCTGGGTCATCCTCGACAAGCCTGTCGGCATGACCTCGACCCATGCGGTCGCGGTGGTGAAGCGCGCCTTCAACGCCAAGAAGGCCGGCCATGCCGGCACCCTCGACCCGCTGGCCTCGGGGATCCTGCCGATCGCGCTGGGTGAGGCGACCAAGACCGTCCCGTTCGTCATGGACGGCCGCAAGGCCTACCGGTTCACCGTGCAATGGGGTGTCGAGACCGACACCGACGACGCCGAAGGCCGCGCCGTCGCCACCAGCGACGCCCGTCCGGAGCGCGCGGCCGTCGAGGCGGCGCTGCCGGCCTTCGTGGGCGCGATCGAGCAGGTGCCGCCGCGCTATTCCGCCATCAAGATCCAGGGCGAGCGCGCCTACGATCTGGCCCGCGAGGGCGAGATCGTCGAGCTGGTGGCCCGACCGGTGCAGATCGACCGGCTCACGGTGGTCGAGCATGACGGCGAGCGGACCGTGATCGAGGCCGAGTGCGGTAAGGGCACCTATGTCCGCGCCCTGGCGCGCGACCTCGGCCGCGTGCTCGGCTGCTACGGCCATGTCTCGGCCCTGCGCCGCACCCGGGTCGGCCCGTTCTCGGAAGCCGAATCCTGCGCCGCCGCCGGCCTGACCGAGGGCGGCCCGGAAGCCGCGCTCGCGCATCTGCGGCCGGTGGAGACCGCCCTCGACGCGATCCCCGAGGTCACGGTCTCCCGCGACCTGGGCCTGCGCCTGATGCGCGGCCAGTCGGTGATCCTGCGCGGCCGGGACGCCCCCGTGGAGGGCAAGGCCTTCGCGACCTGCGGCGGCATCCTGGTCGCGGTCGGCGACGTCGAGCGCGGCGAGCTGGTGCCGCACCGGGTCTTTCACCTCGGCGGCACCGCGCCGGTGCGGAACGCCTGAGCCGACCACCCCGCGCCGACGCTGGGATGGTCACCCTCTCAGGATGAAGCGCGGGTCCCGGTGCGGGCTACGATGTTCACACATCGCTGCCGGATGGGAGCAAAGGCCGGACTCAAGCGCGTCTCCCTCCCCCGCACGGGCTATCGGGTTCCCACATCCCCGGATGTGGCGCGGGTCCCCTCTCCCGTGCGGGAGAGGGACAGGGTGAGGGATGCGCGTTTTCCGGAAAGACCTGGTCCCTCACCCCAACCCTCTCCCGCACGGGAGAGGGAGCGCGTGGCGGCTTTCGCAAGCCGATGTGTGAATATCCTCCCCCGCAGAGGGGGGAGGGAAGGCGCCGGTCTGCTGCGATATGACTTCTGTTGCCACCAAGAACCAGCCGGACCGCCACGTCCACGCCGCAACCTGAGGCGCGTGGGCGCAGGCGGAACGAACCTCAGCGATCGGACTTTGGCCCCGGCAACGGACCCGGGGCTACGATGGACGAGCAGACCTGCGATGTGGCGGTGATCGGGGCCGGGACTGCCGGTCTCGCCGCCTATCGGGCCGCCACCGAGGCCGGCGCCCGTGCCGTCCTGATCGAGCGCGGCCCGGGGGGCACGACCTGCGCCCGGGTCGGCTGCATGCCCTCGAAGCTGCTGATCGCGGCGGCCAAGGCCGCCCATGCGGCGCGCAACATCGATCTGTTCGGCATCCGGGTTGCCGGGGTCGCGGTGGATGGGCGCGCGGTGCTCGAACGCGTCCGCGCCGAGCGGGACCGGTTCGTCGGCAGCGTTCTCGATGGGGTCGACGCGCTGCCCGAGGCGGCGCGCATCGCCGGCAGCGCCCGCTTCCACGATCGCACCAGCCTCATTGTCGGGGACCACACCCGCATCGCCTTCCGCGCCGCCGTGATCGCCACCGGTTCGAGCCCGACCGTTCCAAAGCCTCTCCGCGGGCTCGGCGATCGCCTTCTGACCACCGACACCCTGTTCGAGATTCCCGAGCTCCCGGACTCGCTGGCGGTTCTCGGCGCCGGCGCGGTCGGGGTCGAGATCGCCCAGGCGATGACCCGCCTCGGCGTCCGCGTGACGGTGATCGATGCCGGGAACACGGTCGCCGGGCTGTCCGAGCCGGATCTCGCCCGGCAGGCCGCCGCGATCTTTGGGGCGGAGCTGGACCTGCATCTCGGAGCGACGCTCGAATCCGCCACGTGCGACGGCGGCGACGTCTGCCTGTCCTGGACCAACCGGGACGGGCGCAGGCGGGAGACGCGGGCCGAAACGGTGCTTGCCGCCACCGGCCGCGCCCCGAACCTGAACGACCTCGGGCTGGCCGCCGCAAGCCTTCACCTCGGCGAGGACGGCGTCCCGGAATTCGACCGGCGCAGCCTCGTCTGCGTGGGTGCCCCGATCCTGATCGCCGGCGACGCCGATGCCTGGCGGCCCGTGCTGCACGAGGCCAGCCGCCAGGGTGGGATCGCCGGGGCGAACGCGGCGGCGCTGGCGGCCGGGCGCGATGTCGCGAACCCGGAACCGTGGACGCGCCTCGCCATGGTGTTCACCGATCCGCAGGTCGCGGTGATCGGCGCACCCTACGACCCCGACGCCGCCGGCCGCGTGACCGGCGCCGTCGACTTCTCCGATCAGGGCCGCGCCCGGGTCGACGGCGAGAATCGTGGCGGTCTCCGGATCTGGGCCGACCGGCAGGGCACGCTCCTCGGCGCCGAGATGCTCGGGCCCGCCGTCGAGCATCTGGCACATCTGCTGACCCACGCGATCGGCGACGGGAAGACGGCACAGGTTGTCGAGGACCAACCCATATACCACCCCACAGTTGAGGAGGGGTTTTCAACCGCTCTGTCTGAAATCACACATAAGATTTGTCTGTCTTAATCTGCGTCCAACGCCATCGTGATTCCGGGTTGATCTTGCCGCAAGCGGAAGCATTGCACTTCGCAACGCCCCCAGTCATATCAGACTGGATGAGCGGGGTTCTTTTCTGATGCCGCCGAATCAGGTCCCCGAAAGCGGCCTCGATCTCGATGTGCTCGCGTCCGACGCGCTGGATCGCCTCGACAAGGGCGTGATCGGCCTCGATGCGGACGGCACGGTCGTGGTGTTCAGCGAGGGCGCGAGCGCGCTCTCGGGCCTGTCGCGCGAGTCGGTGCTGGGCCGCAATTATTTCCGCGAGGTGATGCCGGGCACCAACGTGCCGAGCTTCCGCGGTCGCTTCCTCGCCGGCACCCGCCGGGGCGCCCTGGATGAGAGCTTCGACTACGTGTTCGGCCGGCTGCCCCAGCCCCTGCGGGCGCGGGTCCACATGCGCCACGGCACGGCGGCCGAGACCGGCCCGGTCACCTGGCTGACCATCGACCCGATCGAGAGCCTCGGCGCCGGGCTGCCCCGCGAGGCCGTGATGGCGGCGATCGGCCGGCGGGCGCGGGCCGAGCCGGTGGATGCCAGCCATTGCGAGCGCGAGCCGATCCACATCCCGGGCTCGATCCAGCCCAACGCCGTCATGATCGCGGCCGATGTCGAGACCCTGCAGGTCCTGGCCTATTCGGCCAATGTCGACGAGATCGTCGATCCCCTGGATCCGCCCTTGGCCGGCCGCCCCCTCGGGGACGTGCTGCCCCGGGACTTCGTCGAGGCCATCCGGGCGCGCTTGGCCGCCGGCACCCTGGCGGACGGCCATTCCGCCCGCCGCCGGCTGACCCTGGCCGGCCGCGGCGCGCCCTATTACGCAGTCGCCCACGCCCATGCCGGACGGGTGATCGTCGAGCTGGAACTCGAGCCCGAATCCGTCGACGACTTCCCGACCGCCAGCCAGGTCGATACCGAGCTCGCCGTCGGCCGCCTGCGCGAGGCCGAGACCCTGGTCGACGCCGCCCGCATCGCCGCCCTGGAGATCCGGGCGCTCACCGGCTTCGAGGCGGTGCTGGTCTACCGGTTCGACACCGATTGGAACGGCGAGGCGGTGGCCGAGGACAAGGTGCCGAACTGGTCGCGCAGCCTGCTCGGCCTGCGCTTCCCGGCCTCCGACATCCCCGCCCAGGCCCGCGCGCTCTACACGAGGGCCAAGAACCGATTCGTGATCGACCGGGACAGCGTGCCGGTCGGGCTGGTGGCGGCCCCCGATGCCGGCAACGGCCCGATCGACCTGACCTTCGCCCAGCATCGCACGCTGTCGCCGATCCACTTGGAGTACCAGCGCAATCTCGGCGTGAACGGCTCGATGTCGATCTCGATCATGGTCGAGGGCCGGCTCTGGGGCCTGATGATCGGCCATCACCGCCGCCCGCACTATGTGACGCCCGAGACCCGCTCGGCGGCCACCGTCCTCACCGATGCCTTCGCCATGCGGGTGCAGGAGATCGAGTCGCGCCGGCTCTGGGCCGAGCGGCAGGCCCATCTCGCCGTCGAGGGCCGGCTGGTGCGCGGCCTGACCCGGTCCGACGACTTCGTGGCCGCCCTGACCGCCGGCCACGTCACCCTGCTCGACCTGTTCAGCGCCACCGGCGCCGGCATCGTCTCGGGGGATCGGGTCACGCTGATCGGCCGGTCGCCGCCCGCCGACATGATCGCCCGGATCGCCGGCTGGCTCCGGGACCGGCTGCCCGCCGGCGAGACCCAGTACAACAGCATCACCTTCACCGCCGAGTACCTGGAGGCGGCCCCCTACCGGGAGATCGCCAGCGGCCTCCTCGCCGCCTTCGTGGACGAGTCCCGCGAGACCCTGCTGCTCTGGTTCCGGCCGGAGGTACCCAGCACGGTGACCTGGGGCGGCGACCCGCGCAAACCCGTGCTCGCCGGCAGCGGCCCGGTGGCGCTGCTGCCGCGCCGCTCGTTCGAGCGCTGGGTCGAGGAGCGCACGGGCTACGCCAGCGCCTGGGCGGAATGGCAGGTCCAGCTCGCCGGCTCGCTCGCCGAGGCGGTCGAGGGCGTGGTGCTGCGCCAGCGCCGCAAGATCGACGAGCTGACGAGCCTGCTCGCCGAGAAGGAGCGCCTGCTGGAGCAGAAGGATCTGCTGACCCGGGAGATCGACCATCGGGT
This sequence comes from Methylobacterium sp. E-066, assembly GCF_022829635.1. Taxonomy (GTDB): domain Bacteria; phylum Pseudomonadota; class Alphaproteobacteria; order Rhizobiales; family Beijerinckiaceae; genus Methylobacterium. Next base: position 12,845 of record NZ_JAKSYO010000107.1, read on the forward strand.
CAAGAACTCGCTGCAGATCGTCTCGGCCTTCCTGCAGATGCAGCGCCGGCAGATCACCGACGCCGAGGCCCGGCAGGCCTTCGCCGACACCTCCGCCCGGGTGATGAGCGTCGCGCGCGTGCACGACAGCCTGTACCAGGCCGAGCGGGTCGACGAGGTCGATCTCGGTCAGACCATCGAGAACCTGTGCAACGACCTCGCGGGCCTCGCGGGCGAGGGCCACGCCGTCGATCTCTCGGCCGAGCCCGGCCTGATGGTGCCCTACCGCAAGGCGGTGGCGCTCTCGCTGATCGCCACGGAACTCGTCACCAACGCGTTCAAGTACGCCGCCAACCCGTCCGGCGGCGGCCGCGTCGAGGTCAGCGTCTCGGCTTCCGGTCCTGGCGAGGTCCAGCTCCGGGTCTGCGACGACGGCGCCGGCCTGCCCGACGACTGGGCCGACGCCAAGGCGCGCGGCAAGGGCTCGGGCCTCGGCATGAAGCTGATCCGGGCGATGCTCGACCAGATCAACGCCCGGCTCGATGTGGCGAACAATCCGGGTGCGTGCTTCACCATCACCGCGTGATCGCCACCGTCATTGCGAGCGCAGCGAAGCAACCCAGTGCAGCGCGCGCCCTCAGATCGTAGCGTGTCCCTCGGTTGCTTCGCTGCGCTCGCAATGACGGGTTGGAAGCTCAGGCCTCCGCCTCCGCCAGCAGCCCGTCGACGAACGGTGCCAGCCCGGTCCGGCGCGCCCGCTTCAGCCGCTCGGCCAGAAGAATCCCCTGGAGTGCCTTGAAGGCGTCCTGCAGATCCTCGTTGACGATCACGTAATCGTACTCGCTCCAGCGCTGGATCTCGGTCCGGGCGTTGGCGAGCCGCTTCTCGATCGTCTCGGCCGAATCCTCGGCCCGGCGCTCCAGGCGCTGGCGCAGCTCGGCCATGCTGGGCGGCAGGATGAACACCGTCACCACGTCCTGGGCGAGCTTGGCCCGCACCTGGCGGGTGCCCTGGTAGTCGATGTCGAAGATCATGTCCCGGCCCGAGCCCAAAACCTTCTCCACCGGGCGGCGGGGCGTGCCGTAGTAATTGCCGTGGACCTCGGCCCATTCGAGCAGGTCGTCGCGGCTGCGCAGGTCCTCGAACGCTTCCCGGTCGATGAAATGGTAGTGCCGCCCGTCGATCTCGGAGGGCCGGCGCGACCGCGTGGTGACGGAGATCGACACGTCGAGCGCCCAGGCGGGATCCTGTGCGATCGCCCGGGTCAGCGTGGTCTTGCCCGCCCCCGAAGGCGAGGACAGGATCAGGATCAACCCACGCCGCGCGATGGTGTCGGAGACGCTCTTGGCCGGCTCGGTCATCCGCGCGGCTCCGTCCTGTGGTGCATGGTCCGGTCCCAAAAAGTCATTCGATGTTCTGGACCTGCTCGCGGAACTGCTCGACCACCGCCTTGAGGTCGAGCCCGATCCGCGACAGGCTGATGTCATTGGCCTTGGCGCACAGGGTGTTGGCCTCGCGGCCGAATTCCTGCGCGAGGAAATCGAGCCGCCGGCCGATCGCGCCGCCGGCGGCGAGCAGGTCGCGGGCGCTGGCGACATGGGCGTGCAGCCGGTCCAGCTCCTCGCGCACGTCCGCCTTGCCGGCGAGCAGCATCGCCTCCTGGTGCAGGCGGTCCGGGTCGAGGTTGGTTCCGCCCAGGGCCTCGATGGCGGCCACCAGCCGGGCGCGCACCGCCTCGGGCTTGCGCGCCGGGTTGTCCTCGGCGGCCCGGGTCAATTCGGCGATCCGCTCGACCTGCGCGGTGACCACCTCGGCGAGCTGGCGCCCCTCGGCCCGGCGGGCCTCGACCAGATCGGCCACCACCCGGACGACGCCCGCGGCGAGATCCCGGGCGAGCGAGTCGGTCTCGGCCGCCGCCTCGTCCTCGACCTCGATCACCCCGCGCACGCCGAGCAGCCCGTCCATCGTGGCCGGGGCGACGCCCTCGGGCACCGGCACCCGGGCGACCGCCTGCGCGAGGCTCGCCAGCAGGCCCTCGTTGATCCGCACCCGGGCGGCCTGCTCCGGCTTGGTCAGAGTCAGGGTGAGTTGGCACTGGCCCCGGGCCAGGGTTTTTTGCAGGGCGGTGCGCGCGGTCTCGCCGAGCGCGTCATAGCCGGCCGGGACGCGGATGCGCACGTCGAGGCCGCGCCCGTTGACGCTCCGGACCTCCCAGGCCCATTGCACCGCCCCGGTGGTGCCCGCCGCCCGGGCGAACCCGGTCATGCTCGCGATCTGGGCCATGCCGACCCCCCGTCCTCAAGAAGATCGGGGCCTGTAGCACGGATCGGTTCGGGGGGAAGAGGTGGCGGGATCGAGTCCGAAGGTCGGACGGCCCGGGTCCGATCATCACGCCGTCATTGCGAGCGCAGCGAAGCAACCCAGTGACGCGCTCCGTTTTGCGATCGCGCGCTGCCCTGGGTTGCTTCGCTGCGCTCGCAATGACGGAGAGAGCTACGGTCGCGCCTCGGCGCGTATCCCACCCGATTTCCTCATCCTGAGGTGCTGCGCAGCAACCTCGAAGGAGCCCTCCAGGGATCGCGCGGCTGGCTGGAGGCCTCCTTCGCGGGCTTCGCTTCGCGACGCCACCTCAGGATGAGGGCGTGTTTGGGAAGCCCGTTTGATAGCGCCCGATGCTCCGAACCGTCCGCTTATCGCCGCCCGCGCGGGGCCGGCGTCGGGTCGGCGAGCGCCGGGACGGTCTTGGGCGAGCCGAGATCGTAGCTGCGGTTCTTCAGCGGATCGAGCCGCGTGCCCTCGGAGGCGTCGAAGGCGCGGGTGCCCGGCGTTCCGGAATCGAGGGCGAAGGCCGCGTTGGTGTTCGGCGCGGTGCCCGGCGCGAAGGCCGAGGCGCGGCCGGGGACGCTCGGGTCGGGGCCCGGCTCGACCTTGTCGACCGAATCCGCCGGCGGCGCCTGGCGGCTCTTCTCGACGGCGCGCCAGCGGGCGACATTTCGCTGGTGGCCTTCCAGCGAATCGGCGAAGGCGTGGCCGCCGCTGCCGTCGGCGACGAAGTACAGGTCCTTGGTCCGGGACGGGTTGGCCACCGCCTCCAAGGCGGCCTTGCCGGGATTGGCGATCGGCCCCGGGGGCAGGCCCTCGATCGCGTAGGTGTTGTACGGGGTCGGCCGATCGATCTCGGAGCGCAGGATGCCGCGCCCGAGGGTGCCGCGGCCGCCCACCAGCCCGTACACGATGGTCGGGTCGGATTGCAGCTTCATCCGCTTGTTCAGGCGGTTGATGAACACGCCGGCGACCCGGGGCCGCTCGTCGGCCCGGCCGGTCTCCTTCTCGACGATCGAGGCCAGGGTGACCATCTCGGCCGGGGTCCGCACCGGCACGTCGGCGCTGCGCCGGAGCCAGATCTGGTTCAGCACCTCACGCTGCTTGGCCCGCATCAGGTTGACGATCTGCTGGCGGGTGGCGCCGCGCTCGAACTTGTAGGTGTCGGGCAGGAGCGAGCCCTCGGGCGGGATCTCGTTGATCTCGCCGGAGAGGATGTCGTTGTCGTTGAGCCGCGTGACGATCTGCTCGGAGGTCAGGCCCTCCGGGAAGGTGATCGCATGCTGCACCTGCCGGCCGGTGGTGACCGTGTCGAGGGCGTCGGCGATGCTCGCATGGGCCTTGAACATGTACTCGCCGGCCCGGAGCGCCGGCCGGCCGCCGAAGCGGGCGGCGAACTCGAACAGGCCGGTATGGTCGATCACGCCCTCGCGCTTCAGCGCCTCGGCGATCTCGCCGGTGCCGCTATGGGGCGGGATCACCACGACCTTGTCGGCATTGAGCGGCCCCGGCTCGCGGACCTGGCGCTGGAACAGGGTGATCCCGATCATCGCCGCGATGGCGATGACCACCGCGAAGGTGAGGGCGCCGCTGATGATGCCGACGAGGCCGCTGCGCTCGCGCACCGGCTTCTCCGGCGGCGGCGGCGCGGCGGTCGGCTTGATCGCCTCGCCCGGCGAGCGCGGCGAGAGCCGCTGCGGCAGGGCGGGCTCGTCGCCCGGATCCTGCGCGATCGAATCCTGTGAGATCCTCTCGGGCGCGGGCGTCTTTGAGCGGCGGAAGAACATCGCGTTCCTGTCTAGATCATCATCCCGAACGCCGGCTGCCGGCCTTCGGGAAGACGACGATGCAACACCGGGCCCGCGCGACCCGTCTCGTGCCGCGGGGCGGCACCGGCGGCCCGCAACCGGGTGCGCGCGTCGAGATCCGCGACCCTAGCCGGGTTTGTGGCGAAAATGCCGTTCTGCGCTGCGAGAGCCGGCCGATCAGGTCGCCGGCTGGCAGGTCGCGCAGAAGAAGGTCGAGCGGTTCGCCTGGACGATCCGGGTGATCGCGCCGCCGCAGCCCGGGTGGCGGCAGGGCTCGCCGACCCGGTCGTAGACCCGGAAGGCGTGCTGGAACGCCCCGGCGCTGCCATCGGTGTGGGCGTAGTCGCGCAACGTCGAGCCGCCGGCTTTCACGGCCTCCTGCAGCACCTGCACGATCGCCTTGGCGAGGGCGTTGGCCTTGGGCGTCGGCCGCCCGTCGGGCTTGGCCAGGAGGCCGGCCGGGGTCTCCGGGTGCAGGCGCGCCCGGTGCAGGGCCTCGCAGACATAGATGTTGCCCAGGCCCGCAATCAGGCGCTGGTCGAGGAGCGCGGCCTTGAGCGGCGCGATCTTGTGCCGGAACAGGCCGGCGATCACCGCCCCGGTCAGCCCGTCCAGGGGTTCAACTCCCATGTTGGCGAAGTGGCGGCAGGCCGCCAGGGTCTCGCTCGGAACCAGGTCCATGAAGCCGAAGCGGCGGGCGTCGTTGTAGGTCACGGTGGCGCCGGTGCTCATCGCCATGACCACGTGGTCGTGCTTGGGCGTGCCCTGTGCCCCCTCCAGGTAGAAATCCCCCGGCGACAGGTTGCGTCCGTCGGGCAAGGCCACGTCGAACCGGCCGCTCATGCCGAGATGCATGATCAGCGTCTCGCCCGAATCGAGGGCGGCGGTGAGGTACTTCGCCCGGCGGGTGAGATCGGTCACGGTCCGCCCCTCCAGCCGCGCCACGAATCGCTCGGGGAACGGGAAGCGCAGATTCGGCCGGCGCAGGGTCACCCGGCTGAACCGGGCGCCGACCATCGCGGGCACCAGGCCCCGCCGTACCGTCTCGACCTCGGGAAGCTCCGGCATTTTTTTTCCGAGACTTTTTCGTTGGACCGCATGCGCACGCGGTCCGGATATCGAATTCTTCGACGGGAACGGCAACGGCGCGGTTTGCCGCCCTGTCCGGCGAAGAGCGTGCGAAGGCTGGCGCTCAACGCCGGCGAAGTCTGACGTAGAGTGCGCCGCCGCCGCCGTGATGCCGGGCCGCCTCTTCGAAGCCCAGCACGATGCCCTGCAGCTCGGCGCCGCGCAGCCAATGCGGCACGCTGCGCCGGAGCACCCCCCGCTCGGCGAAGGCGTCGGGATAGGCGGAGCCGCCCCTGTCCTGCCCGCCCTTGCCGGTGACGACCAGCACGTAGGCATGCCCGGCGGCCCGGCATCGCAGAAGGAATCCGGTCAGCGCAGCATGGGCTTCCGCCTGGACCATCCCGTGCAGGTCGATCCGCGCCTCGACCGCCAGACGCCCCCGGCGCAGCCCGACCTTGGCCTGCCGCTCCAGCCCCGACGGCGGGGCATGGCTCTGGAGCGGCGCCTGGTAGGGCGCGGCGGTGACCTTGGGGGGCAGGGCGGCCGCCGGCTTGGGCGGCGGCTTCGGACGAGGCTTCTTCGCGGTCGGGCTCGCCGACGGCTTCAGGATCGGCGCCGCCAGCGGCGGCATGGTCGCGGTCGGTGCCGGCGGCGCCTCGGGGGGCAGGGTCGCCCGGCCCGTCAGCGGTGTCACCAGCTTGGCGATCTCGCTCCAGAGCCTCGCCTCCCCGGCGGTCAGCCGGCGCGTACGGCGCGGCGGCCTCACGGCGCGACCCCGCGGGCGGGCTTCGGCAGCAGCACCACGAAGCCGATGGCGTCGCGCAGGTTTCCGGCCGCGATTCCGGCCTGCGCCCCGGTGCCGACGAACAGGTCGCCGCGGGCCGGCCCGACGATCGCCGATCCCGTATCGGCGGCGATGACGAGGCGCCCGGTCTCGCCCGGCGACCCCGCCGGGAGTTGTCCGACGAGCCAGAACGGCAGGCCGTAGCGCCACAGGCCGCCATCCACCGCCAGGCTGCGCCCGGGCGTCAGCGGCGCGTTGGCGGCGCCGGGCGGCCCGAGCGCCGGGTCGTCCACCGCGGCGAGGCGGAAGAAAATGTAGGAGGCGTTGGCGCGGATCAGGCGCCGGGCCGTCTCGGGATGCGCCCGCAGCCACGTCGTCCAGCGGGCCAGCGTCAGGCCCTCCAGGGGCAGGTGGCCCTCCTGCACGATCAGCTTGGCCACCGCCGTGTAGGGCTGGCCGTTGCGTCCGTCATACAGCACCCGGACCGCTCGCCCCTCGGGCAGGCGGACGCGGCCCGAGCCCTGGACCTGGAGCACCAGCAGGTCGACCGCGTCGCGCAGCCACAGGGTCGGCCGGGCCCGTGCCCCTAGCGCCCCGTCCTCGATCGCGGCCCGGTCGGGATAGGGCCCGAACCCCTCCGCGGTGGCGCGGGCGGCGCGCAGAGCCGGGTCGAGGCCGGGCCGGGTCTCGCCGGGTGCCAGCGAGACGAGGTCGTCGGGCCGGGCGAGCACGGGCGTCGGGAAGTCCGGCCCCTGCACGAGCGAGCCCTCCAGTTCCGGCTCGAAATAGCCTGTGAGAAAACCGGGCCGCTCGGAGCCCGGCTTCACCACCCGGTACGCCTCGAACCGATCCCGGAAGAACGCAGCCGCAGCGTCAGGCGCGACATCCAAGGCGTCCGCACAGGCCGCCGAGAGGGCAGCGGGATCGCCTGCAACCCCCGTCGGCTGCGGCAGGGGTGGAGGCGGCGCGGCGCAGACCCGGCGGAACGCGTCGAGCGCAGCCGCGGGTTCGGGGCCGGGAAAGCCCGGCAGGGCCGCGAACGGAACCGGCGTCAGGACCGCGCCGCCGACCTCGGCGGAGGCGGCCGGTGTCGAGGCGGCTAGGAGAGTCGCGAAGAGGAAAGCCGGAACACCTCCGGACCAGGCACGCAGATTTGGCACGGCAACGGGGTCACGAAATCAGGCGCCGGCCTCGGTGGCCACGAGTTGCCAGTTCGGATCCCGCGAGCCGAGGGTGCGCGCGAAGGTCCAGACGTCGGGCACCTCGACCACGGTCTCGGCGCTGCCGTCGACGACCTTGCCCTCGGCGTTGCGGGTGGCGGTGATGAGGTTCGACAGGAAGCGCACGGTGATCTGCGCCACGCGGTTGCGCACCTCGATGGCGACGATCTCGGCCTTGTCGATCGACACGAAGGTGGTCTCCAGGGTCTGCCGGTTGCGCTCGCGCTCGGCGATCGCCCGCTCGAACGCCTCGCCGACCTCCTTCGAGAGGAGGCCCCGCAGGGTCTTCCGGTCGCCCTTGGCGAAGGCGATCATGATCGTCTCGTAGGCCGCCTTTGCGCCCTCGATGAAGGCGCGCGGGTCGAAGCCGGGCTCCGCCTGCACGGCGGCCTCGAGACCGCGGGCGATCTCGGAGCCGGGCTCCGCGATGCCCCGCCAGTCGCGGGCGGCGACAGCAGACTGGGCCGGGGCGGGCTGTACCCGGTCGGCGCCGGGCAGACGCACGACGTTGTCGCCCTCGGAGCGCGCCTGCGGCTCGGTCCGGCTGCGGTCCACCGGCTTGAACGGCGAGCGCTCCGCGCCGGTCTTCTGGCCGAGCACCGAGCGCAGGCGCCAGATCACGAAGACGGCGAGCGCGAGAAAGATGATCGTCGTAACGTCGAAGCTGTCCTGCATCACCGATCCGATGGTGGCCGCGGCGGGACCTCGTGCCCCTTGCCGAGGTCGTGCGCGGTGCGGCGCCGGCAAAGCGCTCGCGGGTCCAGGCGACTCATAACCGACCAGCGCGCCCGGAGCGAGCCGGTTGTACCGGTGCGGAACGCCGCGATCCCCGTGCCTCAACCGATATGGGGCGCGGACACCGCCGCCGCCAGCGCCACGCCAGCCTGCTGCTTGTCCGTGCCCGGCGCGCGTGTTAGCGGCGCTGCCTTCCGGGCCGCTTCGCGGCGCCGTTCAGCGGCTCCCGCCGCGACAACCCGGGCCGGCCCTGCCGGTCGATCGAGAAGGATGATCCGCATGGCCGACTCTCCGGCAGCCAACGGCAACGGCGGCGGCATGCCGCAGGGCGACGCGCCGACCATCAACGCGCTGGCGCAGTACACGAAGGACCTGTCCTTCGAGAACCCGAACGCGCCGCGCTCGCTGCAGCCGAAGGAAGGCCTCGGCCCGCAGATCAACATTCAGGTCAACGTCACCGCGCAGCAGCTCTCGGACACCGATTTCGAGGTCGAGCTGACCCTGGAGGGCGACGCCAAGATCCAGAGCGACGTGCTGTTCGCGTTCGACGTGAAGTATGCGGGCGTTTTCCGGATGGTCAACATCCCGGCCGACCAGCTTCATCCCGCCGTGATGATCGAGTGCCCGCGTCTGCTGTTCCCGTTCGCCCGCCAGATCGTGGCCGAGGCGGTTCGCAACGGCGGCTTCCCGCCCCTGTACATCGACCCGATCGATTTCGTCGCCCTCTACCGTCAGAAGGCCCAGGAAGCCCAGGGCGCCAGCGGCCCGCTGGCCTCCTGAGGATCTGAAACGGCCCTATGTTTCGAAAGCCGCTCCCGATCGCATTGCGTCGGGGGCGGCTCCCGTTTCTGATCGCGAGCGCCCGCTCCCGCCGGATCCGTCGCCGCTTCAGCGCAGGCCACCGCGCCGAGCGTCGGTTCCATAGCGCTGATCCATTCGAGCTTAGGTACGGGCTGGAACCGCAGGCTTCGTCTTGCTGTCCTGCTTCGGCGCGTGATCGCGGTCAAAGGTCCGTGCCGCTTGGTAAAAGTACGCGAAACCGCCGCCGATTATCCCGCCGACAAGGAAGAGCAGAAGGGGAGCGTTCGACATCGTTCAACTCTCGCTTCGCATGAACCGGAGCATGATCTGGCCCGTGAGCGGCAGGAGTGCGCCTGCGCCAACGCCCCAGCCGGAGACCTGATCGGGCGATGCGTGGTTTCCAATGTAAGGAACGATGAAGGCGGCGCCAATGATGGCCGCACCAAGCGTGTTGGTGAAGCTGCCGAACAGTTTCAGATGCTCGTTGAGCTTTCTCGCATCAAGCTTCCGAAGGGCGTCGTCCGAATTCACTGTTTTGCGCCATCGGCCGAACCATTCAAGCGCGACGGCTATCAACCCGCCAGCGGTAATGCCCGAGACGAACGACCATCCTGGGAATGGGTCGGAGCTTGTCAGGCGATCGTAGATCGCTTCAACGATTGCCCAGAGCATAGTCCCGCTCCCCCCTGCCGCCGAGGGTTCGGGTGATCGCATCGATCACGTTGTCGGCGTCGGATTCGGAATATGTAGCGCGGCGCCGTCGCGAGGCTTTCGCCCTGGGCGAGCGGGCGCAAGATCTGGCCCGCAGGCACCGAGGCAATGCCGCCGCATTGATTCTGGCGACGCGCTCGTCGGCCGTCGCCGAGTCCAGGTTCGATGTCGTGCAGGCGGGTCGTGACAGGTTTCAGCGGCCGCCGGGACCGCGATAGGCCGCCGCCAGGATGCGCAACGCCTCGGCGGGCCGCCCGGTGAGCCGCCGGGACCGCAGCACGATCCAGGTGAGCGGCAATTCGGGCAGGCCCAGCCGTGCGCCGATCTCTACGGCGCCTGGCGGGGCGGTGCTCGGCGCCAGGGCGGCGATGGCGAGGCCCGCCGTGACCGCTGCACCGACGGCCAGCACGCCGCCGCCGACGAACACCTCCGTCCAGGGTAGGCCGGCCGCATCCAGGGTGCGGGCCGCCGCCGCCCGGACGTTGCAGGGCCCCGACAGGCCTGCGAGCCGCACGGGCTCGCCCTGCGGAGGGGCCGGGAAATCCGGCGCCGCGAACCAGCCCAGCCGCTCCTGAGCCAGGATGGTCCCGTCGCGCTCGGGCCTTTCCTCGGTCCGCAGCAGCACCGCGTCGTAGCCGCCCTCGCCCGGGGACTCGAAGGCGGAAGCGAGGTCCCGTGACGGGACGATCCGCACCTCCAGGGTCAGTCCTGTCTTGTCGAGGCCGAGGCGCCGGAGCAGGGCGGGCAGGTCCGGGCCGGCGACGTGGTCGCTGATGCCGAGGCACAGCCGAGCCGGCACGTCGGCCGTGATCTCCGACAGGGCGCTCTCATGCGCTTCCAGCAGCCGCCGCGCCGCCGACAGGAACAGCTCGCCCTTCCGGGTCGTGGCCACGTGCCGGGGTGTCCGATCGAGCAGCCGCTCCCCGAGCCGATCCTCAAGGCGCTTGAGGCGCAGGCTGATCGCCGCCTGCGAGGTGTCCAGCGCCTCGGCGGCGCGGGTGAAGCTGCCGAGATCGACCACCCGCACGAAAGCCAGGACGCCGTCGAGGTCGAGGGGACGAGGCAGCATCACAAGCATCCGTTATCAGAGATATTCTCAGCGATATCTCGCTCTTATGATGGCTGCCTGCAACTCTGTCGGCGCGACAGAGGAGAGGACGATGCTAGTTGCACGCTACCGGCACCGCTTGCCGGCCGATTATCCGATGGACCGAATCCGTACGCGGATAGCCGAACGGGCGCACGCCTGGGACGCAATGCCGGGCCTCGTCTTCAAGGCTTTCGCCATCGAGGAGCGCGCACGCGGCGCGGCGGCGAATGCCTATAGCTCGCTCTATCTGTGGCGCGACGCCGGTGCGGCGGTCGAATTCCTTATCGGGCCGGGCTTCCGGGCCGTGATCGAGAGTTTCGGGCGCCCGCAGGTGGAGACGTGGCTTCCGCTGGACGTGAGCCTCGGCGCTGCCGCGACCAGAGTTGCCCTGTCCGAGGAGACGCGGCAGATCGGTCCCGACGAGGATCTCGGCCAGTTGCGGGAGACCGAGCAGGTCCGGGGACGGGACATCGCCGGGCACCCGGGCGTTCTGGCCACCTTGGTCGGGCTCGAACCCGCCACGTGGCGGCTGACGCGCTTCACCCTGCAGGCCGACCGAGCCGATGCCCAGTCCGGCACCGAGGTCGCGCATCTCGCCGCCCCCGGCCTCGCGGCCTTGCGCGGTCTGTGAGGGAGGCTTGATGCGATGCCCCTGATCCGCATTTCCCTGCGCGCCGGCACCCCTCCGGCCTACCGCACCGCCCTGGTGGAGGGCGTCTACGCGGCCCTGCGCGAGACCTTCGCGGTGCCCGAAGGCGACCGGTTCGCCCTCATCCACGAGCACGAGACGGCGAACTTCCACTACGGGCCGGACTATCTCGGCATCCACCGCGGCGATGAGCTCGTGATCATCCAGATCACCGCCAACGCCACCCGAACCACGGCCCAGAAGCGCGCGCTCTATGCCGCCATCGCCCGCAATCTCGGGCGCGAGCCGGGGGTGAAGCCGGCCGACGTGCTCGTGAACTTGGTCGAGGTCGCCCCCGAGAGCTGGTCGTTCGGCGACGGGCTGATGCAGTACGGGCCGCCGGACTCCTGACGGCGCGGGAGGCGAGCGCATCGAGCCGGGCTTGACCGTAACGAGACCGGAGTCCAGGTCCGGGGCCCGCCGCCAGACCTGGATCGCATGAGCCCCACAGCGCACCTCGCTTTCATCAACCTGTTCATCGGTGACATCCAGGGCGGCCTCGGGCCGTTCCTGGGGACGTGGCTGGCGCAGGCCGCGTCCTGGAGCCCGGCGCGGGTCGGGTTCGTCATCACCCTGGTCGGATTCGGGACGCTGTTCCTGAGTGGCCCGTTCGGGGCGCTGGTCGATCGCTTCCCCCGCCCGCGCCTGCTGGTGGCGCTCGCCTGCGCGGCGATCCTGGCGGGTACGCTCCTGCTTCTGCCCGCGCGGAGCTTCTCCGCCGTGCTGGTGGCGCAGCTGCTCGCCGCCGCCGGCGGCACGCTGCTGCTGCCGGCGGTGGCGGCGCTGACCCTCGGGATCGTCGGGAAGGATGGGTTTCCCAAGCAGCAGGGCCGCAACCAGGCCTTCAACCATGTCGGTATCCTGATCGCCGCCGGGGGCATCAGCCTCGGCACCGGCACGTTCGGCCCGGCCATCGCCTTCTGGGTGCTCGGCGGCATGGCGGTCGCCGCGATCGTCGCGACCCTGACGACGCCGGCCGGCGCCTGGAACCGCCGCCGCGCCGTGGGCTGGCAGGAGGACGCGGACGACGAGCCGCAGCGCAGCGGCATCCGCCAGGTGCTGGGCAATCGGCGCCTGCTGGTGCTCACCGTGGCGCTGACGCTGTTCAACCTGGGCAGCGGCGGCATGCTGTCCCTGCTCGGCCAGAAGCTGGTCGCCACCGCCGCCGACGCCACGACCTGGACCGCGCGCTACGTGATGGTGGCGCAACTCGTGATGGTGCCGGTGGCGCTGTTCGCCGGCTCCCTGGCGGATCGGCGCGGACGGCGTCAGCTCCTGATGGTGGCCTTCGCGGTGTTGCCGGTCCGGGCGGTGCTCTCGGGCCTGATCGACGATCCGGTCTGGCTCATCACCGCAGAAGTCCTGGATGGCGTTGCCTCAGGCATCGTCGGTGTGGCGGTGCCGGTGATCGTGGCGGATCTGACCTGGGGCTCCGGTCGTACCCAGACGGCGCTCGGCAGCGTCAACGCCGTACAGGGCGTGGGCGGCGCCCTGTCAGGCTGGTATGGCGGCCTGTCCTACACTGTGTTCGGCTGGACCGGCGCGTTCCTCGCCCTCGGCGTGCCGGCGCTCATGGCCCTGGCGCTGGTGATCTGGCTCGATACCACCCCCGAGCCCGGGCGGCGCCGACGCCGGCGGGAGCGGCGCAGCGCAGCGGTGCAGGGGGCGTAGCCGCCCAGGCTGCCGCTCTGTCGTGCAGTCTCGTGGTGCGGGGAGAAAGCGATGACGTATCGGTCGCCCGTATCACTCGTGGCGGTCACCTCGAACGATCTGCGCGCCGTGGACGCCGTCTTCGACGATCTCACGGCCTATTCCATGCGGGTCGATGGCGTGCCGAAACGCGAGGATGGCGCCTCCGGGTTCGCGACAGGGCTCCCGCCGGGATGCGCGCCGCGCGACAAGCACGCGTTCCTGGCACAATGTGACGGCGTAGCCATCGGACTTCTTGATCTCATCCATGGCTATCCGGCTGCGGGAACAGCCTTCATCGGGCTCCTGGCGATCCGTGAGAGCGCCCAGGGAGCCGGATTTGGCCGCAGGCTTTGCCAGGCGGCAGAGGAAGTTGCCCGGAACGACCTGAAAGCCCGCACGCTGCGTCTGGCCGTTGTCGAGACCAATCCGGTGTTGGGCTTCTGGACGCGGATGGGATTCGGCCCGACGGGCGAGATCAGGCCGTTTCGAGGTGAGCGCGTCACATCCCGGACCATCCTGATGGAAAAGCAGCTCTGAAAACGAGAAAACCCGGCCTGTCTGGCCGGGTTCGCTTGAAGGCTGCGCCGTCTTGCGGGACGATCAGCCGATATGCGGGCTGCCGGTGGCGGCCGGGAAGCGGTCGGCCAGGGCGCGGCGGAGCTTTTCCAGGGCGCGATTCTCGATCTGGCGGACCCGTTCCTTCGAGATGCCGAGGCGCTGGCCCAAAGCCTCCAGGGTCGCCTGATCCTCGGCGAGGCGCCGCTCGCGCAGGATCCGCAGCTCGCGCTCGGACAGGACCGTCAGCGCCTGCTGCAGCCAGCTGAGGCGCCGCTCGCCGTCGACCGTGGCGCTCACGGTCTCGTCCGGCAGCGCAGCGCCGTCGACCAGAAAGTCCATGCGCTCGGAGGAGGCGTCGTTGTCCTCGCCGACGGGGGCGTTCAGCGACATGTCGGGACCCGAGAGGCGGGCATCCATCAGGGCGACATCATCGCGCGAGACGCCGATGGCAGTGGCGATGCGGCGGTGGATCTCGTCGCCGACATGCTCCTCGGTGGATTGCATCAGCCGGGCGCGCAGCCGGCGCAGGTTGAAGAACAGAGCCTTCTGGGCCGAGGACGTGCCCCCGCGCACGATCGACCAGTTGCGCAGGATGTAGTCCTGTATCGAGGCCCGGATCCACCAAGTGGCATAGGTCGAGAACCGGACATCCCGCTCCGGCTCGAACCGGGCGGCGGCCTCCATCAGGCCGACATGCCCCTCCTGCACGAGGTCGGCCATCGGCAGGCCGTAGTGACGAAAACGCCCCGCCAGAGCGATGACGAGGCGCATATGGGCTGAAATCAGGCGGTGCAGCGCACGCTCGTCGCGGTTGTCCTTCCAGCGGACGGCGAGGCCGCGCTCTTCTTCCCGTGCCAGGAAGGGCGCCTCCATGGCAGTCCGTATGAACTGCCGTCGAATTCCAGCGATATCAGCCATCCCGCCTGCCTCTTGTTGCCGAGTGCTGTTGCGGCGCCGAACGGAGCGTCCAACCCGCAGGGCGTCACCGATGGGCGGCGCCAGGCAACCGACAACGGGAGGCAAAACGCGAAAGTTCCGCCGCATCGCTTCGCAGTGCGACAGCGGAGCGGCCACGTTTTCGTGTTCCGTCGCCAGAAGATGGGTCCCGGCGTCGCACCGTCCAGTCCCCGACCCTTCGATCCCTTGGGAAATGCGATGGGCGGCAGGCTATCGCGGCGAATCGGTCTCCCGTCGAGCGGTGCCCAGACGGGCATAAAAAAAGCCCGGCCGCAGAGGGCCGGGCTTTGTTTCGTCTTGGGAAAAAGGCGCCTCAGGCGGCCACTTCCTGGATGTCGTCACCCTCGCCTTCGGCTTCAGCCTCGGGCTCGGCCTCCTTGGCGCGGCGCGGCGACTTGGCCAGGCTCTGCTCGATCAGCTTCAGCGCCTCGGTCTCGGTGATGCGGTTGACCGACGAGATCTCGCGCACGATCCGGTCGAGCGCCGCCTCGTAGAGCTGACGCTCGGAATAGGACTGCTCAGGCTGGGCCTCGGAGCGGAACAGGTCGCGCACCACCTCGGTGACGGCGAGCAGGTCGCCCGAGTTGATCTTGGCCTCGTATTCCTGGGCGCGGCGCGACCACATGGTGCGCTTGATCCGGGCACGGCCGGTCAGCACGTCCAGCGCCTTCTTCACCAGCTCCGGCTCGGCGAGCTTGCGCATGCCAACGCTGTTGGCCTTCGCGGTCGGGACGCGCAGGACCATCTTGTCCTTCTCGAACGAGACGACGAACAGCTCAAGTTTGTAGCCCGCGATCTCTTGCTCTTCGATCGCGGTGATGCGACCGACGCCGTGGGCCGGATATACGACGGCCTCACCGGTCTTGAAGCCCTGCCGGCCTGCGGTCGTCGTCTTCTTGGCTGTGGTCATGCGAGAAGGGCCTCCACTGGCGCGCGACGCTCCGCGCCGCGCAAAACCGTGTTCTTCCGGGCGGGATACCCGGTTTGCCTCGCCGTTCCCGGGATCCCCGTCCCGAAGGACAAAAATCCGGGCGTTCCCCGGCGCGGCCGTGCAAACACCGGAACATCCGCCGAAGTCACCCTCGGCGGTCGTTCGCGTGCCACTCCTCATAGGGTACGAAAGCAAAAGGCATTTCGGCCGGAAGGGGGCACGTCTGGCGCGAGCGACGGCAGGCAGATTGTGTATCACAATCCGGCGCGCAGATCAAAGCATCCCTGAAGAAGCGCGCGCGGTCCGGGCGCAGCCTCGAAAGAGTTTTACACCGGCTTGGCCGGAGGGGAATGACCTGCCCGCGGCTCAGGGCTTCGCTTGACGCAGGTCGACGATCGTTTCCGCGGCGATGCACGGCCAGCAGCCGAACCGATGACGGATCGCAACATTGTGAGGCAATCCGTTATCCAGACTCTGTGCGGTCACACCTGCGTTTCAATCCGCCTGTTCCGGAGCGACCTCCGTCGGGGCGTCAAGCTCTAGTCGCCCGAGCCGGGGTTGGCCGAGAAGTGCGCCTCGAGCTTGCCGGCGACGCCGTCCCATTCCTTGGCGTCGCCCGGAGCGTCCTTTTTCTGCGTGATGTTCGGCCAGCTCTTGGCGTAATCGGCGTTGAGCTTCAGCCAGGTCTCGAGGTTCGATTCCGTA
Organism: Methylobacterium sp. E-066; assembly: GCF_022829635.1. Lineage (GTDB taxonomy): Bacteria > Pseudomonadota > Alphaproteobacteria > Rhizobiales > Beijerinckiaceae > Methylobacterium. Next base: position 28,894 of record NZ_JAKSYO010000107.1, read on the forward strand.
TCGGGCTTGATCGCCTCGGCCGGGCATTCCGGCTCGCAGACGCCGCAATCGATGCACTCGTCCGGGTGGATGACGAGCATGTTCTCGCCCTCGTAGAAGCAGTCCACCGGACACACCTCGACGCAGTCCATGTACTTGCACTTGATGCAATTGTCGGTGACGACGTAGGTCATCGGCTATCTTCGTCCCAAAATTCTGGTCTGCCGGGGCGGAGCCTCGGAGGCCCGCACGCCCAGGTGGCGCTGCGATGGTGCGCCGCAAAACCTGGCGTCGAACCAAGTCTTTCGGAAGCCAAGGGCTCTAGACCCTGCCTCCCGGGCTGACAAGCGCGCGGGTGTCCCAGGGGGGCGCGATCCGGTCCTCGATCGGCGGCTGTGGCGCCGGCTCATCACTCGAGCGGTTCGATCTCCGTCTGGACGTTGGCCAGATCTTCGTAGAGAAGCCGCGCCTCCGGGGCTGGCCCCCGCCGCTCGCCGAGGCCGAGCACGCGCACGGCCAGGGTCGCGTGGGGGGCGGCCACCGTCACCACATCGCCGATCACGATACCCTTGGCCGGGTTCTCAGTGCGGGTGCCGTTCACCCGCACGAAGCCGTCTTCAGAGAGGCGCGCGGCCAGGGATCGGGTCCGCGCGAACCGCGCGAACCACAGCCATTTGTCGAGCCGTTGCCGACCCTCCCGCATCCGCGGGCGTCAGCGCTTCCCGCCGTCGCCGGCTTCGAGCTGCGCCTTGAGCGCGGCCAGCTTGGCGAAGGGCGAGTCGGGATCTGGGGCCCGCTCGCGCCGGGGCGGGCGCTGGTCGGGCCGCGGCGCCGCATGGCGCTGCTCGGCATTGCGCTGATCGTCCCGGCGCTCGGGGCGCCCGCCCTCGAAGCGCTCGCGACGGGGGCCGCGGTCGCGCCCGGTGCGGGGGCCGCCCTCGTTGCCGGGGCGCTCGCCCCCCTCGGCCCGCCGCTGATCGGGACGCGCCCCCTCCGGGCGACCGGGACCCTGGTGCTGACCCTGCTGGGCGCCGTCGCGCCCGCGACCCGCCCCGCGCGGGCGGTTCTGCGCCCGGGGATGGGCCGGACGCTGATGGCGCTGCAGGCGCCAGACCTCGATCAGGATCTGCTCAGCCGGGGCCTCGCTCTCCGCATCCGTGGATTCAGCCTCGGCCGATTCGGAGCCGGACGTGGTCTCGGCCGCTTCCGACTCGGTGGCCGTCTCGGTGGACTGGACCGTCTCCGACGCATGTGTCTCGGCGGCCTGGGCGGCTTCGGCCGGAGCCTCTTCCGGCTCGGGCTGCGGAGCGGGGACCGCCTCCGGCTCGGCCTCGACCTCGGCCACTGTTTCGGCGGGCTCGGCTACCGTCGAGGCATCCGGGGCGGATTCGGTTTCGGGGCTTGCCTCGGCAGCGAGGGCAGCCTCCGCGTTCTCCGGGGCCGATGCCTCGTCGTTGGAACCCTCCGCATCGGCAGCCTGCACGGCAGCGTCCGTTTCGTCGCCGGTGGCTTCGCCGGCCGAGTCCTGACCGGTGGCGTCGGTTTCGCTCGCCGGGGCGGATTCCGATGCGGGGGTGACCACGACCGGCGCCGTCGCGGCGGCCGGCAGCAGCGGCACCGTGATCGCCGGGCCAGGCCGAGCCTCGAGGGAGTAGCCCAGCGATTTCAGGATCGAGGCGAAGTCCTCGCCCGAGCAGCCGACCAGCGAGGTCATACCGACGGTCGCCACGAAGCCGTCGCCGTCGGCGGTGCCGTCCGGCGGGGCGCCCGGCGTGGTGCCGGGGCGATAGGCGATGGCCGGGCGAATCAGGTCGGCCAGTCGCTCCAGGATGTCGACCCGCACCGCCCGCTCGCCGCTGACGCGGAAGCCGGCCGCCCGGTAGAGGCCCTTGGCGATCTCGCGATCGACCTTGATCGAGGTCCGGCCGGAGCCGGCGAGATGCGCGATCTCGTCCAGGCCGCGCTGGTCGAGGCCGCCGTTGCGCAGGGCCCAGAGTTGGGCGGCCAGGGTCCGCGGGGCCGGCTTCAGCAGGGCGGGCAGGAAGATGTGGTAGGCGCCGAAGCGCACGCCGTGCCGGCGGAGCGCGCCGCGCCCCTCCTGGTCGAGGCTGCGCATCTCCTGGGCGACCTTCGAGCGCTCCAGCACGCCGAGCGCCTCAACCACCTGGTAGCCGATGCCCTTGGCCAGCCCGACGAGGTCGGCCGCGGTCTCGAGCTCCATCAGCGGGCCGAGCAGGCGCACGATCATAGCCTTCAGCCAGGCATCGAGGCGGGCCTCGACCTTCTCGCGATGCGCGCCGGTCAGGCTGTCGTCGGCGAGCAGGCGAATCTGCGGCGCGAACAGCTTCTCGCCGGGGGTCAGCTTCGCCACCGGGGCACCGGTCCAGCGAATCGTCCCGTCATGCGCGAGCACGACGGTGGAATCGGCGGTCGCCGCGAAGCGGTCGGCCCGGGCCTCGATCTCCCCGGCGAGCGCCTTCTCGGCGGCGCTCCTCAGAGTCTTGGCCTCGTGCCCCTCGGCGCTGGCATCGGGGACGAATAGGAATCCATGCAGGTGACCGACATGCTGACCCTCGACGGTGACGTCACCGTCGGCGGAAATTTGGGCTTCGAGCATCGTGTTCTCTCTCAGGCGCCGCATCAGGACGCTTGTGCGCCGGTCGACGAAGCGGCTCGCGAGGCGTTCGTGCAGGGCGTCTGACAGCCTGTCCTCTACCCGACGTGTCTCGCCCTGCCAATGTTCCGGGTCGCGGAGCCAGTCGGGGCGGTTCGCCACGAAGGTCCAGGTGCGTCCCTGGGCGATCCGACGGGACAGCGTATCGATGTCGCCGTCGGTGCGGTCGATCATCGCCACGTGCTCGGCGAACCACGTGTCGGGGATGCGTCCGGCCATGCCCTTCATGAGGAAGCGGTAGAGCTGCGCGACCAGGTCGGCATGCACCTGCGGGTGGACCTTGCGGTAATCCGGCACGCCGCAGACATCCCAGAGCCGCCGCACCGTCGACTGGCTCTGCGCCATGTCGCGGATGTCGTCCTCGCGCATCAGGATCTCGAGAGCCTGCTGGTCCTCGCCCATCGGCGCCCGGGTGAGGCCGGATTCGCGCGGATGCTCGTCCAGGCTCGCTTGCAGCGCCTCCAGGGTGCCGAAGCTGAGATCCGGGTTGCGCCATTGCAGGATGCGCAGCGGGTCGAAATCGTGATTCTCCAGCCGCTCGACCATCTCGGGCTCGAAGGGCGGGCAGCGCCCCGTGGAGCCGAAGGTCCCGTCCGCGAGGTGGCGGCCGGCACGGCCCGCGATCTGGCCCATCTCGGCGGGGGTCAGCTTGCGGAAGCGCGTGCCGTCGTATTTCCAGTTCGCCGCGAAGGCGACGTGGTCGACGTCGAGGTTGAGCCCCATCCCGACCGCGTCGGTGGCGACGAGGTAATCCACGTCGCCCGCCTGGTACATCTCGACCTGGGCGTTGCGGGTGCGCGGCGAGAGCGCGCCCAGCACCACCGCGGCGCCGCCGCGCTGGCGCCGGATCAGCTCGGCGATGGCGTAGACTTCTTCCGCCGAGAACGCGACGATCGCGGTACGCCGGGGCAGGCGCGACAGCCGCTTCTCGCCGGCGAAACTCAGCTGCGACAGCCGTGGCCGGGTCGTGGTGTGGACGTTCGGGATCAGGCCCTGGACCAGCGGCAGCATGGTCGAGGAGCCGATCAGCAGCGTCTCCTCCCGGCCGCGCAGGTAGAGCAGGCGATCGGTGAAGACGTGGCCGCGATCCATGTCGGCGGCGAGCTGGATCTCGTCGATGGCGACGTAGGCCACGTCGAGATCGCGGGGCATCGCCTCGATCGTGCAGATCCAGTAGCGCGGCCGGTCCGGCTTTATTTTCTCCTCGCCGGTCACGAGGGCGACCTTCTCCGGGCCGACCTTGGCGACGACGCGCAGATAGACCTCCCGGGCGAGCAGCCGCAGGGGCAGCCCGATCATGCCGGTCGGGTGCGCGAGCATCCGCTCGATGGCGAGATGCGTCTTGCCGGTGTTGGTCGGCCCGAGGACCGCCGTCACGCCGCGGGCGCGGACGTCGCGCGGCAGGGACCGGCGGGGGAGGGGGCGAAGCGGCGCGTCGATGGTCGGCGGTTCCTTCGGACGGGAAGGCCGGCGCGGCGCCGTCTGGCGCGGGCAGGGAGGTTCGGATGGCCGGTCGCGTCAGGGACGATAGGGCCGCCTCGGTCCTCCCCCATATGGGATATCACCCGGGCTGCTGCCAACCTGCGGCATAATCATCGGATAGACGTCGATCTGCGTCGCGGGGGATCCGGGCTGGGGCGCGAGGTCGGCGCAGAGGGTGTCGGGCACCGTCACCAGCGGGCCGTGACGTGGCGGCCGATGCTCGATCACCTGCGCCGACGAGAAGGCGTCACCGCCGCAGCCGGGATCGGCCGATCCCGCGGTGAGGGGCTGGGCCGCGGCCGGTCCGGCGAGGGCGAGGGCCGCGGAGGCGAAAGCGATTCGGAGGCGGTGCGGGCACATGCGCGGATCATCGCCCGGAAAAGGAAAGATTTTCAGTTCGCTGCGTGTGGCAGCCCGAGATAGCCGAACACCGCGCGCAGAACCCGGTGTTCCAGCGCGTCGCCGGCCCGCTCGCCGCGCTCTCCGGCGGCATCGACCATGCCCCGCACGAGCGCGAACAGGTCGCCCGCCGCAATCTCGGCTTCGACCGGCGGCCCGGGTTCGAGGCGGGCCAGCAGGGCCAGGAGCGCGCCCGCGATTGCCCGGTGGACCGCGTCCAGGCTGTCGGCGAGCTGGAGCCGATTCTCCTCGCGGTCGAGCAGCAGGGCGAGGCGCGGCCGGGACAGCTGGTGCGCGACCGCCGCCTGCACGATCCGGCGCAGGCCGAGCTCCGGCGTTTCCGCCTCGGAGGCGGCCTGGACCGCCGCGATCAGCAGGCCGGTCTCCCGTGCCACCAGGGCCGCGGTCAGCGCCTCCTTGCCGGGAAAGTACTGGTAGACCGAACCGACCGAGACGCCGGCCCGCTCGGCCACGGCATTGGTCGTGTAGCCGGTGAGCCCCCGCTCCTCCAGAACGCGAGCCGCGCCTTCGAGGATCGTCCGCACCGTCTCGGCGGACCGGGATTGTTCCGGGTTTTTCCGGGGCTTGAGCGCAGGCCCGCGCGCCGTCCGGCCGGTCATGAACGCGAGTTCGGCACCGGGCCGCCCGGGGGCATCATTGCGGCGTTCCAACAGACCCACGGAGCGGTCCAATCCATGTCCGACCAGACCTTCAATCCCAAGCTCACCGTCTTCATGCTGGTGAAGACCTCGCCCGACTGGCTCGCCCTGTCGATCGACGACCGCTTCGCCCAGCTGCACGCGGCGTTCGAGCCAATCCTGCGCCGCCACGCCGAGTCGGTGAAGCTGCGCTTCTACGATGCCGAATTCTACACCGCCCGCGTGACCGACCTGTGGGTCTGGGAGGCGAGCGATCACCACGCCTACGAATGCGTGGTCGAGGCCCTGCGCGAGACCGCGTTCTGGGACCGGTGGTTCACGATCGTCGAGATCATCCCGGCCGTCGAGAACGCCTACGCGACCAATTACGGCCGGGCGCCCCTGGCGGCGTAGACGCGTCGCCTCAATCGGCGCCCTCGACCAGCACGACCTCGCCGATCCCGGCGGGCAGGCGCTTCGCTTTAGCCGCCTGGTATTCCGGCGAAACATAATAGGCCCGCGCCGCGTCGTAGGAGTCGAATTCCAGCACGACGTTGCGTGGCCGGGCCTCGCCTTCCAGCGCCTCGCAGCGCCCGCCGCGGACCAGGGGCTTGGCGCCGTGAAGCCGCATCGCCGCGGAGGCCATCTCGGCATAGGCCGCGTAGGTCTCCGGATCGGTGACCGTCATCCGGACGATGATGTAGCCCTTCGCCATGATCCTGCCGCCTCCCTGTCGCGGCGCACGCGATGCCCGGAAAGAAGCTGCCGGTCAAAGGCGAATCGCGGCCGGGCGCTACTGCCCGGGCAGGCTCGCCTGGGCGACGCTGGCGCCGGCCGTCCCGGTGGCGGTGCCCTGGGTCCAGCGGGTCGCCTCGATGATGTTGGTGCCGATGGTGGTGAGCACCGAGATGCGCAACGGAATCAGCGCCCGCGTCCCCTCGACGGGGGCGAGCCAGACCGACATCTCGCGGTTGTCCTCCATGAACTTCACCCCGGGCCGGTCCGGCCGGTGGCCGGCCACCGCCTGGTAGCGGGCGGTGCAGACCAGGACCGGGCCGGCATAGCCGGGCTTCTGCACCGCGCGGGTCTCGGCATAGCTCAGCACGACGTTGAACCGGGTCGCGCCGTCGAAGACCGGTAGGGTCCGATTGCAATTGTCCGGATCGAGCGGCTCGCCCCGACCCTGGGCCGGCATCAGCAGCGCGCTCACCGGATCCATGATGCCGTGCTTGTGGGCGGCCGTGACCGGCACCCGGTCCTGCATGTCGACCAGCGGCGGCGTGATCTCGGCCTGCACGACGTTGCCGTGGGCCAGCGCCATGCGCACGGCGATTCCCGAACTCGCCGTATGCGTCGCGATCGAGAACGCGCCCGGCTGCGGAGCGGCCGAGAAGGTGCCGGAGGCCCGGGCCGAGCCCTTGCCGCCGGTGATCGCGCCGACGAGGCCGGTCAGCACCGCCGAGACGTCCATGAGGTAGCGGTCGCGCTCGAAGCTGCCGGCGAGGCGCGCGGTGCCGATCGGCAGGCCGGCGAGGTTGATGCCGTAATCGACCGTCACCGTGGTGGGTGCCGCGGCAGCGGTCCGCTTCGCGCGCCGGGCGGCATCGGCCGGGGCGCCGAGCGCCGCGAGCGCGAGCACGGTCCCGAGAAGTCGCGTCGTCAGCGGCTTGATCGTCCGACGGACAGGCGTGGCGCTCATGATCCGGATCGCATCCCAAAAAACGCGGGCGAAGATTATCGTTTGCGAGACGATCTCGCGAGACGGGCTCTCGGTGCAGGCGCGGGGCTGGCCTGCGTCGAGCCGATGACGGTTATATCCTGGCATCGTGGTTAACAGACCGTTGGGCGCACGGCCGGCCCGAACGGGACAGGTTCGACCGTGCGGAGCTTGACGCATCGGGGCCGGGTCGCCTATAGGCTCGCGCCTTCAACAGGACTCCGCTGGACCTGGAATACGTATCGGGCGCCGCCCGCTGCGACGATGATCGCGCCGCTTGCGATCGGGTCTTCTCGGGCGGAACGAGACGGGAATTTTAGTCATCATGGCGCGCCGCTGCGAACTCACCGGCAAGGCCGTTCAGGTCGGCCACCTCGTGAGCCACTCGAACCACAAGACCAAGTGCCGGTTCCTGCCGAACCTGTGCAACGTCACGCTCCAGTCGGATGCGCTCGGCAAGCGGGTCCGCCTGCGCGTCACCGCGCACGCCCTGCGCTCGGTGGAGCACCGCGGCGGCCTGGACGCCTTCCTGATCAAGGCCGGCGAGGGCGACCTGTCGCAGACCGCCCGCCTGCTGAAGCGCGAGATCCACAAGAAGCTCGCCGAGACCCCGGCCGTCGCGGCCTGATCTCGGGCGCTTCCGCGCCTATCATCGATCGGACGATGCAAACTGCCGCGGCAGGGCATGCCGCGGCGGTTTGCGCTTGCCTGCGTCGCGCGCTCTTACTCGGTTTCCGGTTGTGCGATTCGCGTCAGCCATCGGCGAATCGCCGCCTGCGTCTCGGGCGCGAGATCGGCCAGCATCTCCGCCTCCAGCGCATAGACGCGTTTCTTCGCGGCCTTGATCATCGCCTCGCCTGCGTCCGTCAGCGCGATGGTCTGAATCCGGCCGTGAACCCGATGCGGTGTCCGCGCGATGAGGCCGGCCTTCAGCAGGTTCGCGACGATGACGCTCATGGTCTGCGGCGTCACGAGGGCGAGGCGCGCGAGATCCGCGCTGCTGTGGCCGGGATAGGCGGCCAGCATCGTCAGGACGGAGAATTGCGGCAGGGTCAGGCCGAGGTCGCCCAGCCGCTGCTCAACGTGCTGGCGATGCGCATGGGCCGCCTGCCGCAGCAGATAGCCCAGATGCCCGTCGACGCCGCGCTTGCCTTCCCCCGCATCCGGCAGATCACCCATGGCATCGGCCCTTGCCGGTTGTCAGCGTTCTGATATGTTGTTCGTGCTCTGATAATAGCGCGAATGACGAAGGGCACCATGTCCGAGGCGGAACTGCGTGAGGACGCGGGATTTTCGTACGACACGTTCCGGCGTTCGGTCCCGGCGGCCCAGGCCGCGCTGCTCGCCCTCGGCAAGGCCGTGGACGAGGCCGGGCTGGACAAGCGCCTGAGCGAGATCGTGAAGATCCGCGTCTCCCAGATCAACGGCTGCGCCTTCTGCGTCGGCTTTCACCTCGACACGGCGCGCCGCCTCGGCATCGCCGACCCGATTCTCGACGGGATCGCCGTCTGGCGCGACCACCCGGGCTTCTCAGCTCGCGAGCGCGCCGCCCTGGCCTGGGCCGAGCAGCTCACGCGCATGGCCGACGGCGCAGCGCCCTCGTATTCCACCGAGCCGCCCCGCGCGCTGTTCAGCCGAGACGAAACGCTACTGCTGACCGTCGCGATCGCGACCATTAACGCCTGGAACCGCATCGCCGGCGGCCTGCATTTCCCGCCGCTCGCCCGGCAGGCGGCCTGAAAGCCGCGCCGGGCTCCCGGCAAACCGTCAGCGCCGTCCGCCCGCCGTGCGCAGGGCCCGGCCCGTGGGCGCGGATGCGTTGTTCTCCTCGAACAGCTCGGCGAGCTTCTCCGTCATGGCGCCGCCCAGCTCTTCGGCGTCGATGATCGTCACGGCCCGGCGATAGTAGCGGGTCACGTCGTGGCCGATGCCGATGGCCAGGAGCTCCACCGGCGAGCGGGTCTCGATCTCCTCGATCATCCAGCGCAGGTGCCGCTCCAGGTAATTGCCGGCGTTGACCGACAGGGTCGAGTCGTCGACCGGCGCGCCGTCGGAGATCACCATCAGGATCTTGCGCTGCTCCGGGCGCCCGAGCAGGCGCTTGTGCGCCCAGTCCAGGGCCTCGCCGTCGATGTTCTCCTTCAGAAGACCCTCGCGCATCATCAGCCCGAGATTCTTCCTGGCCCGGCGCCACGGCGCGTCGGCGGATTTGTAGACGATGTGGCGCAGGTCGTTCAGGCGGCCCGGATTCGGCGGCTTGCCGGCGGCGAGCCAGGCCTCGCGGCTCTGACCGCCCTTCCACGCGCGGGTGGTGAAGCCCAAGATCTCGACCTTCACGCCGCAGCGCTCCAGCGTCCGCGCCAGGATGTCGGCGCAGGTCGCCGCCACGGTGATCGGCCGGCCGCGCATCGAGCCCGAATTGTCGAGGAGCAGCGTGACCACGGTGTCGCGGAAATTGGTGTCCTTCTCCTGCTTGAAGGAGAGCGGCTGGTAGGGGTCGATGACCACGCGGACGAGGCGTGCCGGATCGAGTTGGCCCTCCTCCAAGTCGAAATCCCAGGCGCGGTTCTGCTGGGCCAGGAGCCGGCGCTGCAACCGGTTGGCGAGGCGCCCGACGACGCCCTGTAGGTGCGACAGTTGCTTGTCGAGGTAGCTGCGCAGACGCGACAGCTCGTCGGCGTCGCACAGCTCCTCGGCGTGGATGATCTCGTCGAACCGGGGATTGAACACCCGGTATTCGGGCCCGCGCGCCTCGTTGCCCTGGCGCTGGGGCGGCTTCGACGCCTCGGAGGCTTCCTCGGATTCCCCATCCTCGGACTCGTCGGGCAATTCCCCGGACGGCGCGTCGGCGGATTCCTGCGCGCCCTCCTCGATCTCGTCGGAAGCCTCCTCCGAGGTCTCGATTTCGGCGCGCTCGCCCTGGCTCTTCTCCTCGGAATCGCCCTCGCTGGGGTTCTGCTCGTCGTCCTGCGCGTCGTTCTCGTCGTCGTTCTCATCATCCTCGGCGTCGAACGGCGTCTCGTCCGACATGTCGAGGGAGGTGAGGAGATCGCGCACCGAGCGGGCGAACTTGCGCTGGTCCTCAATCGAGCCGATCAGGCCGTCGAGGTTCGGGCCGGCCTTGGCCTCGATATGCTCGCGCCACAACGCGACGATCTTGGAGGCCGCCTCGGGGGGCTGTTGCCCGGTCAGGCGCTCGCGCACCATCAGGGCCACGGCGTCCTCCATCGGGGCGTCGGCCCGGTCGGTGATGGTCTCGTACTTTCCGCCGCGATGGTAGCGGTCCTCCAGCATCGCCGTGAGGTTGCTGGCGACGCCAGTCATCCGCCGCGAGCCGATCGCCTCGACCCGGGCCTGCTCCACCGCATCGTAGACCGCGCGGGCGGCGGCGTTCTCGGGGGCGAGGCGGCGATGCACCGCGATGTCGTGGCAGCCGAGCCGCAGCGCCATGGCGTCGGCATTGCCGCGCAGCACCGCGACATCCTGTACCGAGAGCTTGCGCGGCGGCTCGGGCAGCCGGGCCTTGTCGCCGGTGAGCGCGGGCCGGTCGGTGGCGTAGGTCACCTCCACCTCGGACCGGCGGGCGATGGCGCGCAGGCACCCCGCCACCGAGCGCTTCAGGGGCTCGGCCACGGATTCGCGACGCTCGCCGGGCTTGCGGTTGGAGATGGACATGCGGAGCTACCGGTCGGCCTCGAATTCGAAGGGGCGATTCAGGATGTCGTCCCAGGTGTAGGGACACTCCGCGGGCAGTGTTTTGGGCGAGCGCTTCATCTCGCGAGCGGCCCGCAGCTGACCGAGCCGATAGCCTTCAACAACAGCCTCAACGATGCGCGACTTGAGGCCCGGATTCCTGCGCAGCTGCCTGTCGATCCGCACCCGCTGCTCGGCGATTGTCAGCGACCAACTCCGGCTGCGCCGTTCGAGCTGGTGGTCCCATTTGAGCACGTGCGCCAACAGCACCTCGATTGCGCTCTCAAGCTTGTCGTACTGTTCCGAGCCCACGTCGCTCAGCTCCTCGGCGATGTTGTCGAGGTCGAGCTCGTCTACTCGGCCGGCACGGAGCAATGCGACCTGCTCTTGAACCCAAGTGTAGACATCGTCCGCATAGCGCGTCCGCCCTTCGGCGCGCGGAGCCGCCGAAGCGTCCTCGCGTGTCAGGGCCGGATGCGCCATCGCGTCCTCCATAAGGTTCAGCTCAAGGCGACGTTCAACGCACTCTCAGGCAGCTCCTTGCCGAAGGCGCGCTGGTAGAACTCGGCCACCAGGGTCCGCTCGAGCTCGTCGCACTTGTTCAGGAACGTCACCCGGAAGGCGAAGCCGACATCCTTGAAGATGTCGGCGTTCTCCGCCCAGGTGATCACGGTGCGCGGGCTCATGACGGTGGAGAGGTCGCCGTTCATGAACGCGTTGCGGGTCAGGTCCGCCACGCGCACCATCCGGTTGACGATGTCGCGGCCCTGGTCGTTGCGGTAATGGAGCGCCTTCGAGAGCACGATGTCGACTTCGCGGTCGTGCGGCAGGTAGTTCAGGGTCGTCACGATCGACCACCGGTCCATCTGACCCTGGTTGATCTGCTGGGTGCCGTGATAGAGGCCCGACGTGTCCCCGAGGCCGACCGTGTTGGCCGTGGCGAACAGCCGGAAGGCCGGGTGCGGGCGAATCACGCGCTTCTGGTCGAGGAGCGTCAGGCGACCGGACAGCTCCAGCACGCGCTGGATCACGAACATCACGTCCGGGCGGCCGGCATCGTACTCGTCGAACACCAGGGCGACGTTGTTCTGCAGCGCCCAAGGCAGGATGCCGTCCTGGAAGGCGGTGACCTGCTTGCCGTCCTTCAGGACGATCGCGTCCTTGCCGACGAGGTCGATGCGCGAGACGTGGCTGTCGAGGTTGATGCGGATGCAGGGCCAGTTCAGCCGGGCGGCGACCTGCTCGATATGGGTCGACTTGCCGGTGCCATGATAGCCGGTGACCATCACGCGGCGGTTGCGCGCGAAGCCCGCCAGGATCGCCAGCGTCGTCTCCCGATCGAAGATGTAGTCCGGATCGAGATCGGGAACGTGCTCCTCCGGCTCGGCATAGGCCGGAACCTTGAGGTCGAGATCGATGCCGAAGACCTCGCGGACGGAAACGGTGCGGTCGGGCAGCGCGGCGGGCGTGTCGTCAGAGAGCATTCGGGACCTCGTGAGGCGCGGAAACTCCAGCCCGAAGGAATGGAGGATCCGCACGGAAGAACGTCGAGCCGGGCATCCGCCGCGGGGCGGACTCGATCTTTAAACGGCTGCGCGGTGCGGCGCCACCGATCGGCACCAGCTCCATATAGGGTCGCGCCGCGCGGTTTGCCCTATCGTACGACCGGAATAGCCTGCATCGTTCGTGCCGCTCAGCAGAGCCCGGCTGCGCGCAGCACATCGTGGGCGCGGATGATGTCGCGCAGCCGCTCCTCGAACGAGCGGTCGCCGCCGTTGGCGTCGGGATGGAAGCGCTTCACCAGCGCCTTGTACTGGGCCTTGATGGCGGGGCCCTCCGCCCCCTCTTCGAGGCCCATCACGTCGAGGGCTCGGCGCACCGTGGCGGTGCGGCGGGGTTTTTCCGGCTCCGGCTGGCGGGCGCGGCGGCGTCCGTCGCCGACGCCGGCACCCCGCAGGATGCCGAGCGGATCGACATAGGCCCAGTCCCGGGTCGGCTCCTCGGCCGGCTTGCCCTGGCCGGCGGGGTTCACCCCCATGGCCCAGGTCGGGCGGTGCCCGATGATCGCGTCCTTCTGAAAGGCCTGGACGGCGGCATCGTTCATGCCGTCGAAGTAGTTGTAGCTCGCGTTGTAGGCGCGGACGTGGTCGATGCAGAACCGCCAGTACTGGCCTTCCGCCTTCCGCCCCTTCGGCGCACGGTGCAGGCCCGGCTGCGTGCAGCCCTGAGCCTCGCACGTGCCGTCGGCTGCGGGCTTCGGCTCGTCGCAGGACGGTTTTCTGATCCGGATGCTGTCGAACAGGCGCGAGTTGAGATCCATGACGGGCCGATTATGAGGGGGCAAACCGGAGACACAAGGGCACCGGGCCTGATGACGCATGCGCGGGATCGGGCTTGACGGATGCCGGTGAATTAGAGGTGAGGGCGCGATGGCTGACGAGACCGGTGAAGACGACACCCTGCGGGGCTGGATGGAGACGAAACTGCGCGCGGAACTCGCGCCGGCACACCTCGACGTGATCGACGAATCGCACCTGCATGCCGGCCATTCCGGGGCCCGGCCGGGGGGCGAGACCCATTACCGGCTCGACATCGTCGCCGCGGCGTTCGAGGGCAAGAGCCGCGTGGAGCGGCACCGCCTGGTCAATGCCCTGCTGGACGATGCCTTCAAGCGCGGCCTGCATGCCCTGGCTTTGCGCGCCCGGACTCCGGCCGAGGCCGCCTGACCACGGAAGTCGCCGGCCCGGCGCGGCATCGGACCGGTATGTGAGGATATGGCGATCGTGGCTTCGGTTCGCATCTCCGAGATCGCCAGCCCCGCGCCGGATGCGAGGCTCAAGCGCGTTTCCGACCGCCGATCGACCGCGCGTCGGGGCGCAGGCCGGAGGTCGCCATGTCCCTGCGGGTGAATGCGCGGATCGCCATCGAGGACGACGAGATCGAGCTGTCGTTCATGCGCGCCTCGGGGGCGGGCGGCCAGAACGTCAACAAGGTCGAGACCGCGGTCCAGCTGCGCTGGTCGATCCTGGCCTCGCCCTCGGTCGATGAGCGGGTCAAGGCGAACCTGTACAAGCTCGCCGGCCGCCGCCTGACCAAGGACGGCGTCCTGGTCCTGTCCGGCCAGCGGCACCGGACTCAGGAGCGCAACCGGGCGGATGTGCTGCAGCGGCTGGTCGATCTCGTGACCGAGGCGGCCAAGCCGCCGCCGCCGATCCGCCGCGCGACCAAGCCGACCAAAGGCTCGAAGGAGCGGCGCATCGGCGCCAAGAAGAGCCGCGCCGTGATCAAGCAGGGGCGCGGCAGCTACCGGGATTCGGACGGCTGATCCGCTGGCCTCGGCGAGAGGCCAGCGGGCCGGCTTCAGTGGATCGCGTCGATCACCCGCGCCTTCGGGCTCGCGTCGGGGGCGGGCGCCGAGCCGGCCACCAGGGTGCTGCCGGGCTTGGCGATGGTCAGGGCGATCGCCACCAGGGCCAGGAGAGCGGCGAGGCCGGCGGGGAACAGGAAGGCGGATTCGCCGTAGCGGATGTCGAGCAGGCCGCCCAGGACCGCGCCGGTGCTGAGCCCCGCCCAGAGCGGCGCCTGGATCCAGAACGAGGGCGCCACCGTGCCGAGCAGCAAGTTGGCGCATCCGGTCCCGAACCGCACCACCGCGCCGGTGACGTAGGTCAGCGCCAGCGAGCGGCCGGCCTCGTCCTGCAGGGTCGCGTTCTGGAGCCCCAGGGCCAGGACGATCGGGTAGGCGTGCAGCGGGTAGGCGAAGGTGCCCCAGGGCATCAGCAGGCCGCCGGCTAGCAACAGCGCCTGGAGCGTCAGCAGGACGGCGAGACGCCAGCGCCCGACCCAGGCGGCGATCAGCGTACCCAGGAAGGCGCCGAAGCAGAACAGGCTGATGGTGCTGGCGACCCGGGTGACGTTCTCCCAATCGCCGTTCGACACCGCCACGCCGAAGCGCGTGGTGTTGCCCGACATGAACGACATGAACAGCTGCGAGAATTCCAGGAAGCCGATGGAATCGGCGCAGCCCGCGAGCGTCGCCAGCGCGATGGCGAAGAAGATCCGCGTTCGAGGATCCGCCGGAAACGAGCGGTCCGCTGGCAGGTCGGGCTTGCGCTCCTGTGCGCCGCCATCGCTCCTGCCGCCGATATCCGCCATGCCGATCCCCAATTTCAACGCCGCGCTTGATGCGGCCGACTGACAATGGACGAAGAGCCGGGCGGTTTCATGCCGCAGTGCGGCGCAACACAACGACGCGGCCCGGCACCGGCCGGCCGCCTTCCCGCCGGACATCGGCCGGATGCAGGGTCAGGATGTCCAGGCCCGCTCGGGAGGCCGAAGCGGCGATGTGGGAGTCGGCGTGGGCGTAGCGCCCATCGGCGCCCAAGAGGGCGCCGTCGCAGTCATGGGATTGCACCGTGAAGGCCGCGAGGCCGCCCGGCCTCAGGACCTGGGCGATCCCCTCCAGCACGGGCGCGAGGTCCGCCACGTAGATCAGCACGTCCGCGGCGAGGCACAGATCGGCGGAAGCCCGTTGTTCGTCCGCCAGGAACGCCGCCAGATCGCCCTCGGCCAAGCGGTCGTAGAGCGGAACGCCGTGATGCGTCTTGGTCCGGGCCAGCGCCAGCATCCCGGGTGAGAGATCGACCCCGGTGAGGTGGCCGACCCGGTCGCGGATCGCCGCACCCATCAGGCCGGTGCCGCAGCCGAGATCGAGCGCCGCATCGAACCGCGCTGGTTTTGCGGGCAGGGCGTCCAGGACGAGCTGCGGGCCGACATAGCTCAGCCCGTCGACGAGGTGGCGCTCGAAGCGCGGGGCGTAGCCGTCGAACAGGGCCCGGACATAGGCCGGCGACAGGGCCGGCAGGCCGCCGCCTTCCCCTAGGCGAACGAGGTGCGCCCGCACGCCGAGGGTGTCGTCGGGGTCGATGTCGAGGGCGCAGGCATAGGCCCGGGTCGCGGCCGCCCGCAGCGCCGGATCGTCCCCTCGGACGGCCAGCCCCTCTCGGGCGCGGCCCAGCAGCAGCCAGGCCGGCGCGTAGCGGGGGGCGATCTCCAGCGCCTGCTCGGCGAGATCCGCGGCCCCGGAGAAGTCGTGGTCGGCGAGGCACGCCTCGGCGTAGCGATAGCGGCGGTCGGCGAGGAGGTCGCCGGAACTGTGGTGCGTGGCCATGCGTCTGCCGGGTCGGGGGCGCCTATATACTAGGCCCACCGGCGGACTCCACCGGCAGCAACGGGCCCGATGCCGACACGCGCGAGCGACCTCCTCACCCTGACCCGCGAGGGCCTCTACTGCCCGCTCGGCGGTTTCCACGTCGATCCGACCTGGCCGGTGGAGCGTGCCCTGATCACTCACGGCCATGCCGACCACGCCCGGGCCGGCCACGGCCACGTGCTGGCGACCCCCGAGACCCTGCGGATCATGGCGGTGCGCTACGGCGAGGATTTCTGTCGCCAGCGCCAGGAGGCCCGGCTCGGCGAGGCTCTGCGCGTCGGCAACGTCACGGTGCGCTACGCGCCCGCCGGCCATGTGCTCGGCTCTGCGCAGATCGCCATCGAGCGGGACGGCGTCCGCGTCGTGGTCTCGGGCGACTACAAGCGCGCGCCGGACCCGACCTGCCTGCCCTTCGAGGTGGTGCCCTGCGACGTGTTCATCACCGAGGCGACCTTCGGCCTGCCGGTCTTCACCCATCCGGACACACGCGACGAGGTCCGCAAGCTCATGGCCTCGGTGGCCCTGTTCCCGGAGCGCGCCCACATCGTCGGCGCCTACGCGCTGGGCAAGGCGCAGCGGGTGATGGCGCTGCTGCGCGAGGAGGGCTGGGATCGCCCGATCCACTTGCACGGGGCGATGGAGAAGCTGACCGAGCTGTATAAGCGCGAGGGCATCCCTCTGGGCGATACCCCGAAGGTCGTGGCCGCCGACCGCAAGGACCTGCACGGCGCCATCGTGATCTGCCCGCCCAGCGCGATGCAGGACCTGTGGTCGCGAAAATTCCCCGATCCGGTGACCTGCTTCGCCTCGGGCTGGATGCGGGTGCGCGCCCGCGCCCGCCAGAAGGGCGTGGAGCTGCCGTTGGTGATCTCCGACCATTCCGACTGGCCGGACCTGTGCCGCACGATCCGCGATACCGGCGCCGAAGAGGTCTGGGTGACGCACGGCCAGGAGGACGCCCTGGTGCATTGGTGCGGGACGCAAGGGATCAAGGCGAAGCCGCTCCATCTGCTGGGCTACGGCGACGACGGCGAGGCGGAGCCGGCCCCGGCCGACGCCGCGGAGCCGGAGGTGGCCGTATGAACGACTTCGCCCATCTCCTCGACCGCCTCGCCTACGAACCGCGCCGCAACGCCAAGCTGCGCCTGCTCCAGGACTTTTTCGCGCGCACGCCGGATCCGGAGCGCGGCTACGCGCTGGGCGCCATGACCGGCACGCTGAATTTTCGCGAAGCCAAGCCGGCGTTGATCCGCGGCCTGGTGGAAGCGCGCATCGACCCCGTGCTGTTCCGCCTGTCGCACAACTACGTCGGCGATCTGGCCGAGACCACGGCGTTGATCTGGCCCTCGACGCCTCTTCCGCCCCCCTCCGTGGGCTCCGGTCTTCACCCGGCACCGAATGAGGCGCAGGTCCCCTCTCCCGTGCGGGAGAGGGACAGGGTGAGGGATGCGAC
>NZ_JAKSYO010000113.1 GCF_022829635.1 Methylobacterium sp. E-066
CCGGGAGCGCTACGGCCTCCCACGGGACTACCCGTCCACGGCCGCTAGCTACTCCGAGGCGCGCTCCAAGCTCGCCCACGGCTTCGGCCTCGGCCAGAGGCGCAAGAAGGCGGCCCCGAAGGCTGCCAAGCCGTCAGAGACCGTCTCTGAGAAGCCAAAGCGTGCTGTTGGTCGGCCGGGGAAGGCCAATGAGGCGTAGCAGCGTCAGAACGGTATGGCGGGGAAGGCGGTCGAAGTCTTTCGCACAAAAAAGCACGCGGTAATGGTCTATTAACTACGCCGCTTCAAGGTTGCCTTCAGCGATCGGCAGAGGGGGCCGCGCGCCAGCAGAGCAGCACTCAGGCCGTTGGGGAGACGGTCATAGGGCGGCCTCGTTGGAGCAGTCGCACCGGGCCCGCTCCTGTAACAACAGAGCGGGCCATGCTGCATTGCACCGCAACATGGTGTGTCTTCCCAAGGGACACCCAGTGGCCCGATCCAAAGAAACCCCCTCCCGCGGGTCGGGCCGGTGGGCCTGGAACATCCGTGTAAATTCGTAGCCGGAGTTGGAACCCTGCGCTGCAGCATCAGTTGACGCGCCGCAACACGGTACGCATACGTGTTGTGTCCTTTTGGACGTTTCCTCCCTAGACTCGGGCCGCTCCCTCGGGGGCGGCCTCTTTTGTTTGCGTCACCTCAGCAGTTGCCGCGCTCATACAGTCTTATTCATAGGCTACATCTTGCTTGTCGCTCCGGCCTGCAAGCCGAATGACACAGGGCCGAACCACGTCACCACGGGATCCGGCCCGACCTTGCTTCGCGTCCTCCCGATACAAAACCTGTCAGCCCGTATTACCAGATGCCCATCAGCTGGGCCGATCGTCTTGACCCCCGTGCCGGTCCTGGGTTGGCAACGTACCATTTCCCAAGCCCCAGCCAGGACGCCGTTACTCGCCCACAGTAACGCGAATCATTTCTATATTGCAATCCCAAGTTGCATAGCATGTTGTCATACTAAGTAGTTTTTTGACTCCTTTTTACTGATTTTGCGTCTATTGCATTATTGTATTCGGGAGATAGGGCTAGTTAGACAATGTCCACCCTGGTCAAAATCAGATCTGAAGTTCGTGATAGCAGTGTGCCGGGGCTTCATGCTGATGCCATTCTAGCTAGGCAGCATCTGAACCAGATCGAGTTGGGAACTGAGCCCACATTCGTCGTCATCGATCGGCGCCCGCTGATCGGCCAATGCTTTCTTGCTTCCCTGCGCGATGCCCGGCCGAACCTCGCTTTCAAGGGCTTCCCGAGCGTGGCCGCTTGGCAAGACATGGCGGCATCGACGTCGACCAGCACCGTTCTGCTATGCCTACCAGGCGGCAGCACACTTCAGGCGGAACGGGATCAGATCGCTCGGGAACTCGCCGAGATCCATGCCTACGCTCCGAGCGTGAGGGTGGCGGTCATGTCCGACTACGAGAGCCCTGATCAGATCGTTCAGGTGTTGAAGCTCGGTGTCAAAGGCTACATCCCAACCAGCATCTCCCTTGAAGTGGCCATCCAGGCTCTGCACCTCGTGCGTGCTGGAGGCGTCTACATGCCAGCTGCATGTATGATGGGCCTTCTAGCGGGGATGGAAAGCACAACAGACCAAGTCCCGGAAGAGCACGTGTTCTCCCCTCGGCAGCTCAGCGTCGCCCGAGCCCTGCGTAAGGGTACGCCGAACAAGATCATCGCCTACGAGCTGAACATGTGCGAGAGCACGGTGAAAGTTCACGTCCGCAACATCATGAAGAAGCTGAAGGCGAAGAACCGCACCGAGGTCGCATACCTCACGAACCAATATTTTAGCAAAGAACGATAATTACAAAAACCCGCTCCCCGAGTGCCCCTTGAAGGCGTTCGCCCGCCGGATGTACCCGACTACCGTCCGCGGATCGCGGTGGCCGGACTGGTCCATGATCCGCGCAAGATCCGCCCCGCGCTCGGCCGCAGTGGTGATGTAGCCGGCTCGCAGGCTGTGTGCCCCGAACGTCGAGGCGTCGAGGCCCGCGGCCGTGCAGTAGTGCTTCATCACGCGCTCGACCGTTTTCAC
The DNA here is from genome assembly GCF_022829635.1 of Methylobacterium sp. E-066. Classification (GTDB taxonomy): domain Bacteria; phylum Pseudomonadota; class Alphaproteobacteria; order Rhizobiales; family Beijerinckiaceae; genus Methylobacterium. The sequence continues at coordinate 2,072 of NZ_JAKSYO010000113.1, forward strand.
ACCCAGGCGGCGCGGCTCGACCCTGCCGGCCTTGTTGACCGGCCGGAACACAGGCCCGTCCTTGATGCCGGCCGCATCAAGCCATTCCCGCACCAGAGCGACTGGCCGGATGAACCGGCCGTGCGGGATGGCCTTCTCGACCCCCTGCCCTTCCTGATCGGTCTTGGACCTCCGAACCAAAACCCGCAGGCCGTCCGGATCTTGGACCAAGTCGGCGACGTCGAGGGCGACGAGCTCGGATCGGCGGAACGCGCCTGCGAACCCGAGCGCGAGCAGAGCACGATCCCTTTGGCCCGTCAGGGTGTCGGGCGTCCGCATGAGTAGGGCCGCCAGGATGTCAGCAGTTGCTGCCGTCTTCTGCTTCGGGCGGGTGCCGATCTCTCGTCGGATCCCGCGTAGGCCTTCGCGCAGACCTTCGTCGTCGGTCGGGTCACGCTCTCCGGCGAGCTTGTGCGCGTACCGGATCGCAGCGAGCCGCCGGGCGATGGTCGACGCTTTCGAGCCTCGTGTCGCCTCGTGGCTTAGAAACTCAAGCACGACGAGCGGCGTCGCGGGCATAGGATCGAAGCCATGCTCTGTGCACCAAGTCGCGAACTGGCCGGCGTCGCTGAGATAGGCGCGCTGCGTGCTCTTGGCCTTGCCTGCCCGCTGGAACGCTCGGGCCTGGTCGGACAGGCCAGCGACGATCGGAAGGCCGGTCCGAAGCTCCACGACGCGAGATTTCAGCGCCTTCATGGCATCGTGTCCGATAACTGTCCTTCTCAGACACTATCACGCGCGCTATGGTCATGCGAGCATCATTCCACGATCACGCTTTTATAACACTACGAAAGTGTGATGACGCGCGGCAATGGCATTCCGGCAAGCGTCTGCATGAAAGAACCGGATCAGGAGATGGCCTCCGTCCTTGCCGCGATCGGCGGCGAGTTTCGCCCGAACGAACTGGCTTACCTCGCGGCAACAATGAAGGTGGAGGCCGCGATACGCGACCGCCTCGCCTTCGGGCTACACCGAGATTACGAGCCGTCCGGCTACATCGTCGCCCGGGAATGGAACAGGGTCGACCTCGCCGTGCTCGATCCCGCCGGCGCGCCGCTCGCCCTCGTCGAGCTCAAAGCGATATACACCTTCGACGCGTTCGGCAATCTCCGACACTTCATCGACGCAACGACGGCTGACGAGCTTAAGGCCCAGCGCCTCGCCGTTGGCGGAACCGCCGTCTACTCGTTGCTGCTCGCTACCCACCTCGGGGGCACCATCGAGCCTCAGTTCCTAAAACCGGTGAAGTACTCTGGCGGGATCAATCGCGCGATCACGAAGCACGGCGATGCCGCAGCTGCCCGCGCTCAGGCCTGCGAAGCCATCGACAAGGGCCTGGCGGCTCGCGCCGTCGTGGCCCGCGGCGAGGTCAAAGGCGGGGCTGCATTCGGCCAATCCGCCTCCGTCCTTTACTGGCTCGTCCGCAACGAAGGTCACGCCGCAATGGCACCAAAATGAGGTTTTCGCAGTGATTTTGTACCACCACATTAGCGAGATCATGGCGCCGACATGGTGAGGATCATCGGCCTTGCGCAGAGCAAGGGCGGCGTCGGCAAGACGACCACGGCTCTGAACCTCGCGGCCGAGCTGCATCGGCGAGGGCGCACGGTCGCCGTGCTCGACGCGGACCCGGCCGCGCATGCCGCCTCGATCGCAGAGGACGGACAACTGCCGTTCACGGTCACCGCCCACCTCCTGGAGGAGGACAGCGACTCTGCGGTCTCCGCCTGGGTGAAGACCGCCAAGGGCCAGGGGACCGACTTCGTGTTGATCGACGCCCCCGGTGCGATGGGCGCGGCATTCGGTGCGACGATTGCCGTGTCCGATCTCGTGCTGGTGCCGTCCGGATCGACCGTGCTGGACGTGCGCGGTGCTGCCGAGACTGTCGGCACGATCCGCCGACATCGGAAGGCCGCCAAGCGCGACCGGCCCGACATCTTGATCGTCCCAAGCCGCATCGACAAGCGCACCGGGGCAGGGCGAGACGTGGTGACGACGCTGGCCGCGCTAACTGAGCCGGTGGCGCCGGCCATCTCCTACCGGGCCATCGTGGCCGACAGCCTTGCGACCGGGGAGGCGGTCCCTGCCGACACGCCGTCCGCGGCCGAATTCGCGGCGCTCGCCGACGCCGTCATGGTCCGCCTCGGAGAGACCCTATGAGCCGCCGCCCGAACGTCTCGCAGACGCTCGCGATGAAAGCCGCCGCGGCCGCGGCCCGTGAGGTCGAACAGGATGAGGCACCGCCGGAGCCGGTAGCGGTACCAGAGCCTGAGCCCGAGCCAGTCGTTGCCCGCGCTACAACGGCGACCGAGATCCATCAATCCGTCTCGCCGGCTGGGGAGGAGCGCGTCAATACCAAACCGACTGGCCGACCGAAGGGGCGCCGAGATGTAGCCGCCCGACAGACAGTCTACCTCGATGATGCCCGCCACGCCGCGCTAGCCCGAATTGCCGAGGACCGGGGACGCTCCATCCATTCCCTGATCCTGGAGGGGATCGACCACGTGATAGGAAAGCCCAGTGCGAAGGGGTGGCAGTAGCGGTAATCAACCTCTCTAAAAGCATATTAATAGTGGTTTTGTGGTGTTGAAAAACCACCATTAAACCGCGAGATCCGCGCTGCCAGCCGCGGTGCGGTCTGGAGTGCGCGAGGCCGGGATGCAGCCAGTTGGCTGGTCCCGGCCGTTCGTGCAATTCGAGCCCACAAAAACGGGGACGAGCTATTTCGTGATCCGAACCGAGACCGGATCACTGCCGGGGAAGCTCTCCTCCAGCGCGTCGTCGAGCCGCTCGTGCATCCGGTCCGGATGGTTCTCAGGGAGGTGGCGATCGGTCGTCGTGATGGCGGATCCTGCAGAAACAAACGCCAGACGCCTCCGCTCCGCGGCAGTTCGAAAAGCCTCATAGACAAGCAGCCCGAAGCCGGCCGCGATCATGAGCGCTGGGACGGGATTGACCCGGACATCTGCGACAAGCCGCTCGACGGTCTCGCTTGCTGCCTGCCCTGACCGGCGCAGGTCGGCAAAGTCACGCGGGATCCCAGGTCGATTGAACCGGGCCTGCAGGTCGGCCAGCGTCCGGTCCAACCGGCCTCGGCTAGCCTCGACGTCCTGCTCCAGTTTGTCTGGCGAGTCGCTCATGTGTCCATCCAATCCGTGAGAACCTGCGCGTCCTGTTTGACCTGCCGACCCGTGCGTGTCGGCTCCAGCGTGGACAGGGATGTCTTGCTGCGCCCGAACAGCCCGAGACTGATCGCAAGCAAGAGGAAGACACCGCCCACGATCAGCGCCGCGAGTGCATCCGATTGAAAGAGGACGGCGATCCCCTTCACCAAGGCGAGGAGCAGCGTGAACAGGCCTGCAGTGGCGCACACGGCCGCCATGAGTAACAGGCTGAGCCCGAGGGATATGCGATGGACGCCCTGCGCCATCTCGGTGCGAAATAGCGTGATTTCGCTACCCACGAGATCTCGTAGCTCGCGGACCGCATCGCCGACGAGGGTCGGGATGCTGCGCAATCCTGGCTCGGCCATCCCGCTCTCCTAGACGTCAGGCGTCGGGAGGACGTCGAGCGGGACCACCGCGTGCGAGCGTGGGACCGGCCGAACCTTGGATGCATTCACAAGGCGGAAGAACGCGAGGCCCGTTAGAACAGCGGCGGCTGTCGCCAGCGCGGGCCGGCGTCGGATTGCGGCGTGAACCTCGTCGTACATCTCGCCGAAGCTGCGGCGTGAAATGGCCTCGGCCAACTCGTCGACGCCGAGCGCCGCCTGATCGAAGAGCTCCTTCAACTGCGGCAGCGAGTCGAAGCTGGTACCTGTGTCGCGAATGGCACCGCCGACGTCCGACACGAAGCGTGCCGCGTCGGCTTTGCGCTTCTCGACATAGCCCTGGGTCTGATCGCGCAGCGCGGCGGCAAAGCCTGGATCGGCGGCGCTCGGCCGGCCATTCTGAGCACCGTTCGGCATCGGGCAGTTACTCCGGTGTACTCTGGACCAGAAGGAACCGTAAGCGTCCCATACAGTTCCGCTGCGCTGCCGGCTGCGTGGTCTACCGTCGAGACGAATGGCACTGCTCACGCGTTGGTGGCTCGATGCCGCCAATCCGTTCGGATACCGAGGAGGAAGAGCCATGGACGAAGATCGTGTCAAAGGCGCCGCGAAAGAACTCGGCGGCAAGGTCAAAGGTGCAGCGGGCGATCTGACCGGCGATAAGCGGACGCAAGCCGAGGGCAATGTCACTGAGCTGAAAGGCTCGGCGCAAAACCTGTACGGGCAGGCCAAGGACACGCTCAGCGACGCGGCCGGGCAAGCGCGGGAATTCGCCGGCGATGCGTTCGACAAGGCTCGCGAGCGCTATCCGGACGCGCAGCGTGTGTACCAGCGCGGCAACGAGGCGCTAAGGCCGCACGCGCAGGAGTCACCGCTGGGCCTCGCCATTCTGGCCGGCGCCATCGGCTATCTGTTCGCTTTAGTCATCCACGGCCGTCGATAAAAATCTGCGCGAGGCCGGGCGAGCCGTGATGATATGGCAGCCCGGTCGATGCGGGCTCATTTTAGAAGGAAAGAGAGACCACGTGGCCTTCTATTGAGCTCTTGTTGAGCGTCTGCGACGTCGCTTGGATGCTGCCTTGCTTAGGGCCCGTGACAGGGCTTCGACCGAGTACGGCTTTTGGAGCAGCTCGAAGCCGTGCCCGCCTTCCTGGGCCAGGACGTGGCTATAGCCGCTCGTCAGAATGACGGGCAGGCCGAGGTAGAGGCGCCGTATTTCGCGGCCGAGTTCAATCCCGGTCATTCCCGGCATCACTACGTCCGAGAAGACGATCTCGTAGGCGTTCGGGTCGTTAGCCACGGCTAGCAGTGCAGCTTGTCCATTCTCGACCCAGTGCGTGCGATACCCGAGTTCCTTCAGAGTTTGGGTCACGAAGTCGCCGACGTCCCGATTGTCTTCGACTACGAGCACGCACAGGTTCCCGCCATCGGCGGTTGCCTCGTCATCACGCTCAATGGCAACCTCGACCGGCGCAGGCACGCGAGGCAGATAAAGTGTGAACGTCGTGCCCTGCTCGACAACGCTCTCGACGATCACCTCACCGCCCGACTGCTTTGCAAAGCCGAAGACTTGGGAAAGCCCCAACCCGGTCCCCTGACCGACGTCTTTCGTCGTGAAGAACGGCTCGAAGATCCGCTCCAAATCCGCAGGTGCGATGCCGATGCCCGTGTCGCTGATCGACACGGCGACAGTGGGAGTCACGACGATTGGATGCGTGCGGACAGCGGGGATTTCCTCGACTGCCTTGACCCTGATCGTGATCTCCCCAGCCCCGTTCATCGCGTCACGGGCGTTCACCGCCATGTTGACGAGCGCGGTATCGAATTGGCTCGGATCGGCGTTCACGAAACACGCTTCTTCGTCGAGATGTGTCGCGACCCGTATGCGTGCTCCGGTCAAGGTGCTGACCATCTCGCTCAGCATGCGCACGCTCTGGCCGGCATCAAACACGGTAGGCCGTAGCGCCTGTCGTCGCGCGAACGCGAGCAGTTGGCTGGTCAGCTTGGCCGCCCGATCGACGGTGTCAGAGATTGCCGCGATGTAGCGTGTCCTCCGTTCCTCAGCGAGGTTTGGTCGCTTCAGCAGGTCGGTCGATGATTTGATGACCGTGAGTAGGTTGTTGAAGTCGTGCGCGACGCCGCCGGTGAGCTGACCCACGGCCTCCATCTTCTGAGATTGCCGCAGTTGCTCCTCGGTGCGCATTAGCTCGGCTGTCCGCTCGGCCACGCGCTGCTCAAGGGTTTCGTTGAGGGCGCGCAACTCCGCGGCTACACGATCGCGCTCTGCCTCGACGGCGCGCCGCTCCTCAACGTTGATGAGGACGCCGGGAAAGCTCGACGGTGTACCATCCGCGTCGTGGTCGACGCGTCCGTTCGCCTCGATCCAGTAGTACCTGCCATCGGTACGCCGCACGCGATATTGATGCGCGTAAGCACCACCTCGCTTGATCGCTTCGTCGATCGCCGCAGCTAGTTCCGTCTGATCGTCGGCATGAACGGTCGCGACGATCTGAGCGAGCGGAATACCCTCTCGCCCGAGCGCTGGGTCAAGCCCGAAGCTACGTGCGAACCCCTCATCGACGGTGAACCGATCGGTGGGCAAATCCCAATGCCAGGTACCGATGATCGCCCCTGCTGCAAGGGCGAGTTGCACGCGCTGCACGTTCTCGCGGGCGAGCGCCTCGCTGGCGCGCAGACGTTCCTCAGCGACGCGCCGCTCGGTGGTGTCATTGAAGAAGATCGCGATCTGCCGCTCGGCGGGTTCGCCGACTCGGATGGCTCGCACATCGAACCAACGCTCAAACGCCTCGGCGTAGCTCTCGAAGGTCGCCGGTTCACCCGTCCAAGCGACCCGTCCATAGGTCTCGAACCAGAAGGGCTCTAGGTTCGGTGCGAACTCAGTGACCCATTTCCCCCGCAGGTTGACCCCGGCCTGGCGCTCGAAGGCTGGATTGGCCTCAAGGAAGCGATAGTCTACCGGACGATCTTCGCCATCAAATTTGACTTCAACGACAGCGAAGGCTGTTTCGACGGTCTGAAGGAGTGTTTCAAACCGATCTCGGGTTTCGCGTAGACGCTCACCAGCCTCATGCTGGCGTGTGCGATCGCGGACAATTTTGATGTATCCTTGGTGTGTGCCGTCCTCGATGCGCAGGGGCATCAACTCGCCCGATGCCCAGAACTGGGTGCCATCTTTGCGGAGATGCCATCGCTCATCGCTCGCTCGACCATCAACGACCGCGAGACGCATCTCTTCGTTGGGACGGCCTTCGGCACGATCAGCAGCTGTGAAGAGACGTTCGGCTGATGCGCCTACGATCTCATCGCATCTCCAACCGAAGATGTTCTCTGCTCCAGCATTCCAGTCCGTGACGACCCCATTCAGGTCGGTGCCGATGATCGCGAAATCGATTGCACTTTCGATGACGTGCTGGAGGTGGTGACGTACAGGCATAGCCCCATGTAGCTGCTTCTAAGGCGGAATTTAGGTTCCGACGATCGTCTGACGGCAATCGTCATCAGAGCGCCTCATTCCAGGCAGGAAGGCGCTAGGCCATGCGCTCAGGGGCAGACCCCACCGCTACAGCCGCTCTAGCTGGGCAAGCATGATGGCAGCACGGACGGCAGCTCGTCGAAGCTCCGGGCTTGCCCAAGGCTGACGGATCTGCGTGTTGGCGAAAGGGTGATCGGCGACGGCGGCAGCCGGGTCAATGCGATAGCCTTCGCCAAACGAGACGTGACCAGAGGCCGGGTCAGTCATGTATGCGTCCACCACGGCAGCGACATCGTCATCCACGATGTCGAGGGTGGCTAGCAGGTCTAGGGTCATGAGCCGGTTTGCCATGCCGGCGCCATAGCCATTCCACGAACGCCGTGCTCCGAACGAGGTTAATCGGGTGCGCGCGGCTCGATCACGTCTATGCGAGGTGTTGGGTCGGCTGATCGCCCTGCTCTCGAACGATGATGCCACTACGCCATGGCTCACTGCCGAGGTGTAACCCGAGCCACCGCAGTTTGCATCAGCTCAGACTTATTGACGATGAGGGCCACGGCGATTTCGGCCAGCGCCTTGTCCTCGATCTCGCTGACGCCCTCATGATCAGCGACGTCGGCAGCGACCAAGAACGCGTCCTGCCGCTGCTCCATCGGACGGCCGGCGATCGCAGCGACCCGGCGTAGGTTCTCCACCCGGCCTGCGCGGGTCCGTGCCCGGGCGATCGCCTCGTATAACGCCTCCTCCAGCATCAGGAGGTCGTAGCCTTTCTCGATGATCGGGTTGGCGCGCAGCCCGACCAGTGCCGTCTCGAACTCGTCACCTGCCACCTCGCCGTCAGCGACGATGACGTTGGCTGCGGCCGAGATCCCCGCCTGCATCAGCGCTTCGTCGCCGGCATAGGCCGTGACGGTCCGGCCGAAGCGGGTCAGCAGATCCTTGAGGGCGCTCATCGCGATCCGAGAGGTTGAAAGATGTCAGTCGTCACAAGCTCGCATGGACAGTTGTGCTGTGGGATCCGCCGAGGCTGACCTGCCGCCGTCCGCTGCCATGCAGGCCATGGGCTGGCGCTGTGTAAGGCCGGCGGGACAAGTCATACAGCACGTTGCCGACAAGCCCGGCGGCCCGGCGCAGGGTCGCTCCCTCACATGTTGCGGCTACGCGCACCCCGATCTCGTGGGTGTGGCTGCGGCCGTACAGCCAGACGGCGAGCCGCGCCCGGGTCGCCTCCGGGATGCCGTCGAGGAGGAGGCGCGCTGCCTCGGGATCGGTTTTGGCGAGCCGGCCTACGGTCTCCGGTGAGACGGGGCAATCGAGAGCGGGGTCGTCGACACTGAGCAAACGGGTACGGTTCATGACGGCACCTGCAGGCTGATAGAGAGCAACGTGCCGAAATTGTAGTTAACGAAGGCTTACGTGGATTGGCCAGCTCGACCCCGCCGCCCGATCGGATCACGGGCTGGCGGGGGAGGTCGTCGATCTCACCGGGGGAGGGAGTTTCTGTCCACGCGTGAAAGGCGCTTGGGTGAAGCCCTCATCATACCCTCTCCAAGCGCTTAGGGCTGGCGCCGAGAGCTACCGTTTCACTCAATACCCAAGAGCCCGAGGCCTAAGGCGGGGATCCTGGACCCCATTCCGACTTGCATCGTGGCGCCAACCGTAGGCGTTACCGCTTCGGACGGCGTCAGCAACATTCTTCGGTCCCGCCAGGCCTTCCGTCCCACCGGGCGCTGTTGCCGCCAGTTGGCCGCCAGGAGGGGTAGCGCCGCCGCCTCGCGCCATGCCGGCCCCACCTGTGCTAATGATAGCGATGGCGGACGCAGCAAACAGGATGCTCATTCTACAGGGCATACGCTATCGCCCTCGCAGGAAGAAAAACCAGATCAGGATGAGGACGGGGATCGGTACCCCAATCAGCCACAGCAAACCACCCGTCAGCATATCGCCCTCCCTAAAGTGGCTGAGTAAGCCTGGGGAGATCAGATCCGTTCCAAGCGGCTGCGCCTACGCGATGACAGCCAACAGCGGCCAGGCGTGAGGAGCTGCTAGAGTGAAGCTTCGTGCGGCTGGAGGATGTTCACGGCCGTCGTCAGCCCGTTGGCGTCCATCATCACGAGAAGGTCGGAGGCAGTCATCGCTGGTCTTTCCAATCGCTGTCGCATCTGGTGGATGGCCGCCACGGCTCGCCCGATGTCCAATGCGATCGTGTCCGCGATGAACGCATCAGCGCTCTTTGCCTCTAGGTTCAGCGGCTCAAGAAGCGTGGCCGGAAAATGCTTCAGATTGTCGGTTACGATGACCTGCGCCTGGGTCTTCAACGCAGCCGCAATGACGTGAGCATCGCCTGGGTCGACGCCTTCACACATCGGCAGGTACCGCTCGTAGCCCGAGACCATGGCGTCCTCGAACGCCTTTTCCATGCTTGCACGTGCCTTCGACCCCTTCTCGGCCGCGTTCAAGTCTCTCTTCTTCGCGAAGAGCCCCGCAATGGCACGCTCGGTTTCGCCCAGGATCTCATCCGACCACCGCATGCGGGAGAACTCCCACTGCGCGAGGGTCAGGATGAGGTTCCGTCGAAGCACGCCCGCGAGAACGCAGGCGTCGATCGTCGCGGTGAACCGGTTCGCGAACACGGGCTACAGCAGCTCCCCATCGAGCGCCGCCAACTCCGATAGAGCTTCGATGCGACGCTTGTCACGGGCGGCCTTGTAGGCGAACAGATCTTCAGCGCGGATGCGCCGGTGACGCCCGACCGGATTGAAGGGAATCTCCCCTTTTTCCAACAGCGAAACTAGGAACGGCCGTGACACGTTCAGGATATCGGCCGCCTGCTGCGTTGTCAGCATTTGGGACACCGGAACGAGTGTCACGGCATCGCCGCGCCCGATCGGATGGAGCACTTCCATCAGAAGCTTCGAGACTGCAGGGGCGAGGGTGACGTCGACGACTTTCCCATCATCGTCCAATACGCGCAGGTTCGCTTCGCCAGACGCCTGAAGAGCCAGCAAACGGCGTAGCTGGTTGGCTGTCTCACGCTCCAACTCGGATGGTAGGCGCCCTCCAAGGCCTTTTGCGGAAGCAGGCATCGTCATGTCGGCTTCTCCTCACTCACTCGACGCATATTCGCAATAAACGAAACGCACGCAATATGCGAAACTGCACACTCCGGCGATGGTTCGACACGTTCGTGTGGACGGCGGACCTGACCGCCCCGCCTTCAGCGCCTCTTCCACGAGGTGGGGGATGGCTACCGTAGGGTCACCGAACCGTCGATCTGATTGACCGATGCGATGCGAGGCCCGCGAATGTCTGGGTCCCGCTCCTCCCAGGCCGACAGCACGCCGTTGACTGCCTCGATGATCGCCCCTGGGGAGCCGACGCCGATCTGCGGGCGGATCACCGAGACCGTCACCGCCCCCGCAATGGTGAGCCAGCAGGCTCAACAGCAGCAGGCCCGCGCTCGCGGGATCCCGGACTTCAGCCATCCTGCCCCGGCTCGCAGCACCAGCGCCCGCACCGGCCGCCGCCGCCTCTCGGCCGATGGCCGCTACCTCAACCTGCCGAACGAACCCGTACCCGGCGGCATCGAGCCGTGGGAGGCCGTGGCCCCCGTTCGCCTAGACACGCCGCACAGCCGGTCCCTGCGCTTCCTGAACGTCGCCGGCGAGCTGCTGGCCGCGGCCTTCATCATCGGCGGCGGGATCGTTCTGACCGGCTTCGCCTCCCTGCTCTGAGCCCGACCCGCACCCGAGCGGGCCGGTCGCCCGCGCCCCTCGTCCGAGGATCCCGCGATGTCCCTGCGCACCTCTCTCAAGAACCTGATCCGCCGCGATCCAGCCGCCAGCCTGCGCGAGCGCGCGATCGAGCTGCGTGGCACCTTGAGCCGCCGCACCATCGTGGCCGGCTCCCTCGCTGTCGCTGCACCCCTGCCGGCGATCTCCGCGCCGATCGTGGCGACCCCCGCGCAGCCGCATCCCGACGCCGCCCTCGTGGCGCTGGGCGAGCGGTGGCTTCGGGCACACGACGCTCAAGAGAGGGCGCGGGAAGAATGGGGCGTCGCCTATCAACAGGTCTACGCGGTCATCGTCACGTGCCCGCTGGAACTGTTCGCGAGCCGCGATGAGCAAACCCGGGTGCTCGGTGGCTGGCGCTGGCCCACGCTCCTCGGCGTGAGCCTCAGGCACGTCGCCCTGGATTGGGGAACCGAGGAGGCTCACACCGAGCGGGCCTGGACCGGTGATACGGGTGGGGCATGGCCGAACCTGCTGCGCAGCGCCGCCCATGTCGCCGGCATCGACCCCGCCAGCCTCGACCACGAGAACGACAGCATCAACGACCGCCACGTCTGACGCCGCCACCGCGCGGCGCTCGATCCGGATCCGATCCACGCTGTGATCGCGGAGAGCTACCGCGCCGAGGACGCGATGAAGGCGTTCGGGTTGGACCCGAATTCGACCTCGCGACCGAACTGGTTCCTACGTGAGCGGGCGCTGACGGAGGCGCAGAGCGCGACGCGAGATGCTGTGTGGCGCACCACGCCGACGACCCGCGCCGGTCGGCTCGCCCTGGTCGACTACGCTCGGTTCCAAATCGCGCTCTTCACGGGCAGCAGCGTCGAGGATCCCGACTGCCCGGCCTACCTGTTCCGGGACATCATGAGTGCCGTCACCGCAGCGTTCGAGGTTGACTGCGCCCCAGCAAGCGACAGTGCCTTGCACGACCTGTCCGGGTGCAACCTCGCTCAGCTCGCCCGCCTCTATGAGACCTGGGAGGGCGTGTTCCACCACCTTACCGGCGCCGGTGCGATCCCGTGCTTCACATCGGATCGGCGCAGCGGCTTCACGCCGGCCGGCGACGTGCTGGACCGCGAGTACGACCGGGCAGGGGCTTTCCTCAGTACCATCGCCGATGAGGTCCGGAGCCGCACGGCCGTGAGCGCCGACGACCGGCACGAGCGCCTGGGCGTGCTCATCCGGCACGAGCTCAACACGAATGGGCGCCCGGTCGACGCTGCTTTGCTGTCCGAGTTGAACGCTCAGCCCGATCGCTGAGCCTCCTCTTCCGTAGCCGTGCGTACCGCCCCGGCCGGATCCCGCCGGGCCATCCCCTTCACACCCCGAGACCATCACCATGGGCGACGTGCTCACCTTCACCCCGCGTCCGAAGCCGGCAGCTCCGGAGACCCTGGGGCCGCTGACCGGCCCAGCCCTCCGCGCCAGCCTGGAGGAGGCGGCACAAGTCGCCCTCGACGCCGCGGACCGCATCATCGCCGTGCTCGACCGCCTCGACGGGGATCCGGACTTCGAAGACGGTGCCGACGAAGAGCCCTCGCTGGCGGCGCCGGAGAACCACACCGGCAGCCAGGTGGTCTGGATGCGCGGCAACGATCAGGACCGCGAGATCGAGGCGCCTGAGACCGTGCTGCCGGAGGTGGCGCTGGAGGCAGTGATCTTACCCTGGCGAGGACGTGGGAACATCATCGCTGCGGCCGGTTCGCTGCTCGTCGACTTGCTGGAGCGAGCCTGATCCCCCCTAGCTGATCAGCCGTTAGAAGCCGCCTCCACCAGGAAAGCGCTCACGCTCTTGCTGCCAGTCCCGCATCATGTCGCGCAGCCGCTCTTCCTCGGGCGTCAGCGGTCGGGCGAACAGCCAGTTCCACAGCGCCATGCAGCCCATGCCGACGAACAGGACCCCCATAAAAAGGCCCATCCAACGCCCGTCACCGGACGCCCATGGCGCATCCAACTTCAAGAGGTGCCATCCGCAGTAGAGCGCGATGCCGCCGCCGAGCGGGATCGCGATCAGGCTCCACACGACCCATTGGCGAAGCTTGTAGTCGTTCTTGAGGTTTTGCATGGGCGGGGACCTCCGCGCTCATCGCACCAACGCCTGCTCGGTGATGAAGTGCCCATTTCCCAAGCCCTCGCCGGCGTCTCGACCTGATCGAACGTACCTGACCGCAGTTCTTGTCAGGTTCCGAAGCGGATGCCGGCGCGCTCTCGCGCGTCATCCTCAGCGGCCGGGATCCCCATCAGGACGCGCGAAGGATGGGTATGTACGATCCGAACGTTTTTCGGCGCCCAGGTACACCCCAGGCAAACAGCATAGATCCAGCGATCCCATAGATTTGTATTTTGATTGTCGATCGATTTCTGCCTTTCCCTGGCCTTAGCTATAAGCTGCCTAGTTTCTTCTGCCTTCGCGTCGCTGTTTATCTCAGAACTGTTTCGAGTGGCATCCCTGCGGGGCTGTGTGTGCTGAGCGAAAACCGGTGACGAAAAACTGCTTAGTAGAACCGAAATCAATATCAAAGTGCGCATTAGATGCTCCAAGAGCCTCGCTGGCACCCCCTTGTTACGGCCTTGACGAAATTGAGCTCCGATAGGTTTCAGAAACATCGAAAATAATCACGAGGAATCAATTTTAGATAATGGTGCATTGCAGCGCCGGAGCGAAATCAGACGAGCGGAAACCTGATGATACGCCCTACTCCCGCGCAGGCTTCGGCTCCGGCTTAGCCGTTCGCATCAGGGTCTGGATCGCTCGTGGCGCTCGACCAGCCTTCTCGGCAATCTCGGCCTCCTGCTGCTCGATGAGATCGTGGGCCGGCTGATCGCCGTCGAGACCGCCGAGGATCTCCCTCGGCACGCGCCGGTTCGAGGCCCGGCTGCCATCCTCGAAGACGACGTCGAACAGGACGGTGCCTCGATCCTGAGGCAGTTGCTTCGCGCGCTTGGCCATGCCGGCCTGATACGCCCGCAAGCTCGGCGGTGCCAAATCGATGGATTGCCGCAGCAGCCTAGGCCCCCTGTAAATGCAGAAGGCCCGCCCTCGACAGGTCGACGGGGGCGGGCCTTCACGCGACGACGCTGACGAGGCCGCATGGCACCGGGGGGATGGGCCACACTGCTCTGCCGGCGTTCGGGCATCGAGCCCGGTCGCTTTGAGGATCCTAGGATTGGATAGTCAACGAAGCGTTGCGCCTCGCCCGGCTCTGGGCCGCCACCCAAAAAGCGATCGACACGTCGCTGATGGCGGAGATACCTGAGGCCGTCCTGCCGCAGGTGGCGGAGGATTTGCTACCTTAGGCGCAGATCCTTAGGCGCGGCAGAGGGAACATCGTCGCCGCCGTGGGGTCTGCTTTGATAGACCTCTTGGAACGCACCTGATGCGGCCGCCTCATCCCGAGCAACACGAGCTTGATCCTACAAGCGTCACGCCGCTCAGCAAATTGGAGCAGGCACTGCTGGCAGCGCTCGACAACCAGTTTGTCAGTACCAGCGTCGTCAGGGAAAGAGCCCGCCTGCTGATGCTCAAAACGACACCGTCAGTTTCTCGGGCTACTTTGTCAAAAAACCAGCCGCTCACGGTCATTTTCCCTGCCTGTAGAGAATTGGAGCGGCGTGGCTTGGCCGAGCGTATTGAGACCGCGGGAGTGCCGCGCTGGCGGCGCGCTGGCACAGTCCACGCCGGCGAGGTAATAGAGACCTGAAGAGTTAGAAAGACCGCCGCACGGCACGCAGGTGCGGGCCCACATTGCGCCCCTGCCACAGGTCCTGTTTCGGTCGTTAAGCATCTAAAGGCCGCAGATGTCGAGTTGGCCGATGAGGACCCGCATCGCGACGACGTAGGCTTTCATGGCGGGCACAACATCGTCTCGCGCATGATCAACTTGGTTCGCCGCTTCAGACGCAGCCGGCCCTACGCCTTCAATCAGCGGCGCGAGTGTCAAGCTCCCGACGTTCTCCTGAACGGCTTCGATCGAATTGGCGACGACAGCGGCCCTGTCGGCGATCAACCGGCACTGAGCGGGATCCATCTTCCCGAGACACGGGCTGGTCATCGTCACGAGCGTGAACGCGGCGTTGGCTAAGCGCATCGTCACCTCCCAACGGGCGTCCTCTACGCGGGTGCCCCTGAATTTAAGCTTAGCACCTGACGGCCCGAAGTTGACTTAACCGTGCCGCCCGGCCGACATCATGCCTCAAAGCGACCGTCGCCGCGAAAGGTGTCGTTATGACCTCCTCCGCCGTTGTCTCGACGCCTGCGGCCGCCGAACATCCAGTACGTCCCGCACTACTGCTCGGCGCCCTTGGCGTAGTCTTCGGTGACATCGGCACCAGCCCAATTTACGCGTTTCGCGAGTCGTTGAAGGCCGCCGGTGATACGGCGCTTGAGGCGACCGTGTACGGTGTTCTGTCGCTCGTGTTCTGGGCCGTCATTTTGGTCGTCGCGCTCAAGTACGTCATCTTCGTCATGCGCGCCGACAATCAAGGAGAGGGGGGGACTATGTCCCTCCTTGCGCTGGCGCTACCGGTCGCGGGACGATTGCAGCCGGTGCTGCTGATCGTGGGGTTGGCTGGCGCTTCCCTGTTCTTCGGCGATGCCATGATCACGCCCGCTATCTCGGTGCTGAGCGCCGTTGAGGGGATGAAAGTCGCCGCTCCGTCAGTAACCCCTTACGTCGTGCCCATCGCAGCGATCGTGCTGGTCGGATTGTTCGCGATCCAGAGCCGCGGCAGTGGCAGCGTCGGCGCTCTGTTCGGACCGGTGATGGCGGCCTGGTTCCTGACGCTGGCTCTCGCCGGCCTTTCGCACCTGCTTCAGCGCCCTGGCGTGCTGGCCGCCCTCAATCCGCGCTACGCTCTCGCCTACGCTGGCCACGCCGGTGGGACGACGACGTTCACGGTGCTGGGCTCGGTTTTCTTAGCCCTCACCGGCGGTGAAGCACTCTACGCCGACATGGGTCACTTCGGTCGCGGTGCGATCCGGCTCGACTGGTTCGTCCTCGTGCTACCTGCGCTCGTGCTCAACTACCTCGGTCAGGGTGCCCTGGTGCTGGCTGATCCGGCTGCCGCTGCCGACCCATTCTTCCTGTTGTTTCCCAGCTGGTTGCTCATCCCCGTCGTCGGCTTGACGACACTGGCGACCGTTATCGCGAGCCAAGCAGTGCTCTCAGGCGCCTTCGCTTTGGTACAGCAGGCTATCCAGCTTGGAGCGATCCCGCGGTTGGAGATCCGGCAAACCTCCGATGAGTCAGCCGGACAGGTCTACGTGCCGCAGGTGAACTGGCTACTTGCGATCATCGTGCTGGGCCTCGTGTTCGGCTTTCGCTCATCCGACGCGCTGGCCAACGCCTACGGCATCGCGGTGGCAGGCGATATGACTGTGACGACCCTCCTCGTCGCAACCGTGGCCTATGGTCTGTGGCGCTGGCCCGCGGCCCTGGTGTTCCCGGTCGCTGGGCTGTTCTTGATACTCGACCTGACCTTCGTAGCGGCCAACGCCCATAAGATCCCCGACGGAGGCTGGTTCCCGCTCTTGGTGGGAGCCGTCACGCTGACGTTGATGCTGGTCTGGCGCAAAGGTCGAGCGGTTGCCTTCGCACGCCGTGCCCAGAACGCCATCCTGCTGAAGGACTTCATCGACGGATTGGACAAGCCCGATGCCCCCATTCGGATGCACGGCACCGCCGTCTTTCTCACTACACGCGTCGATGTCGTCCCGGCCGCGCTCGCGCTCAATGTTCGGCACAACGGTGTAGTGCACGAGCGGGTGATCCTGTTGCGCGTGACGACCGAGCGCGCTCCCAGGCTTCCAGAGACCGAGCGCGTCGTGATCGAGCCGCTGCCCGAGGGCTTTAGCTTGGTGTGGCTGAGGTTCGGTTTTGCGGAGAAGCCGGATATCATGGCGGCGCTGCGCCTCCATCGGGGCGAGGTCGGCTGCGATCCGGATACGGCATCGTTCTTCATCGGGCGGGAGAAGCCGGTGCCCTCACTTCAGCCGGAGCTGAGCCGATGGCAGGAGCCGCTGTATAAGTTCATGGCACGCAACGCCGTGCGCTCGCCGGACTATTACCGCATCCCACCGCCGCGTGTTGTCGAGCTTGGGACGCAGGTCGAGATGTAGGCACGTCAGAGCGCACCGTCCGTGCCCAAGCGGCGCTCTTAGCTCGACTTTGGCCATTCAGGCCGCCTGGCACAGGGCGAAGGCCCAGGCTGGTGGAAGACGGAACCGACGTTTCCTGCGGTCGCGCCTGCGGCCTGACATCGAAGAAGCTTCCTGGCGCCAGATGGTTCGACGGACG
>NZ_JAKSYO010000109.1 GCF_022829635.1 Methylobacterium sp. E-066
GCCTCGAAGGAGCCCTCCAGGGAGCGCGCGGCTGGCTGGAGGCCTCCGCTGCGCTCCGGCGCCTCAGGATGAGGGTGTGGGTGGGAGGCGGGGCGCTCCGCCCCTCACACCGCCTCCACCACGAACGTCTCGCTCGGGCTCACATATTCCTCCTGCGCGGCCACGGTGAGGATCTCCCGGGAGCCGGCTTCGGCGGTACGCTTCAGGAGGCCGTAGACCGAGGCGGCGGCGGCGCCGAGCGCCGCGGCGGCCGAGCCGGTGCGGGCGTAGTGGACCAGGAAAAGGGCCGCGATGCAGTCGCCCGCCCCGTTCACCGCGATGGCGAGCCGCGGGGTGCGGACCCGGAACACCCGGCCCTCCGCCCCGGCCAGCAGGTCGAGGCTGTCGGCCGGCGTGTCCGCGCAGAGCGCCGAGGTGACCAGCACCACCCGGGGCCCCCGGGCCTGGAGCGCTGCGATCGCCGCCCCGGCCTCCGGCAGGGTCCGGTTCGGCAGGCCGGTGAGCAGGCCGAGCTCGAACTGGTTGGGGGTGAGGATGTCGGCCACCGGCACGGCGCGCTCGCGCAGGAACGCCTCGATCCCCGGCCGCACGTAGACGCCCTCCGCGACGTCGCCGATCACCGGATCGCAGCAATAGAGCGCCCGGGGGTTGGCCGCCCGCACGGAGGCCACCGCCTCCAGGATCGCGGCCCCGATCTCGGCCGAGCCCATATAGCCCGAGAGCACCGCGTCGCAGGTGCCCAGCACCCCGCGCTCGCCGATGCCCCGGACCACGTCGCGGATCATCCCCGCCTCGAAGACCGGGCCGCGCCACGCCCCGTAGCCGGTGTGGTTGGAGAACTGCACCGTGTGGACCGGCCAGACCTCGACCCCGAGCCGCTGCATCGGGAACACCGCCGCCGCGTTGCCGACATGGCCGTAGGCGACGTGGGACTGGATCGACAGGACGTTCAACGCGGGTGATTCCCGGTGCCGTGGGGAGAGCCGAAGCTGTCGGCGATCCGGCGCGCGGGCGCAAGCGTGGGGGTGGGTGGTTCAGTTTGCCGGTTGGTGCTTGATCAGACGGATTATGAGGAGTGGATTTACGGACAGCCGCTTTCGAGTAGACGATCAGGGAAGCGGGCGTTCGAATTTTGGCGGTGAATGATCAGATATCAGACATTCGCAAGCTATGTATCAGATGCAGGATCAACCGTCGACCGGCATGGTAATCAAGTTAGAGCACCTCACAAAACGCCCGATCACCGGGCGCCGCCCTCTGCACACGACAGCGCAGAAGGCGTTTTGTGAGAGGCTCTTAACTATCGCGTAACCATGCAACTATAGAGCAACATTCTTTTGACTTGGCCGCTTCACTGGCAGGAGCGGCGCGATCAACATCCGAGCGACTATGCTAATTCAGCTGAGATTAACGCCTTAATTGTGTGCCAGTTTTCAGTGCCTTCATTTTTCATCGCTTTAATGATCTTGCGCTTCATGGTGAGTCTATCCACATTGACGGTATATTTTTGGAATATATCTTCTAGTAAAATTTTCCCGTCCGCGTCTGATCTCCAACTTTCAATCCAGTCTGACTGAAGGTTGGCTTCGATTTCCGAGGCCCGTGTTGTAAGTGTGGCAATCCAAGTAGATTTATTTAGATTGGACGTTTGTAACACAATTCTTGCGATGCGATTCCAAAGCACCTCTGCAAATTCAGTGATGGATTTGTCTTTCATCTCACTAGGCCGAAGACCAGAATTTTCCGGTTCAAATTCCGCGTAAGCTTGCTTTATAGCGATGTTTGAAATCTGGCCAAACGCCAGTTCTCGAATAGATGAAGCGAACTCCGCTCGAGACCCAACTGTTGATTTGGTGTTCTCATTGATCACATTATACAAAACACGATCATCGATCAAATAGTTTTCGAAGCAATATTTTGACCATTGAAGCACATGGAGATCGCCAACGGTTTTCAGATCGGTCTTTTTCCTATCCCCGTCTATGATGAAAAGTTGTCGCTTACCTCTAATAGTCGGGTCTGTATTCTTTTCCAAGGATTTTACTGCCTTTTCGACTTCGAATCTGCCGCCCATTTTCGTGATTTTGTACGAAGAAATGACATCGCCAAATCCATCCGAAAGTAATTCGGAGTCGTGAGGACCTTCGACGAAGATAGCTCCTTTGTTGAATAGCACGTCGGCAGTGGTAACTCCCAGATCATTCAGAATTTCAATAACTTTAGAGCTATCTTCTGGATAGACTGGTGACAGGTCTTTAGGTCCCCTAAGGGTATAGAGTCTGCAATCCTCTGATTCATAAGCATCGCTCAGAATTTCTGCGGAATGTGTTGTGACAATTAACTGGGCGTTCGCTGTTGCGCACACACGTTCTAATAGAGTTTTTATGATATTCCGAGTTACGCCAGGATTTAGATGCAGCTCTGGCTCATCGAGTAATACAATCGCCCCATCTGCGAGAGACTCAAAGAGCGATAAAAAGGTCAAGACCAGACCTTTCTCACCGCTACTTAATCCATCAATGTCGAATTCTTTACCTGAAATTTTATCCCGTACAACTACTCGAACGACGCCTATCTGGCTAATCTCGACTTTTGAGAAGGATTTTCCTGGAAGCAATGCGTCGAACACTGCGGAAAAATTCTTTTCTAGGTCATTTTGGCTTAACCGACCCGCAATTACGCCAGCAGCTATCGAAATCTTCAGCCGGTGATATTTAACAGAAGGTGTTGAGAAATGCGATTGTACAAGCTGTTGTGCGTCTTGCGAGCCTAATTGTATTTGAACTTCACCTTGAGGGAATGATCGATCGGCTTGATAATAGCTGAATTTGGCAAGATTTGGAGGAAGAGTTCTTTCTATAACCGAAACAGCCTGCTGCGCGAAGTTGTCGGCTCCTATAAAATTCCCCGAACTGTGGTCTATAGTAAGCTTTAGGCTTATATCTAGACTCGTCTCAAGTCGGGATATGTATTCATCTACGTTTTTTAGCGAATTGTTAAGCTGCTCCTTGCCGGCTATGTTTGAGAGAAATTGTGTAAACCGGTCCTGATTTGCCTCAAAGTCGCTGCCTAACCGTGACTGTAA
Organism: Methylobacterium sp. E-066; assembly: GCF_022829635.1. Classification (GTDB taxonomy): domain Bacteria; phylum Pseudomonadota; class Alphaproteobacteria; order Rhizobiales; family Beijerinckiaceae; genus Methylobacterium. The sequence continues at coordinate 3,086 of NZ_JAKSYO010000109.1, forward strand.
CTCAAGACGGGCAAATTGCTGCCGTTGCTCCTTAAGTATTTCTCTTTCGGCGTCAGATAATCTGATATCCAATCGAATAGTAGTTGGCGTATTTGGGTTGGCCGTCAACGCCCTCGCGTCAACGCCTCGAATACCGAAGAACTGATGATGAGGGGACATTACTCCAAGCTGCTGAAGTACGTTGGTTGCCTCTCCAGAAAATCTAGGACTCAAAACCGACTTGGCCAAACGTATTGCTTCTAAGATAGTAGTTTTTCCAATCGCGTTTTGACCAACTATAACGCTAATCTTGCGATCTAGGGACACTTCGACGTGTTCAATGCCGCGAAAATTTATTACTTCTAGCTTGGTTAAGCGCATTTGTTGTCCAATGATTTTTCATTCTCTGAATTTGCCTCGATTAATACACAAGTAGGTTGAGAATGCAACTTAGAATATGATGCTCGCCAATGTAAGTGAATTATGAGGGTTTAATGTTCGGACTCATGACCATTGGCTGACTGGGGCAGCGAGGCCGCCGGCGGTAAGGTAGTGAGCTTGTCGCAAACGCGGCTACGGGCGACGGAAGAGCCTCTGCCGTCCCGCTTTCATGCTTTGTTTGCAACAGGAAGTCCGAAGCAGCAGGCCAGCAGCTAGTTTTGCTCGCGCACAGTTCAGGCATCGGCGAAGCCGAAGCCCTTGCGCAGCCAAAGCATAGCTTCGAATCCGCCGATCGTGCGCCGCGCCGTATGGAACGAGGGGAAGCCATCCACCCGCAGCATCGCCCGTCTCACCCGGAAGTGATCGCTCTCGATGCCTTGCTGCAGGTGCTTGGTAACGGGGTGGGTTGGTGCCCGGGGTAGCCGGCCCTGATCCCGATTCTCGGCGAGCGCGCCCCGTTCCGTAACTAGCCGTATGCGAACAATCGGTCGCAACCAGTAGCGTCCGCTTATGGGATGATGTGATGGTCCGATAAGCGACCAAATAAGTGAAAATGGGGCGTACGCAGTCGGCATTTCAGAACGCAGGTACGCAACGCGCCTCACGTAATGAGGGGTTGGCTGCAGCGGCGCAAGACAACTATAATCATCAATTCCTTGATCTAAATTCGAAATCTCGGGGCGACCCGATCCCCGGCGGCGCCTCCTGCTTGCGTCCCCACCCAATACCCAAAACCCTTGTCCCCCGCCCGCCCCCGCCTCAGATGGGTCGGGTCGCCCCGCCGCCCCCCGAGCCCGATGGACATCGAAGCCCTGCGCAGCTCGACCCTCGCCTTCGTCGAGGCGCACAAGGTCTGGACCCCGCTGATCGCCGGGGGGCTCGCCTTCTGCGAGTCGATCGCGATCCTGTCGCTGTTCGTGCCGGCCACCGTGATCCTGATCGGCATCGGCGCCCTGGTCGGGGGGGCCGACATCCCGCTCTGGCCGGTGATCGGCGCGGCGGCGCTCGGCGCCGCCCTGGGGGATTGGCTCTCCTACGAGGTCGGGCGCTGGGTCGGGCCGGGCGCCCGCACCAAGTGGCCGCTGCGGCGCTATCCCGACCTCGTCGCCAAGGCGGAAACCTTCATCGGCCGCTGGGGCATCGCCGCGGTGGCGCTCGGGCGCTTCTTCGGGCCGGCCCGGGCCCTGGTGCCGCTCTTGGCCGGCACCCTCGGACTGGCGCGGCTGCCGTTCCAGCTGGCCAACGTCGCCTCGGCGCTGGTCTGGGCCTTCGTGCTGCTCGCCCCCGGGGCCGGGCTGCTCGCCTGGCTCGACCGCTGATGGTCGTGTTCGGGCGCGCCCGCTGATGCGCCGCTTCCCCCCGGAGCGCATCGTCTGCCTCACCGAGGAGACCGTCGAGACCCTGTACCTCCTGGGTGAGGAGGACCGGATCGTCGGCGTCTCGGGCTACGCGGTGCGCCCGCCCCGGGTCCGCCGGGAGAAGCCCCGGGTCTCGGCCTTCACCAGCGCCGACCTCCCAAAAATCCTGGCGCTGGCGCCGGACCTCGTCCTGGCGTTTTCCGACCTCCAGGCCGAGATCGTCGCCGATCTGGCCCGCGCGGGTATCGCCGTCCACCTGTTCAACCAGAGGGATGTGGCGGGCTGCCTGGCGATGATCCGCACCCTGGGGGCCCTGGTCGGGGTTCCGGAGCGGGCCGCGGCGCTGGCCCAAAACTTCGCAGAGACGCTGACTCAGGCTGAAGCGCGCGCGAAGAATGCGCCCAGCCTTCGCGTGTACTTCGAGGAGTGGGACGCGCCGATGATCTCCGGAATCGGCTGGGTCTCCGAGTTGATCGGCTATGCCGGGGGCCGGGACGTGTTCCCGGAGCTCGCCCGGCAGCCGGCCGCGAAGGACCGGATCGTCACCCCCGAGCAGGTGATCGCCGCCGCCCCCGACGTGATTCTGGCCTCCTGGTGCGGCAAGAAGGTCAACCTCGACCGCATCCGGTCCCGCCCCGGCTGGGACGCGATCCCGGCGGTGCGCGAGGGCCGGATCCACGAGATCAAGGCGCCGCTGATCCTCCAGCCGGGCCCCGCGGCGCTCACCGACGGCTTTGCCGCGATCCAAGGTTTTTTGGCCTAAGTCTCTGATGGGAAAAGATTGTTTCCGGTGCGGTCCGGGGGCGATGCCGCGCCGCAGGTGACGGATCGGCTGCGATTCGGCAGGATGTCCCGATTCGACACAGGCGCATCCCGACCCCGCATGTCCGCTTCCCTCGGCCTCCCCGCGCTCCCGGCGGGCGACGTGATCCTGCCCCCCGACAGGCGGCAATCGCCCACCGCCCTGCGGATCCAGCGCGGCGTGCGCCGCCTGTTCTCGGAGATGGGCTGCGTCACCCTGCCGGAATTCTCCCTGGTCAACGGCCGCCGCGCCGACGTGATCGCCCTGTGCGGCGCCGGCCGGCTCACCATCGTGGAGATCAAGTCGAGCGTCGCGGATTTCCGCGCCGACAGAAAGTGGCCTGATTACAGGGACTTCTGCGATCGGTTCTTCTTCGCCATCCCCGAGGACGTGCCCGAATCCCTGATCCCGGACGCGTGCGGCCTGATCGTCGCCGACGGCTACGGCGCCGGCATCCTGCGGGAGGCCCCCGAGCACCCGCTCAGCGGCCCCCGCCGCAAGGCCGTCACCCTCCGCTTCGCCCACAGCGCCGCCCGCATCCTGCACGCGCTGGCCGATCCCGGCGCGGTGCGGGAAGGGGCGCTGTAGAAGGGGATTCCAAAGGGCTCAGCCCTTTGGCGGGGTTCGGGGGCAGCGCCCCTGAGTTTTGCAGGGCTCTGCCCTGCACCCGCAAAAGGTCTCGGACCTTTTGAAACCCTGACTTTTCGCTGAAGACTGCGCTATGGGCGATTGATGACGCCCGTCGCCCTGTTTGAATTGATCCTCGCGCTCCTCGGGGCGGCCCTGTTGCTGTCTCTGGTGGCCGGGCGGCTCGGGTTTCCGCCGGCCGCCGCCCTGGTGCTCGGGGGCATGGCGCTGGCGGTGGCGCCGGGCCTGCCCGCCTTCGATCTCGATCCGGACCTGATCATGGTCCTGTTCCTGCCGCCGCTGCTGCTCGAATCGGCCTATTTCACCGTCTGGCGCGATTTCCGGGCGAGCCTCGCCCCGATCCTGTCGCTGTCGCTGGGCGCCGTGCTGTTCACCACCCTGGTGGTCGGGCTCGTCGCCCACGCGGTGGTGCCGGCCCTGCCCTGGGCCGCCTGCTTCGCCCTCGGCGCCATCGTCTCGCCGCCGGACGCGGTCGCCGCCAAGGCGGTGCTGGCCCGGGTCGCCCTGCCCCGCCGGATGGTCACGGTCCTGGAGGGCGAGAGCCTCGTCAACGACGCCTCCGGCCTCGTGCTCTATCGCTTCGCCGTGGCGGCGGCGCTGACCGGTAGCTTCAGCGCCTGGGCGGCGGCGAGCAGCTTCGCCTGGCTGGCGGTGGCGGGCGTCGCGGTCGGGCTCGCCTGCGGTTTCGCGGTGAACGCGCTGGTGCGGCGCCTGCACGATGCCAACGCCGTGACGGTGCTGAGCTTTCTGGCTTCCTACGCCGCCTATCTCGCCGCCGAGGAGATCCACGCCTCCGGGGTGCTCGCCGTGGTCGCCTGCGGGCTGATGATGGGCGGGCGCGAGCACGAGACCTTCGACGCCCATGTCCGGCGCCACGCCGTGGCGGTGTGGGAATTCGTGGTCTTCGTGCTGGAGGCCCTGGTCTTCGTGCTGATCGGGCTGGCCCTGCGCGGCGTGCTCGCCCGGACCGGGGGCGATGTCGGGCCGCTCGCCACCGGCCTGCCCCTGGCGGTCACCGTCACGGCGGCCTGCGTGGTCGCCCGGCTGCTTTGGGTCTTTCCGGCCGTCTATCTGCGGCGGATCCTGTCGGCCCGGGTGCGCGCCCAGGAACCCCGCCCGGATCCGCGGGTGCCGTTGATCATCGGCTGGGCCGGCATGCGCGGGGTGGTGACGCTCGCCGCCGCGCTCGCGCTGCCGGTGGATTTCCCGGGCCGCGACGCGATCCTGGTGGCGGCCTTCGCGGTGATCCTGTTCACGGTGCTGGTCCAGGGCACGACGCTCGGGCCGCTGATCCGGCGGCTGCGTCTCGACCCGAGCCAAAGCCTGCCCGACGGCCATCTCGACGCCGTCATGGCCCGGGTCGTGATGAACGAGGCCGGGCTCGCCGCCCTGGAGCAGCTGGTGTCACCGGAATCCGGCGCGCTCCAGCATCCGCGCCTCGTGGAGGAGTATCGCCGCCGGGTACGGGCCACGTCCCGGGTGCGCGACGAGCGCGACGCCATGGATGCCGAGCGGACCGAGCATTTCGCCGCCGCCCTGCTGGCCGTGCGATCCGGGCGCTCGGCGCTGATCGCCCTGCACCGGGAGAACCGCATCCACAGCTCGGTGCTGCGGGCGCTGGAGGGGGAGATCGACTTGGAGGAACTCCACCTGAAGCGCCTCGCCGGCGCGGCGCCGGCCCACGGCGCCGCGTGACCGACTTCGCCTGAGGCTGCCGCCCTCAGCGGGTGGCGCAGGCGTCGGACGGGGTGCCGTAGCCGCTGTAGACGACCCGCACCTTGCGCAGGCAGGGCGCGGCCTCCTTGGGAGCCGCCACGGGGGAGACCTCCACGGGCTCGACCCGCAGGGTCGTGGTGACGGTCGGCTCCTCCGGGGTCGCAAGAGCGCGGCTGGCGCTCATCACGAATGGGGTGGCGGCCATGGCGGAGACGGCGATGGCGGCCAGGACGGCGAGGTTCTTGCGGCCGAAATCGTGACGCGTGCGAGCCTGATGCATGATCGGTGGTCCGTCGTGTTCGGCACGCCGAGGTGCCGAAATCCCCTGTTTGCGGCGATAACTTGGCCGCGAACTTGACGGTTCCCGCTATGCCCCGAAAACAGTCGGGCTTGCGTGCTTGCCCGCACACCCGGCGATGATCTCAGAGGCTCTTGCGGTATTGGACGAAGCCCGACCGCTCGGCGATCCGGTCGTAGAGCAGCATCGCGTCGGTATTGGTCTCGTGGGTCAGCCAATGGACGCGCGAACACCCGGCGGCCTTTGCGGCTTCATAGACATGCGTGATCAGCCGGCGCCCGATTCCCGCGCCGCGGGCAACATCCGCCACGAACAGGTCCTGGAGGTAGCAGTAATCGCCGATCGTCCAGGCCGAGCGGTGGCGGATGTGGTGGACGAGCCCGACCGCCTCGGCGCCCCGCCAGGCCAGGGCGCCGTCGACCGGCTCGGCCGGATCGTTGAGGCGGCCCCAGGTGCTCTCCGTAACCGCCTCGGAGAGGTCGACCTTGTAGAAGCCCTGGTAGCCCCGCCACAGCGGCAGCCACGCGGCCCGGTCCCCGGCGCCGATCGGGCGAATCGCGATTCTGTCCGGGCTGATGGTCACGATCCGTCCCTCCCGCGCTGCGTCGGGGGAAGCTGACCATCGTCCGCCTCTCGGGCGCAAGAGGGACCCTCGTCTTGCACCCCCCGCCGCCCGCACCTAAACCTGCCCGCCGACACCCAGACCCGCCCCGCATCGCCGAGCCTTCGCCGCCCATGTCCCAAAAGAAATCGTTCCAGGGGCTGATCCTGACGCTGCAGGAGTTCTGGGCGGCGCAGGGCTGCGTGATCCTCCAGCCCTACGACATGGAGGTCGGCGCCGGCACGTTCCATCCGGCGACGACGCTGCGCGCCCTCGGCCCCAAGCCCTGGAAGGCCGCCTATGTCCAGCCGTCGCGCCGGCCCAAGGACGGGCGCTACGGCGAGAACCCCAACCGGCTCCAGCACTATTACCAGTTCCAGGTGATCCTGAAGCCGAACCCGCCGAACCTGCAGGAACTCTACCTCGCTTCCCTCGACGCCATCGGGGTCGACCTGAAGCTCCACGACATCCGCTTCGTCGAGGACGACTGGGAGAGCCCGACGCTCGGCGCCTGGGGCCTCGGCTGGGAGTGCTGGTGCGACGGGATGGAGGTCAGCCAGTTCACCTACTTCCAGCAGGTGGCGGGCTTCGAATGCGCTCCCGTGGCCGGCGAGCTGACCTACGGGCTGGAGCGGCTCGCCATGTATGTCCAGGGCGTCGAGAACGTCTACGACCTCGACTTCAACGGCGCCGAGGGGGCCGACCGGATCACCTACGGCGACGTGTTCCTGCAGGCCGAGCAGGAATATTCCCGGCACAATTTCGAGGCGGCCGACACGGCGATGCTGTTCCGCCAGTTCACCGACGCGGAGGCCGCCTGCCGGTCCTATCTCGACGCGGGCGCGCCTGCCGCCGAGACCGAGCGCCACCGCATGGCGCAGCCGGCCTACGACCAGTGCATCAAGGCCAGCCACGTCTTCAACCTGCTCGACGCCCGCGGGGTGATCTCGGTCACCGAGCGCCAGAGCTACATCCTGCGGGTGCGGGAATTGGCCAAGGCCTGCGGCGCGGCGTGGCTCAGGACGGCGGCTGGCGGGGCTTGAAGCGGCGTCGGATTATCACAACCGGGGTGTTTGTGATAATCCGACGGGTGTGGATTGCACTTTTTGAAACACGCCTCCACGCCTCTTGCACAGGCAGGATGGTGGCACCTGTTCAGGTCCAATCCTAGTGCTGCCGCGGAGCCCCTTGCGCCCTCGTGCGTTGCAACCCCCGCCAACCGGCGCGCTCCGGCGCGTCCGCAGACGCGGGAAATTAGTGATGAAACAGACCCTCCTCGCCCTCGGCGTCCTCGCGTTCGGCCTCGGCCCGGCGCTCGCGGCCGATCCCGGTCCGGAGGCGGTGGTCAAGAAGCTCTATGCCGAGCCGCGTCCGAATCACTCGGCCGTCTACACCAAGCGCCTCCAGGGCCTGTTCGACGCCGACGCCAAGCAGGCCAACGGCGCCACCGGCAGCCTCGATTTCGACTACCGCCTCAACGGCGAGCCCCTGAAGCCCGACACCGTGAAGGCCCTGACCTTCAAGGAGGCCACCGAGGGCAAGGACCAGGCGAAGGTCACGGTGGAGCGCAAGGGCGGAGACGGCTCGAAATCCATCGTCTTCGACCTCGTGCGCGAGGACGGAGCCTGGCGGGTGTCGGATGCCCACGCGATCGGCGATCGCAAGTGGCAGCTCACCACCATCCTGAAGGGCGAGGCGCAATAAGAGCACCTCACAAAAACTCCCGATCACCGGGAGTTCTCTTCTGTCAGCGACGGCGCAGCGGGAGATTTGTGAGAGGCTCTCAGGACGGCCCCGGCCGTTCGACCCTCGACAGGCCTGCGGCGCGGCGATATGGCCGCGCCATGCCCGACCTCCTGCTCGAACTCCGCTCGGAAGAGATCCCCGCCCGCATGCAGCGGCGCGCGGCGGAGGATCTGAAGAAACTCGTCACCGATGCGCTGGTCGAGCGCGGCTTCCTGTACGAGGGCGCCAAGGCGTTCTCGACGCCGCGCCGCCTCGCCCTGCACATCGCCGGCCTGCCGGCTCGCGGCGAGGCCGTGCGCGAGGAGCGCCGCGGCCCGCGGGTCGGCGCCCCCGAGGCCGCCATCCAGGGGTTCCTGAAGGGCGCCGGCCTGGCGAGCCTGGATGAGGCCCAGAGAATCACCGACCCGAAGAAGGGCGAGTTCTACCTCGCGGTGATCGAGCGGCCCGGCCGCGAGACCCTGGACGTGCTCGCCGAGCTCCTGCCCGAGATCATCAAAAGCTTTCCCTGGCCGAAGGCGATGCGCTGGGGCGCGGCTTCGGCCCAGCCCGGCGCCCTGCGCTGGGTGCGGCCGCTGCAATCGATCGTCGCGACCTTCGGGCCGGAGACCGAGACCCCCGAGGTGGTGCCGTTCGCGGTCGGCGGCATCACGGCCGGGACCGTCACCTACGGCCACCGGTTCCTGGCGCCGGGGCCGATCGAGGTCCGCCGGTTCGACGACTACATCCAGGCCCTGGAGCGCGCGAAGGTCATCCTCGACGCCGACCGGCGCAAGGACGTGATCCTGCACGACGCCCGCGACCTCGCCTTCGCGCGCGGCCTCGACCTCGTGGAGGACGAGGGCCTGCTGGAGGAGGTGGCTGGCCTGGTGGAATGGCCCGTGGTGCTCATGGGCTCCTTCGATGCGGCCTTCCTCGACATCCCGGCCGAGGCGATCCGGGCGACCATCCGGGCGAACCAGAAGTGCTTCGTCCTGCGCAAGAGTGTCTCGGAGGAGCTGGCCCCCGCCTTCATCCTGGTCTCGAATCTTGTGGCGTCTGACGGCGGCCAAGCGATCACCGCCGGCAACGAGCGGGTGGTGCGGGCGCGCCTGTCGGACGCGAAGTTTTTTTGGGAGACCGATAAGGCGATCCGCCTGGAAGACCGGCTGCCCAAGCTCGATGCAATCGTCTTCCACGAAAAGCTCGGCACCCAGGGCGAGCGGATCGCCCGCATCGCCGCCCTGGCGCAGGAGCTGGCGCCCCTGGTCGGGGCCGATCCGGCCCTGGCCGAGCGCGCCGCCCGCCTCGCCAAGGCCGACCTCGTCACCGAGATGGTCGGCGAGTTCCCGGAGCTTCAGGGCCTGATGGGCCGGAAATACGCGGCGCTCCAGGGCGAGCACCCGAGCGTCTGCGCCGCCATCGAGGAGCATTACAAGCCGGTCGGCCCCTCCGACCGGGTGCCGAGCGATCCGGTCTCGATCGCGGTGGCGCTCGCTGACAAGCTCGACACGCTGGTGGGCTTTTGGGCGATCGACGAGAAGCCCACCGGCAGCAAGGACCCGTATGCGCTGAGAAGAGCCGCCCTAGGGGTGGTTCGATACGTGCTCGATGGGCTCCGTCTCAATCTCACGTCTAATTTCGATCCGCATTTTGAATTGGTCGATAAGGCTATAGTCGCGACTCAGATTGCGAATGCGCCTCCTGGAGCGCACGCCTTCGCGCATGGCATTGGCCGGGTTGATTGGGGTGGACGGCTCGTTAACCTTAAAAGCCTCGATCTCCTCGCCTTTTTTGCCGACCGCCTGAAGGTCTATCTCCGCGATCAAGGTGCCCGGCATGACCTCGTGGACGCGGTCTTCGCCTTGCCGGGTCAGGACGACCTGCTACTGATCGTCAGCCGGGTCGGGGCCCTGCAAAAATTCCTCGAAACGGAGGACGGCAAGAACCTGCTGGCCGGGGTCAAGCGCGCCTCGAACATCCTGCGGATCGAGGAGAAGAAGGACGGCCGTGCCTACGATGCCGCGCCCGATTCCGCGCTTGCGGCGTCCGGCGAGCCGGCCGAGCGGGCGCTCGCCGAGGCCCTGGCGGGCGCCGCCGCGACGGCGTCCCAGGCCATCGCGAGCGAGGACTTTGCCGGGGCCATGCGGGCGCTCTCGACGCTACGCGCGCCGGTCGACGCCTTCTTCCAGGACGTGACCGTCAACGCCCCCGACCCGAAGCTGCGCGAGAACCGCCTGCTCCTCCTCAACGCGCTCCGCGCCGCGACCCGCGCGGTGGCGGATTTCTCGAAGATCGAGGGGTAGCGCGCGCCGTTCGCGATCCCACCCGCGCCCTCATCCTGAGGCGCGAGCGCAGCGAGCCTCGAAGGAGGGCTCCAGGGATCGCGCGGCCGGCTGGAGGGCTCCTTCGAGGCTGCTGCGCAGCACCTCAGGATGAGGGGGATTGGTTGGAGGCCGCGCGGTTTTCACGCGATCGCCAAGCGTTTCCCCCGTCATTGCTGTGGAGGTTCACAAATTCGCTGATCGCGGCACGCTGCCCCTGGAGGGCTTTGCGATGCGCGACAACAGCTTTGACCGGACGATCGAGCGGAACTACGTCCAGAAGTGGCGCTTCCTGATCAAAGAATACG
>NZ_JAKSYO010000156.1 GCF_022829635.1 Methylobacterium sp. E-066
AGGAACGCCTGGACGCGATCCGTCGAAGGCGGCGAGAAGCGAATCCAGGAGGGCATCCCGATACTCGGACTCGACAGCCAGACGGTCCTCTAGGAGACGCAATCCCGCCGCCACGACCTCGGTCGCATCGCGAAACGGGCCGGTGGCGACCTCAGAGCCTGTTTGACCGGTCTATCCCAATCGTCCCCTCATCCTGAGGTGCTGCGCAGCAGCCTCGAAGGAGCCCTCCAGGGATCGCGCGGCTGGCTGGAGGGCTCCTTCGAGGGCTCCGCTCCGCTACGCCACCTCAGGATGAGGGCGAGAATGGGAAAGACCGGTCAAACAGGCTCTGAGGTCGCCACCGGCCGGTTTCGCGATGCGACCGAGGTCGTGGCGGCGGGATTGCGTCTCCTAGAGGACCGTCTGGCTGTCGAGTCCGAGTATCGGGATGCCCTCCTGGATTCGCTTCTCGCCGCCTTCGACGGATCGCGTCCAGGCGTTCCTGCGAAGGTCGTCTTTGACCGTTTGGACGAGCGGCACGCCCGTCGGGTCGAGCTTGAGCTAAGCCGTGTCGTGTCCGGCGGTACTTCTTGGATGGATCAGGGCAATTCGGCGAAGTCGGGCGATCCGCTCTGAAAAAGCTAGGCCATGCGTCCCAAGCCGTTCTCCCACGCCAGCCCTTGCCTGCGGCGGAAAAGTCGCGCTTCGGCTCTTGGCAGGCGGCTTGCAAGCCTCTATACACCGCGCCTTACGCATTTCATCCTCACGGAAGGAGACGGCCAATCGGCCGGTTTCCGCATGAAATGTCGCCCGGGCAACCGGGTGGCAGTGGCCGGCAGGATCCAGGGGGTGATGAGCCCCGCGGAGCCTTGTCCGGCCATGTCCTGTCCGAGACTGCAGGTGCCGGCTCGCCGGCTTAATCCACGCCCAGCCTGCACAGACGGGGAAGACCGAACTTAGGAAAAGCCTCGCTTCGGCAAACGCCGAGGAGGGGTGTCGGTTTGAACCAACTCACCCGAAACGACCCTCCGGGGCCCGTGCGGGGACAGGGCCGCGAAGCGTCGTTCGGACGTTCCCGGTCTCTTGAAGGCCGAGACCACGTCCGGGCGGCATGTGCAACCGGCGGGCCCGAGATCGGGTTCCGCCAACCGGAGAGAGCCCAGTGGACCGGACAGCAAAAGCTGACCTCGTCTCGACGCTCAACGGCGTGTTCAATCAGAGCGCCGTCGTCGTCGTGGCCCACTACAAGGGCCTCACGGTCGCCGACATGCAGAAGCTGCGCTCGCAGATGAAGCAGGCCGGCGCCACCGTGAAGGTCGCCAAGAACAGCCTCGCCGGCATCGCACTCGATGGTACGGACGTCGCCTCCATCAAGCCGCTCCTGAAGGGCCCGACCCTGCTCGCCTATTCGGGCGATCCGGTCGCCGCCGCCAAGGTCGCGGTGGATTTCGCCAAGACGAACGACAAGCTCGTGATTCTCGGCGGCGCGATGGGGAAGACAACCCTGAACCCGGACGGCGTGAAGGCTCTCGCCTCGCTCCCGTCCCTCGACGAACTGCGCGCCAAGATCGTGGGCCTCGTACAGGCGCCCGCGACCAAGATCGCCCAGGTCGTCAATGCGCCGGCGGCCAAGCTCGCCCGCGTGTTCGGGGCCTATGCCACCAAGGACGAGGCCGCCTGAGGCCCTTCAAAAACCATTCGTTCGAACCGATATCTGAGAGGAATAGAAAATGGCTGATCTTGCCAAGCTCGTCGACGACCTGTCCTCGCTGACCGTTCTCGAGGCCGCCGACCTGGCCAAGCTGCTCGAAGAGAAGTGGGGCGTCTCGGCTGCTGCCGCCGTCGCCGTCGCTGCCGGCCCGGCCGCCGGTGGCGCTGCCGCCGCCGTCGAGGAGCAGACCGAGTTCACCGTCGTGCTTGCCGCCGCTGGCGACAAGAAGATCGAGGTGATCAAGGAGGTCCGCGCGATCACCGGCCTCGGCCTCAAGGAGGCCAAGGATCTGGTCGAGGGCGCTCCGAAGCCGGTCAAGGAGAGCGTCACCAAGGACGAGGCCGAGAAGCTCAAGGCCCAGCTCGAGAAGGCCGGCGCCAAGGTCGAGCTCAAGTAAGTCGACGATGGGCCGGTTCCGGCCCATCACCCCACGGAGGTCCGCTTCGGGCCTGTCGTGACTGGAGCCCGCGGGTGCAGCACCCGCGGGCTTTAGGCCGCTTCGGCGGACGGCTCCGGACGGGAGCCTAGAGAGATTCGGTTCGGTGGCGCGGTCCGGCGGGGCGCGCGTTACGGCCCGGCGCGGGAGGTCCCTTTCGGGAACGCTTCCCCGGGCGCGAGGCACGCGGGATGGAGCGAGTTCACATGGCCAACACGCTGGTCGGTCGCAAGCGCATTCGGAAGTTCTTCGGCAAGATCAAGGAAGTCGCCGAGATGCCGAACCTCATCGAGGTTCAGAAGGCATCCTACGATCAGTTCCTCATGGTCGACGAGCCGGAGGGCGGCCGCGGCGATGAAGGCCTCCAGAGCGTGTTCAAGTCGGTGTTCCCGATCTCGGACTTCGCCTCGACGGCCCTGCTCGAATTCGTGCGCTACACGTTCGAGCAGCCGAAATACGATGTCGACGAGTGTCGCCAGCGCGGCATCACCTTCGCGGCGCCGCTGAAGGTGACGCTGCGGCTGATCGTGTTCGATGTCGATCCGGACACCCAGGCCAAGTCGGTCAAGGACATCAAGGAGCAGGACGTCTACATGGGCGACATGCCCCTGATGACGGAGAACGGCACCTTCATCGTCAACGGCACCGAGCGCGTCATCGTCTCGCAGATGCACCGCTCGCCGGGCGTGTTCTTCGACCACGACAAGGGCAAGACCCACTCCTCGGGCAAGCTCCTGTTCGCCGCCCGCATCATCCCGTATCGCGGCTCCTGGCTCGACGTCGAGTTCGACGCCAAGGACATCGTGCACGTCCGCATCGACCGCAAGCGCAAGCTGCCGGCGACGTCGCTGCTCTACGCGCTCGGCCTCGACGGCGAGGAGATCCTGGCGACCTTCTACAACCGCGTGGTCTACGACCGCGACGGCGCCGAGTGGCGCGTGCCGTTCGATCCCGAGCGGATGAAGGGCATGAAGGCCACCGTCGACCTGATCGACGCAGATTCCGGCGAGGTCGTGCTAGAGGCCGGCAAGAAGCTCAACGCCCGCAACGCCCGCCAGATCACCGACAAGGGCACCAAGTTCCTCAAGGCCACCGACGAGGATCTGGTCGGCCAGTACATCGCCGAGGATCTGGTCAACGCCGAGACCGGCGAGATCTGGGCCGAGGCCGGTGAGGAGATCTCCGAGAAGCTCCTGAAGAGCCTGGAAGAGGTCGGCATCACCGAGCTTCCGGTGCTCGACATCGACCACGTCAATGTCGGCCCCTACATCCGCAACACGCTGGCGGTGGACAAGAATTCCAACCGCGAGGGCGCGCTGTTCGACATCTACCGGGTCATGCGTCCCGGTGAGCCGCCGACGCTCGACACCGCCGAGGCGATGTTCCACTCGCTGTTCTTCGATTCCGAGCGCTACGACCTCTCCGCGGTCGGCCGCGTGAAGATGAACATGCGCCTCGACCTCGACGCCGCCGACACGGTCCGCACCCTCCGCAAGGAGGACATGCTGGCGGTGGTCAAGGCGCTGGTCGAGCTGCGTGACGGCAAGGGCGAGATCGACGACATCGATCACCTCGGCAACCGCCGGGTGCGCTCGGTCGGCGAGCTGATGGAGAACCAGTACCGCCTCGGGCTGCTCCGCATGGAGCGCGCGATCCGCGAGCGCATGAGCCAGGTCGATATCGACACGGTGATGCCGCAGGACCTGATCAACGCCAAGCCGGCGGCGGCGGCGGTGCGCGAGTTCTTCGGCTCGTCGCAGCTCTCGCAGTTCATGGACCAGACCAACCCGCTCTCCGAGGTGACGCACAAGCGCCGCCTCTCGGCGCTTGGCCCGGGCGGTCTGACCCGCGAGCGCGCCGGGTTCGAGGTGCGCGACGTGCACCCGACCCATTACGGCCGCATCTGCCCGATCGAGACGCCGGAAGGCCCGAATATCGGCCTGATCAACTCGCTGGCGACCTTCGCCCGGGTGAACAAGTACGGCTTCATCGAGACCCCTTTCCGCCGCGTGCGCGACGGCGTGGTCACCAATGAGGTCGCCTACCTCTCGGCCATGGAGGAGGCGAAGTACTACGTCGCCCAGGCCAACGCCCAGATGGACGAGAACAAGAAGCTGACGGAAGACCTCGTGGTCTGCCGCCGGGCCGGCGACGTGATCGTCGTGGGGCCTGAGCGCGTCGACCTTATGGACGTCTCGCCCAAGCAGCTCGTCTCGGTAGCCGCGGCGCTGATCCCGTTCCTAGAGAACGACGACGCCAACCGCGCCCTCATGGGCTCGAACATGCAGCGGCAGGCCGTGCCGCTGGTCCGCGCCGACGCGCCGTTCGTCGGCACCGGCATGGAGGCCGTGGTCGCCCGCGATTCCGGCGCGGCCATCGCGGCGCGCCGCTCCGGCATCGTCGATCAGGTGGACGCCACCCGTATCGTCATCCGAGCCACCGAAGAGGCCGACGCCACCAAGCCGGGCGTCGACATCTACCGCCTGCAGAAGTTCCAGCGCTCCAACCAGTCGACCTGCATCACGCAGAAGCCGCTGGTCCGCGTCGGCGAGCCGGTGAAGAAGGGCGAGATCATCGCCGACGGTCCGTCGACGGAATTCGGCGAGCTGGCGCTCGGCCGGAACGTGCTCGTCGCGTTCATGCCGTGGAACGGCTACAACTTCGAAGACTCGATCCTGCTCTCCGAGCGGATCGTGAAGGATGACGTGTTCACCTCGATCCACATCGAGGAGTTCGAGGTGATGGCCCGCGACACCAAGCTCGGGCCGGAGGAAATCACCCGCGACATCCCGAACGTTTCGGAGGAAGCGCTCAAGAACCTCGACGAGGCCGGCATCGTCTATATCGGTGCCGAGGTGAATGCCGGCGACATCCTGGTCGGCAAGATCACCCCGAAGGGCGAGAGCCCGATGACGCCGGAGGAGAAGCTCCTGCGCGCCATCTTCGGCGAGAAGGCCTCGGACGTGCGCGACACCTCCCTGCGGGTGCCGCCGGGCGTCACCGGCACGATCGTCGAGGTCCGCGTGTTCAACCGGCACGGCGTCGACAAGGACGAGCGCGCCCAGGCGATCGAGCGCGAGGAGATCGAGCGGCTCGCCAAGGACCGCGACGACGAGCAGGCGATCCTCGACCGCAACACCTACGCCCGCCTGGCGGATGTGCTGATCGGTCAGGCGCCGGTGGCCGGCCCGAAGGGCTTCAAGAAGGACACCACGCTCACCCGTGAGCTGATCAACGACTACCCGCGCTCGCAATGGTGGCAGTTCGCCGTCATCGAAGACCGTCTCATGACCGAGATGGAGGCGATGCAGAAGCAGTACGACGAGTCGAAGAAGCGCCTCGAGCAGCGCTTCCTCGACAAGGTCGAGAAACTGCAGCGCGGCGACGAGCTGCCCCCCGGCGTCATGAAGATGGTCAAGGTCTTCGTGGCGGTGAAGCGCAAGATCCAGCCGGGCGACAAGATGGCCGGCCGTCACGGCAACAAGGGTGTCGTGTCGCGGATCGTGCCGATCGAGGACATGCCGTTCCTGGAAGACGGGACCCATGCCGACATCGTGCTCAACCCGCTGGGCGTGCCCTCGCGCATGAACGTCGGCCAGATCCTGGAGACCCATCTGGGCTGGGCGGCTGCGGGCCTGGGTCGCAAGGTCTCGAAGGCGGTGGATGCCTATCTGAAGTCGCACGACATCGCGCCTCTGCGTCAGGAGATGGAGGCGATCTACTCCCCGGGCGAACTCGACGGCCTGACCGACGAGGAGCTGGCCGAGGCCGGCAACAACGTCCGTCGCGGCGTGCCGATGGCCACCCCGGTGTTCAACGGCGCCAAGGAGGCCGACATCGAGCAGATGCTCGAAATGGCCGGTCTCGACCGCTCGGCGCAGTCGACGCTCTACGATGGCCGCTCCGGCGAGCCCTTCGACCGCAAGGTGACGATGGGCTACATCTACATGCTGAAGCTGCACCACCTGGTGGACGACAAGATCCACGCCCGGTCGATCGGCCCGTACTCGCTCGTCACCCAGCAGCCGCTGGGCGGAAAGGCGCAGTTTGGCGGTCAGCGCTTCGGCGAGATGGAGGTCTGGGCGCTGGAGGCTTACGGCGCGGCCTACACACTGCAGGAGATGCTCACGGTGAAGTCGGACGACGTGGCCGGCCGCACCAAGGTCTACGAGGCGATCGTCCGCGGCGACGACACCTTCGAGGCCGGCATCCCCGAATCGTTCAACGTGCTCGTCAAGGAGATGCGCTCGCTCGGCCTCAACGTCGAGCTCACGTCCTCCAAGAAGGCCGCGAACGACCAGCTGGAGCCGCCGGCCGACGCCGCCGAGTAGCGGAGTCGCAACAACACCTCCCGTGGCGGCATCGAGCCGCCACGGTCGAGCGGGGAGGGGCGGGGCCTCCGGGTGACGACGGCCAGCGGCGCCTGAGCAGGGCGCGGCGCCGGATCTTTTACAGGACACGATGGCCCGGCGCGGGGCCACCGGCGTCAACAAGGAGCGGATCATGAACCAAGAGGTCATGAACCTTTTCAACCAGCAGGCCACGCCGGTCAGCTTCGATCAGATCAAGATTTCGATCTCGTCGCCGGAGAAGATCCTCTCCTGGTCGTACGGCGAGATCAAGAAGCCGGAGACCATCAACTACCGGACCTTCAAGCCCGAGCGCGACGGCCTGTTCTGCGCGCGCATCTTCGGGCCGATCAAGGATTACGAGTGCTTGTGCGGCAAGTACAAGCGCATGAAGTACAAGGGCGTCATCTGTGAGAAGTGCGGCGTCGAGGTGACGCTGGCGCGCGTCCGGCGTGACCGCATGGGCCATATCGAGCTGGCCGCCCCGGTCGCGCATATCTGGTTCCTGAAGTCGCTGCCCTCGCGCATCGGCCTGCTGCTCGACATGGCGCTCAAGGACCTTGAGCGGATCCTGTACTTCGAGTCCTACTGCGTCATCGAGCCGGGCCTCACCCCCCTGAAGGAGCGCCAGCTCCTCTCGGAGGAGGAGTACCTGCGCGCCCAGGAGGAGTACGGCGAGGACTCGTTCACCGCCATGATCGGCGCCGAGGCCATCCGGCGCATTCTGCAGGAACTCGACCTCGACAAGATCGCCAACGATCTGCGCGAGGAGATCGCGGTCACCACCTCGGAGCTGAAGCCGAAGAAGCTCCTGAAGCGCCTCAAGATCATCGAGGCGTTCCAGATGTCCGGCAACAAGCCGGAGTGGATGATCCTCACCGTCGTCCCGGTGATCCCGCCGGACCTGCGTCCGCTGGTCCCGCTGGATGGCGGCCGCTTCGCGACCTCCGACCTGAACGACCTGTATCGCCGCGTCATCAACCGCAACAACCGCCTGAAGCGGCTGATCGAGCTGCGCGCCCCCGACATCATCATCCGCAACGAGAAGCGGATGTTGCAGGAGGCCGTCGACGCGCTGTTCGACAACGGCCGCCGCGGCCGCGTCATCACGGGTGCCAACAAGCGTCCGCTGAAGTCGCTCGCCGACATGCTCAAGGGCAAGCAGGGCCGGTTCCGCCAGAACCTGCTCGGCAAGCGCGTCGACTATTCCGGCCGTTCGGTCATCGTGGTCGGCCCCGAGCTGAAGCTGCACCAGTGCGGCCTGCCGAAGAAGATGGCGCTGGAGCTGTTCAAGCCGTTCATCTACGCGCGGCTGGACGCCAAGGGCTTCTCCGCGACGGTGAAGCAGGCAAAGAAGCTCGTTGAAAAAGAAAAGCCGGAGGTCTGGGACATCCTCGATGAGGTGATCCGCGAGCACCCGGTGATGCTGAACCGCGCGCCGACGCTCCACCGCCTCGGCATCCAGGCCTTCGAGCCGAAGCTGATCGAGGGCAAGGCGATCCAGCTGCACCCGCTGGTCTGCGCCGCGTTCAACGCCGACTTCGACGGCGACCAGATGGCCGTGCACGTCCCGCTGTCGCTCGAGGCGCAGCTGGAAGCGCGCGTCCTGATGATGTCGACCAACAACATCCTGCACCCGGCCAATGGTCAGCCGATCATCGTGCCGTCGCAGGATATCGTGCTCGGCCTCTACTACCTGTCGATCGTGGCCGACGGCTCCAAGGGCGCGTTCAATCCGGACAACCCGAAGAACCCGATGCAGGGCGTCTTCGGCGACATGGGCGAGCTGGAGCACGCGTTGGCGGCCAAGACCGTGTCGCTGCACACCAAGATCCGGTGGCGCTGGAACGGCATCGGCCCGGATGGCGAGCCGCTGACCAAGACCTACGACACCACCCCCGGCCGGGTGATCCTGTCCGGCGCACTGCCGAAGCACGCCAAGGTTCCCTTCGACGTCGTCAACAAGCTGATGACCAAGAAGGAAATCTCGGCGATGATCGACACCGTCTACCGCCACTGCGGTCAGAAGGAGTCGGTGATCTTCTGTGATCGGATCATGGCGCTCGGCTTCAACCACGCGTTCAAAGCCGGCATCTCGTTCGGCAAAGACGACATGGTCGTGCCGGACAACAAGTGGTCGATTGTCGACACCACACGCACGCTCGTGAAGGACTACGAGCAGCAGTACAACGACGGCCTGATCACCCAGGGCGAGAAGTACAACAAGGTCGTCGACGCCTGGGCCAAGTGCTCGGACAAGCTGGCCGCCGAGATGATGAACCGCATCTCGAGCGTCCAGAAGGATGAGAACGGCGCCGACAAGCAGGTCAACTCGATCTACATGATGAGCCACTCGGGTGCCCGTGGCTCGCCCGCCCAGATGAAGCAGCTCGCCGCCATGCGCGGCCTGATGGCCAAGCCCTCGGGCGAGATCATCGAGACGCCGATCATCTCGAACTTCAAGGAAGGTCTGGACGTGCTGGAGTACTTCAACTCCACGCACGGCGCCCGTAAGGGCCTCGCCGACACCGCCCTGAAGACCGCCAACTCCGGCTACCTGACCCGCCGCCTCGTTGACGTGGCCCAGGACGCCGTGATCCGCGAGGTGGATTGCGGCACGACCAACGGCATCAAGATGCGCGCCATCGTGGATGCCGGCCAGGTCGTGGCGACGCTGGCGACCCGTATCCTCGGCCGTGCCACCGCCGAGGATCTGGTGTCGGCCGACGGCACGGTGATCGTGAAGACCGGCGAGACCATCGAGGAGAAGCACCTGCCCGCCATCCAGGCGGCCGGGATCCAGGAGGTGAAGATCCGCTCCGTGCTGGTCTGCGCCACCCGGAGCGGCGTCTGCGCCACCTGCTACGGGCGCGATCTCGCCCGTGGCACGCCCGTCAACATGGGCGAGGCGGTCGGCGTCATCGCGGCGCAGTCGATCGGCGAGCCGGGCACCCAGCTCACGATGCGCACCTTCCACATCGGTGGTGCCGCGCAGATCGCCGACTCGTCGTTCATCGAGTCGAGCTTCGAGGGCACGATCAAGGTCCGCAACCGGGCGATCGCCAAGAACTCGGACGGGGACCTGATCGCCACCGGTCGGAACGTGGCCGTGGTCATCGTCGGCTCCGACGGGGTCGAGCGGGCGGTCCACCGCCTGCAATACGGCGCCAAGCTCCGGGTCGACGAGGGCGACAAGATCAAGCGCGGCCAGCGGATCGCCGAGTGGGACCCCTACACCCGTCCGATCCTCACCGAGGTCGACGGCATCGTGGCCTACGAGGACTTGGTCGACGGCCAGTCGATGACCGAGACCACCGACGAGTCGACCGGCATCGCCAAGCGCGTCGTCGTCGATTGGCGCGGTTCGGCCCGGACCTCGGACCTGAAGCCCGCGATGGTCGTGGTCGACAAGGAAGGCAAGGCGCTCAAGCTGCCGCGCGGCTCGGACGCCCGCTACTTCCTGCCGGTCGATGCCATCATCGGCTTCGATCCCGGCGCCAAGGTCAATGCCGGCGACATCCTGGCCCGCGTCTCGACCGACTCGGCCAAGACCCGCGACATCACCGGCGGTCTGCCGCGGGTGGCGGAGCTGTTCGAGGCACGGCGCCCGAAGGACGCGGCGATCATCGCCGAGAAGTCGGGCACCATCGCGTTCGGCCGCGACTACAAGAACAAGCGTCGGCTCACGCTGACGCCGCATGACGGCTCCGAGGCGGTGGAGTACTTGATCCCGAAGGGCAAGCACATCCACCTGCAGGACGGCGACGTGGTGGAACTCGGCGATTACATCGTCGACGGAAACCCGGCGCCGCACGACATCCTGGCGATCAAGGGCGTGGAGGAACTCGCGGCCTACCTCGTCAACGAGATCCAGGAGGTCTACCGGCTGCAGGGCGTGTCGATCAACGACAAGCACATCGAGGTGATCGTCCGGCAGATGCTGCAGAAGGTCGAAGTCACCGACGGTGGTGATTCGGACATCCTCGCGGGTGACCAGATCGACCGTACGGAGCTGACCGAGTTCAACGAGAAGCTGCTTGCCGAGGGCAAGAAGCCGATCCAGGGCGTGCCGGTTCTGCTCGGCATCACCAAGGCGTCGCTGCAGACGAAGTCGTTCATCTCGGCGGCCTCGTTCCAGGAGACCACCCGGGTGCTCACCGAAGCCGCGGTCAACGGCAAGGTCGACCATCTGGAAGGCCTCAAGGAGAACGTCATCGTCGGCTCGCTCATCCCGGCGGGCACCGGCTCGATGGTGGCCGACATCCGCGCCGTGGCGCGGCGTCGCGACGCGATGATCCTGCAGCAGAAGCAGGCCGGCAGCGCCGTGGATCCGATGGAAGGATTGCCGCCCGCCGCCGAGTGATCGGATCGGGAGCGTGAATGCAGGAAAGGGCGGCCTCCGGGCCGCCCTTTTCTTTTGCCGGCAGACGTTTGATGCCGCTTGCTTGCGATGGTTCTCCAAGCTCTGGGGCTCTGCCCCAGAACCCCGCCAAAGGGCTGCGAGCCCTTTGGAAACCCGGTTTCTTTTTGGATGGGATCTCAGCCGGCTACGAAGACCAGCACGGCGGCCTTGCGCCCGGCGAGCCGGCGCAGCCGGTGCGGCAGGCCCGCATCGTAAGTAGCGCAATCGCCCGTTCTCAGCGCGATGAGGCGGTCCGCCACCGCCAGCTCGACCTCACCCTCCAACACGTAGGCGATCTCCTGGCCGCCATGGCTTGGCCGATCCTGGGTGAGGAACGCGTCGCCCGGCTCGACGATGTAAAGCGCCCCGGCCCGGCCGGCGGCACCGGGCACGAGGGCCTGCACCCCGTAGCTCGGGTCCTGGACCACGGCGCGGTCCTCCCGCCGCACCACCACCAGGTCGGCAGCCCCGGCCGATTCGCCGAACAGCTCCGCCATCTGAGCGCCCAGCGCGCGGGCGATCGCCTCTAGAGTCCCGACGGAGGGCGCCTTCTCGCCGCGCTCGATCCGGGACAGATGTCCCTTGTGGATACCGGCGGCGGCGGCCAGCGCTTCGAGGGTCAGGCCGCGGCGGTGGCGAAAGGCACGGATACGGCCGGCGAGGATCGACATGACGGGACCATGCCGCTTGCCCAGCGGGCGGGCAACCTTTATGCCTTCGGACAACAGGTTGTCCAGAGCGGAGGGCTTGAGGCCCTCGGAGCTGGTCGGCTTCGAACCGGATCCGGTCCATGCCTATCGCTCTCGTTATCCGCCATGTGGCTTTCGAGGATCTCGGCGCCTTCGCCGCGCCGATCGCGACGGCGGGCTACACCATCCAGTATCGGGAGGCGGGGCTCGATGAGCTGACGCCGGAGGACGCCCAGGACGCCGACCTGCTCGTCGTCCTCGGAGGCCCGATCGGTGCCGACCAAGACGACCTCTATCCGTTCCTGCACGGCGAGCGCGAAGCCCTGCGCGCTCGGCTCGCGGCCGGCGCGACGACCCTCGGGATCTGTCTCGGCGCCCAGCTCATGGCCGCCGCCCTCGGAGCCCGGGTCGCTCCCGGTCCTGGCAAGGAGATCGGCTGGGCCCCGGTGGAGCTGACCGATCGCGGCCGTGCCGGCCCGTTGCGGCATCTCGAACACGTGCCGGTGCTGCACTGGCACGGCGACGCGTTCGATCTTCCGCCCGGCGCCGATCGCCTGGCCGCGACGCGGCTCTGCCCCCATCAGGCCTTCGCGCTCGGTCGGCATGGGCTGGGCTTCCAGTTTCACCCGGAAGCGGACGGGCAGGGTTTCGAGCGTTGGCTGATCGGCCACGCGGTCGAGATCGCGGCGACGCCGGGCGTGTCGGTGCCGGCCCTGCGCGACGATGCGCGCCGGCTCGGTCCAGGCGCCGCCGAGGCGGGACGGCGCTGCCTCGGCGAATGGCTGGGCGGACTCGCATGACCGGCGGCGCGACGGATGTCACCATCGACGCGGTGCTGGCCGGGCCGAGCGCGCCGCTGGGCACGACGGGCTCTTTCAGCGCTATCGTCAAGGCGCCCCTCGACGGCCCGATCGCGGTCGGCCCCAACGGGCTGGAGGGCGACGAGCAGGCGGACCGGCGCCATCACGGCGGCCCCGAGAAGGCCGTGCACCACTACGCGTTCGATCATTACACCGGGTGGCGGCAGGACTTGCCAGACGCCGAGCCGGCGCTCCTCGCGCGGCCCGGAGCCTTCGGCGAGAACCTGTCGACCGCCGGCCTGACCGAGACGGACATCTGCGTCGGCGATCTGTGGCGCGCCGGGTCGGTCCTGCTCCAGGTCAGCCAGGCCCGGCAGCCCTGCTGGAAGCTCAATCACCGTTTCGGAGCCGCCGACATGGCCCGCAGGGTTCAGGCGAGCGGGCGGACCGGCTGGTACTACCGCGTCGTGGAGCCGGGCGTCATCGCGGCGGGCGACCGTCTCCGCATGATCGAACGGCCGCATCCGGCCTGGCCCCTCGCGCGGCTCCTGCGCGCCTTCTACGTGGACCGGCTGGATCGGGACGCCCTCGCAGGCATCGCGGAACTCGACGCGCTGTCGCCGTCCTGGCGGGCGCTGGCCCGGCGGCGCCTCGAGCGCGGCGTGGTCGAGGATTGGGCGGCGCGACTCGAGTCCCCCGGCGGCTGAGACCGGCGCGGGCGGCCGCTCCGTCCCCTTTCGGACGAGCGCCGGCCGTCGCGCTTAACCCGACCTCAACCATACCGGCCGATAAATCCCGGACCGCACCGGAACCGCCGTGATCGGCGCCCAGGATCGCGGATGGGGCTGATCGGAACGGGTCTGTAGCCGTGCGTGCGAGACGAGGACGACGGGAATCGAGCCTGCGCTGGCTCTCGGCCGCCTTCACGCCCTGGCTGGCGGGGCTCGGCCTGCTAGTCTCGTTCACGGCCGATGCCGGGACCGAGAACGCGATCGGATCGAGCCGGCTCGGGGCGATCGATGCCTTCACGGTGCCGGCCCTGCCGCCCGGCACCGCGCTGATCGGATCCGCCCTGCGGCGCAGCGCCGATGAGCCGCTCCAGGCGGTGCTCAAGACCGGCGCGCACGTCTTCCCGGTGGTCCAGCGCCAGGCCAAGGGCGATCCGTCCCAGCCGCCGGCCGCGAGCTTCGCCCGCCGCGCTGCCGCCTTGCGCGAGACCGGGGCCGCCCTGGTGTTCGGCGACGTCACCGGCAGCGTCAGCGGCGTGCTGAGCGCGGGCTCGGCGGTCTGGGATCCTGAGGCCGAGCCGGAGGCCGGCTTCGTGCCGGTGCCCGATCTCGGCCTGACCACCGGCTCCGGCAGCGCCGCCTCCACGGGCGAGGGCAGCGCCGACCTCACCGAGGATGGCGAAACCGAGCGCCGCTACGACGGCTCGACCCCGCCCGTGCCTCGGGCCGTGGCCCTGTCCTCGACCACGCCGGCGCCGGCCGACGCGATCCCGATCGAGGTGGCGGCCGCGAGCCTGGCGCTGCCCGATTTCGCGATCCGTCCCGATCGCCCGGAGATTCTGCAATCGGTCCCGGAGGATGCCCGCCGGCGCTACGCCGACTTGATCGATCCGGACTCCCTCGACAAGGAGCAGCGCTGCCTGTCGGAAGCCGTGTATTTCGAGGCCCGCAGCGAATCCGAGGCCGGCCGGGCCGCCGTGGCCCAGGTCGTGCTCAACCGCGTGAAG
Organism: Methylobacterium sp. E-066; assembly: GCF_022829635.1. Lineage (GTDB taxonomy): Bacteria > Pseudomonadota > Alphaproteobacteria > Rhizobiales > Beijerinckiaceae > Methylobacterium. Next base: position 14,102 of record NZ_JAKSYO010000156.1, read on the forward strand.
AGCGGCCTCTATCCGAGCAGCGTCTGCGGCGTCGTCTACCAGAACCGGCACCATTACATGGGCTGCCAGTTCTCCTTCGCCTGCGAGGGCAAATCCCTGCGCATCACCGATGCCGGCGCCTGGGAATCGGCGACCCGGATCGCCCGCTCGGTGATCGAGGGCCGGACCTATCTGGCCGAGGTCGGCGCCGCGACCCACTACCACGCCGACTACGTGCGGCCGGGCTGGGCGCGCCGCCTGCGCAAGATGGATGTCATCGGGCGGCACATTTTCTACCAGCTCAAGCCCGGGCAGACCTGAGCGGCCGGCATCAACAAGGGCTTTTGCTGTTTTCTCGTAGGGGTTTGCATTCGTGGGCTGAGGCCCACATACTGTAAGCGAGAGCCCGCGGGGGGCCACCCGCGGACCCTCTTATTGGGTAGCCAGCCAGCTAAGTGTTACGCGAGCCCGAGCGTGATGGTCACAGACCACTCACCGCTCGGGTTCCTCGTAATGGTGATCCGCAAGAGCGGAATCATCAGCACATCGCTCAACCCCTTCCCGTCTGCCTACTCGAACGACAGCGGTCGGCTATTCCGCCGTAAGCGCCGGTGGCCCGGTGCCTTCGTGACGGGAGGGTTGCGCCCAACGGGGCCACGGTAGCGAGGGCGTTTGCGCCTGTCACTTGTCCAGGGCCGGCATCCCCTGTCGAACCCATGGTGTCATGCCGCCGCGGCGGACGGCCGCTCGGTCATCGTGCGCTGGCCGATCCGATCAAGTGTGGAATGTTATCCGCGGCATCGGCCCGGAAACCGGATTTGGGTCGATGCTGTCGGTCTTTGGCTTCACATCATCTTTTCCGAGAATCGGTGGTCGCGTTCCTGGGTCGTTGCTCTAAGTATTCAGTAACTACGCAGTCGGGATCGAGGGTTAATTTTACCTTCATTTCGAACTCTGCTTGCGAACCGGGCAACGACTCTGGTCTGTAGTGCGTCGAGACGAGCGCCGCCTTTGCGCAGCATCTCGCCCGTACCGCGTACCAGAGGACTTCCATGACCGCGCCGGTCGCACGCTCAACCCTTCTCGCCGCCGTCTTCGGCGGCCTGCTGTTCGCCGCCCCCGCGCAGGCCGGCGGCTGCTACGGCTCCGAATGCTACCGCCACGTCACGACGCCGCCGGTCTACGACACCGTGCAGGAGAACGTGCTGGTGCGGCCGCCGCGCACGGTCTATCGCACCACGCCGCCCGTCTACGACACGGTATCCGAGCGCGTGATGGTCTCGCCCGGCGGCCGCTTCTGGCAGACCAGCCGCGGTCCCGGCGGCGAGCTGATCGGCTGCTGGGTCACGACGCCGCCGCGCTTCGCTCTGCGCACCCGGACCGTGCTGGTGCGGCCCGCCCAGTCGATCCCCGAGACGATCCCGCCGGAATACGCCACCGTCTCCCGGCGCGTCCTGGTGGCGCCGGCCCGCTCCGGCTGGGTGCCGGCAGGTGGCGGTGGGTATGGCGGCGGCTACGGGGGCGGTTATCGCGCCGCGTCCTATGGCGGCCCGCTGGTCGGCTCGATCCCGGATGCCGTGGGCATCACCGGCGCCAGCTCGGCGGATGTCGGTGTCGGCCTCGGCTTCTCGACGGGCAGCCTCTACGACGGCTACTGATCCCGGCCGGCTTGATTCCGGACGTCCCGGCGACACCTCTTCACAAAGATAAGGGAGGCGGCGATGGGGACGTTTAAGGCCTGGGTGGTCGACAAGGGCGAGGCCGGGCAGAGCCTGGCCTTCCGGGATTTCGACGAGGCCGACCTGATGGACGGCGACGTCACCGTCCGGGTGACGCACTCGACCCTGAACTACAAGGACGGGCTCGCGCTCACCGGCACGTCGCCGGTGGTGCGCCGCTTCCCGATGATCCCCGGCATCGATTTCGCCGGGATCGTCGAGACCTCGGACCACCCCGAATACAAGCTGGGCGATTCTGTCGTCCTCACCGGCTGGGGCGTTGGCGAGACGCATCTCGGCGCCTATGCCGAGCGCGCCCGGGTCAAGGGCGACTGGCTGGTGCCGCTGCCCCAGGGTCTCACGCCCGAGCAGGCCATGGCGATCGGCACCGCGGGCTACACCGCGATGCTGTGCCGGATCGCCCTCGACGCCCACGGGCTGACGCCGGAGCAGGGCCCCGTGATCGTCACCGGCGCCTCGGGCGGCGTCGGCTCGGTGGCGGTGGCTTTGCTGGCCCGGGCGGGCTGGCACGTGATCGCCTCCACGGGCCGCGACGGCGAGGCCGATTACCTCAAGGGCCTCGGCGCCGCCGAAATCCTGGACCGGGCGGAGCTGTCCAAGCCCGGCAAGCCGCTCGGCAAGGAGCGCTGGGCGGCGGGCGTCGATGCCGTCGGCTCGACCACCCTGGCCAACGTGCTGGCCCAGACCAAGGCCGACGGGGCGGTCGCCGCCTGCGGTCTCGCCCAGGGCATGGATCTGCCGACCTCCGTGGCGCCGTTCATTCTGCGCGGCGTCTCCCTGCTCGGGATCAACAGCGTCACCACCCCGCAAAAGAAGCGCCGCGAGGCCTGGGCGCGCCTCGCCCGGGAACTCGATCTCGACAAGCTCGCCAGCATGACGAGCCGGGTCCGCCTGGAGGAGGTCGGCCGGCTCGGCGCGGAGATTTTGGCCGGCCGGATCCGCGGCCGGACCGTGGTGGAGGTGGGCTAAAGGCTCTTCACAAAGCGGCCGGTGCCCGAGCGAATTCCTGTGCAACGACGTACCCATGCACAATAATCGGCGAGAGCGACTACGATACCGTCCGGATAATCTGCACGCCGACAAAGCCCGCGACGCTCGACCGTGCCGATGCGAGTGCCAGGCGCGCATCGCTCGGCGTGACGCGTACAAGACCCCAGTTCAACCGCTTCTGCCGCGGGCCTGTCCGTTACGAGCGACGCGTCGATATCTACGAGGCCTTCACTGGCCTCGCTACCCTCAACCAAATTAGGTGGTTCTATTAGACGCTCTAAGCAGGTAATGTCGTAGATCGCTTAAATTTTTTGATGTTGATCAAGTGGCGCGCAATATAAGTGGTGTCGCTCGATTTTATTAAGCCGTGGAAGGCCGAGCCTATCGTGGAAGCTGGTCGTTCGGTAAATCGAGCGACAGCGCGAACTTGGCATTCAAGGCATGAATTCTAGCTCTTAGACGCTCAGTCGTTTGAACAAAATGATCGTCAAATTTTTTCGGATAAGCTACGCCATTCTCTTTAGATAGTTGATCCGGCACGGCTCCTTGCTCCGATGAAGCGGCGTACCAATCAAAAATTATTGAAGAAGTAAAAAATTCTACGATGTAGTCAGGCATGGATGTACCTTCTATGAGGTGACTGTTCTCTATAATAATATTTCTTATTATTTCATCTTGGTCTCTGAACAATTTTTTGACATTCATATTTTTGTCTTGCAGTTTTCCAGCCATCCAAAGATCAAATATTTGCTTCTGGCTCTTCAAATACCCGTAAACGGGCCCATATAAAATAGATAGCTGCCTTTCCCTAAATTCCAGCTCACGTTTCATCAAATACTCTGAGCGTGATACTCTTTGCTCTATCTCTCTAGTAAGCAGTGTATTTGCTTCTAATTGCTCTTTGAGAAATTTTGCGTCCGATCTTGTTGCTAAATTTCGAAATCGGATTGCGGAATATGCTCCAATCGCGCCAGCTAAAATAGTACCAACGCCACGGATTAAATCATATAATAAGTTCGCATTCTTCGGTATCGACGGAAAAAACTCAAGCATCCCAGTATTCGCCCGCTGCTTCGATTTTTAATACATGCACCTAGAGAGATCAGAGTCAATGACCGGGTTCTACGGCGGCCGCAACATGTACGAGTTGCGCTAGGACGAGAAAGATGACTTAGAGCCTCTCACAAAACGCCCTCTGCACTGTCGTGTGCAGGGGCGCCCAGTGACGGCGTTTTGTCGGAGGCTCTAAAGACTCTTCCGGGCCTGGAGCAGGTAGCTCAACGGCAGCAGCCGGCCGGCGGCGAGGGCGTCGTGGGCGGTCGTGCTGATGTTGTCCGGCAACTCCTGGAACCGCTCGATCGCGAGACCGGCGCCGATCAGGCTCTCGATCACCTGGCTCATGGGATGCACGAACCAGTAATGCGGTCCGACCCGCGGCGCCGGACCATCCCCGTACACGATGGCGTTCTCGCCGACGAAGGGCGTATCGCGAAAATAGGAGTGCCGGACGAGGAGCGGTGGCTCCTGCTTCGGCTCGAATAGATTCGCGACCGGGTGCTCTTCGTGAATGAGGATTCGGCCGCCGGGGCGCAGCAGGCGCGCGGGGACCGCCATGAACCGGGCGAGGTCGGGCATCCAGCCGAACACGCCGATCGTGACCACTACGAGGTCGAAGCTGCCGTCGTATTGCGCATCGATCGCGTGCACGTCGCCGGCGACGAACCGGCAGGCGCGCCCGGCGGTCCGGGCGAGCTCCCGGGCCTGATCCAGGAAGGCTTCCGATTGGTCGAACCCGGTTGCCGCCCGGGCGCCGAGATTCATCAGGGATACGGTCTCCCGGCCGTTGTTGCAGCAGAGCTGCGCGACATTGCTGTGTTCGAGCCCGATCGCGCGCAAAGCGTCTTCCATCGGCGGACGGAACCAAGAGAAGTCCGGGTAGTGCGCGAAGTTGTGCGCAAGTCGATCCCAGGATGGGTCGTCGCGGTGAAGCGGAGCCGAGGCATCTCAGGCTTTCCGGTTGGCCGCGATGGCGTCGGCAAAGGACGGAGATGACATCGGCTGTTCCGCAAGATACTTCCGAGATCGTGATCTTTGCACGATCATCGCTCAACACGGAATGGAGAAGCTTCGATCTTGCTTGCGGGGCTGCGCGGGGCGGCTTGATCGGGACACCGGCGAGCGAACTCAGAGCAGGCATGTCGGCGGACGGCTGGAACCGTTGCCGTTCCGGCTGCATTGCTTCCCTTATGAGTGTCGCATTCGTCAAAGAGCCCGAAGGCGGAGAAGCCTTCGAGAACCTGCCCGACCGCCCCATCTCGCCCCATACGAACTTCGTTACCCCCGAGGGGCTGGCGCAGATCGAGGGAGAGGTCGCACGCCTGGAGCGGGAACTGACCACCCTGGACCACGCCGACAAGGCGGAGGATTCCCGGATCGGACGGGATCTACGCTACTGGCTCGCCCGCAAGAACACCGCGCAGCTGGTCGAGCCGATCGACGGCCAGACGGTGCATTTCGGTGCCACCGTCACGATCCTGCGCGAGGACGAATCCGGCAAGGAGACCCGGCAGACCTTCCGCATCGTCGGCGAGGACGAGGCGGACCCGCACAAAGGCTCGATCTCCTACGTGGCGCCGCTGGCCCAGGCGATCACCGGCAAGACCGTTGGCGACGTGGTCGAGGTCAACGGCCACGAGGTCGAGGTGGTTGAGATTCGCGCCTGAGCTGAGGTCACCGACCTTCGAAACGCGGCCGCAGAGGCAGGATCGCCTCGGCGAGATGGTCCATGAAGGCCCGGACTCGCCCGGCGTGGCGCAGGTCGGGATGAGTGAGCATCCAGAGGTCGGCGCCGATTTCCGGATGCGGGCCGGAGAGCCGGCGCAGGGCCGGATCGGCATCGCCCTCGAAGCACGGCAGCGGGCCGATTCCGATCCCCGCCGCCACCGCGGCGGTCAGCCCCGTCACCGTGTTGATCCGAAGCTTGATCCGCTCGGCCGGAGCCCGCGCCGCGATGAAGGGCGCGAACAGGCCGGCCGCCACGGCCGAACCCGGGACGACCCAATCCTCAGTTGCGAGATCGCCATAGGCCCGGTCGGCCCGCCCGTAGACCGCCCAGGCCAGTCCGGTCAGGCGTCGCCCGACCAACGTCTCGCTTGGATTTCGGCTCGCGCGGATCGCCACGTCGGCGTCCCGGCGTGACAGGTTCAGGGCCTGCTCGGCCAGGATCAGGTCAAGGCGGATCTGCGGATAGCGCGTGCAGAACGTCGCCAGGATCGGCATGAGAAGCCCGGTCGCGACATTCACCGGGGCAGTCACGCGCAATTCGCCCGCGAGCGTTTGCCCTTGGCCGGCGACCGTCCGGGCGAATCCGGTCACGTCGGTTTCGATCCGGGCGGCGGCCTCGATCATCGCGAGGCCGGCCGGGGTCGGCACGTAGCCGGTGCGCAGACGCTCGAACAGGCGCATTTCGAGCTGCGCCTCGATCGCCTCGAGACGCCGGAATGCCGTGGAATGGTTGATCCCGAGCTGCGCCGCAGCCGCGGTCAGGCCGCCCCGTTCGGCCACCGTCTTCACGAAACGGAACTCGTCCCAGTCGAGCAAAACGCCGGCTTTCTTGCATGGCTGCAAGCCTATTCTTGCGTGAGAAGGCGTTTTTGCAAGCCGCGAAATGCGCGATGGAGACGTCATCGTGCCGTCGGATGAGTCCGGCGGCATTCCGCAACCCGACACGGGAGATCGCGCGATGGCCAAGGTTCTGGTGCTGTACTACTCGACCTACGGACATGTGGAGCAGATGGCCTACGCCGTCGCCGAGGGCGCCCGGGAGGCCGGGGCCGAGGCGGTGGTCAAGCGCGTGCCGGAGCTGGTGCCCGAGGAGGTCGCCCGGCAGAGCCATTTCAAGCTCGATCAGGCCGCGCCGATCGCCACCGTCGACGAGCTGCCCCAGTACGACGCGATCATCTTCGGCACGCCCACCCGCTACGGCAACATGGCCTCGCAGATGAAGCAGTTCATCGACCAGACCGGCGGCCTGTGGATGAAGGGCGCTCTGGTCGGCAAGGTCGGCTCGGTCTTCACCTCCACGGCCTCTCAGCATGGCGGTCAGGAGACGACGCTGACGAGCTTCCACACGGTGCTGTTCCACCACGGCATGGTGGTGGTCGGCCTGCCCTATTCGTTCCCGGGTCAGGCGGGCGTCGAGGCGGTGAAGGGCAACACGCCCTACGGCGCCAGCACCATCGCGGATAACGATGGTTCGCGCCAGCCAAGCGGGGTCGAGCTGGACGGCGCCCGGTTCCAGGGCCGCCACGTCGCCGCGATCGCGGCCAAGCTGGCCTGAATCGACAAGACAAGAAAAAAGGCTCGGATTGCTCCGAGCCTTGAAGGAAAAAGGCCATTTGGGGGCTGAGAAGGCCTTCGTGATCAATGAACGGGCGACAGTCCGGTCTGTTCCACACGGTCGATAAAAATACTTCTGCCGTCAGCGCGGCGCGGCGGCCCGGGCTAGACGATCCCGGATCGCCTCGCCCAGGCCGTCCGCTGGGATCGGTGCAACCGCGATGGTGTCGGCCCCCGAGGCGTCGAGATCGCGCAAAGCCCCGAACAGCCGGGCGGCCGCCTCGGCCGGGTCGGCGGCCGGGCTCAGGTTGAGAACGGCGCGTGCCCGTTCATGGCCCTCAGGCCGTCCGGCGCCGAACAGCAGCAAAGCCTCGCCGGGCTCCACCCACTCCACGTCGAGGCGCACCCGGGCCCGCGGTGCATAATGCGACGCCAGCATCCCGGGACCGGCCGGCCGGTCGGCATCCGCCGCCTCGGGGTTTGCCGGCTCGAAGCCCAGGACGTCGCGGAGCGCCGCCCGGGTGATGCCCCCCGGCCGCAGCAGCCTCGGGACGCCGCCAAGGCAGGCGACCACCGTCGATTCGACCCCCACCGGCGTGTCGCCACCATCGAGCAGGGCGGCGATCCGCCCGGCGAGGTCGTCGAGGACATGGTCGGCCCGGGTCGGGCTGACGCGACCCGACCGGTTGGCCGAGGGTGCCGCCACCGGACGGCCGACCGCCTCCAGCAGGGCGTGGGCGATCGGATGCCCCGGGACCCGCAGGGCGACGCTCGGCAGGCCGGCCCGGGCGAGGTCGCAGACCCGTGTGCCCGGTCCGGCCGGCACCACGAGGGTCAGGGGACCCGGCCAGAACGCCGCGGCGAGGCGCCGCGCGGATCCATCGAAGCGGCCCTCAGCCAGGGCCGCATCGACGTCGGCCAGGTGGGCGATCAGCGGGTTGAAGCGCGGCCGCTCCTTGGCGGCGAAGATCCGCGCCACCGCGGCGGCGTCGGTGGCGTCCGCCCCGAGCCCGTAGACCGTCTCGGTGGGGAAGGCCACGAGCTCGCCCGCCCGCAGGAGCGCGGCGGCCTGCGCGAGGCCGTCCGCGTCGGGGTCGAGCCGCCGGGTCGCGGCCGGGACCGTTGACCCGGGATCATTCATGCGGGAAGCCGTCTTGCGAAGTGATGGCGGCGCGCCCGTCGCGCGCCTATCCTGGGGCCGCCGTAGCCCCGGTGCCCGGGCGCGGTCAAACCCGCCCCGGTCCATCAAGCGGGCGGGCCGAGAGGAGCGACGACCCGATGAGCTACCGCGCCCCCGTTCCCGAGATGCTGTTCACCCTCCGGCACGTGGCCGGGCTCGACGGGGTCGACCCGGAGGATGCCGAGGCGATCCTGACCGAGGCCGGGCGAATCGCCGGCGGGGTGATCGCGCCGCTGAACTGGATTGGCGACCGGCACGGCACCCCGTTCGCGGACGGCCGCGTCACCACGCCCCCCGGCTGGCGCGAGGCCTACCGCACCTTCACGGAGGGCGGCTGGAATGGCCTCTCGGCCGAGGCCGACCATGGCGGCCAGGGCCTGCCGAAGCTGGTCGAGGCCGCCTGCACCGAGATGTGGAACGGCGCCAACCTCGCCTTCGGCCTCTGCCCGCTGCTGACCCAGGGCGGCATCGAGGCGCTCGCGGCCCACGGCTCCGACGAGCTGAAGGCGCGCTATCTCGAGAAGCTGGTCACCGGCGAATGGCCCGCGACCATGAACCTGACCGAGCCGCAGGCGGGTTCGGACCTCGCCCTGCTGCGCACGCGCGCCGAGCGGGCCGGCGACGGCAGCTATCGGATCACCGGATCGAAGATCTACATCACCTACGGCGAGCATGATCTGGCGGACAACATCGTCCACCTCGTGCTCGCGCGCCTGCCCGACGCGCCAGCCGGCACCCGCGGCATCTCGCTGTTCCTGGTGCCGAAGGTGCTGCCGGACGGGACCGCCAACGACCTGCGCTGCTCAGGGATCGAGCACAAGCTCGGCATCCACGCCTCGCCGACCTGCTCGATGGCTTTCGGCGATCACGGTGGCGCAATCGGCTGGCTGATCGGGCAGGAGAACAAGGGGCTGGCCTGCATGTTCACGATGATGAACGCGGCCCGGCTCAATGTCGGCCTGCAGGGCGTCGGCGTCGCCGAAGCCGCGACCCAGCGGGCGCTCACTTACGCGCAGGAGCGCCGGCAGGGCCGGGCAGTGGGCGCTGCCGAGCCGACGAGCACGATTGTCGCGCATCCGGACGTGCAGCGGATGCTGCTGACCATGAAGGCCTACACGGCGGCGGCGCGCGGCATCTGCTACCTCACGGCCGCCGCCCTCGACGCCTCCCGGGGTCCGGAAGGGCAGGCCGCCCTCGACCGCGCCTCCCTGCTGACCCCGGTGGCCAAGGCCTTCTCCACGGATCTCGCCAACGAGGTGACCTCGCTCGGCGTGCAGGTCCATGGCGGCATGGGCTTCGTCGAGGAGACCGGTGCCGCCCAGCTGATGCGCGATGCCCGCATCCTCGGCATCTACGAGGGCACCAACGGCATCCAGGCCATCGACCTCACCGCCCGCAAGCTGCCCCTGAACGGCGGCGCCACCGCCCGGTCGCAGATCACCTGGATGCGCCGGGCCGCGGAGAGCCTGCTCAAGGCGGGCGATCCCGCCTTCGGCCACATGGCGGCGCGGCTGCGCGACGGGATCGGGAGCCTCGACCGGGCGACCAGCCACCAGCTCGCGGCGCTGACCTCGAACCGCCCGAACGCGGCCCTGGCCGGCGCGGCCCCGTATCTGCGCCTGTTCGGTCTCGCGCTCGGCGGCGCCTGCCTGGCGCGCTCTGCGCTCGCGGCCGCAGCGGCCCTGAAGGCCGGCGAGACCGACCCGGCCCATGCCGGCCGGATCGCGCTGGCCCGGTTCTACGCCGAGAACCTCCTACCGGCCGTGGGCGGGTTGGAGCAGGTGGTGGTCGAGGGCGGCGCCTTCACGGACGATGCCGCGCTGGCGCTGGCGGTTTGAGGGGACGGACATGGCCGACACCATCGCGATCACCGATGTCGAGGGCGGCGTCCGCCTGATCACCTTGAACCGCCCCGAGAAGAAGAACGCGCTCACCGGGGCGATGTACGACGCGATGCGCGAGGCCCTTGCGGGGGCCGATGCATCCAAAAAAATCGGCGCGGTGGTGTTCGCCGGGCAGCCCGGGATGTTCAGCGCCGGCAACGACCTCGCCGACTTCATGGGGGGCGCCGCGGGCGGCTTCAGTGCCTCGCCGGCCCTGGCCTTCATCCGCCAGCTCGCCCGCACCCGCACCCCGATGGTGGCGGCGATCGACGGGATCGCGGTCGGCATCGGAGCGACGCTGAGCCTGCATTGCGACCTCGTCTATGCCAGCCCGGCGGCGCGGCTGCGCATGCCGTTCGTGGAGCTCGGCCTCGTGCCGGAGGCGGCGTCGAGCTACCTGCTGCCCCTGCGGGTCGGGCGGCTCAAGGCGACAGAGCTGCTGCTGCTCTCTCAGCCGCTCAACGCCGACGAGGCGTTGGCGCTCGGCCTCGTCAACGCCGTGCTGCCGGCCGACATGCTGCTGGATCAGGCCATCGCCCAGGCGGCTAAGCTCGCGGCCCTGCCGCAAGGGGCACTGGCGGCGTCCCGCGCCCTGATCCGCGGCGACCAGACCCAGGTCGAGGCGGCCCTGGAGGCGGAGGCGCGGGCGTTCGACGCGCAGCTGCGCTCGCCCGAGTCCCAGGAACGGCTCGCCGCCTTCCTGTCGCGCGCCAAGCCCGCCTCGTCGGCGTGAGCACGCCCCCCGACCTGTCCCAGAAGATCTGCCTGGTGGCCGGCGCCTCGCGGGGCGTCGGGCGGGGCCTGGCCCGGGCGCTCGGCGAGGCCGGGGCGACGGTGATCGTCACCGCCCGCTCCAGCGAGACCGGCCCGCGCACTGAGATGCGGCCTGAATCGATCGAGGACACCGCCCGCTTGGTCGATGCGGCCGGCGGGCGCGGCCACCATTACCTCTGCGACCACCGCTCGGAGCGGGCCACGGATTCGCTGGTCCATTGGGTGCTGCGCCGGTTCGGGCGGATCGATGTCGCGGCCTGTAGCGTCTGGGGCGGCAACGAGGGCTACGACGGCGAGCGCTACCCGGACGGGGCCGGCTGGGGCACGCCGTTCTGGCGCCGCTCGGCCGAGCCCTATCTCGGCTTCCTCCAGGCCGGGCCGCTGCCGGCGCTGCTGCTCGCCCGCGCGGTCGCCCCGTCCATGGTGGCGGCGCGGGCCGGCCTGATCGCGCTGGTCTCGTTCGGGACCGAGGATTACCTCGGCGACGTGTTCTACGATTCCGCCAAGGCGGCCACCAACCGGCTGGCGCTGGCCTTCGGGCAGGACCTCGCGCCCTACGGCGTGACCGCGCTCGGCCTGTCGCCGGGCTTCGTCGCCACCGAGCGGGCGCGCGATCTCGGGCAGGACTCGCGCGCCACCGAGGGGCCGCTCTACGCGGGCCGGGCGCTCGCGGCGCTGGCGGCCGATCCGGACATCGCCGCCCGGGCCGGCGCGGTGCTGCATGCGGGCGATCTCGCCCGGATCTACGGCTTCACCGATGCCGACGGCACCCAGCCGGAGCGTTTCCGCGTCGGGCCGTGACCGCGCGCCGAAACCGATTCGGCGCGCCGGAGGAGCGAAAAACGGCCTTAATTCTCCTGCACGCTGGACCGTAATCGTGCGTTCGGCTCTGCGATTTTTAAGCCGGCTCACTTCGGTGCGACAAGGATTGCAAGCATGTCGGATGCGAATACGGCCCCGCGCGTGCTGATGGTGTTCCCGAAGTTCTACGAAAACTCGATGTGGAACTTCAAGGAAGCCATGGAGCTGCAGGGCGCCCGCGCCCCCGCGCCGCCCCTCGGCCTGATCACCCTCGCCGCGATGCTGCCGCCGGCCTGGCAGGTGACCCTGGTCAACCGCAATTGCGAGGACCTCACCGACGCGCAGATCCTGGCGGCCGACCTAGTGATGACCGGCGGCATGCTGCCCCAGGAGCCGGATTGCCTCGTCGTCATCGACAAATGCCTGGCGCTGGGCGTCCCGGTCTGCGTCGGCGGCCCGGCGCCAACCTCCACCCCGGAGATCTACGACAAGGCCGACTTCCTCGTGCTGGGCGAGGCCGAGGGCATCCTCGCCACCTTCGTGGAGGCCTGGGAATCCGGGGCGCGCCGCGGTCGGTTCACGGCGGAAAAATTCAAGGCGGACGTCACGACCAGCCCGATCCCGCGCTTCGACCTCCTGACCTTCAGCCATTACCTGTATATCGGCGTCCAGTTCTCGCGCGGTTGCCCGTTCACCTGCGAATTTTGCGACATCATCGAATTGTACGGTCGCTCGCCGCGGACCAAGACCACGCCGCAGATGCTGGCCGAACTCGACCGGCTCTACAGCCTCGGCCATCGCGGCCATGTCGACTTCGTCGACGACAACCTGATCGGCAACAAGAAGGCGATCAAGCTGTTCCTGCCGCATCTCATCAAGTGGCAGGAGGCGCACGGCTACCCGTTCAAGTTCTCCACCGAGGCGTCGCTGAACCTCGCGGACGACGACGAATTGCTCGGGATGATGCGGGACGCGAACTTCTTCGCCCTGTTCACCGGGATCGAGACGCCCGACGAGGCGACGCTGATCCAGACCCAGAAGAAGCAGAACACCAAGCGCTCGATCGCCGACAGCGTGCACAAGCTCTACGAGCACGGCATGTTCGTCACCGCGGGCTTCATCGTCGGCTTCGACACCGAGAAGGACAGCATCAGCAAGGCGATGTCCCTGTGCATCAGCCAGACCGGCATCCCGATTTCGATGGTCGGCCTGCTCTACGCGATGCCGAACACCCAGCTCTCGCGCCGCCTGCGCAAGGAGGGCCGCCTGTTCGAGAACTTCGCCTATACCACCGCCGAGCAGGGCGACCACTGCACGCAAGGGCTCAACTTCGTGACCCTGCGCCCGCAGCAGGACGTGCTGGCCGATTACCGGGATGTGCTGCAAGAGATCTATGACCCGCCGAACTTCTTCGAGCGCGTCCGCGAGATCTCCCGGCGGGTGAAGCGGCCCAAATTCGCCGCCCACAAGGTCAACTGGCGGCACGTCGCGCGCGATCTGGGGTCGCTGCTGCGGATCTGCTGGCGGATGACCGTGCGGCGGCCGGAGCTGGCCAAGCATTTCTGGAGCGTGTTCCTGCAGACCGCCCGCCACAACCCGGCGGCCCTGGAGGCGGTGGTCACCAACATGGTGATCTACCTGCACGTCTACCCGTTCTCGCGCTACGTGATCCGCGAGATCAACGGCCGGATCGCCGAGCTCGAGGCCGACCGCTGGGTGTCGCCCCCGATCCTGGCCCCTGAGAAAGACAACGGCGCCAAGGCCGCGCCGGTCGGCAAGGTGGTCGCCCGGGCGGAGGTCAAGCACCTCGCCGCGGTGGCCTGAGCGGCCCGCCGGGTTCAGCGCAGCGTCTTGGATATCAGCGCCCCTGGGACACGACGCTGCCTTGGCAGGGCGGTCGGCTGAGCGGACACAACCATCGGTCCGGTCCTGATCGGCACTCCTCCAACCCAATCCCCTCATCCTGAGGCGTGAGCGAAGCGAGCCTCGAAGGAGCCCTCCAGTCTGCGCGCGATCCCTGGAGGGCTCCTTCGAGGGCGCCGCTGCGCGTCGCCACCTCAGGATGAGGGGGGTTGGGTTGGACGGGCGCCGATCAAGCCTTAAGCCGCGCGCACCGTCTGCAGGAAATCGCCGATCTCCCGGCGCAAGGCCTCGGATTGCGTCGAGAGGCTTTCCGCCGAGGCGAGCATCCGTGTGGCGGCGGTGCCGGTCTCGTCGGCGGCCCGGGCCACGTCGTCGATCGTGCCGGTGACCGAGCCGGTCCCAGCCGCCGCGTCGGCGATGTTGCGGGCGATTTCCTGGGTCGCGGCGCCCTGTTGCTCGACGGCGGCCGCGATCGAGGTTGCCACCCCGTCGATCTCGCGGATCCGGCCGGTGATGCCGTCGATGGCGCCCACGGTCTGGCCGGTCGCGCCCTGGATGCGGCCGACCTGACCCGTGATCTCGTCGGTGGCCTTGGCGGTCTGCGCGGCGAGCGCCTTCACCTCGGAGGCCACCACGGCGAAGCCGCGGCCGGCCTCGCCGGCCCGGGCGGCCTCGATCGTGGCGTTGAGCGCCAGGAGGTTCGTCTGGCCGGCGATGTCGGAGATCAGCCGCACCACGTCGCCGATCCGGCCCGCGGCCTCGCTCAGCTCCTGGACCAGCCCCGCGGTCTGCCCGGCCTGGGCCACGGCGCCCCGGGCGAGGTCGGCCGAGCCGTCGACCTGCCGGCCGATCTCCTGGACCGAAGCGCCGAGTTCCTCGGCCGCCACCGCCACCGTGCCGACATGGGCGGCGGCTTCCTGCGCGGCGCTCGCCACCGCGGCCGAGCGCTCGGCCGTGCGGGTCGCCGTGCTGGTCATCGTCTCGGCATTGGCCCGGAGGTCGAGGGCCGCCTCCGTCACCGCCGCGAGCACACCGCCGATCGCGGCCTCAAAGCCGTCGGCCATCTCCTCGACGGCGCGCCGCCTCTGCGCCTCGGCGCCCGCCCGGGCGAGCGCCGTCTCCTGCTCCAGCGCGCGGGTGCGGATGAGGTTGTCCTTGAACACCTGCACGGCCGCCGCCATGGCGCCGATCTCGTCCCGGCGTCCGGTGCCGGGGATCGCCACGCTCGCGTCGCCCTCGGCCAGGCGCCCCATGGCGCCGGTCATGCGCTGGATCGGGCGGGCGATGCCGAACAGGGCGAACAGCATCGCCGCGACGGCGACCGCCAGCCCCACCGCGGTGGCGATCAGGGCGGTGAGCTTGGCCGAGGCCGCGGTGTCGGCGGTGGCGACGATGTTCGCGTCGGTCTGCGACCGCGCCAGGTCGATCGCCTCGGTCAGGCTGGCGACCGCGGCCTCGCTCTGGGCGCCGGTCTCCGGATCGAGCACCAGCTTGAGGGCACCGTTCGTGTCGCCGGCGATCATCAGTTCGACCACCTGAAGCTGGACGTTCTGGTAGGCGTTCCAGGCGGCGGTGAAGCGCTCGTAGGTCTCGCGCTCCCGGGGCGTCGACAGGCGGTCCTGATAGGCCTGGCGCAGCTCGGAGAGCGCGCCGAGGCCGTCGGTCAGCGCCGTCTGGTTCTTGTCGAGGGTCGCGAAATCCGGCGATCCCACGACCAGCTTGTAGAGCTTCAGCCGCACGTCGCGCACCGCCATGCCGATGGCCTCGGCCTGGTTCTGGGCCGGCAGCCAGACCTGCGAGACCTCCTTGGCGTCCTGCTCGATCTCGGACAGCCGGACGACACTGACGACGCCCTGGCCGGTGGCGGCGAGGGCGAGCAGGCCGATGGCGCCGCACAGGACCATCTTCAGGGAGAATCGCATCGGGGCTTCCGTCGTCTTGGCCGGGCGGCGCTTCAACCTCGATGATCTCTATGATATTTCTTAACGGTCTGCTGCGTGTCGACAGCTATTCGTGACTACAGCCACTTCTTCCAGCGGAAGAAAACGTAGGGAAGGACCGCGGCGACGACCATCATGACTACGGCCATCGGGTAGCCAAACGAGAGTTCTAGTTCCGGCATGGACTTAAAATTCATGCCGTAGATCGACGCAATCAGCGTTGGCGGCATGAAGACGACGGCCATGACCGAGAACAGCTTGATGATGTTGTTCTGTTCCAGGTTGACCAAGCCGAGTGTCGCGTCGAGCAGGAATTGAATTTTCGTGGAGAGGAAGGTCGCGTGCTCTTCCAGCGATTGAAGATCGCGCAGGGTCGAGCGGACATCCTCTCGCAGGTCGCGGGGCGCCTTGTTGGTCCGATAGGTCGCCGACAGCGACAACAGGATCCGCTCCATCGAGACCAAGCTCTCGCGCTGCTTCGAGATCAGGTCGCCGAGCCGTCCGAGCGCCCGCAACGTGTCCTGGAGGGCGGTGTTGCGCGCCGACGGGTCGGCCTGCACTTCAAAAATCTTGCCCGACAGGCGGTCGATGCGCTCGCCCTGGAGCTGGAGCACGTCCGCCGCCCGGTCGATCACCGCCTCGATCAGCCCGGCCAGGATGGTCTCGCCGGAGAGCGCGGAGGTGTTGCCGTTGCCCATCGTGCGGCCGGCGCGCTGCGTATACATCCGGAAGGCCTGCGGCTCCTCGTAGCGCACAGTCACGAGGCGGCTGCCGCGCAGGATGAAGGTGATGCCGGCGAGCCCCGGCTCCTCGGCATCGCTCACCTTCGAGAGCACGCGCCCGGTCATGTAGCGGGCGCCCTCCTCGACATAGAGCAGCTCCGAAGGCTCGATGTCCTTCATCTCCTCGCGGGTCGGAACCTCGATGCCGGCGAAGGCCTCGACCTTGAGTTCCTCCTCGCGGCTCGGGCGGATCAGGTCGAGCCAGACAGTGTCCTCGGGGATCGTGTCCTGAAGGTCGACGATTCGGCGCTCAAGCAGCGAGGATCCGGCGCCGGTTGCGGGCTGGTGGATGAAAATCACGAAGCGGTCTCGGGTGCGAAGCGGTCACAAGTCGGCGCTAGGTCCGGTCCGCATCCGGCACGGCGGCCCCAAGCGCAAGCTGCGCCGTGGGTGTGGCGTTGTTTTCTGACGCTTCCGTGACATCGCGGCCCGCTTCGACGGTTCCGCCCAGCCCGCTTCGGCGTTCAGTTGCAGCCTTCGCAGACGCTGTTGTCGATCTTGTCGGTCAGTTCACGTTCGCGCCGCTGCTCCTGGCGCGAGGGTACCTCGCCGGGGCCCAGCGACGTGCCCGGCGGCTTGGTCACGCCGAGGCTGTTGGTGTTCGGCGCCGTGATCGTCGAGGTCGGGCCACCGCCGGTGCCGGTCTGATCGGGCGCGCGGGGCTGCGCCGCCAGGGACGTGGGCAGGGCGACGCTCAGCACGGCGAGGGCGAGCAAGCGGGTCGATGCTGTGGTCATGACACCTCCAGTCATCTGAAGAAGGTCAGATTCCCCAGCAAGTTGCAAGCCTCCACGGTGCAAGCCTCCACGGTGCAAGCCTCAGCGACGGCGCGGGGCCTCGCGCCGGAACACGCCGACCATCTCGACATGGTCCGAATGCCGGAACTGGTCGACCGGCGTCACCGATTCAAGCCGGTAGCCGCCCGCCGTCAGCGTCGCCGCGTCCCGGGCGAAGGTGCCGGTATCGCAGGCCACGCCGATCGCCAGCGGCACCCGCGCGGCGGCGAGCTGGCGCGCCTGCGCCTCGGCGCCGGCCCGGGGCGGATCGAACACCACCGCGTCGAACCCGTCGAGCTCCGTGGGCAGCAGCGGCCGGCGGAACAGGTCCCGGCGCTCGGTGGTGATCTGGCGCAGGCCTGTGGCGGCCCGGGCCGACCGGTCGAGCCCGCTGAGCGCGGCCGTATCCGCCTCGACGGCGTGGACCGCGGCATTCCGGGCCATCGCCAGGGCGAGGGGACCGCAGCCCGAGAACAGGTCCGCGACGCGCCGCGGACGGCGTCCCAGGGCCGCGACGGTGAGGTCGGTGAGGACCGCTTGCCCGGCCGCGGTCGCTTGCAGGAAGCCGCCGGGAGCCGGGTAGAGGCGGCTCTCGCTGGATGTCACCGAGACGGGCTCGGCCTCCATCAGGCGCTCGCCGTGGAGCGACAGACGGGCGAGGCCGAGTTCGCCCGCGATCCGCACCAGCGCGGAGGCGACACCGCCGCTCACCGGCCCGTGCCCGCGCAGGTCGATATCAAGGCCCTGGTCGGTGGCGGTCACGGCCACGTCGAGGGGCTTGCGGCCGTGGCCGAGCGGTGCCGCGAGACGGCGCGCCACCGCGGGGGCCGGGTGCAAAGCCGGCACGGTGATCGGACACTGGTCGATCGGCACCAGCGCGTGGCTGCGCGCCGCCATCAGCCCGGCCTCGCCCTGTCCGTCGATCTCCCGGACATGCAGGGTGATGCGACGGCGCCCGGCGCCGTGCGCGTCGATGGCGGCTTCGGGCTCGATATCGAGCCGGGCCTGCGACAGGGCCTGGGCGACGAGGCCGCGCTTCCAGGACAGCTCCGCGGCCGGCGCGAGGTGCTGCGTCCGGCAGCCGCCGCAGCGCATGTAATAGGGGCAGAACGGCTCGACCCGGTCGGGCGAGGCCTGCTCGATGCCGAGCAGCTCCGCACGCTTTCCCTCCCGGCGGATCGTCACCCGCTCCCCGGGCAGCGTGTAGGGGACGAGGAGGCCGTCCTCGGCGATGCCGTCGCCGCGGGCGCCCAGGTCCCGGATCGTGACCGTTTCGCTCATGGTAAGGTTGCGCCGATCAAGAATTCGGAATTGCCGTCGCCACCCGGCACGGGCGAATCGATCAGGCCCAGGATCGTCGCGCCGAGCCCCTCCAGCACGCCGCGCACGGTCGCGCAGACCTCCGCGTGGACGGCCGGGTCGCGGACCAAGCCGCCGCGCCCGACGCGCTCGCGTCCGGCCTCGAATTGCGGCTTGATCAGCGCCACGATCGCGGCGCCGGGTGCGAGCAGCGCCGGCAGGGCCGGCAGCACCAGCCCCAGGCCGATGAAGCTGACATCGACGCTGGCCAGTGCGGGCCGCGGGACGAGCCGCACCGGGTCGAGCGTGCGGATGTCGGTGCCCTCCAGGCTGGCGACCCGCGGATCCGCGGCCAGCCGCGGATGGAGCTGCCCCCGGCCGACATCGACCGCGTGGACATGGGCCGCGCCCCGGGCGAGCAGCACGTCGGTGAAGCCGCCGGTCGAGGCGCCGACATCGAGGCAGGCGAGGCCCGCCGGGTCCAGCCGGAACGCGTCGAGCGCCGCCGCCAGCTTGAGGCCGCCCCGCGAGGCATAAGGGTGTTCGGGCGCGGCCTCGACCTGCGCGCCCGGGTGGATCGCCTCCGAGGCCCGCGCCAGGGGCCGGCCGTCGACCCGCACCAGCCCGGCCCGGATCGCGGCCTGCGCCCGCGCCCGGCTCTCGAAATGGCCGTGCTCCACCAGGAACAGGTCGGCCCGTTTCGGCGAGGGATCGGGGCGCGCGGGCGCCGTGCGATCCGGTATGGGCCGGTCTCCGGTCATCAAGGCTTTACGGGCTGGCGCCAGGGATACGGCGAAGGTTTCAGGGTCCGGCCCTGTCGAACGGGCGGCACGCATCCTACCTAGACCGGGCTTGAGAGGAGAGCCACCGTATGACACGCATCCTGCCGCTGCTCGCGCTGCTGGGCCCCTTCGCGGCGAGCGGCGCTCTGGCCCAGGAGCCGCCGGCAGCCGCCAAGCCCGCCGAGACGTTCCAGGCGCCCGTGAAGAACGCCAAGGGCGACACGATCGGCACGATCGCGATCCGCGACGGCGCCAACAGCCTGGTGCTGCGCGTCGCCATCCAGCCCGGCGGCCTCCCGCCCGGCTGGCACGGCATGCATTTCCACGCCGTGGGCGATTGCTCGGATCCGAAATTCCTGAATTCCAAGGCCCACGTGAACCACGACCAGAGCAAGCATGGCCTGCTCAACCCGGACGGGCCCGATGAGGGCGACCTGCCGAACCTTTACGTGGTCCAGGACGGCTCGGCGAACGCCGAGGTGACCAGCGAGACGCCGCTCACCGGCGAAGGCGGCCTCAAGGACGGCGACGGCTCGGCGCTGATCATCCACGCCAACGAGGACGACCACACCACTCAGCCGATCGGCGGCGCCGGCGACCGGGTCGCCTGCGCGGTGATCAAGTAGAACCCGTCAGCCCGGATTGGGCGAGGGCACCAGGGGCGGGATCGGGCGTGGGCGCCCGGCTTCGTCGATCGCCACGAAGGTGAGGGTGGCCTGCGTCACCCGCTCGCGGACCTGTGTGCAGAACCGGCGGGCCCAGGCCTCGACCTCGATCTTCATCGAGGTCCGGCCGACATGCGAGACCCGGGTGTAGACGCACAGCACGTCCCCGACCCGGACCGGGCGGATGAAGGTCATCGCGTCGAGCGCCACGGTGACGACCCGGCCCTGGGCGCGATCGACCCCCGCGATGCCGCCGGCCTGATCCATCTGCGTCAGAACCCAGCCGCCGAAGATGTCGCCGTTGGCGTTGGTGTCGGCCGGCATCGCGATGGTCCGGACCGTCAGGTCGCCGCGCGGCAGGTCCGTCTCGGGGGCCGGCGTCGCCACGCTCTCGCCCGCTACGCGTCCGACGTGCTGCATGCCGTCCATCCGCCTGTCCCGCCCGCCGTCAGAGAAGGATGCCGGCGAGCTTCAGCCCGGCCGCAAGCAGAATCGCGGCCGCGCCCAGGATGCATTCGAACGGGATCGATTGCCAGAGATCCGGCGTCGCCGCCGCGGGCTCGGCGCGCTGCGCGATATCGTTCATCGGGTTTCCTCCCGGGCGGCCGATCTGTCGCCGGTCCACCCATTTCGTGCACTATACGGCATGAGACCCGGGCGTGCATCCCGAATCGCGGCACGAAAAAGCCCGGCGGCTCGTGTGAGCCGCCGGGCCGGTCCGGTGGGCGATCCGCTTAGTAGTAGAACCGGCGACGGTAATACGGACGACGGTAGAACGGGCGCGGGCCGTAATAGAACCGGCGGCGGTAGTAGGGACGGCGGTAGAACGGGCGCGGGCCGTAGAACCGACGGCGGTAGTAGTACTGGGCCTTCTGGGCCACGGCCGGCGCGGCGTCGGCCGGCAGGGCGATGCCCGGGCCGACCGGCGCAGCCGACGCGCCCTGCGGCGCAGCAGCCGCGGAGCCCAGCACCAGCAGGGCCGCGAGCAGGAATTTCCTCAGCACGTCTCGACTCCCTTCGCATGATTGCGTCTTCGACGACGGACCGCACGGGGGACGAGAACCCTGTCGGCGATCCGAGACGCTGCAACGCACGGGCGATGGGAAGCGTTGCAGCGTAACTCTACGGAGATCCGGACAGGGTTTATTTTTGACCTCGCCGCCGCGGACGGTCGTGGAGACGCAGCCGACGCTCAGGCGATCTTGGTGGTCATATCCTCGATGCGGGCCTCGGTGCTCTGGCGGACGAGGGCGATGCCGTGCTCGCAATCCTCGCGGCGGAGGTAACCCTCCGCGGAATCCGCGATCACCTCGCCGTTGCGCGCCCGCAGGCGCCAGCGCCACTCACCCTTGGCATCCCGATACAGTTCGAACCGCATGGTGCAGCCTCTCGTCCGACGTGCCGGTCAGATGGGACATCCCGCGCAAAAAAGAAGCCGCCCCGGGAGGTTCCCCCGAGGCGGCGTCCGTACCAGTCCAGCAAAATCCCGGTTTCAAAAGGTCGAGACCTTTTGCGGGTGCAGGGCGGAGCCCTGCGGATCTGTCGGGGGCTGCGCCCCCGAACCCTCTCTTCAAGAGCGGGGCGACCGCTCCAGCCAGCCGATGGTGCGGCCTTCGCCGTTGCCGCCGCCAGCGCTGCGCGGGCGGGCATCGGCCCGCTGGGGCCGGCTGTCCCGTGCCGGGCGCGCCTGTTGTTGGGCCGGCCGCTCGCCCTGCGGACGGGCGGGCCGGTCCGAACGGGCCTCGCGTCCCTGCGGGGCGGGACCGCGACCGTCGCCGCGACCGCCTTCCGGACGGCCCTGGCGCGGCGCACCCTGACCTTGGCCACCGCCGCCGCCGAAGCCGCGGCCGCCTTCCGGGCGTCCCTGCTGGGGACGGCCCTGCTGCGGCCGGGACCGCTGGCCCGGACGACCACCGGCCGGACGCTGCTGCTGGCGCTCGGGCCGACGCTCTTCCTCGCGGGCGATGTCGGCCGCTTCCTGGCGCGACGGGGGCGTGAAGCCCTCGGGGAAGCCCGCCACCGGCACGCTCTGGCGGGTCAGCCGCTCGATGTCGCGCAGGTAGGCCCGCTCCTCGTCGTTGCAGAACGAGATCGCCAGACCGGTCGCCCCGGCGCGCGCGGTGCGGCCGATGCGGTGGACGTAGCTCTCGGGCACGTTCGGCAGGTCGAAATTGATCACGTGGCTGACGCCGTCGACATCGATGCCGCGGGCGGCGATGTCGGTGGCCACCAGCACCCGGCAATCGCCGTCGCGGAAGGCCTGGAGCGCCCGCTCGCGCTGGGGCTGGCTCTTGTTGCCGTGGATCGCCGCGCCGGCGATGCCGGCCTTGTCGAGGCCGCGCACGACCCGGTCCGCCCCGTGCTTGGTGCGGGTGAAGACCAGGACCCGTTCGATGGCCGGATCGCGCAGGATGTGGGCCAGCAGCGCCTGCTTCGCGCCGGTATGGGCGAAGATGACCTTCTGCTCGACGCGCTCGGCCGTGGTCGCCACCGGGGTGACGGCGACCTGGACCGGATCCTTCAGATACTGGCTGGCGAGGCCGGCAATGTTCTTCGGCATCGTCGCCGAGAAGAACAGGCTCTGGCGCTGGGCCGGCAGCATCTTCACGATGCGCTTGAGGGCGTGGATGAAGCCGAGGTCGAGCATCTGGTCGGCCTCGTCAAGGACCAGGATCTCGACGCCCTCGAGGGTCAACGAGCGGCGCTCGATCAGGTCGATCAACCGGCCCGGGGTGGCGACCAAAACGTCGACGCCCGGCGCCAGCGCCCGCTCCTGGCGGCTGATGGTGACGCCGCCGAACACCACCGTGGTGGTGTAGGACAGGTAACGGCCGTAATCCGCGAAGGATTCGGCGATCTGGTTGGCGAGCTCGCGGGTGGGCGAGAGCACCAGCACCCGGCAGCCGCGGCGCGGGGCCCGGCGATCCGAGAGCGAGAGACGGTGCAGGATCGGCAGCGCGAAGGCCGCGGTCTTGCCGGTGCCGGTCTGGGCGATGCCGCAGAGGTCGCGGCCCTCCATGGCCGGCGGGATCGCCTGGGCCTGGATCGGGGTCGGCGTGACGTAGCCAGCCTCGCCGAGTGCCCGGAGCACGGGCTGGGCAAGGCCGAAATCGGTGAATTGGGTCAAAGAGATATCCGATGCAGCAGGGCCGGCCGGGCGCCTCGCATCCTGTGCGAGCAGCGCCATGTTCAGGTCGGTCCGTTGGCAGGGGGCAGCCCGCGTGATGGAGCGGCCCGGGTGCATGCACGTTATGAAGAGGGGGGCCGGATCACGCCGGGAGGCGCCCGATCCGTCACGCAGCCCCCTCAAGCGGGCCATGACGGCCGCTGACGCTGCACTGCCGATATGCAGGTGTGCGGCTGCGAAGTCAATGCAAAGCTATGCCCCGCACGACATGGCACCGATCGCGTGGGCGCGTGTCTCGGCTCAGTATCACGCGTCGATACGCGCGCGCTCTATCATTCACCGACTCGTTCTATCGGCCCGCCTCAGGCCGCCAGCCGCCGCGTCTGGCGGTAGAGGCCTGCCGTCAGACCCGCGAACAGCACCAGGCCGCCGATCAGCGCCGGGCCGCTAAAACCGTCGCCCACCAGCGCCAGGGCGCCATCGTTGCCCGACACGTAGACGATGATCGCGAAGGCGACGCCCCAGAGGCTCTCGCCGACGATCAGGCCCGTGGCCGTGAGGGTGCCGAGCCGGACCGCCCGTTCCGGATCGGCCTGGCGGCGCGCCCAGCGCTCGTAGACCGTGCCGATCACCGCGCCCGCCACCAGGGGCAGGATCAGCTTCATGGACAGGTAGATCCCGAAGGCGGCCGCCAGCGGCGGGAGGCGCAGGCGCTTCAGCCGGCCGAGGGTTTCGTCCAGGGCGATCAGCCCCACGCCCGCAACCGCGCCCCAGCCCAGCATCCGCCAGTTGCCTTCGCCGGACAGCACGCCCTTCGCCAGGGTCGAGATCAGGCCGGCCTGCGGCGCTGCCAGGGCATTCGGCCCGGCCCCGGGCGCCCCGACGAAGCCGAAGCTCGTCGCGAGCACGTTCAGCACCGGCGGTATGATCACCGAGCCGAACACCACGCCGACCACGAGGGCCGCCTGCTGCTTCCACGGGGTGGCGCCGACGAGCTGGCCGGTCTTGAGGTCCTGCAGGTTGTCGTTCGCGATGGCGCAGATGCTGAACACGATGCCGGTGACGGTCAGCACGTAGGCGACGAGCGCGCCGCTGCTCTCCGCGTCCGCCCCGCGGCCGAGCAGCCCCAGCAGCATCACCGAACTCGCCAGCGCGGCCAGGATGCCGATCCCCGACAGAGGCGAGTTGGACGAGCCGATCAGCCCGGCCATGTAGCCGGTCACCGCCGCCGCCACGAGCCCGATCACGAGGACGAACAGCAGGGCGCCCGCGACCAGCAGCGCGCCGTGACGCTCCAGGCTGGTGCCGGCGAGGACGTCCCACAGCAGCCAGCCGATCGGCAGGAGCAGGCTCAGCGAGACGAGGCCGACGACCGCGATCGGCAGGTCGCGCTCTTCGAGGGCCAGCGTCGCGCCGGCCTGACGCGCCCGGCCGGCCGCGAAGGCCGAGCGGATGCCGCCCAGCACCGGGCCGGCGATCCGGATCAGGGTCCAGATCGCCGCGACACCCATCACGCCGGCGCCGAAGAACCGCACCTCCTGGCGGAACGCCGCGCCGACCCAGGCCTCGACGGACACGTCCGGCATCGGATGCTGCGCGGTCAGGACCGGGACCAGCACGGCCCATCCGATCACCAGCCCCAGGGCCATCGCGGCCCCCACCGACAGGCCGACGAGATGGCCGACGCCGAGCAGCGCGAAGGACAGGTTGCCCCCGATCCCGGTCGCGCCGGCGCCGACCCGGAACCAGATCGCCGCGCTGTCGAGCACCAGCCGGGTCTGCGCCAGGGCCGCGAAGCCGGCCGAGGCCAGGCTGTTCCAGACGAGGATGCACAGGCCGAGCGCGCTGTCCGCCGCCCCGGTGGCGCCCTGGGTGCCGAGCGCCAGCACCTCGGCGGCGGCGCGTCCCTCCGGGTAGGGCAGGTCCGAATCGACCACGAGGGCGCGGCGCAGGGGCACCGAGAACATCACGCCCAGGATCCCGCCGGTCACGGTGATCCCCGCGGTGGTGAGCCAGGGAAAACCGTGCCACCAGCCGATCATGACCAGCCCCGGCAGCACGAAGATGATGCACGAGAGCGTGCCCGCCGCCGAGGCGACGGTCTGGACGATGTTGTTCTCCAGCACCGTGGCGCCGGGGAGGTGGCGCAGCACAGCCATGGAGATGACCGCCGCCGGGATCGATGTCGCGAAGGTGAGCCCGACCTTGAGGCCGAGATAGACGTTGGCGGCGGTGAACAGCAGGGTCAGCACGCCGCCGAGCAGGATGCCGCGCCAAGTCAGTTCGGCTGGATTGGCACCGCTGGGCATGCGAATCAGGCTCCGAGATCGAATCCTTCGAGTTTATCGGTCGTCGACTGCGGAAGACAACCTGCCAGAAAAGCGGATTTTTTGGATCGTTATATGTTGATTTGGGAAGAATTAAGTCAATTCAGAAGAGCTATGCTGGCAAAATTTAAAATCTATACTGTGCTGAAGGTGCCGTTTCTAAGAATGTGGATTTCCCAGGCCGTCGCGATCCAGCCGGACCTTGGGCTGCGCGGGCACGGTGTGCTAATCTCAGGGCATGCAGATCGACGAAGAGCGCATTGACGGGGCGGTGCTCGCCCTTCTGTGGCTGACGCTCCACAACGAATGTCGGGCCTGGAAAGGGTTCGACTGGGCAACCCTCGGCCGCCTGCACGCGAAGGGGCTGATCGACGATCCGGTCGGCCGGGCCAAGTCCGTGGTGCTGACCGAGGAGGGCCTGCGCCAATCCGAGGCGCTGTTCGAAGCGCTGTTCACGCGCAAGGCTTGAGCGCCGCGGCTCAGCGACGCTGCAAACACGTGTGTCAGGGAAAAATCAGGACCCGAAGCCGTGATCTCGGCCTGGTGCCGAACGATCAGATTCCAGAGGGAAAGCACCACAACAAACGTGTGGTGCGGCCAAGAGGACTCGAACCTCCACCCCTCGCGGGACTAGCACCTCAAGCTAGCGCGTCTACCAATTCCGCCATGGCCGCATCGGACGCGAAGATCCGCCCGTTCGCCCGAACGCTGCGACCTCCGGGGAATCCCTCGGGTCGCCGTCATGTCGGGCGGCGCAGCGGATAACAGATCGATCCGCCGCCGACAAGCGCTCCGCTCGCCCCACCGTCTCTCAGAGCGGAAATTACGCGATCCTCGGTGAAAACGACCGTCCTTGAGTCAGGTGCAAAGCGGGATGAGGGCCAAGTCCACGATGGCTCGCAAGTCCCGTTCGGAGGCGCCATCCCGCGCCTGCACCGACAGACCCTGCAGGGTGGCAGCGTAGAACGCGGCCAGCGCCTGGGTATCGCTCGTCTCGGGCAATTCGCCCTCGCTCTTGCCGCGATCGAGCCGGGCCTTGATGGCCTCGCGCGCCGCGATCCGCCGAGCGGTCATGCGCTGCGCGATCGCGTGATGGTCCGGCCCGCAGCTCAGCAGGCCCAGCGAAATGAAGCAGCCGCCAGCACGGCCGCTGGCGGCGTAGTGCTTCGCCGCCTGTGTCAGCAGAGTGCGGATCGCCGTCTGCACGGTTCCCGACCGTTCGAGGGCTTCCGCGGCGAACGCGCCGTCGCGCTGCTGATAGAGGGCGACCGCTTCCTCGAAGAGGGCTTCCTTGCTTTGGAACGCGCCGTACAGGCTGGTCGCCGTGACGCCCATGGCATCTGTGAGATCGGCGATCGACGTGCCCTCGTAGCCGCGGGCCTGAAACAGGACCAGGGCGGTCTCGAGAGCTTCCTGGCGATCGAACTGGCGTGGCCGGCCGCGCCCTCTCCGACCCGACGGGTTTTCGATTTCCATAGCGACCGCTGCGATAATGCCTTGACAGGCGCGCCGCAAGCCGTCCTCAATTCTGTAGCGATTCCTGCAAAAAGGCTTTCGGATGATGCGGCATGCGATCGTCGCTCTGGGTGCTCTCGCTCTGGGTGCTCTCGCTCTCGGGGCCGGGCTCGGCGTAGGGGCGCAGGCCGACCCGCGGCGGGTCCTGATCTACGGGGACAGCAACACCTGGGGCTATGTGGCGAGCCCCGACGGCCAGCCTGCCCGCCGCTACAGGCGCGACCAGCGCTGGACGGGCCTGCTCCAGCAGGCGCTCGGTGCCGATTACGAGGTGGTGGAGGACGGACTCAACCTGCGCACGACCGACCTCGACGGCGAGTCCTGGCCGGACAGCATTATGAGGCCCGACACGGTTAACGGCTCAAAACATCTGCCGGTGTCGATCGCGGCCAACATGCCCCTCGATCTGGTCGTGATCATGCTCGGCACGAACGATCTCCAGGCCCGCTATCGACGCTCGCCGCAGCAGGTCGCCGACGCCGCGGTGGGGCTCGCACAGCAGGTGCAGGCCTCCTCGGGAGGCATCGGCAACGCCTATCCGGCGCCGCGCGTGCTGCTGGTATCGCCGGTCCAAATGGCGAAGATTCCGATCCAGGGCTGGAGCGAGCGCTATGACGGCGGTCGGGAGAAATCCCAGCACTTCGCCGAAGCTTTTGCGCAGGCGGCGGTGAAGGCCCGGATCCCGAGCTTCGACGCCGCATCCGCGATCGGCGGCGGCGCACATGGTGCCGATGGCTTGCACCTGTCTCCGGCCGATCACCGTCAGTTGGCGGCCGCGATCGCCCCCGTGATCCGCGAGACGCTGGGCGCCAAAGAGCCGTGACTGATCAACCGGACGCGTAGCTATCGTCCAGGAACGGCGTCGCGCTGTCGCCGATGGTGGTGCCGGGCTCGATGATCGCCGCCGCCTTGCGGATCAGCTCCGTGACCTCGACCGAGATCCGGTCGCCGGTCACGACGATCTGGCCGCGGGCGATCGGGTGGTCGTTGGCCAGGATCTCGACCATGTCGCTGTCGCTGGCTTCCAGCTCGATCACGGCGCCGCGGCCCATGCGCAGCAGCATGTGCAGCGGCATCCGCGCCCGGCCGAGCACCACCGTCAGATCGACCTTCAGGGTCTCGAAGACCGCCACCGCCTGCCCATCCCGTCTCGCAGCCGACCCGGAGCATCAAAAACTTGCCACCGCCGGCCGCGGATGTTGAAGGCTTCGACCATCGACGCAGGATAGTGAACCCTTGGTAAACGCAGCCCGCCTCACGGTCTCGCCCCACGCCTTTCCGAAGCGGCCCGGCTCGGATCCGGTCGCGGGGCCGGTGTCCTGGCGCGTGAGCGACGCGCCCGTAGGCTACGCGGACGCGGTCGCCTGGATGGAGGCGCGGGTGGAGCAGATCGCGCGGTGCACGGCGGCCGAATGCGTCTGGCTGCTCGAGCACCCGCCGCTCTACACCGCCGGCACCTCGGCCAAGCCCGAGGACCTCGTGGCGCCCGATCGATTCCCGGTCCATGCCACGGGGCGGGGCGGCCAGTACACCTACCATGGCCCGGGCCAGCGGGTCGCCTACGTGATGCTCGACCTCGACCGGCGCAGCCGGGACCTGCGCGCCTATGTGGCGAGCCTGGAGGGCTGGCTGATCGAGACGCTGGCAGCCTTCAACATCCGGGCCGAGCGCCGGGAGGACCGGGTCGGCGTCTGGGTTCGCCGCCCGGAGAAGGGGCCCGGGGTGGAGGACAAGATCGCGGCCATCGGCATCCGGGTACGCCGCTGGGTCAGCTTCCACGGGATCAGCCTGAACGTCGAGCCGGACCTGTCGCACTTCGCCGGCATCGTGCCCTGCGGCGTGCGCGAGCACGGCGTGACGAGCCTGGTCGATCTCGGCCTGCCGGTGAGCCTGGTGGAGGTCGATATGCGGCTGCGGGCGGCGTTCGAAGAGATTTTCGGGGCGACGGTGATCGAGGCGATGTAGAATTCGTCATCCGAGAGGGCATCGGCATTCGGTCAGCGGAGCCGGCCTCGGCGATGAGGGGAGCGCTTCGCCCATGCGCCGCTAGATTGAACACTTGCGTCCACACAAACCGCGCGCACATGATGGTGCATGTCGCTCGCTCCTCCCAAGGAACCACGGTCGTCAGAGGCTGCGCCGTCTGCCTGAGCAACAACCTGTTGCTCAGGCAGACGGATGGCCTGCGTCGTGACATGCGTGAGTTGATGGAGCGCGAGGCCCGCACGATCGAGCTAGTGAACCGCATCGCCGTGCGGATGGATGAAGGCTTCACCCGTATCCGCGACGACATGGCCTATATCCGGCGTGACGTCGGTGAGATGCGCGGCGATCTGCTGACTATGGAGAACCGCGTTTAGGACGCGATCACCGAAGTCGGGTTCATGGCCGCGTGCGTGGACGAAGCCGAAGCCGAGCTGCGGCAGGCGGTGGAAGGATCGCCGCCGGTCCCCTGACAACCGACGATCAGAAATCCGCGTGCAGCCGCGACGCGAAGAAGTGCGCTGGCCCACGATCGCGGTTGTAGCCGGGGTTGTTCACGAATTGGTAGTCGAAGGTCAGGGTCACGAACTTCGTCAGGTTCAGGGCGTAGTAGGTCTCCAGCGCCCGCTCGCTGCCGTAGTTGAGCCGCCCGTCGCCGATCAGCAGCCCGTAGAAGCCGGCCGCGAAGGCGGCGCGGTGCGAGGGCGAGAGCCGGTTCATCGCCGTGCCGATGCCGATCGTGTCGTCCGGCCGGTCCCAGGCCTTGCCCTTCAGCGACAGGCCGCCGGAGAAGCTCTGGTCGATGTCGGTGAAGGAGATGTTCTCCGTGCGCCCGTCGTTCAGGCTGGCCCGGGCGAACAGGCCGAGCTCGGGCGTCAGCGCCTGCTCGAGGTTGATGTAGCCGCCGGTCTTGCGACGCGGCTTGCGGGTGGCGAGGGCGGCATCGCTGCCGTTGTCGAACAGGCCGAGCTGCGTGAGGGTGACGACCTCCCGGTTGTTGGCCGAGACCCCGACATTCGAGAACAGCCCGATGCGGACCTTGCCGGGCTGCTCCAGCCACGGGAGCACGTGGCGCTCCTCGAACTCGGCGTTCAGCCCGGCGCGGCGGAACACCCGCGGGTCGAGCACGTCGCTCGACGGCTCCTTGGGCACCTGCGTGTAGGCGGCGCGGATCGCGAAGTCCGGCCGGTTGTACTCGGCGTAGACACCCTGGGTGAAGCCAGGGAGGTTGGCCGGGAAGTCCCAGGCCGAGGCACCCCAGAGCGACCAGTTGAAGAAGTCGACCCGCGGATCGTGCGCGTAGACGTTGCCGTCGAAGAAGTCGCCCAGCGCGAACTTCCCGGCGATCAGGGTGATCCGCTCCGCGTCGTACCGCGTCGCGACCTGGTTCGGGCCGTCCGGCACCTCCACGGTCTCGCCGCCGAGCCCGATCGTCTGCTTCACGTAGTAGCGGTTCGAGCGCAGCTTCGGGAACGGCGCGCCGGCCTTCTGCGCCTCGCCGTTGACGAAGCCCGCGACGCCCAAGGTCCGCGACAGGCCGAAGCCCTGGCTGAACTCGGGATTGTAATACAGCTCGGTGCTGTCGGTGAGCTTGAGCCCGAGGAAGATCGTCGCCGTGGTGGTCTGGCGGGCCTGGTGCGGGATCAGGCTCTGGGCGCCCTCGTAGGGTGAGCGAAAGCCCGGCACGCCCTGGGCGATCAGCGTGGTCTGGCCGTGCAGCGAGAACCGCCCGGTGTCGCCGTTGTCGGGATCGTGCGGGGCGGTCTCGTCCGGATCGGCCGGGACCTTCAGGCCGCCCGGGAACCACATCAGCCGCGCGAACAGCTGGTTCGAGGTGAAGCTCGCCCGGGACGTGACCGGGCCGCCATCGTCGCCCGGCACGCTCCCCAGGGAGAAGCGCCGGCTGCCGCCGAGATCGATGTAGCGGTAGTCGATCCCGAGGGCGAGCGAGTCGCTGATGGCGTATTGGATGCCCGCGCCCAGGGTGAATCCGAGATAGCCGAGCTCGCGCCGTGCCATGTTCTGGCCGCCCGCGTCGAAATCCGGATAGTCTGCCAGGAAGCGCGCGTTGGCGCCCGCGAGCCCGAAGCTCCCGTAGACCAGATAGCGGTCGAAGCTGTAGCCGATCCGGGCCCGGAGGGTGCCGTACAGGTCGGTCTTGGCGCGCACGATGTTGAAGGTCTGGTCGGCATCCTCGTAGCCGAAGCCCGCGATGGTCGAGGGCACCGGCCGCTTCAGGTTCGCCACGTCGAAGCTGCCCTCGACCCCGTAGACCCAGGGGCCGGTCTGCCAGTTCCAGCCGCCGAACACGCCTCCGACCGCCGTGGTGGCGTTGCGGCCCTGGTCGCTGCGGCCCGTGGAATCGCCGCTCTTGAACGCCGGGACCGCGCGGCCACCGATCGTCGTCGGCCCGAAATTATAGGCGCCGTAGGATCCGCCCGCGCTGCCCTGGAGACCGATGTAGCCGCCCGACCAGTCGGTATAGGCGGGGACGTCCCCGGCAGGACGACGCGCGGCCGGATCGGCCGCCGATGCGGGAAGGGACGCCATCAGGGGCCCTGCCAGGATGGCGGCGGCAACACGGAAGAGGGGCACGGAACGGGACGGCATGGGACTCGCAGACAAGATATAGCACTTGCTATGATGCGCTTTGCGGGCGCGCAAGCCGTCTCGGACCGTCTCGAACACAGACCGCACCGTTTTTCCGTCCCGCACGGCATCGTTGGGGGCCGCGCATGGCAACGGCATGACGATCCCCACATCCTTTCGGCGGTCAAGATACGCGCGGCCACAGCGATCGGAATAACTTCTGCGCTGGCACCAGAACCCGCCACACCCTCAGGTAAAAGCCAAGAACTACCATTCGCGGGCTCTGTAATGGTAGTAGATTAGAATTATTATGATTTGATTTGCGGCGGTTTGCCTCTTTGAAACTTCTGGCAGGGGCGTTATGTGCCGAACCATGCGCGCTTCGACTTTTACCCCGATTCTCCGCGGCCTGGCTGCGTGTGCCCTCCTCGTGACGGCGGGGACCGTCTCGGCCAAGGAGGTGCCGATCGGTCCGCACGTGACCAAGAACGGCCTCGAAGTCGCCGCCGTGTACCTCCAGCCGATCGAGATGGACCCGCCCGGCATGATGCGCGACGCCGCGCAGTCGGACCTGCATCTCGAGACGGATATCCGGGCCGCCAAGGACAACCGGAACGGCTTTGCCGAGGGAGATTGGGTCCCGGCCCTCGAGATCCGCTTCGAGGCGGTGAAGCTCGACGGCGACAAGCCCACGGACCAGAAGGTGTCGGGCGCGCTGATGCCGATGGTCGCCAATGACGGTCCGCATTACGGCGACAACGTCAAGCTGTTCGGTCCCGGCCGCTACCGCCTGAAGGTCACGGTGGCGCCCCCCGGCAAGGACAGCCATTTCGGCCGCCACGTCGACAAGGAGACGGGGGTCGGCCCCTGGTTCGAGCCCTTCGACGTGACCCAGGACTTCACCTTCGCCGGAGTCGGCAAGAAGGGCGCCTACTGAACCGCAGGGATTTTCGTGCCACGCTCGTCGCGCCCTTTCCGTCTCGCTGCCGCCGTTCTCGTTGTCGCCTCTTGGGGCGCGATGTCCGCGCGCGCGGACGACATGCCGGTGATCAAGGTCGAGATGCGCGACGGCGTGATCCTGCCGGCGACCATCGAGGTGCCGGCCAACACGCGCTTCAAGCTGGAAATCTCGAATACCGGCCAGTCGCCGGTCGAGTTCGAGAGCACGGAACTCAAGCGCGAGAAGGCGCTGGCCGCGGGCTCGACCTCGGCGATCGTGTTCCGGACCCTCGATCCCGGGACTTACCAAGTGTTCGACGATTTCCATCCCGAGGCGAAGGCTACCCTGGTGGCCAAATGAGCGCATCCTGACGGTGGCGGCCCCAGCCCTCCTCGCCGACGCACCTTCGCGCCGGGACCTGATCGACGAGCGGCTCGCCCGCTTCGGCGACTGGCTGCGGCTGCACGGCTGGATGATCCGCGCCGTCCAGTGGGTGATCGTCGGGGTCTACGGCGTGCTGGTGATCGTGCCGGCGCTGCTGCCGCTGCCCGACAACACCGCCCATATCTGGACCAACCTGACGCTCGCCGCGCAATTCGCGTTCTGGGGCATCTGGTGGCCGTTCGTGCTCCTGAGCATGGTGCTGGTCGGCCGGGCCTGGTGCGGGGTGCTGTGTCCCGAGGGGGCGCTCAGCGAGTTCGCCAGCCGCTGGAGCCGCGGCTACGCCGTGCCGCGCTGGATCACCTGGCAGGGCTGGCCGTTCCTGGCGTTCGCCGGCACCACCGTCTACGGCCAGATGACCAGCGTCTACGGTTACCCGAAGCCGGTGCTCGCCGTGCTCGGCGGCTCGACCGTCGCGGCGATCATCGTTGGCCTGCTCTATGGGCGCAACAAGCGGGTCTGGTGCCGCTATCTCTGCCCGGTCAACGGCGTGTTCGCGGTGCTCTCGAAGCTCGCGCCGATCAGTTTCCAGGTCGACCGCGCCGCCTGGGCCGCCTCGCCCAAGCCCGTGCAGGGCACCGAGTATTTCAACTGCGCGCCCCTGGTGCCGGTCAAGGCGATGCGCGGGGCCGGTTCCTGCCACATGTGCGGGCGCTGCAGCGGCCATCGCGGCGCGGTGCGCCTCGCCCTGCGCTCGCCCAACCACGAGATCGTCCACGTCGCCGGCGAGGAGCCGAGCCTGGAACAGACCGTGCTGATCCTGTTCGGCATGCTGGCCCTGGCGGTGGGCGCGTTCCAGTGGTCGTCGAGCCCCTGGTTCGTCGAGGCGAAGCAAGGGATCGCCACCTGGCTGATCGAGCGCGGGACCACCTGGCCGCTGGAGATGTCGGCGCCCTGGTTCATCCTGACGAACTATCCCGACCGCAGCGACGTGATGACCCTGCTCGACGGCGGGTTGCTGCTGGCCTACATCGGCGCCGCGACCGTGATCCTCGGGCTGGCCCTGTCGGGGATCGTCGCGCTCGCGACCCTGGCGCTCGGCGGCTGGTCGCGCGAGCGCTTCCACCACCTGACGCAGACGCTGATCCCGGTGGCGGGCTGCGGCGTCTTTCTGGGTCTCTCGGCGTTGACCGTCACGTTCCTGCGCGGCGACGGCATCGTCATCCCGTACGTGTCGGAGCTCCGCGCGGCCATGCTGATCGGCTCCGGCCTGTGGAGCGTGTGGCTCGCCTGGCGCGTCGCCGGCCTCGCGGCGGGTGGTCTCCGGCGGGCCGGGGCGACCGCCTGCATCGCCTCCGCGGTGACCCTTTCGGTCGCCAACTGGGTGCTTCTGTTCTGGGTCTGGTAGCGCGGTCCGCGTTCAACTGAGGAAACGCCATGATTGGCGCCTTCATCATCGCCTTCCGCGAAGTCATCGAGGCGGGCCTGATCATCTCGATCGTGCTCGCGGCCACACGCGGCATCCCGGGCCGCATGCGCTGGGTGCTGCTCGGCGTGGCCGGCGGTCTCGTCGGGGCCGGCCTCGTGGCGCTGTTCGCCGAAAAAATCTCCGACGCCTTCGAGGGCAGCGGCCAGGACATCCTGAACGCCGCGGTGCTGATCGTCGCGGTGCTGCTGCTGATCTGGCACAACACCTGGATGAGCAAGCACGGCAAGGAGCTCGCCGGTGAATTGCGCGCGGCCGGCGAGGCGGTGCGCTCGGGCGAGCGCGAGGCCGCCGCGCTCTCGATCGTCGTCGGCGCCGCGATCCTGCGCGAGGGCGCCGAGCTGGTGCTGTTCCTCTACGGGCTCGTCGCCTCGGGCACCTCGGGCGCGGACATCCAGTTCGGCGCCTTCGCGGGCATCGGGGCGGGCATCCTCCTGTCGGCGGTGACCTATTTCGGCCTGGCTGCGATTCCGAGCCGCTACGTGTTCTCGATCACCAGCGTGCTGATCATCTTCCTCGCCGCGGGGCTCGCCTCGCAGGCCGCGCAGTTCCTGGCCAATGCCGGTGTGGTGGATGTCCTCGGCCAGACCCTGTGGAACAGCTCCGGGGTGATCGCGGAGAATTCCTGGCCGGGCCGGGTGCTGCACGCCCTCGTCGGCTACACCGACCGGCCCACCGCCCTGCAAGGGCTGGTCTATCTCGGCACCATCGCGGTGATGGTCGGACTGATGCAGTGGAGTTCCGCCGACAAGCGCCGGACGGTGCGCACCGCCTGAATCAGAGGTTTCCAAAGGGCTCAGCCCTTTGGCGGGTTGTCAGGGCAGAGCCCTGATGATGGACCAGGGCTCTGCCCTGGGCCCGCAAAAGGTCTCGACCTTTTGAAACGGCGATTAGGCGCCCGTCGCGACCGGGCGTGCCGTATCGGCGCCCCATTCAGACCAGGAGCCATCGTAGAGGCCGCGGGCCGGTTGGCCCATGGTCTCCAGTGCCAGGGCGATGATCGCCGCGGTCACGCCGGAACCGCAGGTGGTCACGATCGGCCGGTCGGGATCGATACTGGCCTCTGCGAACACCTTCTCCAACTCCTCCGGGCTCTTCAGGCGGCCGTCGCGCTGGAGGGACGCGTAGTGCAGGTTGTGCGCCCCGGGCATGTGCCCCGGCCGCACGCCCGGCCGAGGCTCCGGCTCCTCGCCGCGGAAGCGGGTGGCCGAGCGGGCGTCGACCACTTGGGCCGAGCCGGTCTCCAGGGCCCGGGCGACGTCGTTGGCGTCCGCCACGGCGCCGTGATCGAGCCGGGCGGTGAAGTGGCGCCGCTCTCGGGGGGCGGGGTCGCCGTCCTCGGTGGGATAGCCCGCCGCGATCCAGGCGGGCAGGCCGCCATCCAGCACCAGCGCGTCGCGGACCCCGAAGGTCTTGAGCATCCACCAGACCCGCGGGGCCGAGAACAGGCCCTGGCCGTCATAGACGACGATCTGCGTGCCGTCGCCGATGCCCAGCGCCCGCATCCGCGAGGCGAACACGTCGGAGCGCGGCAGCATGTGCGGAAGGCTCGACTCGGTGTCGCTCATGGCGTCGAGATCGAAGCGCAAAGCCCCGGGGATATGGGCGGCCTGGAATTCGGCCGCGGCGTCGCGGCCGGCGGCTGGCAGGTACCACGAGGCGTCGAGCACCACGATGTCGGGGGCCTCGAGGCGGTCGTGCAGCCATTCGGGGGTCACGAGGGGCGGGTGGGCCATAATCCGCTATCCGGCTCTGTTCGGGCGAGCGCCCACCAAACCACAGGCCGCGGCCGGTTGCGACCCTGAGACTTCGCGGTCGGGCCGTTTCGTCAGGGCCTGGAAAAAGCCGCGGCCGCAGCACGACCTTGCGGCGAGCTACGCACCCGGCACCGTGGTCCGATGCAGCGAATGCACGCTGGTCTTGTTTTCAATCGTTGTAACCCCAGTTACGACGATACGATGACGCTCACCGCGCCAGCCGTCGAGGCCGGCTCGGGCGGGTCGCCCCCGATGCCGCTCCGCGAGACGCAAGTCCCGGACACGCGAGACGGGGCCGCCGCCCGAAGGAGGAGCGTTCAATCCTCCCCCTCTGCCGAGGCGCCCGCGCCGACCGTGCAGCCTGCTTATTGAGCCGATCACCCCATGAATCAACTCGTCCGCATGTCTCAGATCGGCGATGCCGAGGGCGTCCAGGAGCCTTCGGCGGATCTGCGCGTGCCCTTCGCGCAGTCCGGCGCCTTCGTGTGCAAGTACATCATCGGCGAGCCGAACGACCGTGCGGTCTGCTGCGGCGCGCCGGTCTCCGACGGCAAGAGCTGGTGCGCGTTCCACCGCCGCATCGTGTTCGAGCCGACGCGTCCCGGCCGCATCCGCTGAGCGTTTCCCGGATCGGACGCCGAGCCTTCACTGCGTCCGCATGATCTGGATGACCGCCGGCGTGATGATGACGACGAACAGCACCGGCAGGAAGAACAGGATCATCGGCACGGTCAGCTTGGGCGGCAGGCTGGCCGCCTTCTTTTCCGCCTCGTTCATGCGCTGGTCGCGGCTCTCCTGGCTCAGCACCCGGAGCGCCTGACCCACCGGTGTGCCGTAGCGCTCGGCCTGGATCAGTGCGGTCGCCACCGACTTCACCGGCTCCAGCCCGGTCCGCAGCGACAGGTTCTCGTAGGCCTGCCGCCGGTCGGGCAGGAACGACATCTCCGCCGTCATCAGGGCGAGTTCCTCGGCCAGCACCACCGAGGAAGTCGCGATCTCGGTGCTGACCTTCCGGAACGCATGCTCGATCGCCATGCCGGATTCGACGCAGATCAGCGTCAGGTCGAGGGCGTCCGGCCAGGCCCTGCGGATCTCGGCCTGCCGCTTCTTGGCGCCATTGACCAGGAACAGCTCGGGCGCCTTGATGCCCCCATAGGCCGCGCCGATCACCATCCCGATCCGCATCAGGTAGGAGGCGTCGATCGCCTCCAGCACGAACAGGTAGAAGACCGCTGCGATCACGGCAGACACCGGGACGACCAGGCGGAAGAACAGGAACGTGGTCTCCGCGCCCTGGCCGCGATAGCCCGCCATCATCAGCTTGCGCTTGGCCGTGTCGGTCCCGAGCCAGCGGTTCAGCTGGTACCGGTCGACGATCGACTTCATGTAGGCCTTGGGCGCCACGCGCAGCGCCGCCCGGTCGTTCGGCCGGGTCCGGTCCGTCTGGCGCTCCCGCCGCCGGATCTGTTCGCGCTCGTCGCTGACGAGCTTCATCCGCTTGCCGAGCTTGTCCGTCTCGAAGAACGGCTGCGCCACCGCGAAGGCGGTCGCGGCGACCGCGATGGCGGTCAGCAGCGTCCCCACGAAGCGGGGATCGAACAGCTTCTCCGCGATGGCGTCGATCATGGGAACGGGTCCGAATCCGATCAGGCTCAGAAGTCGAAGGCGATCATCTTCTTGATCGTGAAGACGCCGAGCGACATCCAGATCGCCGCCCCGACGAGGGCGATCTTGCCGATATCCGTCGTCCAGAGCAGCGAGATGTAGTCCGGGCTGGTCAGCGTGGTGATGCCCGCCACGCCGAAGGGCAGGCACGCGATGATCGAGGCCGAGGCCTTGGCCTCCATGCTCATCGCCTGGACCTTGCCGCGCATCTTGGCGCGGTCGCGCAGCACCACCGAGAGGTTGTTCAGTGCCTCCGACAGGTTGCCGCCCGATTGCTGCTGGATGTTGATCACGATCGCGAAGAAGTTGACCTCCGCGGTCGGCACCCGCTCGAACAGGCGCGAGACCGCCTCGCCGAGCGAGAGGCCCATCGCCTGGGTCTCGATCACCGTCCGGAACTCGCTGCGCACCGGCTCCTCGGCCTCGCGCGAGACCATGCGGAAGCAGTCGCCCACCGGGATGCCGGTGCGGATGCCGCGCACCACCACATCGACGGCGTTGGGCAATTCCTTGTTGAACTTGGCGATGCGCCGGAGACGCAGGCGCCGCAGCATCAAGGCGGGCAGGCCGAAGCCGCCCGCGAAGGCGGCGCCTGCCGCGGCCACCGGACTGTCGGTGATCATGAACAGCAGCAGGGCGAGGACGGTGCCGCAGCCGGCCGAGACCGTGTAGTAGGTCCGCTTCGTCCAGCTCAAGCCGGCGCGGGCGAGCTTCAGCTCCAGCGTGGCCTTGTTGGCGTTCTTGGCCTTCGCCTCGATCTCGCTCAGCGTCTTGGCGACCTGCTCGCGCCGGTTCACCGCGACGCCGCGCACCGCCGCCCCGGAAGCCGAGACGCCGATCGATTTCAGGCGCTTGCTCGCCCGGCGCTGGCCGCCGAGCAGCGGCAGCACCGCCACGTAGGCCACGGCCGCCACGGCGATGCCGATCAGGCCGGCGGCGATCGGCAGCTGGGACGAATCCGCCATGGTCACGTCCCGTCGACGACTTCTGCGGCGTCGAGCGCCTCGCCGAGCCGGCGATCCAGGCCGTAGTAGCGGGCGCGCTCCCAGAATTTCGGCCGGCCGATGCCGGTCGACCGGTGGCGCCCGATCAGCTTGCCGTTCGGGTCCTCGCCGACGATGTCGTAGAGGAACACGTCCTGCGTGGTGATGACGTCGCCCTCCATGCCCAGCACCTCGGTGATGTGGGTGATGCGCCGGGAGCCGTCGCGCAGGCGCATGGCCTGGATCACCACGTCGATCGAGCCGCAGATCATCTCGCGCAGGGTCTTGGACGGCAGCGTGAAGCCGCCCATCGAGATCATCGACTCGATGCGCGACAGGCATTCGCGCGGGCTGTTGGCGTGGAGCGTGCCCATCGAGCCGTCGTGGCCGGTGTTCATCGCCTGGAGCAGGTCGAACGCCTCGGGTCCGCGGACCTCGCCGACGATGATCCGCTCGGGCCGCATGCGCAGGCAGTTCTTGACGAGGTCGCGCATGGTGACCTGGCCCTGGCCCTCCATGTTCGGGGGCCGCGTCTCCAGGCGGACGACATGGGGCTGCTGGAGCTGCAGCTCGGCCGCGTCCTCGCAGGTGATGACCCGCTCGTCGTGCTCGATGAAGGCGGTCAGGCAGTTCAGCAGCGTGGTCTTGCCCGAGCCCGTGCCGCCCGAGATGACGACGTTGCAGCG
Source organism: Methylobacterium sp. E-066 (assembly GCF_022829635.1). Taxonomy (GTDB): domain Bacteria; phylum Pseudomonadota; class Alphaproteobacteria; order Rhizobiales; family Beijerinckiaceae; genus Methylobacterium. The sequence continues at coordinate 53,332 of NZ_JAKSYO010000156.1, forward strand.
CGACTGGCCGATGATCTTCAGGACTTCGGCGCCCTCAGGGGAGATCGCCCCGAAGCGCACGAGCTGCTCGAGGGTGAGCTTGTCCTTCTTGAACTTACGGATCGTCAGCGCCGGCCCGTCGATGGACAACGGCGGTGCGATGACGTTGACGCGGGAGCCGTCCGGCAGGCGCGCGTCGCAGATCGGCGAGGCGTCGTCCACGCGCCGCCCGACCTGGCTGACGATCCGCTGGCAGATGTTCATCAGCTGCTGGTTGTCGCGGAACCGGACATTGGTCAGCTGGATCTTGCCGCTGACCTCGATGAAGGTCCGGTTCGCGCCGTTGACCATGATGTCGGCGATGTCGTCGCGGGCGAGCAGCGGCTCCAGCGGGCCGTAGCCGAGTACGTCGTTGCAGATGTCGTCGAGCAGCTCCTCCTGCTCGGCGATCGACAGGACGATGTTCTTGAGCCCGATGATCTCCGTGACGATGTCGCGGATCTCCTCCCGGGCGGTCTCGGCGTCGAGGCGCGAGAGCTGCGTGAGGTCGATCGCCTCGATCAGGGCGCCGAAGATCAGGCTCTTGGTCCGGTAGTAATCCTCGGAGCGCAGGTTCTCGACCGCCACCGGGGCGGCCGGCGGCGGTGGCGCCGGCTTGGGCGCCGGGGCGGCGTCGCGCAGCACCGGCGCGGCCGGAACCGCGGCCCGCATCTGCGGGGCCGGCACGGGCGCCGTCGGGGCGGCTCCGGATTGTCGCCTACCGAACATGGGTCAGATCCAAGGTGCCTGCATCAGGCATTGTCCCGGCGAAGGTGTTGCGCATCACGAGGCCTTGCGGCCGGCGAGCTTGGCGAGCAGCGGCTCCAGCAGGCTCGACCGGTTGCGTCGGGTCTCCGGGCGCCCGAGGGTGACCGCGGCGAGGTCGTTGAACAGCTCCGCCACCTTCGAGCCGGCCTGGATCTCGGCGATCATCTGGCCGTTGTTGGCGGCGGTGCCGAACAGGGTCGGCTCGAACGGGATCGTGGCGGCGATCGGCGCGTCGAGCGCCTTGGCGAACTCGGCTGCCCCGATCTCCGGCCGCTTGGCCATGCCGACGCCGTTGAGCAGGATCCGGGGCGGCTGGTCGTTCGGGCGGCCGTGCTTGAGCGCCCCGAGCAGGTTCTTGGCGTTGCGCAGGCAGGCGAGGTCGGGACCGGCGACGATCAGGATCTCGTCGGCCGCCGTCAGCACGCGCTTCGACCACGCGCTCCACTGGTGCGGGATGTCGAGGACCACGCAGGGCACGCTCGCCCGCAGGTACTCGATCAGGGCATCGAAGGCCGGCTCCGACAGGTCGATGGTCCGGTCGAGGCTCGCCGGCGCCGAGAGCAGGCTGAGATTGTCGCTGCACTTCGACAGCAGCCGCTCGACCAGGGCCGAATCCAGGCGCTCTGGGGCGAACACCGCCTCGGCGATGCCCTGCGGCGGGTCCTGGTTGAAGTTGAGCGAGGCGGTGCCGAAGGCGATGTCGAGGTCGGCGATCACCGTCTGGACGCCCTGGTTGCGGGCGATCGACCAGGCGAAGTTGTGCGCCACCGTCGAGGCGCCGATGCCGCCCTTGACCCCGTAGACCGCCACGGTGCGGCCCACCGGCTTGACGCCGGGCGCCGTGAACAGGTCGGAGATCGCCGCGATCAGGGTCAGCGGCTCGACCGGCGCCATCAGGTAGTCGGACACGCCGCGCTGGATCAGCTGGCGGTACAGGGTCACGTCGTTGACGTGGCCGATCACCAGGACGCGGGTGCCCTCGTCGCAGACCTCGGCCAGGGCATCCAGGCATTCGACCGGCTTCGAGCGGACGCCCTGCGTCTCGATGACGATGACGTTCGGCGTCGGCGCGTGGCGGTAGGCCTCGATCGCCGCGGCGCCGCCGCCCATCCGGACCTTGATCTGCGCCTTCTGCATGCGCCGGTCGAGGGAAGCGCCCTCGATCATCGCGGCGGTCTCGCCGGTCTCGCAGAACGCCTGGATCGTGATCCGGGGCACCGGGGCGATCGTGCGCTCGGATGTCTCGGACGGGTCCGCCATGACGGCACTTTCGGGTTCGTGGTCGAGGCGTGGCTTCGGTGACGGCGGGGGAGGTTGCACCGTCCGTCCTAGTTGCTGACCTGGGACTTGACGGCGTTCGTCCCATCTTGCCGCCATGTGGTTGACGGATCCTTGCCGTCCCGCAACTGGCCGATGTCCCGGACGCGCTTGACCGTGTCGATCCGGCCCTCGGGCCGGCCCCGCACCAGATCGATCGGATCGGCCACCTGGGCGGCCAGGGTCGCCTGGGTGGCGCAGCCGAGATTCCAGCTCGGCCGGTTGCCGTAATCGGCGGCGAAGTTCGAGGTGCCGAGGTCCTGGGGCCACAGCCCGCACTGGTCGGCGACCTTGGCCTGCATGCGCTGGAAGCTCAGCCGGATCGGCGCGGCCAAGCCCGGTGCCGCGACCGGATAGGGCGACTGGAAGATCTCGCGGGCGCCGACGCCGTCCTCGGTGCCGCGCCGGAGCAGGGTCGAGGCCGTGCGCGCGACGGAATCGGCCTGGGCCGGCGGCAGGCCCTGGGGCACTTCCATCAGGATGCCGCCGCGGCCGTAGCGGCGGTATTCCAGCATGAAGGCGTCGATGTCGCCGGCCTGGCGCGGGTCGAGGTGGCCGGGCCCGGTGGCGAACACGTCGAGGCTGCGGGTGCCGTCGGCCAAGACGATCGGGTGCCGCGCGCGGTAATTCGACAGGTCGATCCCCCCGGTGATGGCGGGCTCGCCCTTACAGCCCGCGGCCAGCAGGCCGAGCGCGCAAGCGGCCAGGAGGCGGGACGGGCGGCGCAACGGGGCGGGCGGGTGAAGTCGGGTCATGGATCCGATCCTGGAAGCGGGCGCTACTCGACGATGAAGCCGACGCGGCCGCGATAGCTGCGCCCGAGCGGGGCGGCGCCGACCTTGCCGTAGAGGCGGTTGACCTGACCGAGCAGCACCGCCTGTCCGTCGGTGGCGTCGACGAAGTTGTCGTCGGGCCGGGTCACCTGCTTGGGCTCCATCGCCCGGGCGATGTAGGGGGTGCACATGATCATCAGCTCGGTCTCCATGCGCTGGTAGTCCCGGGACCGGAACAGCGCGCCGAGGATCGGCAGGTTGATCAGGCCGGGCAGGCCGGAGATCGCCTGCTTGTTCACCTGCTGGATCAGGCCGGCGGTCATCATCACGCCGCCGGAGGGCAGCTCGACGGTGGTCTCGGAGCGGCGGACCCGGGTGCCGGGCACGGCCACCGTGTTGTTGCCGACCGTGTAGTTGAAGCTCTGCTGCGGATCGATCTCGGTCACGTCCGTGGCCACGCGGATCGAGATCCGGTTGTCGGCCAGAACAACGGGCGTGAAGGAGAGCGAGACGCCGTAGGGCTTGAAGGTGATGCCGGGCGTGCAGACACTGCCGACCACGCAGGAGGCCGAGGACGGCACCGGGAATTCGCCGCCGGCCAGAAATTTCGCGGCCTCCCCGGAGATCGCGGTCAGCGTCGGCTCGGCCAGGATGCGCGAGACGCCCGCCTGTTCGAAGGCCTTCAGCGTCGCCTGCAGCGAGAAGCCGGCTCCCTTGATGGAGGCCTGGAGCTGGTTGCCCGAGGGTGTGCTGCCGCCGGTGATCGGGAAGGGCAGGGTGTTGTTGAGAGCCGGCGAGGTCACGAGGCCGGTCGCCGCGTCCGTAACCGTGCCCACCGGGTTCAGCGCCGACCAATTGCCGGTCATGTTGATCCCGAACTGCTTCAGGACGTTGCGGGACACTTCGACCACGGTGACGCGGAGCATCACTTGGTCCTTGTTGCGGATCGTGAGGTTGTTGATCACCGCGCCCCGCGCGCCGGCTGAGACGCCGCCGCTCGGCGCGCTCGTGGCGGTCGCACCGCCGCCCAGGCCAACGAAGGCGTTGGCGATGTCGATCGCCTGCTGGGCGTCCGACGAGGAATTCACCGAGCCCGAGAGCAGCACCGAGGCGCCCGACGAACGCACGTCGAAGCGGCCGCCCGGGATGCTCTGGCCGAGCAATTCGCGCAGCGTCCCGAGGTTGAGGTCCCGGGCCACGGTCACGTCGAGGGCGGCGATCTGGCGGCCCTCGGCATCCATGATGAAGATCGAGGTGGCGCCGTCGGCCATGCCGATCACGAACACCTTTCGGGTCGAGCGGACCACCGCGTTGGCCACCGCCGGGTTGGCGACGAACACCTCCTTGGCGTCCCGCGGCAGGTCGACGATCACCGAGCGGCCCGCGGTCAGTTCGACCCGGCGGGACGAGGCGGCCTCTGCGGAGCCCACCGTCAGCACCGGAGCGGGGCCGAGGATCGGGCGCTCCTGCGCGCAGGCGGGTCCCGCGGCCACCAGGGCGAGCAGCGCGAGGACGCGCGCCAGACGGAGGAGAATCGGCAGGTCGATCATGGGGATCACGGCGTCTGCTGCCGCGCCACGCCGAAGCGCACGACGGTCAATCCGGGTTCGGGCGTCTGCGCCATCGCGGCATCGATCGGCTGGGCCTCGACCGGCCGGCCCGCATCCGCAAGGCTGCGCAGCGACAGCGACAGGGAGCCGACCTTCTGCGCGAGCGTCAGGGTCTCCGCCTGCGCGGGGGTGACGGCGAGGGTGGCGGTCTCGCCGGTGACGACGTTGGTGCCGTTCTTCTCCTGGATCAGCTGACCGATCGCCAGGACGCGGATATCGGTCAGGATCGTCTGGGAGAGCTGGACCTCGCTGCTGTTGGCGCGCGAGTTGGCATCGTCACGGAAGGTGCGGATCACGTCGATGCGGTCGTTGGGCAGGATGAAGCCGCCGGCGGAGTTGGTGCCGCGGCTGTCGGTGACGATGGCGACCGCGCGCATCCCGGCGGGCAGGATCGCGGCCATGAAACCGCTCTCGGGCCGGACCAGCTTCTGCGCCCGGATCGGTTCGCCCGCGAGGAAGCCCGAGCGCACGGAGGCACCGACCGTCTCGTCCAGCGCCTTCGCGTTGTCCTTGCGGCTGATGTAGCCGGCCGTCATGGCGCCGTCCGGCCAGGGCTGCCAGCGCAGGTCCGCGGCGCGCAGGACCTGGCCCATCGGCATGTCGGCGGCGGCCACCAGCACCTCGGTCATCGGAGGCGGCGGCAGCTCGGCCTTCGGGGCCGGCGGCGGCGGAGGCGGGTCGCCGCCGCTCATCAGGAACGCCGCTCCACTGCCCGCTGCGAGGGCGATGCCGAGGACGACGAGACGGGCTGAATTCATCGCATCGCCACGCACCGGGAACGGCCGAATTGCCGTTCATCACCGGACCCTGCGCGGCCATTCGTGTAATTATGGTTAAGGTATTATAACCTCGGCCGCTGGATACGGTCCGGAAACGGGGCGGTCGCGGGGGCGTCACAACCCGCGCGATCTCTCAATCCCTGTTCAATCGCGGCCGTGGCGCGGTTTGCGCCGGTGCAATAGTCTGATCTCGAACCCGCGTCAGAATCGGGTGCTCGGATCATCCGGGCAAAACATGCCGGGGAGTGACATGATCAGGACATTTGGCGGCACAGTGCTGGCCACCGCCCTGGCGGGCGCGGTTCTGGGCTCCGGCCCGGCAGCAGCCCAGGGGCCCGCGGCCGGTGCCTTCTCCGGCAACGCCGTGCGCATCGGCGTGCTCAACGACCAATCCGGCCTCTACGCCCAGTTCGGCGGCCAGGGCTCCGTGGAGGCCGCCCGGATGGCGGTGGAGGATTTCGGCGGCAAGGTCGACGGCGTGCCGATCGAGATCCTCGCGGCCGACCATCAGAACAAGCCCGACATCGCCTCGGGCATCGCCCGGCAATGGTACGACCGCGACGGCGTCGACGCGATCATGGAATTGACCACCTCGTCGGTGGCTCTGGCCGTCCAGGGCCTGTCCCGCGAGAAGAAGAAGATCACGATCACCACCGGGGCGGCCTCCAGCGACCTCACCGGCAAGGCCTGCACGCCCTACGGCTATCATTGGGCCTACGACACGCGGGCGCTGGCGGTCGGCACCGGCGGCGCGCTGACCCGGGCCGGCGGCGACACCTGGTTCTTCCTCACCGCCGACTACGCCTTCGGCTCGGCGCTCGAGGCCGACACCAGCCGGGTCGTCCTCGCCAACAACGGCAAGGTGCTGGGCAGCGTCCGCCACCCGCTCTCGAACCAGGACTTCTCCTCGTTCCTGCTCCAGGCGCAGGGCTCGAAGGCCAAGGTCATCGGGCTCGCCAATGCCGGGCTGGATACCTCCAACGCGATTAAGCAGGCGGCCGAGTACGGCATCGTCGAGGGCGGCCAGAAGCTCGCGGCCCTGCTGTTCACCCTCTCGGAGGTGGAGGGGCTCGGCCTCAAGGTCGCGCAGGGCCTGACGCTGACCGAGGGCTGGTACTGGGACGCCAACGACGAGACCCGGGCCTTCGGCGAGCGCTATAAGAAGCGCACCGGCCGGATGCCGAACATGATCCAGGCCGGCACCTACTCGGCGGTCCTGTCCTACCTGAAGGCCGTGAAGGCGGCGGGCACCGACGAGACCGAGGCGGTCAACGCCAAGCTCAAGGCGCTGCCGGTGGACGACGTCTTCGCCCATGGCGGCATCGTCCAGCCGAACGGCCGCATGGTCCACGACATGTACCTGTTCGAGGTCAAGAAGCCGGCCGAGTCGAAGGGCCCGTGGGACCTCTACCGGCAGCTCGCGACCATCCCAGGCAAGGAAGCCTATGCCACGCCGGCGGAGAGCGGCTGCCCGCTGACGGCGAAGTAGGTCCGGTCGAGGTCACTCCGTCATCGCGAGCGCAGCGAAGCGACCTAGGGTAGCGCGACATGAATGGTCGTCGCGCTGCTGGATTGCTTCGCTCCGCTCGCAAAGACGGTGTGCCACCGGTTATCACCCGGTCGCCCGGGATCTCACGCCGCCCAGACCCGCCGATACAACGCCTGAATCTCCTCCGCACTCGGCTCGATCGGGTTGTTGGCGGGGGAGCCGGAGGCCAGCGCCTGGGCGGCCATGGTCGGGATCAGCGCCTCCCAGCGGGCCGGGTCGATCCCGTATTCCCGAGGGCCGGGCACATCGAGGTCGTCGTTGAGAGCTTCGAGCTCCGCCACCAGGGCCGTGACGGCGGCCCGGTCGTCGCCATCCACGCCGGGGATGCCCATGGCTCGGGCGCAGGCGGCGTAGCGGCCGATGGCTGCCGGGGCCGAGAAGGCGGTGACCGCGGGCAGCAGCATCGCGTTCGAGAGCCCGTGGGCCACGTGAAAATGCGCGCCGATCGGCCGGCTCATGCCATGGACCAGCGCCACCGATGAATTCGAGAACGCGATGCCGGCCTGGGTCGCACCCAGCATCATCGCCTCGCGCGCCGCCCGGTCGCTGGGATCGGTCCAGACCCGGCGCAGGTTCGGGGCGATCAGGTGCATCGCCTGGAGGGCGAGCCCGTCCGAGAACAGGTTGGATTTGCGCGAGACATAGGCCTCGATGGCGTGGGTGAGCGCATCGATGCCGGTATCGGCGGTGAGGCGCTTCGGCTTGGTCAGGGTCAATTCGTAATCGACCAAGGCCGCCACCGGGAGGTAGGCCAGCCCGATGCAGAGCATCTTCTCGTCCGAGGCCTCGTCGGTGACGATGGTGAAGCGGGTCGCCTCCGAGCCGGTGCCGGCGGTGGTCGGGATCGCCACGATCGGCAGGCCGGGCTCGTCCTGCTGGCGGGGCGCCTTGTAGTCGCGCATGTGGCCGCCGTGGCGGGCCAGAACGGCGACCGCCTTGGCGGTGTCCATCGGGCTGCCGCCGCCGAAGCCGACCACGCAGTCGAAATCGCCGGCCTGGAGCGCGGCCAGCGCCGCCTCCACGGAGGCCACGGTCGGGTCCGGCACGGTCTCGGAAAAGATCGTTGCCCGGGCGCCGGCGCTGGTCAGGCGTTCGAGCAGCGTGTCGGTGCGGCCGCTGCTGACCAGATAGGGGTCGGTGACCACGAAGGGGCGCGACAGGCCGAGCTGGCCCAGCACCTCCGGCAGCAGCCGCGAGGCGCCGGCGCCGATACGCATCAGCCGGGGCAGGGCGATCGAGGCGACCATTGTCTTGATCCTTGGTTCAGGGCCAGTTCGGGCCTGCCGGAACGCGCGATCTTAAGACTTGGGGCCCCGCCGCGAAACCGCCGCCGCTTACACCGCGGGCCCGGCGAACAGCGCGCCGGCCGCCTCGACCTCCCCGGCGATGAAGCCCGCCACCGCCCGGATATGGGCCGCCTTCCGGTGGTCCTCATGGATGTGCATGTGGAACGAGCGCGTCAGCGACACCGCCCCGGGCAGAACCGGCGCCAGCCCGGGATGGGCCGCCGCGATGAAGGCCGGCAGGATGCACAGGCCGGCGCCGTTCAGTGTCGCGTGGACCTGGGCCAGCAGGTTGGTCGAGCGCAGCCGCGCGGTGACGGCGGGCTCCAGGGCGCCGAGATAGTTCAGCTCGCGCGCGAACAGCATGTCCTCGATATAGCCGACGAACGGATGCGCGGTGAGGTCCGAGACGGCGGCGATCGGCGGCGCCGCGGCGAGATAGGCTTCGGCCCCGTAGACGAACAGCCGGTAATCCGTGAGCCGGCGCGCCACCACCCGCGCCTGCTGCGGGGTCGACAGGCCGATGACGATGTCGGCCTCGCGCTTCGACAGGCTGAAGATCCGGGCGGTCGCCATGATCTCGACCTCCAGTCCGGGATGGCGCTCGGTCAGCCGGTGCATCCGCGAGGCCAGGAACACGCTGCCGAACCCGTCCGGGGCGCCGATCCGCACCGTGCCGGACACGGACTGAGCCCCCGCCTCGGTGGCGGTCTTGGCCGACAGGAAGGCGCTTTCCATGGCCTCGGCCACGCTCAGCAGGTGGGCGCCGTCCTCGGTGAGCGCGTAGCCGAGGTTGCTGCGGTGGAACAGCCGGGCGCCGAGCCCGTCTTCCAAGGCGCGGATCCGCCGCCCGACCGTGGTGTGCTCGGTGCCGGTGCGTCCCGCAGCGGCGCTCAGGGTTCCGGTGCGGGCCACCGCCAGGAAGAAGCGCAGATCGTCCCAGTTGCGCCCCGTCCGGCTCATGACCGCAAACCCGCTGTGCATCGATGCACGGCCGCTGTAAGCGCATCCGGCTTTATCGTTCAAGCGATCCTGTTAGGCTGCACCAAACCAAATCGAGAAACGACAACAGGGAGGCGCTCATGCGCACGATCGGGCACTTTATCGGCGGCCGCATTGTCGGCGGCGAGAGCGGGCGATTCGCCGACGTGTTCCACCCCTCGACCGGCGAGGTCCAGGCTCAGGTCGCGCTCGCCAGCAAGGCCGAGATGCGCGCCGCGGTCGAGAATGCCGCGGCGGCCCAGCCGGCCTGGGCCGCCACCAATCCGCAGAAGCGCGCCCGGGTGATGATGCGCTTCCTCGAACTCATCCGCGGCGAGATGGACAGCCTGGCCGAGTTGCTGGCCTCCGAGCACGGCAAGACCGTGCCGGACGCCAAGGGCGACATCCAGCGCGGCGTCGAGGTGGTTGAGTTCGCCTGCGGCATCCCGCACCTGCTCAAGGGCGAGTACACCGAGGGCGCCGGCCCCGGCATCGACGTCTATTCCCTGCGCCAGCCGCTGGGCGTCGTCGCCGGCATCACGCCGTTCAACTTCCCGGCCATGATCCCGCTGTGGAAATGCGCCCCGGCCATCGCCTGCGGCAACGCCTTCATCCTGAAGCCGTCCGAGCGCGACCCGAGCGTGCCCCTGCGCATCGCCGAGATCTTCCTGGAGGCCGGCCTGCCGCCGGGCATCCTGAACGTCGTCAACGGCGACAAGGAAGCGGTCGACGCGATCCTCGACGACGAGGACATCAAGGCGGTGGGCTTCGTCGGCTCCTCGCAGATCGCCGAGTACATCTACGTGCGCTCCGCCCAGACGGGGAAGCGCGCCCAGTGCTTCGGCGGCGCCAAGAACCACATGATCATCATGCCCGACGCCGATATGGGCCAGGCGGTCGATGCGCTGATCGGCGCCGGCTACGGCTCGGCCGGCGAGCGCTGCATGGCGATCTCGGTGGCGGTGCCGGTGGGCGAGGCCACCGCCGACCGGCTGATGGAGCGGCTGATCCCGCGGGTCGAGTCGCTGAAGATCGGCCCGTCGCATGACGGCTCGGCCGATTACGGCCCGATGGTCACCGCCGAGGCGGTCCGGAAGGTCGCGGGCTACATCGACCAAGGCGTTGCCGAGGGTGCGCATCTCGCCGTCGACGGCCGCGGCTTCAAGCTCCAGGGCTACGAGAACGGCTTCTACATGGGCGGCTCGCTGTTCGACCGCGTGACCCCCGACATGACCATCTACAAGGAAGAGATTTTTGGCCCCGTCCTCTCGGTGGTGCGGGCCCAGAACTACGAGGAGGCTTTGGCGCTGCCCTCGACCCACCAATACGGCAACGGGGTGGCGATCTTCACCCAGGACGGCGACGCGGCCCGCGACTTCACCGCCCGGGTCAATGTCGGCATGGTCGGCGTCAACGTGCCGATCCCGGTCCCGATCGCCTACCACACCTTCGGCGGCTGGAAGCGCTCTGGCTTCGGCGACCTGAACCAGCACGGGCCGGACTCGATCCGCTTCTACACCAAGACTAAGACGGTGACGCAGCGCTGGCCGAGCGGCATCAAGAGCGGGGCGGAGTTCTCCATCCCGACGATGCGGTAGGGGCATTTCAACCCTCCCCCCTCTGCGGGGGAGGGTGCCGCGCGGAGGCGCGGCGGGAGAGGGGCAGCGCGACGGTGCAGGATCTCGCGCCCGTCGCGACCTTTCCGGAAACGTCGCTCCCCTCTCCCGACCCCTGCTGACGCAGGGGCCACCCTCCCCCGCAGAGGGGGGAGGGAGCGCGCTCCTGCCCTTCCGGACCAGGACCTGCCGATACCGGCATGGCACCAAAGGGAGATGTGTGAACGTCGTAGCCCCAAGAGGGAGGAGAGCGCGACGCGTCTCGCCCGAACGCTGTGCCAAACACCTTGAAAGGGCTGGCTCCGAGATCATCGGGAACAGCCTATGTTTCGACGGAATCGGTGAGCGGAGCCGGCTGCGAATCGCTGTGGCGATGCCGATAAAAGAACCAGAAATTGAATAGAGTTTGTGCCGTGTTAAACTTGACATTTTCCAGTTTATATCAGTCTATATGACTATATGTTGTTATATTTTAGGCTCGATAGTATGGTGCCCCGGGTGCGATATGAGATCTTGGATGGGTTGAGAGGAGTTGCTGCAGTCGGGGTTATGCTTTTCCATCTGTCGATCATCGATTTGCCGCTCGCGCCGCATGGCTATCTGGCGGTCGATTTCTTCTTTGTCCTGAGCGGCTTCGTCTTGTCCCACGCCTATGCCGGTCGGCTCAGCGCGATGCCGCTGGGTGATTTTATGCGGCTGAGGCTCATCCGGATGCTTCCGCTCAGCGTGCTGGGAGTGTTTGTCGGCAGTCTTTATTTCTTGATGAGATTTTATGTTCAGAACTATTCGCAATACGGATTGGCGGATATCACCATTGGAACCTTGTTCAACGCTGCCTTGCTGCCGAAGCCATGGACGAGTTCGGCGCCGACGGACACGATCTTCACGACCAATACGCCCCTTTGGTCCTTGTCCCTCGAAATGCTCATGAACATCGTCTGGGCCGCGTTCTTCTACAGAGCGCGGTCGTCGATCCTGTTGCTTCTGGTGCTTGTGTCCGCGATCAGCATCACCGTTCTCGCCATCGAGAATGGGTCGGCCGATATCGGCGCCACCTGGCCCACCTATCCGGGCGGTCTCGCCCGGGTTGGATTCGGGTTCTTCATCGGTGTCGTCCTGTGGCGGTACCGGCCGGAACCTGATCGCGGCGGCTTTCTGCCCGAAATCGCGGCGGTTCTGCTCATCGCCGTCCTGTTCGTGCCGGATATCGGCCCGGAATTCGATATCTTCGCGATCCTCGTCGTGTTGCCGGCGATCATCTATCTCGCGGCCTGTTCGGATTATCGCAAGGAACGGGCGCTGTTCAGAGTCGCCGGTGCGCTGTCATACCCGCTCTACGCCATCCATGTTCCGATCCTGCAGTTCATGGTCGGCTTCATGAAGATCCTGCACCTGGAGGATCGCCGGGCGTTCGTCGCCATGCTCGCCGTGCTCGTGTGCATCGGGATCGCCTATGCGCTGGATCGATTGTACGATCGCCCGGTGCGCAGGTTGTTGACGCAGGCGTTCGTCCGCTGAACGTTCGCGGGTCTCACCTCAGCCGGTAATCCGCCATTCGCGCCCGCCGGGCGCTGCGGCGGTAGGCCATCACCGAGTCGGGCCACAGGGTCGTGTTGCGCCCCTGGGCATCGAGGTACCAGCTGCGGCAGCCGCCCGCCTGCCAGATGCTGTCGGCGAGCCGGGTCCGGATCCGGTCGAGGAACCGGGCCTGCGCCTCCTGGCGGACCTCGATGTCCCGGGCGCCCCGGCGCAGGGTCGCCAAGCAGTCGAGCACGTGCTGCACTTGAACCTCGATCATCGCGATGATCGAGTTGTGCCCCAGCCCGGTATTGGGCCCGAGCAGCATGAAGTAGTTGGGGAATCCCGCGACCGTGATCCCCTGGTAGGCGCCCATCCCGTTGCCGGCCCAGGCATCGGCCAGGCGCAGGCCGTCGCGCCCGACGAGCTTCATCCGGGCGAAGCTGCCCGTCACGTCGAAGCCGGTGGCGTAGACGATCACGTCGAGCTCGTGGGCGATGCCGTCCGCCGTGGTCACACCGGACTCGGTGATCCGCGCGATGTCGGCGGTCTCAAGCGTGACGTTCGGGCGCTGGAGGGCCGGATAATACGTGTCGGAAATGAGCACGCGCTTGCAGCCGAGGCGGTAGTTCGGCGTCAGCTTCGCGCGCAGGTCCTTGTCCTTCACGGCCTTGGCAAGGTGGTGGCGGGCCAAGCCCTCGGCCTGCTTGGTCAACTTGGAGACCTTGGTGAAGCCGAACAGCGCGCGCAGCTCGTGCAGCCAGAACAGCCGCGCCCGCTCGATCTGCCGGAGGAACGGCAGGCGCCGGTAGCGCGCCTTCGTGGCCTCCGCGATGGCGTGGTCGTGCTTGGGCATGATCCAGGGCGGGGTGCGCTGGAACAGGGTGAGGTGGGCCGCGACCTTGGCGAGTTCCGGCACGACCTGAATCGCGCTCGCCCCGGTGCCGATCACCCCGACGCGCTTGCCCGTCAGGTCGACCGAATGGTCCCACGCCGCCGTGTGGAAGGCCGGACCCGCGAAGTCGTCCCGGCCGGACAGCGCGGGATAGGCCGGATGGTGCAAACCGCCCATGGCGGAGACGATCGAACGGGTCGTCAAAGGCCCGCGATCGGTCTCCACGTGCCAGAGGGCGTGCGCCTCGTCCCAGGTCGCCCCGGAGAACGCGGTGCCGAGCTGGATCAGGGGCATCAGGCCGTGGCGCTCGGCGGTCTCGCGGAGATAGGCCTGGATTTCCGGCTGCGGGGCGTACATCCGCGTCCAGTCGGCCTTGGGGGCGAAGGATAGCGAGTAGAGGTGCGAGGGCACGTCGCAGGCCGCGCCCGGATAGGTGTTCTCCCGCCAGGTTCCGCCGATATCGTCCCCCTTCTCGATCACCCGCAGGGGACCGATCCCGGCCTGCTTGCAGCGGATCGCCATCGCGAGGCCGGAGAAGCCGGCGCCGACGATCAGGACCTCCAGGGTCTCAGCGGCGGTTGCGTGCGCACTCATCGCGAAGACCTCCCCGATCCGCCCGCGTTCTGCGGGGCATGGACCTTCAGAAAGTCGGCGGCCTCGTCGAGGGAGGCCCGCGCCTCCGGCAGCATATGGGCGGCGAACTGCCAGGCATGCGACACGACCGGGAAGACCTTCAGCTCGGTCACGACCCCGGCCGCCCGGGCCTTCTCGGCCATGCGGATGGAATCGTCGCGCAAAACCTCCCGCTCGCCGACATGGAACAGCAGGGGTGGGTAGCCGGTCGGGTCGGCGTTGATCGGGGAGATCCGCGGATCGGCCGGGTCGGCCTTGCCGAGATACATGGTGCGGATCACCGCGAGCGCCCCGGGGTCGAACATGGCATCGCGCCACGCATTGGTGTGCCGCGAGCCGTCCTCGGAGACGAAGTCGGTGGCCGGCGAGAACAGGGCCGCGGCCCAGGGCAGGGGCAGGCCGCGCGCCCGCGCCTCGCCGATCAGCACCAGGGCCATGTTGGCGCCGGCCGACTCGCCGGCGATGCAGGCCGGCCCCTCGGCGCTGAACGCCTGCCAGACCGCCATCACATCCTCGACCGCCGCCGGGAATGGGTGCTCGGGGGCGAGGCGATAATCGGGGACGAACAGCGTGAAGCCGCGATGGGCCAGCGCCCCGGTGACGGGCCGATGGGTCCGCGGCGAGCAGGCGATGAAGCCGCCGCCATGGATGTACAGCATCCTTAGCCCGGGGCCGGATTTCGGCCGGACCCATTCCCCCCGCACCCCGCCGAGAGTGCCCGGCTCGTAGGTGACGCCCTTGGGGTCGGGGAAGGCCGGCGCCTCGAAGATCCGGCGGAACGCGGCCGCGTCCCGGGCCTTCGACAGGGGGCCGCGGACTTTGTTCCGGACCATCCAGGTGCCGAGATACGCACGCAGGCTCGCCATCTCAGACCTTCCCGCCGGACAGGCGCACGATCGTCTTCCAGTAGCCCGCCGGCATCAGCCTCTGGATCAGGGCCGCGCTGTTCGCGTCCTTGCCGATCAGGATACGGGGCTGCCGGCGCTCGATGCCGCGGATGATCGCGGCCGCAGCGTCCTCGGGCGAGAGCGTCAGCAGCTTCCCGAACGCCTCCCGGGCCTTCTCGTCCTCGACCCGGGCGCGCTCGGCCGCTTCCGGGTCGGTGGGTGGCCGCGTGCCCCGAGCGCTGCGGGCGATGGCGGTGGCGACGCCGCCCGGATGGACGACCGTGACCCCGAGCCCGGTGCCGGCATATTCGTGCCGCAGGGCCTCGGTGAAGCCGCGCACCGCGAACTTGCTGGTGGCGTAGGCGACTTGGCCGGGCGGGGCGATCAGCCCGAACAGGCTCGACAGGTTGACGATCTGGGCCGCCGGCCGGGCGCGCAGCATCGGCAGGAAGGCATGACACATCCGCACGACGGCGCGCAGGTTGATGTCCATCAGCCACTCGAAGTCTTCGAGATGCGTCTCGTCGAACCGCCCGCCCAGCGCCACGCCGGCATTGTTGATCAGCACGTCGAGGCGGCCGAAGCGGCCCGCGACCCAATCCGGGAGCTTTTGGATCGCCGCCGCATCCGCAAGGTCGAGAACCTGAGTCTCCGCCGCGGCGCCGGCCGCGCGGGCCTTGCCGGCGATAGCGTCCAGGCCTGCCGCGTCGCGGTCCGCCAGCAGGAGGCTGCAGCCCTTGGCCGCCAAGCCCAGCGCCAGGGCGGCGCCGATGCCGCTCGCCGCGCCGGTGATGAGCACCACCGCGCCCGCGAGTTGGAGTTTCTGGGCCAAGCCTCGCCTCCCGTTGCGCCGGGCATGCCCGACGACCGCACGGGGATAGCCCCCGCCGCGCGGATTGTCTAGGGTGAATACCCTAGATCGGATTTGGAGATCATGCTGAAGGGCGACGGCCGAAGAGGGCGGGGGGGCGAAGGCCCGGAGCGACCCACCGGGACGCGGGAAAAAATCCTCGCGCAGAGCCTCGCGCTGTTCAACGCCCGCGGCCTCGGCCGGGTGACCACGGCGGAGATCGCCGCCGCCTCCGGAATCCGGGAGGGCAACCTCCAGTACCATTTTCCGCGCAAGAGCGGCTTGGTGGAGGCGCTGTTTGCCGCCTTCGAGGTCGAGGCGGAGGCGGTGGCCGGGCGCATGCCGGCCGATCCCGCCGCCCCGGAGGCGCTGCTCACCTATCAGCGCGGCTGGTTCGACCTGATCTGGCGCTATCGCTGCGTCTACCGCGACGGCATCGCCATGGTGGAGATCGCCCCGGCCCTGCGCCCGCGGGTCCATGCCCTGCGGGTGCGGACGCAGGCGCTCGCTCGTGGCGTGTTCGAGGCGGCCGTGCGGGCCGGGCGGCTGCGGATCGCGCCGGACGCGCTGGGGCGGCTCATCGACAATGCCTGGATCGTGTCGAGCCACTGGATGAGCCACCGGCTCCAGGGCGGCACCGAGCTGACCCAGGCCGATCTCGACTGGGGTTTCGCGCAAGTCAGCGACCTGTTCGCCCCCTACCTCGGGACCGATCGCCCGGGTTGACGGGGACTTGGCCCGAACTTTCCATCCGACGGCCAAGCTCGAGACCCAAGGAACCGATGCCCGACCGACTGATCCATGCCGGCCTCTCCGTGCTGTTGCTGCTGGCGATCGCCGCCCTGTTCTCCACCGACCGCCGGGCGATCCGCCCCCGGGTCGTGCTGACCGCCCTGGCCTTGCAGGTGGGCCTCGGTGCCCTGGTCCTGTTCCTGCCCGCCGGGCAGGCCGCGCTGAAGGCCGCCGCCGCCGTGGTGGCGACGGGGCTCTCATACGGCGACCGCGGCACGGCCTTCCTGTTCGGCGGGCTGGTCGAGCCAAAGATGTTCGAGTTGTTCGGCGGCTCCGGCTTCATCCTGGCCCTGCGGGTGCTGCCGCAGATCCTGTACGTCTCGGCACTGATCGGAGTTCTCTACCATCTCGGCGTGATGCAGGCGCTCGCCCGGGGCCTCGGCGCGGTGCTGCGGCGGATCCTCGGCACCTCGCCGATCGAATCGTTCTCGGCGGTGATCACCATCGCCATCGGCCAGAGCGAGATCGCGGTGGCGTTGCGCCCGTTCCTGCCGCTGCTCACCGGAGCGGAGCTGTTCGCCGTGATGGCGAGCGGCGCCTCCTCCACCGCCGGGTCGATCCTGGCGGGCTACGCGGCGCTCGGGGTGCCGATGACCTACCTGCTCGCGGCCTCCGTGATGGCGATCCCCGGGGGGCTGCTCTACGCCAAGATCCTGATGCCCTCCACCGAGCCCACCCGGATCGCCACCACCCGCGTGGAGTTCGGCGAGACCCGGGCGGCCAACATCATCGAGGCGGCCGCCGACGGCACCCAGAAGGGCCTCGCGGTGGCGGTTTCGGTGGGCGCGATGCTGATCGCCTTCGTCGGCCTCATCGCCCTGGCGAACGGGATCGTGGGCTATCTCGGGGGCCTCGCCGGCTTTCCGGCGGCGTCGATCGAGGGCGTGCTCGGCTGGGCGCTCGCCCCGCTGGCCTGGCTCCTGGGCGTCCCCTGGGAGAGCGCCACCCTGGTCGGCGGCGCGATCGGCCAGAAACTCGCCTTCAACGAGTTCCTGGCCTACGCCAACCTGTCGCCGAGCCTGAAGGGCGGTGCCCTCGACCCACGCTCCCAGGCGATCGTCTGCTTCGCCCTGTGCGGCTTCGCCAACTTCGCCTCGATCGCGATCCAGCTCGCGAGTTTTTCCAGCCTCGTCCCCGAGCGCCGGGCCGAGGTCGCCCGCTACGGGCTGCGGGCGATCCTGGCGGGGACGCTGTCGAACCTCACCAGCGCGGCGATCGCCGGGATGTTCGTGGCCTGAGAGGCTCCGATGTTCACACAGCGCACGGCGAAAGGCGCAGCGCTCGCTCCTCGCCCTTGCGGCTACGGACTACACAGGTTTGAAGCACAAGCGCTGTTGCAGGCCGCGACGCACCCCCTCTCCCGTGCGGGAGAGGGTTGGGGTGAGGGGACAGGACTTTCCGGAGAGGTCGCATCCCTCACCCTGTCCCTCTCCCGCACGGGAGAGGGGACCCGCGCCTTCTGCACCCAAGGCATGATCACGGCTACGACGTTCGCACATCTCACTCTGGTGCCATGCCGGTACCGGCAGATCCTGGTCCGGAAGGGCAGGTGCGCTCTCCCTCCCCCGCAAAGGGGGGAGGGAGAGCCGCGGTGACCCCAGCGTATCCCGCCGACCCCGATGTGTGACTCCTCTAGGCCTGAGCAGAGGGCGCGTCAGGGACCGAAGGCCGGGCCGTCGTATCCGCTCTCCTTCGGCGACACGTAGGACGGGTCGTGCGCGAAGGGCAGGGGCCGCCCGTCCCGCAGGGCGTCCAGGATTTCGGCGAAGCCGGTCCGGCAGCGGAAGCCGAGGGCGGTCTCGGCCAGACGCGACTCATAGACCCGGCCGATGCTGGCGGGCAGCGTCCAGCCCTTTCGGGCGTAGAGCGCGGCGGCGTCGGGGAAGTGGCGCGCGATGACGGCGGCCGCGTCCTCTTTCAGGGCCCGGGCCTCGGCGCGATCGAACGGCGTCGGCGCGGACAGGATGAACAGGCCGAACCCGAGCGCGGGCGCCCGCATCAGCGCCGCGATGTGCGCCTCGGCGGCGTCCTCGACGGTCAGGCGCCGATTCAGGAACTCGTTGGCCTTCAGGTTTTCGCCGGAGAGGTCCCGATGGGTGTCGTCCTCCTCGGGAAAGAACCGGCCGGTGCGCAGGACCACGCAGGCCAGCCCGCGCTCGGCGGCGGTGAGGCGGCACAGGCCCTCGGCGGCGAGCTTGGTCACCCCATAGATGTTGCGCGGCGCCAGCGGCCCGCTGGTCTCGTCCAGCCAGATCGCTGATTCGCCGGCTTCCTCGCGGATCGCCTGGCTGATCATCAGCGAGGTCGTGGAGGTGAACACGAACCGGTCGTTGCCGGCCGCCACCGCCGCTTCCAGGAGGTTCAGCGTGCCCGTGACGTTGCAGTCGATGAAGGCCTGCGCCGGGTAGCGCGCGATGTCGGGCTTGTGCAGGGCGCCGGCATGGATCACCGCCTCGATGCCCCGGTCGAACGCCCGGCTGACAAGGCTCCGATCCGCCACCGAGCCGACCAGATCGGTCTCGGGCCCGGGGGCCAGGTCGAGGCCGGTCACGCGATGGCCGAGGGCCCGCAGGCGCGGGGCGAGGAACCGGCCGAGCCAGCCGGAGGAACCGGTGAGCAGGACGTGCATGGCCCGACCCTAAAGGACCGGCGCCCCCGTCTGGGAGAGCGCCACGACTTCTCGAAGGATCCCGGGCGGCGTCCGCTGCACGCGAGCGCCGAGGGATGAGGTCGGGGCTAAGAAATCCGAAGTGCCGCCGGCGATCAAGATCGCCCAGCGGGACACCCCACAAACAAAAAGCGCCGCTTCGGCTGAAGCGGCGCCCAAAAACGTCCGAGGAACGTCTTAGTTGAAGGTGTCGATCTCAGCCGACTCGTAGCTCGTGACTTCCATGCCGACGCAGATCTCGGACACGACGGGAGCGGACCAGGCCATGATTTCCTCCAAGGAACAGATGATTGGTGGTTAAGACCATCATCCCCAGATCTTCAGCGATCCGGGGATCAAGTCAACTCAGTTGAACGTGTCGATCTCGGCCGACTCGTAGCTCGTGACTTCCATGCCGACACAGATCTCGGACACGATCGGGGCAGACCAAGCCATGGCGTTTCTCCTCGTTGTTGCTGAGGTCCATATAGGCAATATCTTGGACGCAATACAAGTGAGCACAACACTTATATTTCTCATAGGCGCCTGACCCGCTTCGGTCGTCCCCGGCCGCGGCGTCCCGGCCACAGCGCGCCGCGCGCGTGAAACGGGCCCGGGACGGAGGCCGGTTTCGGCTTGACGGATTTTTCCCGCAGGGGCACGAGGCAGCCGTGCGGGGCCGCCATCCGGGGGGCGCCGCGCTCCCTTTCAGCATCGACCAGCGAAGCGACGTGCCAGACCGATCGTGCCTGCCGTGCCCGGCGACGCGCCGTCATCCCGCCTGAGCCGCTGAGGGGCCCGGCCGCGGGGTGCGCGGCGTGGCTGACCGGTCGCGGCCCTGAGAGCCAGCAAGACCGGCGGCGCGCCGCCTCGTAACCCGCGAGGCGAGGCCATGAACGAGATCGCCCCCATCGACGCGCGCGTCGACCCGTCCGTGCTGGCCGCGCGCCTGTCGGACGAGCGCGCCCCCGACATCGTCGAGGCCTTGAACGAGGAGGCCCCCGAGGTCGCCGCGGCGATCATCCTCGGCCTGCCGATGGAGCGGGCGATCGAGGTCCTGGACCAGCCCGAACTCGACTGCGCCGCCGACATCATCGAGATGCTGCCGCGCGACCGGGTGGCCGGCTACCTCTCGGGCATGTCGGCCGACCGGGTGACGGACGTGTTCCGGGAGATCGAGGAGCCCGGCCGCTCCGACCTACGCGCCCGCCTCGACGCCGAGACCCGTGGCGCCGTCGACCGCCTGTCGGCTTACGGCGAGGAGACGGTCGGCTCGCTGATGACCACCGAGTTCGTCACCGTGCCGGGCACTTGGACGGTGGGCCAGACCCTGGAGCACATCCGCCACGTCGAGAAGACCCGCGAGACCATCTACGCGATCTTCGTGCTCGACCCGCGCACCCGGGCGCTCACCAAGGCGGTGCCCCTGCGCCGGCTGATCTCGGGCGACCCGAACGACAACGTGCTCAGCGTCGCCCCCGGCCGGCGGCCGCTGGCCGTCTCGCCAACCGCGAGCCGCGAGGAGGCCGCCCGGCTGATCTCGAAATACGACCTGCTGGCGCTGCCGGTGGTCGACGCGGTCGGGCACGTGATCGGCATCGTCACGGTCGACGACATGATCGACGCCATGATCGAGAAGCAGACCCAGGACGTGCAGCGCTTCGGCGGCATGGAGGCGCTGCCCGAGCCCTACATGGATATCGGCTTCTTCACCATGATCCGGAAGCGCGCCGGCTGGCTGTGCGCGCTGTTCCTCTCGGAGATGCTCACCGCCTCGGCCATGCAGGGCTTCGAGGGCGAATTGGAGAAGGCGATCGTCCTGACCCTGTTCATCCCGCTGATCATGAGCTCGGGCGGCAATTCCGGCAGCCAAGCGACCTCGCTGCTGATCCGGGCGCTGGCCCTGCACCAGATCCGCCTCGGCGATTGGTGGCGGGTGGCCTTGCGTGAACTGCCCACCGGCATCGTGCTCGGCAGCATCCTCGGCGTGATCGCGGTGATCCGGATCGTGGCGTGGCAGAAGCTCGGCCTCTACGATTACGGCGAGCACTGGCCGCTGGTCGCCGCCACGGTCGGCGCGGCTCTCGTCGGCATCGTGATGTTCGGCTCGCTCGCCGGCTCGATGCTGCCGTTCATCCTCCAGCGGATCGGTTTCGACCCCGCCACCGCCTCGGCCCCGTTCGTGGCGACCCTGGTCGATGTCACCGGGCTGGTGATCTATTTCTCCGTGGCGCTGCTGATCCTGCGGGGGACGCTGTTGTAGGGGCGCGGTCGCCAGAGCCGTTCCCGATCGCGTTGCAATCGGGAACGGCTCTCAGTCCTTAATTGAACGCGCTCGCTTGCGCCGAACCGGTATCCACTTCGGCGGCGCGCTCTAACGGATTCACAAAACGCTGTCTGGGTGGTTCCCGGTGCAACAGAAGTCGCATCGCAGTGGACATGCACCCTCCCTCCCCCCTCTGCGGGGGAGGGTGGCCCCCGAAGGGGGTCGGGAGAGGGGAGCGACGGTGCAGGATAGGGTTTTCGCCCGTCATGCCGGTCGCGCCCTTTGCTGAACCCGGGCTCCCCTCTCCCGACCCGGCCTGACGGCCGGCCCACCCTCCCCCGCAGAGGGGGGAGGGAGGGCGCTTGGGATTAACCTTGGCCCACATCGGCAGCGATGTGTGAACGTCGTAGCCCATGCGGGAGAGGAGGCGCGTTGCAGTGCCCGCGCCTGAAACCTGTGTCGGTCGTAGCCACAAGGGGGAGGGAAAAACGCTCCGATCTGTGACTCCGCCCGTCCGGTCAGGGCGCGACCGACCAGAACCGCTGGCGGTTGAACAGCATGTCCCGCGTGCCCACCGTCGGACCCTCGGCCGGCTTGGCGCAATCCGGCTCGCGCGGCTTCGGGACGGCGGCCAGGGCCGCCACCACCGGCGCGGGCCTCAGGCCGAGGCGCGACTGGACTTCCGGTTGCCGGGCCGCCGCGATGGTCAGAACGGCGGCGATCAGACCACCAGCCACTGTTCCGAGGAAGAAATTCAACATCTCTGACGCGATCCGGAGGCCGGTTTTCTGGGGCCACAATCTCTGGTCCCTGTCCAACCCGGCGGGATCATGGCGGACCGCATGCTCACGTGGCCTTAACACTTGATCTGCGACAGCTACACGCAAGCCTGCCCGCCCGGCAGGTCAGATGACGGGGCTGGACTGCCTATGAACTACGCCGCCAATGCCTATGCCCGGACATCCCGGTCGGCTCCCATGACGCCGCGCGAGGCCGAATCGGCGGTGCTGATCAAGGCGGCCCAGCAGCTGGTCGGCGCCAGCCACGGGCTCGCGACCGGCGACACCAGGCCGCTCAACGAGGCCCTGTCGTTCAACCAGCGCGTCTGGACCATCCTGGCCTCCGAGGCGACCGCCGACGAGAACCCGCTGCCGGCCGATATCAAGCAGGGCATCTGCAATCTGGGCGTGTTCGTGCTGCGCAACTGCCTCGACACGATGATCGACCCGACCCCGGAGAAGATCGCCAGCCTCGTGGCGATCAACAACGAGATCGCGGCCGGCCTCCAGGGCAATCCGGGCTGAGATCGGGCTTCGGCGCGGTCAGGCGGCCGCGCCGGGCTCCGGGGGCTTGGCCGCCTGGGCCAAAGCCGCGCTCTCCCATTCCACGAGCTTCCGGCCGAGCTTGATCGCCGGATAGAAGGTCCCGGCCTCCACGGCCTCGGCGATGGCGGCGATCTGCGGAGCCGCCGCCGGCGCGAGCCGAATCAGCTCCGCGGCCTGCCGGAAGAACAGGTCGATGCCCGACGCCGGGTCGTCGGCGAGGTAGATCACCGTCAGGGTCAGGTGGATCTGCTTGCAGGCCGTGTCGGCCTCGCTCTCCGTGATGATCTCGCTCTCGCGCAAAAACTTGCACTGCGTCTCGATCAGGAAGGTCGAGCGCCGGTCGCCGTTGCGAATCAGGGCGCCGTTGATGATCAGCCGTTCGAACGGCTTGAGTTCGAGGCGAAGCGGCATCGCGTGTTCCTTTCTAGAAGACGCGCCGATCTGATTCCGAAAGCGTTAACGTTTGGACAATGGTTGCCGACCCTCGGCATCCGGGCCGGCGATCGGGACAAGATTGTCGCGACCCGCTAAACGTCGACTCTTCGAAGAGCCTTCGCAGGGTTCGTGATTCTGCGACGCCTCAGCCTTCGGAGAATTGCCGATGTCCTCCTCCTCGACGCGCGCCATCTACCCGTCACTGCGCAACAAGCGCATCTTGGTGACGGGCGGCGCCTCCGGGATCGGCGAAGGTCTGGTCGAAGCCTTCGTCGCCCAGGGCGCCCGCGTCGCGTTCTGCGACATTGCCGATGAGGCCGCGCAATCGCTGGTCGCGCGGCTTTCCCCGGGCGCGGCGCACCCGCCGCTCTACCGGCGCTGCGACCTCACCGATGTCGAAGCGGTCCGCGCCCTGGTGGCGGAGGCGGAAACGGCGCTCGGCGGCCTCGACGTGCTGGTCAACAACGCCGGCAACGACGACCGCCACAAGCTGGACGAGGTCACGCCCGCCTACTGGGACGACCGGATGGCGGTGAATCTGCGTCACCTGTTCTTCGCCGCGCAGGCCGCCGTGCCGGGGATGCGCCGGGCCGGCGGCGGCGTGATCCTGAACTTCGGCTCGATCAGCTGGCATCTCGGCCTGAAGGACATGCCGCTCTACCAGACCGCCAAGGCGGCGATCGAGGGGATGACCCGGGCGCTCGCCCGGGACCTCGGCCGCGACGGCATCCGGGTCTCCGCCATCGTGCCCGGCAACGTCCAGACGCCCCGCCAGGAACGCTGGTACACCCCGGAGGGCGAGGCCGAGATCGTCGCCTCCCAGTGCCTGGACGGCCGGATCCAGCCCTCCGACGTCGCCGCCCTGGTCCTGTTCCTCGCCTCCGACGACGCCCGGATGTGCACCGGGCACAATTACTTCATCGACGCGGGCTGGCGCTGAGGCGCGAATTAAGCTCACGAGTCGCCCGCGACACGCGGCGGAGGAGCCGGCCGTCGATGGCCGCCAGGCCGCAGCCGATCAGCGCCATGCCGAGATAGTGCCGCGGCTCGAGATGCTCGCCCAGCACCAGCGCCCCGAGCAGGATGGCCGAGACCGGGATCAGGAAGGTGACCAGCGAGAGGTTCGTCGCCCCCGCCCGCGCCAGGATGCGGAAATACAGCACGTAGGCCAAGGCCGTGGACAGCGTCGCGATGCCGAAGACCGCACCCCAGACGGGCGCGCCGGGGATCGGCAGGGTCCAGGGCCGGTCGACTGCGAGCGCCACGGGCAGCAACACCAGAGTGGACATCGTGACCTGTCCGGCCGCCACCGCGAGCGGCGGAACGCCGAGGCGCAGGAAGCGCCGCCCGAACACGCCCGCGAAGGCATAGGACAGGGCCGCGCCGAGCACCGCGAGTTGCGCGAGGAGGCCAGCGCTGAGCCCGGCCAACGCCGTGGGCCCGACCATCACGGCGACGCCGCCCAAGCCCACCAGCACCCCCGCGAGCCGGTTGCCGGTCATCCGCTCGTCGGTGGTGAGCAGGTGGGCGACGATGACGGTGAAGAGCGGCGTCGTGGCATTGAGGATGGCGGCGAGGCCGGACGCGATATGGGTCTGCCCCCAGACGATGAGGCAGAACGGCAGGACATTGTTCAGCAGGCTCATGCCGAGGCAGGCCGTCCAGATCCTGAGCCCGCGGGGCAGGCGCAGCCCGGTCAGCGGCAGGACGAGGTTCAGGATCAGCGCGGCGAGCCCGACCCGCAGGACGACCAGGGTGAGGGGCGGCAGCCCGGAGAGCGCGATGCCGGTGAAGAAGAACGAGCCGCCCCACAGGACGGACAGGGCGAGCAGCATCGCCCATTCGGGCGCGGACATGGAGCGGTTTCCGGTGGGCGACATGGCGGATCTCCAACAGGTCGATCCGAGCCTAGGGTTCCGCTTCGGGAGCGGGCAACCCGTTTCTTGCTGTTGAATCCGTCCTTTCCAAAATAGAAAGGAATCTATTTCTGATCAGATGAAATCGTACCTCACGTAGAACGGCAATCATTGCTACGATATTTTCTTCCGAAGACTCAAATGGAGATTTTTCAACTTCGAGCACATCCTGAAAGACTTGGGCGCAACGAAAGCCTTGGCGAAGCCCGCCGGCCGGCCGCGCGTTCTCTGGACTCCACCGCCAAGGGATTCGCACGCCTTTGATCGCGAGGAAGTGCTCGATCGCCGGCAGATCAGAACGCGCCGATCACGCGGTCTCCAGGCCCACCAGCCGAAAACAATGTGCCACGATCTTGCGCTCGATCGCGTCCGCCCGCCCGTTCCTGGCGGCGTCGAGGATGACGCCATGAAGGGCGTTGAACAGGAAGACGGCCGTGAAACGCGCGTCGTCGATCGCCCAGGCTTTCGCGGCGCCGCCATCGGCGAGCAGTTGCGCCAGATGGTCGATCAGGACGTTGTCGGCCAGACCGTCCTGGTTGGGCGGCGGCACGTCGGTGAAGACGATGTCGTGCAGGCGCGCGGATGCGGCGTACCCGTGGCCGCAAGCCGCCGCCCAGGCCGCGAGCTTCCCGCCCCAGTCCCCGTCCGGCTGTTCTTCGACCGCGGCCGCGATGGCGTCCAGCAATCGCGCGACGAAGCGCCGGCGCAGGCCCTCGACCACATCCTCTTTCGAGGCGAAGTGCAGGTAGAAGCTGCCCTTCGCCACGCCTGCCCCAGTCGTAATCTGTTCGATCGTGGTCGCGGCTACGCCCTGATCGAGGAACAGGCGCTCGGCGGCGTTCATCAGATCCTCGCGCCGTTCCCCGGGGGGCTTGGTCCTGGGCGTGGTTCTGGGCTTGGTCGGCACGAAGCGATCTCATGACGGGCGGGCGTTCGGCCCTTGCCTGACCGGATATCGCTGAGATGGGAAGAGGCCGGGCGGGGCCACGGTAGCGGCGAGCACAACGTTGAGCGGAGTCCACGGATCACAGTTGACTGACCGCCAGTCATTTTGTTAGGCCGGCGTTGCCCCGGCTGCTGCGGCTTTGCACGCGGCCCGCAAACTTCATCCTGGAACACGCCATGAACCGTGCAGTCGAGCGTTGCCGCGAAGTTCGACTCCTCGCCTATCCCGATGGAATGATCCAGCCGCGCGATCTTACCATCGTGGAGACGGCCTTACCCGAAGCCGGCCCGAACGATCTGGTCGTGCGCAATCGCTGGTTCCGCATCTCCATCTCGACGCGGCTGATGGCCAATCCGGATGCGCAGGCGGTCGAGGGCATTCCCTTCCCGGTGCTCAAGCCCGGCGATGCGCTGGCGGATGGTGCAATCGGCGAGGTCGTGGCCTGCCCGGCCGGCAGCGGGTTCGAGGTCGGCGCGTTCGTCTCGCATCCCCTGGGCTGGCGCGACTATGCCGTCGTCGATGCCGCCAGCTGCGTCGCGCTGGGCCGGGGGCCGATCGAGCCGGCGGCCTATCTCGGCCATGGCTGGACCGCCTATGCCGCCCTGACACGCGGCATCGGGATTCGGCCGGGCGACACGGTCTTCGTCTCGAGCGGTGCGGGGGCGATCGGGTCGATGGCGGGGCAGATCGCCCGCCGGCTCGGCGCCTCGCGGGTGATCGGCAGCACCAGCACCCAGGACAAGGCCGACTGGATGAAAGCTGATCTTGGCTATGACGCGGTGATCCTGCGCAATCGGGGCCCGATCGCGGATCAGCTGAAGGCGGCGGCGCCGGACGGCGTCGACGTGTTCGTCGACATGGTCGGCGGCGAGCAGCTGGCCGCTGCCGCCGCCGCCGCGCGCGCGGGTGCGCGGTTCGTCCTGCTCGGTGCGCTCACCGCCGAGTTGAACGTCGCGGGCGCCAGCATCGCCGCCCCGGTGGAGCTCGACTCGTTCCAGCTGATCCTCAGAGATGTCACCCTGCGCGGCTACAGCGCCGACCGGGACTATGCGGAGGCGTTCCCGGAATGGATCGCCTGGCAGCGCGAAGCGGGGCTCCACCTCGCCTGTTCGACGGTCACCGGGCTGGAGAACGCGCCCCGCGCCCTGCACGACGCCTGCGAAGGCCGGCTCAGGGGCCTCGTCATGGTGGAGGTGTGACGAGCGATCCTACCGCTCGGCACCCGTAGGCGAAAGACTCGTGGGATCAGCCCTTGCTGGCCTCGTAGCGCGCCTTGTTCTCGGCGTTCGGCGGGTAGAGGCCCGGGAGCGCCGCACCCTTGCCGACCTCCTCCATGATCCAGCCCTCGAAGCGCTCCTGCTCCGGGGCAAGCTCCATCACGGCGTCGATCAGGGCCGCGGGGATCAGCACGGCACCGTCCTCGTCCACCACGATCACGTCGTCGGGGAACACCGCGACGCCGCCGCAGGCGATCGGCTGCTGCCAGGCGACGAAGGTCAGGCCGGCCACGGAGGGCGGGGCGGCCGCGCCCTGGCACCAGACCGGCAGGCCGGTGCCCAGGACTCCCGCGACGTCGCGGACGACGCCGTCCGTGACCAGGGCTGCCACGCCCTTCTTGGCCATGCGCGCACACAGGATATCGCCGAAGATCCCGGCATCGGTGACGCCCATCGCGTCCACGACCGCGATGCAGCCGGCCGGCATCGCCTCGATTGCCGCCCGGGTGGAGGTCGGGGACGACCACGATTCGGGGGTAGCGAGATCCTCGCGGGCCGGGACGAAGCGCAACGTGAAGGCGCGGCCGACGATCCGGGGCTGACCGGGCCGCAAGGGCCGGGTGCCGCGCAGCCAGACGTTGCGCAGCCCCTTCTTCAGCAGGATCGTCGTGATCGTGGCGGTGGTGACCTTCGAGAGGGTCTCGACGATCTGGGCGTCGCTCGACATCGGCGTATCCTTCCCGGCTGGGGCGGACGGTGTTGCCCGCTGCCGATCGCTGTACCCGATTGCGATCCGATCGGGTACAGCCTTAAGTCGCTGTTTTGCTACGTTCTTTCGGTGTCATCGAATCAGGCGACGAGCGCCGTCCTTTCGATGCCAATCGCCGGATGCGACGCCGTGCTCAGTCGCACGTTTCTTTCTTGACGGTCTTCGAGTCGCCCATCTCGTCTTCCTTGCGCACCGTCTTGGTGACGCAGCCGTCGCCGTGATCGTGGACGGTGACGGACTTCGACTCGGTGGCCGGACGATCAACCACCACGGCGGGCCGGTCGCGCTCGATCACGGTGGTCTGGGCTTGGGCGGCGGCGCCGAGGCTGAGCAGGGCGGCGGCCGCGAGGAACGTCTGGCGCATAGGAAACTCCGGATCCGATTTCGGTCCCGAGTAACGGCGGCCCCAGCTTGAGCGTTCCGCAATTTCTGGTGGTTGGACACTATGCTGAAAAGCGGGCCGAACCCGTAGAGGAACGCGGCTCGGCCCACGTGCCGTTCGGCTTGAAACGCGGCCGGAGCGACACCGTGAAAGACCCCGGGACTGCCTTTCTTTCAAGAGCGGCGGACTACGTGCCGGGATTTCCGCGGGCTCAGAGCCTGTTTGACATCGCGATCTCGGTCGGAAGACGGGTCCGAGCACAAGATATCCCATTCTCTCCCCTCATCCTTGAGGTGCGAGCGCAGCGAGCCTCGAAGGAGCCATTCGGGGATCGCGCGGCCGGCTGGAGACCTCCTTCGAGGCCTCCGCTTCGCTCCGTCGCCTCAGGATGAGGGCAAGGATGGGACAGATTGGTCAAACAGGCTGTCAGCCGCCGGTCATCGGCGGGAAGAACGCGATCTCGCCGGCGCCTGCGATCATCGCATCTGGTTTGGCATGGGCCCGGTCGATGGCCGCGCGGACGACGCCCGGATCCTCGAAGGCGTAGGCGTATTCCTCGCCGCGCCCGCGCAGCCAAGTGACCAGATCGGTGACGGTGGCGACCTCCGGCGGCGGGGCCAGCTCTTCCTCGGCGCGGCCGATCCGCTCGCGGACCCAGGCGAAATAGACGAGCTTCATCGCGTCACCGTGCCGGAAAGGGATCGCGGACCGCGCCGTCAGCGCGGGTCGTCGATCACGTGTTTGATCCCGGCTCGCATATAGTCCCAGCCGGTCCAGATCGTGAGGGCGGCGGCGAGCCACAGCAGCGCGAGGCCGATCGCCTCCGTGCCGGGCAGAACCCGCTCGCCCGCGGGGCCGGCCACCAGGAAGCCGAGCGCCACGAGCTGCACGGTCGTCTTCCACTTGGCGATCTTGCTGACCGGCACGCCGACCTTCAGCTCGGCGAGGTACTCGCGCAGGCCGGAGACCAGCACCTCCCGGCATAGGATCACGATCGCCGCCCAGACCGACGAGCCGACGATGGTGTGGTCGGCCGCGAGCATCAGCAGGCAAGCCGAGACCAGCAGCTTGTCGGCGATCGGGTCGAGCATCCGGCCCAGCGCCGAACTCTGGTGGTAGGTCCGCGCGACGTACCCGTCGAGGTAGTCGGTGATCGCAGCCGCCACGAAAACGCCCAGCGCCGTCCAACGCGCGGTGTGCGAGTCGGGCCAGAACAGCAGCGCGACCATCACCGGCACCGCCACGAGGCGCCCGTAGGTCAGGCAATTCGCGAGCGTCCAGGCCGGCGACCGTCTTCGGGGAAGGACGGCGTTCATGGCCGGGGTGAAATCAGAGCTTGGCCCGGGCGTCAACGTCTCGACCGCGGGCGCGGCCGAGACGACGGGATCCTCAGGCGCCGGCATGGAAGAAATCGTAGACCGCGCGGGCGGTCGCGGCATTCACCCCGGGGGTCTTGGCCAGGTCCTCGAAGGCGGCCCGCTCGATCGCCTTCACGGTCCCGAAATGGTGCAGTAGCGCGCGCTTGCGGCTGGGGCCGATGCCGGCGATCTCGTCCAAGGGATTCTTGATCATCTCACGCTTGCGCTTGGCCCTGTGGCTGCCGATGGCGAAGCGGTGGGCTTCGTCGCGCAGCCGCTGCACGAAGTAGAGGGTCGGGTCGCGCGGTGGAAGCTTGAACGGCGGCCGGCCCGGCACGAAAAACGTCTCACGTCCCGCATCGCGGTCGCGACCCTTGGCGATGCCGATCAGCGGGACATCCGAGACCCCGATCTCGTCCAGCGCCGTGCGGGCGGCATCGAGCTGGCCCTTGCCGCCGTCGATGAGCACCAGATCCGGCCAGGCGGGAAACGCCTCGCCGTCCTCGGCGGGCGCCGGGACCGGCTGCGCGTCCGCGCCTTCTGCGGCCGCGACGGCGGCCTCGCGCTCGGTGCGCGGCGCCTCCTTGACGAGGCGCTTGAAGCGGCGCTGCAGGACCTCGCGCATCATGCCGTAATCATCTCCGGGTGTGAGTTCCTCCGACTTGATGTTGAACGTGCGGTAATGCGTCTTCATGAACCCGGTTGGGCCGGCGACGATCATCCCGCCCACCGCGTTCGTGCCCATGATGTGGGAATTGTCGTAGACCTCGATCCGCCGCGGCGTCCGGTCCATGCCGAAGGCCTGGCCCAGGGCCGCCAGCAGCTTGCCCTGCGAGGCGGTGTCGGCGAGCCGCCGGGCCAGCGCCTCCTTGGCGTTGCGCTGGGCATACTCGACGAGGTTCTTCCGCTCGCTGCGGCTCGGCTTGTGAATCTCGACCCGGTAATCGACCCGGCTCGACAGGGCGGCAGCGACCAACTCGGCATCCTCGATCGGGTGGCTGGTCAACACCGTGCGGGGCGCGGGCTTGTCGTCGTAGAACTGGCTGATGAACGAGCCGAGCACTTCCTCCGGGGTCATCGACCGGTCGGCCTTCGGGAAGTAGGCGCGGTTGCCCCAGTTCTGGAAGTTCCGGAAGAAGAACACCTCGATGCAGAACTGCCCGGCCTGCTCGTCGAGGGCGAACACGTCGGCCTCCTCGACGCCCTGCGTGTTGACGCCCTGGACCCCCTGGATCGCCGAGAGCGCCGCGATCCGGTCGCGGTAGCGGGCGGCGCGCTCGAACTCCATCGCCTCGGACGCCTCCTGCATCTCGGCGCGCATCCGGTCCTTCACGGCGTTGGACTTGCCCGCGAGGAACGCGCGGGCGGCATCCGCCATCGTGGCGTAATCGTCGGTCCCGATCTCGCCCGTGCAGGGGCCGGAGCAGCGCTTGATCTGGAACAGCAGGCACGGCCGGCTGCGGTTCTCGTAATAGCTGTCGGTGCAGGTGCGCAGCAGGAAGGCGCGCTGCAGGGCGTTCACCGTGCGGTTGACCGCCCAGACGCTGGCGAAGGGACCGTAATAATTGCCTTTCCGCCGCCGTGCGCCGCGGTGCTTCACGATCTGCGGCGCCGGGCCGTCGGCGGTGACCAGGATGTACGGGAACGACTTGTCGTCCCGCATCAGCACGTTGAAGCGGGGCTTCAACTGCTTAATCAGGTTGGCTTCGAGGAGCAGCGCCTCGGTCTCGGTGGCGGTGGTGACGAACTCCATCGCCGCCGTCTGGGAGATCATCCGGGCGATGCGGTTCGAATGCGCCTGGCCGCGGGCATAGGAACCGACGCGCGCCTTCAGGTTCTTGGCCTTGCCGACATAGAGGACATCGCCGCGATGATCGAACATCCGGTAGACGCCGGGCGAGTTCGGCAGCGTCGACCAGAAGCGGCGGATCACCTCCGTGCCGGCCTGGACCGCCCCCGGATCGAAATCGAAATCGATCTCCGGCGAATCCTCGGCGGGCAGCGCGGCCTCGGGCTCGCCGGCGCTCTCGTCACGCTCGGCGTCGCGGCCATCGTCGAACGTGTCGGGGGGCAGGTCTGAGAGGGCTCTGCGGTTCATACCCGCAGATCTAAGCGTTCCTGACCCCGAGGGGGACCGGGTCGGCCGACAAAATTGCCGCGCCGACCCTGCCGGGCCGAATCAGTCGAACAGCGAGTCGATGTCGTTCTGGTCGACGTGTCCCGGATCGTCGTCGAGCTTCGGCCCGTTGAGCAGGCTGCTCTCGTCGTCCAGCGCGGTCGGGACCGGCATGACGGTGATGAGATCGCGGAAGCTGTCCAACTGCGTCCAGGCTTCGATCAGCCGATCGAGGTGCTCCTCGATGAACTTCATCACGCCGACGATCTTGTTGATCCGCTGGCCGGTCAGGTCCTGGAAGTTGCAGGCCTCGTAGGCCGAGATCACCCGCTCCTGGATGATATCGACGTGCTGCTTCATGCCCGGCGGCAGATTCGCCGTGTACAGCATGCCGGCATTCGTCTCGATCTCCTCGACCGCGTTGAGCAGCTGCGTCGTGGCGCGCTCGGTCGATTCGACCACGGCGTCGAGCTCGTCCGCCGCCCGGCGCATGCCCTTGCCGCTGTTCTCCGAGCGGTGGAGCGTCGCCAGCTCAGACTTGGTCCGGGTGATCGCCTCCTTCATCAGGTCGAGCTCGGAGCGCATCGCCAGGGCGTCGTGCAGTTCGCGCCGGCACGTCTCGATCGTCTCGTCCGCGCTCATCTGGGTGATGCGGCGCAGGTCCAGGATCGCGCCCAGGATCTGGTCCAGACGCTCGTTCGAGACCTCCGGATTTGGTGCTGCAGGCAAAACCGCGGGAAGCCCGAGGCTGTCTTCGATGCGATAGCGCTTCTGGGTCATCGTCGGGGCGTGAGCCTTCAGGATCTGTGGTGCGAACTCTCTACCACAATCGGTTAGCGGACTGTGACTGCCAAGCTCGTCCGCCGTCGATTCCTATGCGTGCGGGACATTTGACCTATCGGTGGTTGTGGCCGGCGGCATTTTACTAGCGATTCACGCTAATTATGCATCCTCGGGGTGGACCCTGCGCGACCGGCGTGATTCACCATGTTGATTCACCGAAACGGCCGCCCGCGGGTGGATCGTTCGCGCATCGGGGGGCTTGCCCCCGCGGGAGCGTCCGACGATGCGTGGTTCGGTCCGTCTTGGTCTCTGTGCGATCGTGGTCTCGGGTTCGCTGTGCGCCCCTGTGGCAGCGCAGCAGGCGCGTTACGCTGAAAGCGGCGGCTATGGTGGCGGCCTGATCGAGTATCTCGTGACCGGTCATGCTGGCGGGGGCGGCCGCGGCTGGCCGCAGCGCGCCGCGGCTCAGCAGCGGGTCGCGGCGTATTCCGGCGAACTGCTGCCCGCCGAGCCGGAGCCGTTCCAGGCCGCTCCGCCGCAGCAGGCCTACGGCGTGCCGCAGGCGGATCCGACCCGCATCGCCCGGGAGGTCGGTCCGGAATACAGGCGCCAAGAGGTGGCGTTCGCCGGTCCGCAGCGGCCCGGGACCATCGTGATCGATACCGCGGTCAAGCACCTCTATCTCGTGCAGCCCGGCCAGCGGGCTCTGCGCTACGGGATCGGGGTGGGCCGGCCGGGTTTCGCCTGGAGCGGCCTCAAGACCGTCACCCGCAAGGCCGAGTGGCCGGACTGGACACCGCCGGCCGAGATGCTCGCCCGCCGCCCCGACCTGCCGCGGCACATGGCGGGCGGTCCGGACAATCCGCTGGGCGCGCGCGCCCTTTATCTCGGTTCCTCGCTCTACCGCATCCACGGCACCAACGAGCCGGGGACGATCGGCCAGTCGGTCTCGTCGGGCTGCATCCGGATGATGAACGAGGATGTGATGGATCTCTACGACCGCGTCCCGGTGGGAGCCCGGGTCGAGGTTCTTTGAGAGTTGTGCGAGCGCGGGACGTCTGTCGGTAGGAGACGGAAGTTTGTCGGCTCCGTCGAAAGCCTCAGAGCGCAAGAACGTGACCGTGCGAGAAACGGCTGACCGTTCAAGGCTTTTGGTCCTCCACGCGTCTAGGTCGCGAACGAGGTTCTACGCCCAAGATGTGGCCTTGCCTTCGGCGTATCCGCTAAGCTCATACAGCGCGGAGACATCGTCTTGCGTAACGGTCGAGCCGAGCTACCAGCGGACGGTCGCCGTCATCCTCAGGAAGCATTCCGAAGGCGTGGATCTGTTGTGCCCGATGATCTTCTCGAGGGTGTCGCCCGTCAGCCGGGCGAAGCGGGATTGGCGAGGATGGTCTGATTATCGTCGCGCCGCGGGTCGGTGATGGTCATCGGCATGCGTGTGGCGCGCACGGCGGCTGCGAACGGATTCATGGGCCCGGCCCCGCCCGCGACCTCGAAGAGGATGTGGTGGGTATCGCAGCAGTGGGCCTGTGATGAAGCGCGCCTCCGGAATATATGCCGCCAACTCTTTGTTGTAACTGCAGACATTTATATAGAGCTGGGTGCGCGAAGAGCGCCGATCGTGATCCCACTTCATCATACAATTCAGTCGTCATCTCTGTAAATGAAGCCCGCTTGCAAAACGGGTGACGCTCCCACGCCGATCCGCAGGAGATTACGGCGGGCGTGGTCGATGCACGGACCGGCGAGGGATTTGGCGATCGTCCGACGCGGCTCGTCCGCCCAGACGTTGGGAATGCGACCGCGACCGACACCGCATCGCCACCGTCTCCGGCCTTACGGGCCCGAGAACGCGACGCTCAACTTCGAATTCCCGTAGGACCGCAACCAGCGCACCTGAATCGCGTCGCTGAAGCTGCTGACCATGCGGGCGTCTGGCGGGGGTTCCACGTCCGACGCCCGATCATGGCTTCGTTCGGCCATTGACGACCAAGCCCACGCGCAATAAATGATGATCATCATATTAGCGTCGTGATGGGATGCAGGGGAGGCGGGCAATGGACGCGAGATGGATGCTCGGGCTTTCCGCATTGGCCCTCGCGGGATGCTCGCCGGCCGAAACCGCGGTGCCTCCGGAGCCGCCGCTGGTCCAGACCATCGAGGTCGGCCCGGGGACCGGGGCGATCGCGCGCTACACCGGGGTCATCCGCGCCCGCACGGAGAGCAATCTCGGCTTCCGCGTCGGCGGCAAGATCTTCGAGCGGCTCGTCGACCCGGGGGACCACGTCCGGTTCGGGCAGCCGCTGATGCGCCTAGACCGGACCGATTTTACCCTGGCGCTCAACGCGGCCCGCGCCTCAGTCGAGGCGGCCAGGGCGCAGATGATCAAGGCGAAGGCCGACGAGGAGCGCAGCCGCAAGCTCGTCGGGGACGGCTGGACCTCGAAGCAGACCTACGACCAGAACAAGGCCGCCGCGGACGCCGCCATCGCCCAGTTCGCCAACGCGGAGGCCCAGGCAAGCCAGGTCTCCAACCAGGCCGGTTATTCCGAACTCCAGGCCGATGCCGACGGCGTCGTGATGGAGGTCCCGACCGAGCCCGGGCAGGTCGTCGCCGCCGGCCAGACCGTCGTCAAGCTGGCCCGTGACGGG
Source organism: Methylobacterium sp. E-066 (assembly GCF_022829635.1). Lineage (GTDB taxonomy): Bacteria > Pseudomonadota > Alphaproteobacteria > Rhizobiales > Beijerinckiaceae > Methylobacterium. Next base: position 88,415 of record NZ_JAKSYO010000156.1, read on the forward strand.
GCGCGCGAGGCGGAGGTCTTCCTGCCCGAAGCGAGCCGGCGCTTGGCCCGGGGCACGGCCTCGGCGACGCTCTACGCCGAGGGCGAGACGACCTATCCGGCCCGGCTACGCGAACTGTCGGCCACCGCCGACCCGGCCACCCGGACGTACCGGGCGCGCTATATCCTGTCGGGCGGCGGCGAGGATGCGCCGCTCGGGGCGACCGTGACGCTCCGGCTCAAGCCGACGGATGCCGGGCGCGCCGCGTCGGTCGACGTGCCGCTCGGGGCCCTGTTCGACATCGGGCACGGCTCGGAAGTCTGGAAGTTCGACACCGAGACCAAGACCGTCGCGGCCCAGCCGGTCGCCGTCGCCCGCCTGTCCGAGGAAGGGGCCGAGGTCGTGTCCGGCCTCAATCCGGGCGACCGCATCGTGTCGCTCGGCGCCCATCTCCTCAAGGCCGGCCAGACGGTGCGCCAAGCCCCCCCGAGCCTGACGGGAGTCGCGCGATGACCGGCTTCAACCTCTCCGCCCTGGCGGTCCGCGAGCGGGCGGTCACGCTCTTCCTGATCATCGCGGTGACCGCCGCCGGCTTCTTCGCCTTCCAGAAGCTCGGCCGCGCCGAGGATCCGGCCTTCACCGTCAAGACGATGGCGGTCTCGGCCGCCTGGCCCGGTGCCACGACCTCGGAGATCCAGCGGCAGGTGGCCGACCCGCTGGAGAAGCGCCTGCAGGAGCTCGTCTACTACGACCGCGTCGAGACGACGGTGCGGCCCGGCCTCATGCTGATGAAGGTCTACTTCAAGGACAGCATGCCGCCGGCAAGGCTGCAGGAGGAGTTCTACCAGGCTCGCAAGAAGCTATCCGACCAAGCCTCCACCCTGCCGCGCGGCGTCATGGGGCCGCTGTTCAACGACGAGTTTTCGGACGTCTACTTCGCCCTCTACGCACTCCAGGCCCAGGGCCTGCCGCACCGGCATCTCGTGCTGCGGGCCGAGGATCTGCGCCAGCGGCTGCTGCGGGTGCCGGGCGTCGAGAAGATCAACATCCTGGGCGAGCAGGCCCAGAAGATCTTCGTCGAGATCTCCTACCAGCGTCTGGCCACGCTCGGCATCACCGGGCAGCAGTTGCTCGCGGCGCTGGCCAACCAGAACGACGTGACGCCGGCGGGCTTCGTCGAGACCGCCGGCCCGCGGGTGTACCTGCGCCTGGACGGCGCCATCGACGGCCTGGACACGATCCGCAACCTGCCGGTGGCAGCCGGCGACCGAAGCCTCAAGCTCGGCGACATCGCGGAGGTCAAGCGCGGCTACGAGGACCCGAAGGTCTTCGCGATCCGCAATGACGGCGAGCCGGCCCTGATGCTGGGTCTCGTGATGAAACCCGGCTTCAACGGCCTCGCGCTCGGCGAGGCGCTGAACGCCGAGGAGGTGGCGATCCACCACGAGCTGCCGACGGGCATCGCGTTCACGAAGATCACCGACCAGGCCAAGGTCATCGACGACGCCATCCACGAGTTCATGGTGAGGTTCTTCACCGCCCTCTCGGTGGTCATCGTCGTCAGCCTCGTGGCGCTGGGCTTCCGCGTCGGCATCGTGGTGGCGCTCGCGGTCCCGATCACGCTCGCGGCCGTGTTCGTGGTTATGATGGTCACCGGCCGCGACTTCGACCGCATCACCCTCGGCGCCCTGATCATTTCCCTCGGCCTGCTCGTGGACGACGCCATCATCGCCATCGAGATGATGGTGGTGCGCATGGAGGAAGGCGTCGATCGGATCGAGGCGGCCACCCATGCCTGGAGCGCCACCGCCGCGCCGATGCTCACCGGCACGCTGGTCACAATCGCGGGATTCCTGCCCGTGGGCTTCGCCGCCTCGACGGCGGGCGAGTACGCGGGCAACATCTTCTGGGTGGTCGGCTTCTCGCTGATCATCTCCTGGATCGTGGCCGTGACCTTCACGCCCTATCTCGGCGTCAAGCTCCTGCCCAACATCAAGAAAGTGGAAGGCGGCCACGAGGCGATCTACGCCACGAGGAACTACCAGCGCCTGCGCCGCGTGGTGCGGGCCTCCGTCGATCACAAGTGGCTGGCGGCCGGGATCACGGTCGGGCTGTTCGCCCTCGCCGTCGTCGGCATGGGCAAGGTCGAGAAGCAGTTCTTCCCGAATTCGGAGCGGCCCGAACTCATCGTCGAGGTGACCCTGCCCACCGGTTCGGCCTTCGCCACGACCGAAGCCAGCGTCAAGGCGGTCGAGGCGGCCGTCCGTGGGCTCCCGGAGGCGCGCGAGATCACGAGCTACATCGGGCAGGGCATGCCGCGCTTCGTGCTCTCCTTCGACCCGGAATTGCCCGATGCCGCCTTCGCGCAGATCGTCGTGCAGACCACCGACGCCGCATCCCGCGACGCGCTCCGGATCAAGCTTCGCAAGCTCGTGAGCGACGGGCTCTTCCCCGAGGCGCGGGTGCGAGTCCTCCAGATCGTGTTCGGGCCGCCGATCCGCTTCCCCGTGGCCTTCCGGGTGGTCGGGCCGGACCCCGACGTGATCCGCGGCATCGCCGCCGAGGTCCGCGACGTCATGATGGCCAACCCCAACATGCGCCTCGTCCATCTCGACTGGGGCGACAAGACCCCGAGCCTGCACTTCGTCCTCGACCAGGAACGCCTACGCCTGATCGGCCTGACCCCGAAGGAGGCCGGCCAGCAGCTGCAGAGCTACCTCAACGGGACGCCCGCGACCCAGGTGCGCGAGAACCTGCGCTCGGTGGACGTGCTCCTGCGCAGCCCCGGCCCCGAGCGACGCTCGCTCGGCGAGATCGGCGACCTGACCCTGACCACGCATGACGGGCGCCAGGTGCCGGTCTCGCAGGTCGCGCACCTGGAGAGCCGCAACGAGGATGCGGTGCTCAAGCGCTACAACCGCGAGACCTACATCCGCGTGCAGGGCGACGTGCTCGACGGCAAACAGCCGCCGGACATCCACGCGCAGATCTTCCCGCAGCTCGATGCGATCAAGGCGAAGCTGCCGCCCGGCTACCGGATCGACACGGCCGGGGCGGTGGAGGAGAGCGCCAAGGCGATGAACGCGCTCGTGGCCGTCTTTCCGCTGATGCTGATCGTGACGCTGACGGTCATCATGCTCCAGGTCCGGTCGTTCACGACGATGTTCATGGTGTTCGCCACCGCGCCGCTCGGCCTTGTCGGGGCCGCGCCGACCCTGCTGCTGTTCCACCAGCCCTTCGGCTTCAACGCGATCCTGGGCCTGATCGCGCTGTCGGGCATCTTGATGCGCAACACCCTGATCCTGGTGGATCAGATTCACCACGACCGCGCCGCCGGCCTGTCGGATTACGAGGCCATCGTCGAGTCCACGGTGCGGCGGGCCCGTCCGGTGATCCTCACGGCGGCGGCGGCGATGCTGGCCTTCATCCCCTTGACGCACTCCGTGTTCTGGGGGGCGCTGGCCTACGTGCTGATCGGCGGCGTCGGGGTCGGGACCCTGCTCACCCTGCTGTTCCTGCCCGCTCTCTACGCCCTCTGGTTCCGGGTCGGACGAGAACCGATCGCGGCGGGCGTCGCATCCGGTTCGGACGCGGTGCCGGTCCCGGCCAAGCCCTGACCCGGGATCCCAAGGTCCATGCCCCGAAGGCGGGGCATCCCAGGATCGCACGTTCAGCGATGGAACGTGCGAGGCGTCGACCGGCCTGCGTTCATGCCCCCCCTACGCAGGCCGGTCGGTCGACCTTCGAGACATCCCTCGGCGCGCTCGGTTCCAGAGCGCAACCCGCCACAGGAGACGACCCGTGGTCCAAGGCTTCTTTAGATGACGGCCTGCCTTTATATAGGCATCAGGACCGTCGAAGGATCAGGCAATGCCCAGAGTCTCGCAGGAGCAGGCCAAGCTCAACCGCCAACGTGTCGTCGAAGTCGCTGCGTCGCTGTTCCGGGAGCGTGGTCTCCATGGCGTTGGGGTCGCCGATATCATGGCGTCCGCCGGCCTCACCCATGGCGGCTTCTACGGCCAGTTCGCCAACAAGGAGGCCTTGGCGGCCGAGGCGTTCGACACCGCGCTGTCCGAGGATCGCCGCGGAAGCCTCGATATTCTCCTCGCCAACTACCTGTCCCTCGCGCACGTGAAGTCGCCCGGTATAGGCTGTCCTCTCGCGGCCCTGGCGAACGACGTGGCGCGGGAGCCGCGGGGCGGCCCCGTCCGGTCGCGATTCACGCACGGTGTGGAGCGCATGGCCTCCATCCTCGCCGGCCTGACGCCCAGGGTCGCCAAGGAGCGCCGCAGGCAGCGGTCCCTGGCGACGTTGTCGACAATTGTCGGCGCTGTCGTGTTGGCGCGGGCCGTCGACGATGAGGCTTTGGCGAGCGAACTGATCCAGGCGGCGCAGGCTTCCGTCTCCGCGTGACGTCGACGGGGCCGGGCCGGCGGTTCCGGCCCGCGCCCCCATGAGCGCGTCCCCGGCGACCTAACCCAGCGCCCCGGATCGCCCAATCGGGACCCGCATGTGCCGTGCGCCGCACGCCGCGCGGCCAAACTTTGCGAGAGGATACCGATGCGCGAACGGATCGTGGTTACGGGACTGGGTGTCGTCTCGCCGCTGGGCTGCAGCGTCGAGGGGATGTGGCGTCGGCTGATCGCGTCCCGGTCAGGCCTGCGGCGCCTGCCGGACGACTTGGTCCCCGACATCGACGCGAAGGTCGCCGGGCTCGTGCCATCCATCGGTGAGGACCCGGAGGGGTTCGATCCGGACGCCCTCATCCCGGTCAAGGACCGCCGCAAGATGGACCGCTTCATCCAGTTCACGCTGGTGGCCGCGGACCAGGCGCTTCGACAGTCGGGCTGGAAGCCCTCCAGCGAGCGGGAGCGCGTACGCACCGCGACCATCGTGGCCTCCGGCATCGGGGGCTTCCAGACCATCACCGACGCCGTGGAGACCGTGCGCGCCCGCGGCGCGCAGCGCCTGTCGCCGTTCACGGTGCCGGCCTTCCTGGTCAACCTGGCCGCCGGCCATGTCTCCATCCGGTATGGCTTCAAGGGACCGCTCGGGGCTCCCGTCACCGCCTGCGCGGCGAGCGTCCAGGCTATCGGCGATGCCATGCGCCTCATCCGCGCCGGCGAGGCCGATGTCGTCGTCTGCGGCGGTGCGGAGGCGTGCGTCACCCGCGTCGCCCTCGGTGGCTTCGCCGCGGCGCGCAGCCTCTCGACAGCCTACAATGACACCCCGGCAGCCGCCTCGCGCCCGTTCGACCGAAGTCGCGACGGCTTCGTCATGGGCGAGGGTGCCGGCATCCTCGTGCTTGAGACGCTGTCGCATGCGCTGGAACGGGGTGCCGTCCCGCTGGCCGAGCTGGTCGGGTACGGCACCAGCGCCGACGCCTACCACCTGACCGCCGGACCGGCGGATGGCAGCGGCGCCCGCCAGGCGATCACCACGGCCTTAGCCATGGCGGGGCTCGAACCGGCCGCCATCGGTTACGTGAACGCGCACGCGACTGCGACCTCGGTCGGTGATGCGGGCGAACTGGCGGCACTCAGATCCGTCTTCGGCGAGGCCGGCCCGGCGATCTCCTCGACCAAGTCCGCGACCGGTCACCTGCTCGGTGCGGCCGGCGGCCTGGAGGCGGTCATCACGGTGCAGGCGCTCCGCGCGGGCGTCCTCCCGCCGACGCTCAATCTCACCGATCCCGACGCGGCGGCCGCCGGCCTGGACCTCATCGGACCGGAGGCTCGACGCGCATCCGTGGACTACGCGCTGTCGAACGGCTTCGGGTTCGGGGGCGTGAACGCCAGCATCGTCCTGAAACGGATCGTCCCCGGTCGAGAGATCGCCACGCCTGGAGGTTGATCCGGCGCTCTTGGAACTTCATGGCGGTTGACGCGTCATCCATGCTCGAATAGATGTTGATCATCATATTAATTGAACCTGGTGGGCCGGTCGATCCCGGTTCCGCCAGCCCCGGCAGGCCATGGGAGTTCGCAACCGATGAACAGCACCGACCTGGCCGATGACCGGACATCCTCAGGCCAAAACAGGCGCCTCGACGGGCCCGGTCCAGTCGGATCCGGCCTCGACCTGCTCCGCGCCATGGCCGCCGGCGAGATCCTGCCACCGCCCGCGATGGCACTGCTCGGCATCGCGTACGTCGCGGTCCGGGACGGCGACGCGACGGTGCGCAGGAAGCCGGTCGACGACCTCTACAATCCCTTCGGACCGGTTCACGGCAGCGCCGTGGCCGCCCTGCTCGACCTGGCGCTCGGTTCAGCGGTTCAGTCCGCCCTGCCGGCTGGACAAACCTACACGACGCTCGACACCCGGATCAGCTACCTGCGTCCGCTGACGGCGGCGTCGGGAACCCTGACCGCGGTGGCACGGGCCATCGACGTCGGGGAGCAGCGGGCGGTGGCCGAGGCGCAGCTCTCCGATGCCGACGGCCAGGCCTGCGCCACGGCGACGATGACCTGCCTCCTCGTCGAGATGTCCCAGGAAGGCTCACCGGAGAAGCCGAACCGGACGTGGGACGTCTCCGACTGGTTCCAGATCGCCTGATACCGCGCCGCCGGCACCCCTGGAGGAGGCCAGACCATGCGTGACATCGTCCTTTGCAATCCCGTTCGGACCGCCATTGGCGGCTACGGCGGCAGCCTGAAGGGGACCGCCGCCCCCGAGCTCGGCGCGACCGCGATCCGCGAGACGCTTCGCCGTTCCGGACTTGACGCCGGCAGGCTCGGAAGCGTGACGATGGGCAACGTCGTCCAGGCCGGCAACCGCATGAACCCGGCTCGCCAGGCCGCGGTGCACGGGGGCGTTCCGGTCTCGGTACCGGCCCTGACGGTCAACCGCGTTTGCGGCTCCGGCGCCCAGGCCATCGCGACAGCGGCCGACGAGATACGGCTCGGTCACCATGACGTCGCGGTCGCGGGCGGCATGGAGAACATGGATCGGGCGCCGTACCTGATGGAGGGCGGGCGCTGGGGCCACCGCATGGGCCATGCCCAGATCCTCGACAGCATGTTGAGCGACGGCCTCAACGACGCCTTCTCCGGCGAGCATTCGGGATGGCACACCGAGGACCTGGCGACGCGGTTCCAGATCGGTCGTGAGGCCCAGGATGCCTGGGCGGCCCGCTCCCAGGCGCGGTTCGCGCAGGCGCAGGCCGCGGGTGCGTTCGACGCCGAGATTACCCCTGTGGAGATCAAGGGCCGCAAGGGTGTCGAGGCCTTCGGGCGGGACGAGGCCCCGCGGCCGGAGACCACCGTCGACACGCTGTCGAAGCTCAAGCCGGCCTTCCGCGAGGACGGGACGATCACGGCCGGCAACGCGCCGGGCCTGAATTCCGGGGCGGCGGCGATGGTGGTGGCGGAGCGGGGCTTCGCCGACAGCAACGGCTTGGATGCGTTCGGGCGCCTCGTCGCCTACGGGGTCGGGGCCTGCGAGCCGGGCCTGTTCGGCCTAGGCCCCGTACCGGCCATCCGCCAGGCGCTGGAGCGCGCCGGCTGGTCGCTCGGCGACGTCGAGCGCGTCGAGATCAACGAGGCCTTCGCGGTCGTGCCCCTGGCCGTGGCGCGGGAGCTCGGCCTGCCCGAGGACATCGTCAACGTCGAGGGTGGCGCCATCGCGCACGGCCACCCCATCGGCGCGACCGGCGCGGTGCTGACGACGCGCCTGCTCCATTCCATGCGTCGCGACGGCATCCGACGCGGCTTGGTCACCCTCTGCATCGGCGGGGGCCAGGGCATCGCGCTGGCGGTCGAGGCCGCCTGACGGCCCGCCTGCCTCGGGCGGCGCCCAGCCTTCCGGGCTTCGGCGCGGCGCCCCGGACGCGAACGAACCCGGCACCCGGTGAACGAGAAGGTCCTGCCATGAGAGGCATCGAGACGGTTCGGCACGCGCTCCGGCTTTCGGCGCTGTCGCTGGCGATTGCCTGGGCAGCCTTGCCCGCGGCCGCCGCGGACGGGTCGACGGCGATACGGCTGCCGGATACCAGCCGTTTCCCGGAGAGCGTGACGTCCCTTGCCGACGGCACGCTCTTCGTCAGCAGCATCGCCGACGGGGGCGTCCTCAGGATCGAGGGCGGCGGGGCGGCCGCGACGCCCTTCCTGAAACCCGGCGAATACGGGACGCGATCGACCTTAGGCCTCCTGGCCGACGAGCGGCGCGGCACCCTCTGGGTCGCCTCGAACGACGCCACGGCCATCGGCGCACCCGGGCCGACCGCCACGGAGGGCGGGTGGGTCAAGGCGTTCGACCTCGCGACGGGCGCCCTCAGGCTGAGCGTCCGGCTGCCGGGCGGGAAGGCTTTGGCGAACGACTTCGCCCTGGACGGGGACGGCGCGCTCTACGTCACCGACACGCTGGCTCCCCGGATCCTGAGGCTCAAGCCGGGTGCGGCGGCGTTCGAGGTCCTCGTCGAGGACGATACGCTCAAGAACGGGCTCGACGGCATCGCCTTCGGGATCGACGGAAACCTGTACGTGAACACCTTCCTGGGCGGGGAGATGTTCCGCATCGGCATGACGAATGGCGTCGCCGGTCGGGTGACGCGGCTCGAGACGACACGGCCCCTGAAGTTTCCGGACGGGCTGCGCCCCTTCCGCGACGGCTTCGTGATGGTCGAGGGCAGCGGCGCCCTGAGCCGCGTCACGGTCTCGGGTGACGGAGCCAAAGTCCAACCCATCGGTCAATTCGCCGGCGCGACCGGCGTGACGGTCGTGGGCAACAGGATCTGGGTCGCCGAGGGTCAGCTATCGCTCCTCTCCAAGACGCTCAAGGACAGTCGGGAGGCCCCGAGCTTCCACCTGCGCGCCATGGACGTGGAGTAGGCAACCCTCGGGATTTTCAGAGCGCTGCGCGGTCCGAACGCCTCGGAGACAGCAATCGGCAAGCTGGGGATGACGATGATCGGCTCCACGGTTCGGACACTGCTCGCGCCGCCGACGTGGCGAAGCCTCTGGGACAGGCTCCGAGCGATTGAGGACGCATTGGGCACGACCGAAGCGGAGATCCACGCCAGACGCATCTCAAAGCTCGAAGCGGGGATGGCCCAACTCTGCGCGCCCGCCGGGCTCCCGCCTCCTGTCGCCGCCAGAGAACTCGATCACCCTGCGCCGCGGCGGTCAGCTCCAGCCCAATAATGGATCGTGCAGATCCGCTCGACCTCAGGAAGCGTTATCATGACGAAGCAAACGAACGATGCCGTCGGGGATGCGGCTCTGAATTACACGCGCCGCTGGCTCGACGCGGGTGAGGTTTCCTTCGCCACTCTGCGGGACGGGACCCGGATACGCTATGTCCGGGCCGGCGAAGGGCCGGATCTCGTCTTGACGCACACCGTGCGCACGCAGCTTGATATCTTCCAGTTCGTGATCCCGCTGCTGTCGCGGCATTTCACCGTCTACGCTCTCGACCTGCCGGGTTTTGGTTGGTCGGACCTTCTGCCGGAGCACCCAAAGGACGAGCCGACACTCCGGGCGCAGCTTAAGGCGTTCCTGCAGGTCCTGGGCCTCCGCCGTCCGATCCTGGCCGGCGAGTCGATCGGCGCCACGCTCTCCCTCTCGCTGGCGGCGGAACTCGGCGACGGGGTGGATCGCGTCGTGGCCTTCAACACCTACGACTACCTGCCCGGTCTGGAGCGCGCCAACCTTCTCGCGTCCATCATCATCAAGAGCGTGCGCGCGCCCGTCATCGGTCCGATCTTCGCGTCAACGGAGAACCGCTCGATCACCGGCGGCATCATCAGAGGCGGCTTCCACGACCCGAAGAAACTGCCTGACGACCTGCTCGACGAGATCTCGCGTGTGGGCATGCGTCGCGATTACGGGAAGGGCATGCGGCGCCTTCTCAAGGCGCTTCCGAGCTTCGTCGCGGCCCGCCAGCGATACGGCAAGATCAAGGCTCCGGTGACGCTCGTCTGGGGCGAAAATGATTGGTCATCCAAAGAGGATCGTGCCGGCGTCGAACGCAACGTGCCCGAGCCGAAGGTCATCACCCTTGCGAATACCGGTCACTTCAGTGCGCTTGAGCGCCCTCAGGACTGGGCGAGCATCGTCATCGCCGCGGCACAGAACTGAACGTCGATAACCTCGATATGCCTGATACGGCCATCGTCTCACCGGTTTTCGAGTTCGGGCGTTCATTGAACACCGAGATGCAGAGGCGACCTCCTGTCGGCGCCAGTGACCTGCCGGTGCGCCCTGAAGCGTCAAGTGGGCGGTCGTGTTCCGAACCGCTTCCGAGAGGTTCACGGATCCCTCGGGCGGCCAACGGTCTGTCTCGTCGAACCGTAGTGTTCGGCAGTGGAGCACTCATGCTTGCCGGCAACACCGCTCGCGGTGCCGGATCTTCTCCGAGAGGAGTAGGAGACCCGATGACGAACCCTGAGATATCGTCCGTTCCCGTCACGACCGAGCACGTCCCGATCCGGTCCGCGAAGCCGTTCGAAGCGGTGAGGACGGCTTTGGAGGCCGCGCTGCCCAAGCTGGACAATGCCTACGTTCAGCTTCTGGCTTCCGGGAAGGTGGACGCGGCCCGCGATCTTTTGGGGAGGCAGGGCCCCCTCTCGATCTTCGGCACGCGAAATCATGGCCAGCTGCTGCAGATCGCCGGACTGCTGCAACGCCGGGCGATCCAGTATGACATTGGCAACCCGCTCACGGCCTCGATGATGACGCGACATGTCCTCTCATCCGCGCTCTACGCCCCGATCAGGGTGCTTCTGAGCGAAGATCAGGACGGACGCGTCGCCTTCGAATACGATCGGCCGAGGGCCAGTTTCGGTCAGTTCGGCGACAAGGACGTCGACGCGGTGGCAGGCGAACTCGACGGACGCTTGATGGAGGTGCTGGTGGCTGCATCCACCTGAAACGCGGCAGGACTCAGGGTCGCCAGTCGTGATGTGTCCGCGTCCCTAGCCTACCGATAGCGCGACCCCGTTACGGCCGCGGGCCGCGGCGATGGCTCTGCGCACCGATTCCATCGAGCGCGTCTTCGGTGATGGCCCTCGTGGCGGTCATGGCTCGAGAGCTCTCGCCACCCGGAGGCCCAAGGTGTCGAACGCCACGTTGATGTTGCGCTTGAAGCGAGCGGCCGCGCGGACGAACGCGCTCTCGTTTCTCTAGGAGCCGCCGGGTATCACGCCGCAGCTCGGATCGCCGCCCCCACGCCGCGCCGATCCGTCGCTCGGTACGCCATCATAGGTATCGTGCCAGCAGTCCTCGACCCCTGTTCGCCGATTTCGGCTCATCGCCGTTCAGTGATGGCGCGGTCCTTGGTCGACCGATCCCCAGTCTCGATGACCGTGTGCAAACGGCACTAATCCGTGCGTTACACGCCCGATAGCTTTTCCTTGGCGAGCGGCAGGCTCCGTACGCGACGGCCCGTGAGAGCTGCGACGGCGTTGACCACGGCGGGCGGCACACCGGGAAGGCCTGGCTCGCCGATCCCGCCCATGGGGGCGCCGCTTTCCACGATGGTGACGTGCACGCGCGGCATCCGGTCCCGGTCGAGGATCGGGTAGGTGTCGTAGTTGCGGGCCTGCCGCGTTCCACCCTCGTAGACCACCTGCTCCAGCAGGGTCGCCGAAAGCCCGAGAGCGGCGGCGCCCTCGACTTGGCGTTTGACGATGGCCGGGTTGACGATGCTTCCCGGATCGATGGCGATCCAGAGGTCGTGGACCCGCGCCTCGCCATCCTTGAGCGACACCTCGGCGATGGCGGCGGTCTCCGAGCCGAAGGGCGAGGCCATGGAGACGCCGCGGGCCCGCCGGGTCCCGTCCGCGGCCTGGAACGGGCCGCGCTTCCAGCCGCCCGCGAGTTCGGCGACGACCTTGAGCAGCGTCGCGTGGCGCGGGCTGTCCTTCAGCAGCGCCATGCGCAGGGCGAACGGATCCTTGCCGCCGGCCTGTGCGACCTCGTCGAGGAAGCTCTCGTAGAAGAAGTCGTTCATCGAGTGCCCGACCGAGCGCCAGAAGGAGATGGTAACGGGATGCGCGACCTTCACGTAGTCGAGGCGCCGGTTCGGGATCGCGTAAGGCTTCTTGTCGAGGCCCTCGACCACGGAGGAGTCGACCGGCGCCTTGAAGATCGAGCTGAACCAGCGGCCGATCGGCCCTTCTCCGACGGCGACGGTCTGGATCGCGAGGGGCATCCCGTCGGCCCCGAGTGCGGCGCGGAAGCGGGCGAAGCCGAGGGGCCGCACCGCATCCATGCCGAACTCCTCCTCGCGCGACCACAGCACCCGCACCGGCCGGCCCGTCGCCTTGGCGAGCAGGATCGCTTGCGGGAACGGATTGGACGAGCCGTAGTAGAAGTGGCGTCCGAAGAACCCGCCGAGCATCGGCGAGTGGATGCGCACCGCATCGGGCTGGATCCCGGCGACCTTGGCGGCCACGGATTGGAACAGCTCCGGCATCTGGTTCGGCAGCCAGACGTCCAGCGTGCCATCCCCATTGAAGCGGGCGATGGAGGATGGCGGTTCCAACTGGGCATGGGCTAGGTAGGGCGCGTCATATTCCGCCTCGACCACACGGCTTGCCTTGGCGAACGCTCCGGCGACGTCCCCCTCCGCCTCGGCCGATAATCCGGGCTCGCGCGTGGCCTTGAGGGCCGCCAGCATGGCAGCCGACGAGAACGTGCCCGAGACGGTGGCGAGGCCGTCGGCGGCGGGTTCTGTCCAGGCGACCTTCAAGGCCTCCACCGCCTTGCGAGCCCGCCACCAGCTGTCGGCGACCACCGCCACGGCGCCGGGCAGGCGGTGGATCGAGTGTACGCCCGGCATCGCCCTCACGACCGCCTCGTTGGTCAGCGCCTCGGGCTCGGTCCCGAGATGCGGCGCGTGCTGCACGGCGGCGTGGAGCATGCCCTCGACCTTCAGGTCGATCGCGTAGGTGGCCTTGCCCGTCGACTTGTCGCGCATGTCGAGGCGGGCCATCGGCTTGCCGATGTAGCGGAAGTCCTTGGGGTCCTTGAGCGGCACGTCCTCGCGCGGCAGCAGGGCGAGGGCGGCCTCCGCCAGTTCGCCGTAGCCGAGACTACGATTCGAGGCCTTGTGCACCACCCGCCCGTCACTGGTGGTGAGCGTGTCCTGCTTGACGTCGAGTCGGGCGGCGGCGGCGCGCAGCAGCATCTCCCGGGCGGTGGCGCCGAGGCGGCGCATGACGGCGTAGCTCGATCGGGTCGAGAAGCTGCCGCCGGTCAGGCGCAAGCCGTTGACGACGGCGTAGTCCGGACCGGGCGGCGCGCATTCCACCACGAACCGGCTCGGTTCGAGGTCGAGCTCCTCGCCAATGGTCTGGGCGAGGCCGGTGTTGATGCCCTGCCCGCCCTCGACGAAGGGGCTCAGGAGCTTGACCGTGCCATCCGGGCGGATTTCGAGGAACGCGGCGATCCGCGTACCGGGCTTCGGGGCGATGGCCGCGGCGCCTTCCGCCTGTGCGAGGGCGGGATCCACCGGAAGTTCGACGCCGAGGAGCAGGGCGCCGCTCGCCGCGCCGAGGAAGCCGCGGCGAGAGAGGTTGCGTACCGGCTCCTGGCTCGCGGCCGACGTTGCGTGGGTGAGGCGCAGGGGGGTTAGATCGTTCATGGCGCGTTGCTCCTCAAGCCGCAGCCTGCCGCACGGCAGCGGCGATGGCGTTGTAGGTTCCGCACCGGCACAGGTTCGTCATCGCCTGTCCGATGTCGCCGTCGGTGGGTCTCGGGTTCTGCTGCAGGAGGGCGGTGGCGGCCATGACCTGACCGGACTGGCAGTAACCGCATTGCGGCACTTGCACGCCGACCCAGGCCTCCACGACCCGCTTGCCGACCGCGTCCTGCCCGATCGCCTCGATGGTCGTGATTTTGGCATCGCCGACGCTTTCCACCGGGATCTGGCACGACCGCGTGGCCTGCCCGTCGAGGATCACGGTGCAGGCCCCGCATTGACCGATGCCGCACCCGTACTTCGTGCCGGTGAGCCCAAGGGTGTCGCGCAAGACGAAGAGCAGAGGCGTATCGCCTTCGATATCCAGGTCGTGCCGCGTGCCGTTGATCGTGAGGGTCTGCATGATGCGGCTCCTAGGATTTCGCCGTGGCGGGGTAATCGTCGGCTCGGACCATGACGGGTCGGGAGGCCGGACGCGGGGGCAGCCAGGCGCCGAAGGCCAGCGACGCGGCGTTCCCGATTCCCATCGCGGCCAGTCCGAGACCGAGGGCGAGGAAGAGGCCGTTCGTCCCCCAGCCGAGGTGGAGCGCCAGGGCGCCGCCGCCGAGAGACACCAGGACCCGGAGGATGCCGGAAGCCAGGGGCCAGCCGACCTGGCCGGCCCCCTGCGCGGCGAAGTACAGCGCCAGGCCGAACCCGAAGAACCCGTAGAAGGGACCGACGATGCGCAGATACGCCGCCCCCGTCGCCAGCATGGCGGCATCGTCGCCGAACAGGCGCAGCCACGCATCCGGCGCCAGGGCTGCGGCGATGCCCAGCATCTCCGTGACGCATCCCGAGATGATCGCCCCGGTCCAGGCCGCGCGTCGCGCCCGATCGATGTCGCCGGCACCCGCCGCCGTGCCGACCATGGCTGAAAGCGGGGCGCCGAAGCCGAACACGATCGGGACCAGGAGATATTCGAGGCGCACGCCGGTGCCGTAGCCGGCGACCGCTCCCGGTCCCTGCTGTCCGACGAGACCGGTCGCCGTCGCGATCGTGACATTGGTGGTGACGGTGACCAGCGCCGAGACCGCACCGACCCGAAGGATCGCGGCGAGCGCCGCACCGGACAGCGCCGGTGGGCGCAGGGGCGGCCGGAGCACGCCGCGCCCCGACCACAGGTAGGTGGCGAAGATCGCCACGCCGACCGCGTAATAGACGAGCACCGCGACGCCGCCGCCGAAGATGCCGAGTTGCGGGATCGGCCCCCAGCCGAAGATCAGGGCCGGCGACAGCGGGACAAGCGCGACCGCTCCCCCGCACGTCACGGTGGCCGGCAGGCTCATGTTGCCGGTCCCCCGGATCACCGCGGCGAGCGCATTGAACAGCCAGACCAGCAACGCGCCCGAGAACACGGCGGCGGAATAGGTCGTGGCCGCATCGAGGGATCCGCCCGTGCCGCCCATTGCCCGGAACAGGGCCGGTCCGAACGCCAAGGCCAGCGCCGTGGTGAGGATGCCGAGGGCCGCCGCGATGGCCACCGCATGCCATACCAGGCCGTTCGCCTCGTCCTGGCGACCGCCGCCAAGCGCGCGCGAGATCGCCGAGAGCATCCCGCCGCCGACCGCACCAGCGGAGACCATCTGCACGAACATCAGGATCGGGAAGACCAGGGCCATGCCGGCGAGGGCGTCTGTGCCGAGTTCGGCCACGAAGTAGGTCTCGATCAATCCGACCGAGGCCTGCACCACCGACATCAGGACGTTCGGGGCGGCCAGGCGCAGCAACGTCGGCGTGACCGGATCCTGCAGCAGGGCTCGTGTGCGCGCGTCCATCGTGTGACCTCGACGGCGATGGGGGCCGGCCCCGCGGCAATGCCGCGATGGCGTGGCGCCCATATCGAACTTACATAGGTGCATATGCAAGTTATTGGAACTTGCATATGCACCTTCTTGCGCGGGTGGGTCAAGTTGCTCGCGGAGTCTCCGTCAGGACCGGGCAGCGCTCATTCGGAGCGGCGCGTGTACCCCGCTGCGCAATCGCGATAGGACGCGATCATGACCAACGATCCGAGCACATGCAGCAACGCCGTCCTGCGTCAGGCCATGCGCCGCATCGGCCAGCTCTACGACGAGGCTCTCGCGCCGAGCGGTCTGCGCGCCACGCAGCATGGGCTGCTCGCGACGGTTCGGAAGATGGGCTCGCCGACGATGCGGGAGCTCGCCGAACGGACCGTCATGGACCTGTCCGGCCTCAGTCACACGCTGAAGCCGCTGACGCGGGACGGTTATCTTGAACTCGTTCCCGATCCGCGGGATGGTCGCGTCCGACGCATCACGTTGACTGAGAAGGGAGAGATCAAGCTCGGAGAGACAGCAAAGCTATGGCGCGGGGCCCAGGATCGTTTCGAAGCGGTCTTTGGCAAGGAGCGAGCCGTCGCTCTCAGATCCGAGCTGCGCTTTCTGACCTCGCCCGAGTTTCAGGACGCGTTCAACGACACCGGGGCGGAGACGAGGACTGTGACGCGTTGAGCAAGTGGCTTCCAGATCGACTGGTACGACCGTGCGGCGACCATTCGCTCCCCTGTACGGACGGAAGCCGGATTCGCATGACTGAACCGTCTCAGAGCTCGGACACGCGGTAGGCCCGCACGGTTTTCCTGGTAATCCGACGCGTCCCGTCCGAGGCAAGGGACGCGATCACGCCGCCAAAGTCGTTGGGTGTCGGACGAGATTAAGAGCCTCTCACAAAACGCCCGCTGCGCCGTCGCGCCCACAGGGAGATCTCTTGGCGATCGGGCGTTTTGTGAGGTGCTCTTAATCGCTCACGCGACTTTCGCCGCTCGACCGGAAGTGAACATTCAAACTAAATCGGCCCGCCTCTCGTAGCGGATGGCGAGACGGCAGAACTGGGCGAATTAGGCCAAGGTCCCCTCATCCTGAGCGTGTCGAAGGATCGACGACTCACCTCTGACGTCCCAGCCGCTGGCTGCTCTCGATCCCGCGGCGGGCGACGCGGTGCTGGATGCGACGGCGGGTGAGTTCCATCGCGATTTCTACGATAGGCCGTTCCGACCAGAATGCTCGCACTGACGGGCACGGAAACGGAAAACTCAGGCGAGGCGCTTTGAGTTGGTGACGAGGTTTCGGCTCCGCGGGACTGACTGATCGTAGAACTCAGCTTCCTCACTCGACGATTGAGCAAAAAGCCCCGCCAGGGTCACGCTGGCCGGGCCTTTCGTCGTTGGTGTTCCAGAAAACACGCCGGGCCGCCCGATGGTGTGAGGGCCCTATCGAAAAGTCTCCGTCCTCAACGGCAGTTGTTCACTTACGATCGTTTCACCCGGGTCGCCGTTCGCAAGCGGGCCCGGCCCCAAATGAACGGGTCCGTCGAACCCGGTTCTGCACGCCGGTTGCTATAGATCTGCCAGCGCCGACGCCTTGATCGACCTTGCGTGCCCGGTCTAAATAAATAGTCCGCGGTAAAGTATTGAATTAGTTTGATTAAAAACTGGCACAATCCAGACGGCTCGGGATCGCAGCGCCGCCAGGTGCCGGGTCATCGCCCCGCGTCACGACGGGGCGGACGATGCCGCTTGCGGTGAGCCGGTCCGCGGTCGGCGATATCGGCGTGCGCCTCGGCAGATCCCTGTCCGGCATGCGGCCGCTGGCGCCGTTCTTCTGCCTGTACATGACCTTCGGCGCCACGCTCGGCTTCCTGTCCGGTGGCGCGCCGCTGATCCTGCGGGTTCTGGGCCTTGAGCTGGCCGAGGTCGGGCTGCTGCAACTCATCAACCTGCCGGTGGGGCTGACCTTCCTGTGGGCCGCGGCCCTCGACCGGATCCGCATGCCGTTCTTCGATCACCGGGTCGGCTGGATCGTTGCGGCGCAGGGCATGACGGTGCTCCTGCTCGGAATCCTCAGTTTCGGTGAGCACTGGCCGTTGCCGGCGCTGCTCCTGCTGGCGGTCGCGGCCTGTGCCTGCGTCGCCACCATGGACATCGCGCTGGAAGCACTGGTGGTCGAGACCGTGCCGGCCGAGCGGCGCGCCTTTGTCGCCTCGGCCAAGCTCTGCGGCGCGTCCCTCGGCGGCATCCTGGGCGTCGGCGTCCTCGTCGGGTCCTACGATCTCCTGGGATGGCGCTTGGCGGTCCTGGCCTGCGCGGCGCTCGACGCCCTGTGCCTCCTGCCGATCCTCTTCTACCCGGAGGCGCGTCTCCATGGGATCGGTGGGGCGTCGGATCGATGGTCGGGCTCGTTCGCGCGCCTGCGCGCCCTCGCGGCGCGGATCCCCGTGCTCGGCGCCTATTTCGCTGCCGCCTACCTGCTGTCGGGACCCAACACCCTGGCCTTGCTCGACCTCGGTGTCTCGCTCGCGCAGGTCGGCTTCCTGACCGGAACCGTCCTGCCGGCGATCAACTTGGTCATGGCGCTGGTCGCGGGCGGCCTCGCCGTACGCTTCGGCACGGTGCGGCTGATCGCCCTGGGGGCGTTCGGCGTCCTCGTCTCCGGCGGCCTGATGGCGGCAGCCTGCGCCGCCGGAGCGGTGAAGCTTGCGGTCGCCGCGACGATCCTGAACTTCCTGTGCGGCGGGATCCTGGGCGTGCCGGTTTTCAATATGATCTACCGCTGGGCGCAGGGGCCGCGGCCGGCCACGGATTATGCCCTGCTGTTCGGCGCGGCCTTCTTCGCGGCGATGCCGCTGCGGGTCGCCGCCCCGGCTTTGGCCGAGTGGGTCGGATGGCCGGGCTATTTCGGGGCGACGCTACCGATCTACGCGGCGGCGGTGGCGTGGCTCGTGATCGCGGTGGATCGGACCCTGCGGGCGGATGAAGAGAGACCGCGATGATCGCTGAAATCGCCGCGCGCGTTCCTCACTCGTTGGCGGCCTACCGGGACGGCATCGCCGTCGGCCCCGGCGATGCCTCGGCGCTGCCGGTGGCGGCGCTGCGCGATCCGGCCGTGTTCGACACGACGCTGTCGGCCTTCGGGGCGGGATACGGGCCGGTCGATCGGCGCGTCCTGGTCTCGTACTGGAGCCAGTTCTATCTGGCCGCGCTCGCGACACCGGCCTTGACCGCCCTGGTCTGCCTCGGGCGCACCCTGCCGCTGGCTTTCGACACCACGCGCCTCGAGCTCGATGCCGCCGGACGCCCCGCCCGCCTGCTGGTGCCGGTGGATCCCCCGGACTGCCGGTCCGGTTGCGCGCTCGGCCTCGCCGGGCTGGTCGAGGATCATCTGCGACCCTTCGTCGAGATGTGTAACGCCCGGTGTGGCATCGCCCCCCGGGTCCTCTGGGGCAACGCCGCGGTGATCGTCGACTACGTCGCCGGGGAATTGGGCTGCGGGGACGAGCCGGCCTGCGCGGTCGCCGCGACGCGGCTCGGATGGCGCGGTGCGCTCGCCTGCGATAAAAACCCCCTCGCGCAGGCCCTGCGCGCAGATGCGTCGGGCTGCCGGCGTCGGCGGGCCTGCTGCCTGCGTCATCGCCTTCCGGGCGTTCCCTCCTGCGGGGCGCTCTGTCCCCTCGAATGCGCCAGAGATCGCTGATCCGCCCCCATGCTGAAGGCCTTCCTCGCCTATTACCGGCCGCATCGGGCGCTGTTCCTGATGGATTTCGGTTGCGCCGTGCTGTCCGGCTTGCTGGAGCTCGGCTTCCCGATCGCGGTGAAGACTTTTGTCGACCGGCTCCTGCCGCAGCAGGATTGGGGCCTGATCGTGCTGGCCGCCTGCGGCCTCGCCCTGGTCTACGTGGCCAATGCCGGCCTGATGGTGGTGGTGACCTATTGGGGCCACGTGCTCGGCATCAACATCGAGACCACGATGCGGGCCCGGGCCTTCGATCACCTGCAAAAACTGTCGTTCCGGTTCTACGACGGGCAGAAGACCGGCCATTTGGTCGCCCGGGTGACCAAGGATCTCGAGGAGATCGGCGAGGTCGCCCACCATGGCCCTGAGGATCTGTTCATCGCCGTGATGACGCTGATCGGCGCCTTCGCGCTGATGGTCTGGGTCCACCCGACCCTGGCGCTCATCACCGGCGCGATCCTGCCGGTCATCGCCTTCGTGAGCCTGCGCTACGGCGGGCGCCTGACCCGCAACTGGCAGACGCAGTACGGCCGGGTCGGCGCCTTCAACGCCCGCATCGAGGAGAATGTCGGCGGGATGCGGGTCGTGCAGGCGTTCGCCAACGAGCAGCACGAGCGCGCCCTGTTCGCCCGGGACAACGCCCGCTACCGGGACACCAAGCTCGAAGCCTACCGGCTGATGGCGGCCAGCCTGTCGATCAACTATCTCGGCCTGCGCCTGGTCCAGATCGCGGTGCTGCTCGGCGGCGCGGCCTTCGTGGTCCGCGGCGACCTCACCGCCGGCGGCTTCGTCGGCTTCCTCCTGCTGGTCGGAGTGTTCTACCGCCCGCTGGAGAAGATCAGCGCGGTGATCGAGACCTATCCCAAAGGTGTCGCGGGTTTCCGCCGCTACCAGGAATTGCTCGCCAACGAGCCCGATATCGTCGACCGCCCGGATGCGGTCGAGGTGCAGGCCCTGCGCGGGGACATCCGCTTCGAGAACGTCAGCTTCGGTTACGAGAGCGGCCGCCCGATCTTCACCGGCCTCGACCTGACGATCGCGGCCGGCGAGACGGTCGCGTTCGTCGGCCCGTCGGGAGTCGGCAAGACCACGCTCTGTGCGCTGCTGCCGCGCTTCTACGAAGTCGCCGCCGGACGGGTGACGGTCGATGGCCTCGACGTGCGCGCCCTGACCCTGGCGTCCCTGCGGCGGCAGATCGGGATCGTGCAGCAGGACGTGTTCCTGTTCGCCGGCACGATCCGCGAGAACATCGCCTATGGCCGCCTCGACGCGACCGAGGCCGAGATCGACCAGGCCGCCCGCCGCGCCCGGCTCGGCGCGCTCATCGACAGCCTGCCCGCTGGGCTCGACACGGTGGTGGGCGAGCGCGGCGTACGGCTGTCGGGCGGCCAGAAGCAGCGCATCGCCATCGCCCGGGTGTTCCTCAAGAACCCGCCGATCCTGATCCTCGACGAGGCGACCTCCGCCCTCGATACGCAGACCGAGCGCGAGATTCAGCAGGCGCTCGCTGACCTCGCCCAGGGGCGCACGACCCTGGTCATCGCCCATCGGCTCGCGACCATCCGCGATGCCGACCGCATCGTCGTCCTGGGTGAGGACGGCATCGTCGAGCAGGGGCGGCACGCGGCGCTGCTCGACGCCGGCGGCATCTACCGCCGCCTGCACGCGGCGCAATTCGGCTCTGTGGGTGAAGATGGGTTTTCGGCCACGGCGGCGGAGTAAGGCTCAGCCCTCTCTTCTTCGTCATTGCGAGCGCAGCGAAGCAACCTCGGGACACGCGATGTTCTGAGAGCGTGTTTGACTGTGCGATTGCAGTCGCGTGACGGTTCTGACTTGAGTGTATCCCAATCTTCCCCTCATCCTGAGGTGCTGCGCAGCAGCCTCGAAGGAGCCCTCCAGGGATCGCGCGGCCAGCTGGAGAGCTCCTTCGAGGGCTCCGCTCCGCTACGCCACCTCAGGATGAGGTTGAGGATGAGAATGACCGGTCAAACAGGCATTGAGCGCGCGCTACACTGGGTTGCTTCGCTGGGCTCGCAATGACGGCACAGGATGATCGCCGCATCCAACACCCGCTACATCAGCACTTCCGACAGAATGAACGGCACCTCGCCCGGGATCTCGCGGGCCAGGAAGCCGATGCCGCCGTAGCGGCGCGCGAGGCGGCGGCCGGCCTCTCCATGGGTGTAGACGCTCCACAGGGCGGCCGCTTCCGGCTCGGCGCCGCGGGCCAGCAGGCCGACAACGAGACCCGCGAGCGTGTCGCCGGAGCCCGAAGTCGCCAACCCGACATGGCCGACCTCGTAGCACCAGGCGCGGCCGTCCGGGGAGACGACATGGGTCGATCCACCCTTCATCACCGTAACCGTGCCGAACCGCTCGGTGGCCCGCCGCGCCGCCGCAAGGGGATCCGCCTCGATGGCTTCGCGTTCCTCGCCCAAGAGCTGTGCCATCTCGCCGGCATGCGGGGTGATGATCGCCGGCTTGGACAGGTGTCGCGTCAGGTCTGGCTCGGCGCGCAGTGCGGCAAGGGCCCCGGCATCAAGGACGAGGCCGGCCTTGCCGGCCCCGCGGACCAGGGCGCCGGTCACGCCCTCGGCGTCGGCATCCTCGGACATGCCGGGGCCGACCAGCACCGCATCGACGCGCTCCGCCCGTTTCGCGAGGTCGTCGGCGCAGGTTTGGGCGATGCCGCCATCAGCGGTCTGCGACAAGCCGACGACCAGCGCTTCCGGCACGGCGATCCCGATCGGGATCGCCAGATCGCGGCAGACCGCGAGCTGCAGCTTGCCGGCGCCGGCCCGGAGCGCGGCATGGGCCGCCAGCAGGACGGCGCCCGGCAGGCTCGTACACCCGGCCACGATGAGGACGCGGCCCCGGCCATCCTTGCTGTCGCCATCCGGCTCGGGCGGAGCCATGCTCCGCAGGACGTGTTCAGTAATCGGCGTGACGGTGCTCATGGATTCCCCGCTCGCCACGCGCCGCCTGCGCGCCGGATCAGGTCGCGGCCGCGTCGGCGTCTGGTTCGGAGGTAACGGGGGCGCCCTCGGCCTCAAGGGGTGCGACGAAGTTGTAGCGGACCAGCGCGAACCCGCCGCCGGGGGCGGCCGAGGCCGAGAACGCATATTCCGTCACGCCGCAATTGAGCACGTCGCCCTCGGTATCGATGGCCAGGATCTCGGCCTCGGTCATCTCTTCCAGCAGGTAGCGCAGGCACAGCACCACGACCTGATGGGCGACGAGGAGGATCCGGCGGCCGTCATGGTGCAGGCCGATCGTGTCGAGGGCGCTGCGCAGGCGCAGGATCACGTCGCACCAGCTCTCGCCGCCCGGCGGACGATGGTAGAACTTGCCGAGGTCGCTGCGCAGCTCGGCCTGTTCGGGATGGATTTGCTCGATCCCCACCCGGGTCAGCCGGTCGAGGATGCCGAACTCCTTCTCACGCAAGCGCTCGTCGACCAGCAGCCGCGGCGTGCCGGAGGCGAGGCCGCCCGCCCCGCGGATCGCCTCGGCGGTCTCGACCGCGCGCCGATAGGGCGAGGCCAGGATGAGGTCCGGACGTTCGTCGTCGGGCAGGCTGGCGAACCAGCGGCCGAGCGCCTCCGCCTGCCGGTGGCCGAGCGCGCTGAGCGGCACGTCGACGTCCCGTTCCGGGATGTCGATGCGCGCGGCACCCGCGGCATGGGCGGCGTCGCGGGCGACGTTGCCGGAACTCTCGCCATGGCGCACGACCCACAGGCGCAGCGGGTGTCTCTGGGGCACGCAGATCTCCTGGAGGGCCGTCGGCTCGACTGGTCGGAACGTCGTGTCGAAACTCCCGTTCCAAGGACCAGACGTTCGCTGTCGATCAGCGCCCGTCGGCCAAGGCTTCGCCCAACAGGTCGAGCAGACCTCCGGCGAAGGCCCGCATGTTCGCGACGCGGTCCGCGCTGCCGGTCTCCAGGGTGAGGAACAGTTCGACGGGCCCGCTCACGGCCAAGCAGGTATGCCCCGCCGCATCGCCGTAGCGATTGCCGCTCGGGCCGGCGGCCCCGGTCTCGGCGAGGCCCCAGGTTGCGCCGTGCCGCGCCCGGACGGTCCGGGCGAGGAGCCGCGCATAGCCCTCGGAGGCCGAGCGCAGGCCGGTCATCGCGGTCTCGTCGATGCCGAGGAGGGTGGCCCTGGCCGCCGCCGTGTAGACCACGGCGCCCCCGAGGAAATATGCGCTGGCGCCGGGGACCGACAGGAGCGCCGCCGCCACAAGACCGCCGGAAGACGATTCCGAGACCGCCAAGGTCTCGTTGCGCGCGATGAGGGCAGCCCCCAGGGTCGCGGCCTTCGGCAACAGATCGTGCATGACGGATCCTTCGCGGTACTGCGCCAGCTACGCGCCGGATTGCGGCCAGGTTTCGATCGTCTCGCCGCCGGAGCGGAGTTCGACCCGGTGGGCATGCGCCGCGTCCCGCGATTGGCACAGGTCGATGGCCGAAGCGAAGCGGGTCCGGGCGGCGACCTCGGTCTCGACATCCTCCGAAATGACCTCGTGGTCGTCGCGGAAGGTGACCACCCGGAAAGGCGGGTGCTGTTTCAGGTCGCTGGCTTCCATGGCTGTCGGCTCCGATCGGCGCGTGTCGCGGGCGGTAAGCGCCCGGCGGCACGGATCGTTGCGCCGCAAGCCGCGCGGCCTTCGGGTGGGCCACGGTTCGTTAACCCTACACTCGTAGCCCGGAGGCTCCTCAACACGCGTGGGTGTCATGCCGAGACTGGGCCGCATCATCGCCGACGGATTGGCCCTCGTTCTGGTCGGCGCCGGCTTGACCGCCATCGTCGTGGGCTACGAGCGCAACCTGCCCGAGCCCGTTCCGCAGGTCGCCGGATACGTACCGGATTGGGCGGATCCGGTGACCACCGGCTCGATCACGCCGCGGGTCGAGGAAGCCTCGGCCGGCGCGGTATCGACCCGGCCGAACTGGATCATCGAGGATGTGACGCGATCCTCGGCGCCGGGAACGCGCGTGTGGACCGATCCGCCGCGCCGGTGATCGGACCTGCCGCGAACATCACCACATCCGCGACGAACAGACCGCCCCCAGCCGCGTTGCCTTCAGGAGCCCGAAGACGGGCCGATTTGAGGAAACGCACATGCGCATGAAGGTTTACGGCCTCGCGGCCGCTCTCGCCATCGCCCTGACCGGAACCGCCTACGCCCAGCAGCCCGCCGGCGGCGGCAGCGCGACCGGCAACATGAACAATCCGGGCTCGGTGAAGAGCGACAGCCAGAAGATGAATGAGAGCGCGACGGGTTCGACCACCGGCTCCACCACGGGCGCGGCCGGCGCCGCGACCGTACCGGGCACCGGCACGGCGCGACCCGGCGTGGGGGCTGGCACCAGCACCACCGCGCCTGCGCGATAGCCGCACCGTCGGAACCGAGGCCAACGGCCTCGGTTGCCGGCCCATGTCTCGTTTCCTGTTCCCAGTCGCGATCGCACTCATCCTGGCGAGCGTCGCCTTCGCCCACTGGGAGCATTCGGGGCCTGCGCCGGCGCTGGCGACCCAGGAAAGCTCAAGCCCGGACGGCGATGCCGCCTCACCCCCCGCACCGATGCCGCAGCCAAGCCGAGACAAGGGGCAGTAGAGGCTTCAGCGAGGATCGATCCCACGCCGCGAGTGATCCCCGCCGAGCGGGTCCAATGCGGTGCCGGCGATGGCGATTAAGCGGCCGATGACGCGACTGTCGAACGGCCGGCTTCGCTCGCCTCCCGGATCTCCTCCAGGCGCCCCGTCGCGACATGGTACAGGAAGCCGTAGATCGGGATGTGGCCCGGCACGAGCGGGTGGGCGCGGATCCGGCGCACGTCGGACGCGACGCTGCCATACCGGTCGGGGATCGTCAGCCAGTCGATGCTGCGCCCCGCCGCCGAGCCGCCGCCATGACGCGGGTTCGACCAGGTCGTCCCGTCGAACTGGGCAGTCTCCAGGTTGTCTTCGAGCAGCTCGCCGATCACCGCATCGGTGAACAGCTCCATGCCGCAATTGGTATGGTGGATCACGAACCACGTCGCCGTGCCGAGGAGCTTGTGCTAGATAACCAGCGAGCGGATCGCGTCGTCGCTGGCCCGGCCGCCCGCGTTGCGGATCACGTGGGCGTCGCCCTCCGCGAGGCCGGCATATTTCGCCGGGTCGAGCCGTGCATCCATGCAGGTGAGGATGGCGAAGCGCCGGGCCGGTGGGAGGGCGAGGTCGCCCTTGTCGAAGGTGGCGGCATAGCGCGCGTTGGCGGCCAGCACCGCCTTGCGGATCTGCTGGCGCTCGGTCGGTTCAGGCATGGGGCGAACGCTCGCGGAGGTGCGTGGGCAGGTCCACGAGATGCGCCGCGAGGTCGGCGTAGGTGAGAACGCCGCCATCCAGCATCGGGAATGAGAGCGGCGGCCTCTCAGCCGCAGGCTGCTGTCCGGCGGGCAGAGCGGCCCCCGGGAGGAGGCGGGCGAAGCGGGCGAGGAGCCGGGTCATGGTCAGGCCGCCTGCGCGACGGTTCCGGCCGCCGCCAAGGCCTGGTCGAGATCGGCCAGCAGGTCATCGATATGCTCCAGGCCGACCGAGAGGCGCACGTATCCGTCCGAGACGCCCGTGGCCTTGAGCGCCTCGGGGCCGAGCTGGGAATGCGTCGTGCTGGCCGGATGGATCGCGAGGCTGCGCGCGTCGCCGATATTGGCCACATGGTAGAACAGCCGCAGGGCATCGATGAAGCGCCGCCCGGCCGCACGCCCCGCCGCCAACTCGAACCCGACGAGGCCGCCATAGCCGCCGGTGAGCACCGCGTCGGCCCGGGCGCGCGCGGCGCCCGTCTGGAGCGACGGGTGGATCACCCGCACCACCTCTGGCCGGTCCTTCAGCCAAGCCGCAATCGTCTGCGCGTTGCGGCTGTGGCGCTCGATCCGGAGCGGCAGCGTCTCCAGCCCCTGGAGCGTCAGGAAGGCGTTGAGCGGCGAGACTGCGGGGCCGAGATCGCGGAGCAGCCGCACCCGGGCGCGCAGGACGTAGGCGACCGGCCCGATCGGCTTTGCCGCCTCCGTCCAGATCGCGCCGTGATAGCTCGCATCCGGCGTGTTCAGAGTGGGCTGGCGCACCGGGTGGGCCGCCCAGTCGAAGGTGCCGCCGTCGATGATCGCCCCACCGATGGCGATGCCGTGGCCGGCGATGTACTTCGTGGTCGAGTAGACCACGATGGCCGCGCCGTGATCGAACGGCCGCGCCAGCAGCGGCGCGGCGGTGTTGTCGACGATGAGCGGAATGCCGAGCGGCCGGCCGATCTCCGCCACCTCGCGGATCGGGAAGACCGCGAGCTTCGGATTCGGCAAGGTCTCGGCGTAGTAGGCCCGCGTGCGTTCGTCGGTGGCGCGGGCGAAGGCCTGCGGATCGCTGGGATCGACGAACCGGACCTCGATCCCCTGCTCGGACAGGGTGTTGGCGAACAGGTTCCAGGTGCCGCCGTAGAGGTCGGTCGAGGAGACGATGTTGTCGCCGGCGCGGGCGAGGTTCTGCACGGCGAGCGCCGAGGCCGCCTGGCCGGAGGCGAGGGCGAGCGCCGCCGCGCCGCCTTCCAAAGCCGCGAGGCGCTGCTCCAGCACGTCCACGGTCGGGTTGCCGACCCGCGTGTAGATGTTGCCGAGCTCCTTCAGGGCGAACAGGTTTTCGGCGTGGTCGGTGTCGCGGAATTGGTAGGAGGTCGTCTGGTGGATCGGCACCGCCACGGAACCGCTCGACGGATCGGCCCGCCAGCCGGCATGAAGGGCGAGCGTCTCAGGCTTCGCATGGGTCAGGTCCTGGCTCGGCACGGGACGGCTCCTGATCGATCTGGACGCGGCAGAGTGCTCGGATCGCGCAGTTCATCGTTCCTCCGACCGGTGGTCAGGTCAATAAAACGAGATGATCGATTTTCGGCGGATCTTGAGAATTCATGCCCTCGACGCGGGTTGAGTTTGGAAACGTGATCCTTCAGCCTCCGCGAGGGCCGGCGCGCAAGTTTTGATCTCGGAAACAATCCTTCCGTCGCGTGCCCGCACAGGTGTGCCGGTCGCCACGCCTCGGTCCCACGCGATCGTTCGCGCCCATGCTGCTCTGCCGATGGCGTTTGCATCCCCCCGCGCGGCTGCGACTCGATGGGGCCGAAGGGGCCGTCTGCCGCCGCGATCCGGCGTCGGTCCTGCACCGGCGGGGACGTCCGTATTCCGGCCGCGGCTGCCGACAGAACGACATCCTTGCCTGCGCCGGATCAACGGAAGCCTTTTTCGCCGTCTCGAACCTAGACTCGCGACGCCCCGAGCCGAGGCCTCGACACGCGATCAAGTAACGGCAGGATTCATGGCCGACATCGACACGTATCTCGACGAGAAGCGGCGCGCGCTGGCGGCCCGCGACGCGCGGATCCGCCGGGGCGAGGCCGGGCCGGTGCCCCTGACGGCGCGGGCCACGGTGGAGGGCGGTAGCGGTGTGCGGCGGATCGGCATCCGCCGGCACGCGATCGTCTCCGACAGCGCCCCCGATTTCGCCGGGTTCGATCTCGGGCCCGGCTCGCCGGAACTCCAACTCGGCGTCCTCGGCTCGTGCCTCGCCCACACGATCCTGATCCAGGCGGCGTTGCAGGAGGTGCCGATCACGTCCCTGGAGGTCGAGGTGACCGGGACATTCGATCCGCGCGCCGGCGCGGACGGCTTCGAGGATATCCCCGTGCACCCGCAGGACCTCGCCTACACGGTGCAGATCAACTCGCCGGCCGACCCGGCCGTGATCGAGGCGCTTCAAGTTCGGGTCGAGAAGGCCTGCCCGATCCTCAACCTGCTGCGCCTGCCGCAGAACGTCAGCGGCCGCTTCGTGCAGAGCCGAACCGCGAAGGAGATCGACGCGTGACGACCACCAGACGCCGGTTCTCGACCCTTGCTCTCGCCCTGGCGGTGGGGCTGACGACCATGGCTGGGGCGACCGCCGAGCAGGCCGCGCCGAAAGAATTCCGGATCGGCTACCAGAAGGTCGGCCTGATCGTGGTCGCACGCCAGCAGGGTACCATCGAGAAGCGGCTGGCCCCTGCGGGGACCAAGGTGCGCTGGGTCGAGTTCCAGGCTGGTCCGCCCCTGCTCGAAGCCCTCAATGCCGGCGGCATCGATTTCGGCTACACCGGTGATGCGCCGCCGATCTTCTCGCAGGCCGCCGGTGGCAACCTCGTCTATGTCAGCGCCTCGGCCCCCTCCGGCGATGGCGAGGGGATCGTCGTGAAGGCGGAGTCACCGATCCACACGGTCGCGGATCTCAAGGGCCGCACGGTTGCGGTCGGCCGCGGGACCAGCGCGCACAACCTGCTCGTGGCCGCCCTGGAGAAGGCCGGCCTGGCCTTCTCCGACATCAAGCCTGCCTATCTCCTGCCCGCCGATGCCGGCTCGGCCTTCGCCAACAACAGCGTCGAGGCCTGGTCGATCTGGGATCCCTATCTCGCCCTGGCGCAGGCGCGCAACGACACGCGGATCCTCGCCACCTCCGGGCAAGTTCACGACGTTTCGGCGTTTTTCCTGGCCAACAAGACATTCGCCGAGGCGCATCCGGGCGTGGTGACGAGCGCGCTGGCGGGGTTGTCGGAAGCGGCGGATTGGGCCGACACCCATCGCGATCAGGTCGCGCAGGCCCTCGCGGACGTGACCGGCATTCCCTACGCCATCCAGAAGGTGGCGGCCGACCGCACGCAGTTCGGCGTGCGCCCGCTCTCCGACGCGATCCTGTCCAGCCAGCAGACAACCGCCGACCGGTTTTACCGGCTCGGGCTCATCCCGCGCGCCATCCGGGTCCGCGATGCGGTCTGGACGCCGCCGCGGAGCTGAGTGCCGCACTTTTTCAGGCACAGGAGCCCGGCAGCGCCGACGGAAAACATGTCGCTGATGGGCGTCGCCGAAAACCTCTCGGCTCGGTCAGGGCTTCACGTCCGGCCGCGGATCCGAGACGAAGCCGTCGCGGTTCGGCATGCGGATGGCCGCCAGGGATTTCGCGTCGAGGGTCGCTCCGTCCGAAACCAGGCCGTTCAGGTGGAGGATATAGGCCGAGACCGCATAAACCTCGGCATCGCCGAGCGATTGGGGCGCGTTCAGCGGCATCGCCCGCCGGATGTAGTCGAACAGGGTCGGCGCGTACGGCCAGAAGCTGCCCACAGTCTTGATCGGCTTGGCCGAGGCCAGCGTGCCCTGGCCGCCGACCAGCTTCTCCCCGGTTCCGCCCTCGCCGCGGGTGCCGTGGCAGGAGGCGCATTGCGCCTCGAACACCGCTCGCCCTTGGGCGACGCTGCCGCTGCCCGGCGGCAGTTTTCGGCCATCGCGGTCGATGTCGATGTTCCAGGCCGCGATCTCCGCTTCGGTCGCCGGCCGGCCGATCCCGAAGCGCTCGGCGGCATCGGCAGCCCCAGCGATCCCGAACAAGAACGCGGCCCCGGCGAGGGCCCGCGCCTTAAGCGTAGCCATTGGCGACCTCGCCACTCGCCGCGATACGCCAGGGCACCACTGCGTTGTTGTGGTAAAACGAGTTGAGCCCGCGGACCGACGTCAGGTCCCCGAAGCTCGGCTGGACATAGCCCGTCTCGTCGATCGCCCGGCTGGCGATGGTCGTCGGCTGCCCGTCCCAGGTCCAGGGGAGGCGGAACCGCGTCAGCGCCCGGGTCAGGACCGGCTCCTGCAGGGCGGCGTCCTGCCAGGTCTTTCCGGAATCGACCGAGACCTGCACGCCGCGGATCTTGCCGCGGCCGGTCCAGGCGAGACCGGTGATCTCATGGAAGCCCGGGGTGATCCGCTGCGTGCCGGAGGGCCGCGTGATGACCGACTTCGCCTCCATGACGAACGTGAATTGCCGCGCCGTCCCGTCCGGCATCAGGTCGGTGTATTTCGCCGTCTCTTCGCGGGAGAAGGCCGGCTCGGCGGTCACGTTCAGTCGCCGCAGCCACTTCACGCTCATGTTGCCTTCGAACCCGGGCAGGAGCACCCGCAGGGGATAGCCCTGCTGCGGGCGCAGCCGCTCGCCGTTCTGGCTGTAGACCAGCAGCGCGTCGTCGAGGCATTTCTCGATCGGGATGCTGCGGGTCATCGCGGCGGCGTCGGCGCCCTCGGCCACGACCCAGCGGGCGTCGGGCTTCAGGCCAGCCTCCCGCAGAACCGTGGCGAGGCGGACGCCGGTCCATTCGGCGCAGCTCACGAGGCCGACCAGATCCGAGGCGGTCCGGCCGGCCCTGATCGCCTCGAAGCCCGGATTGCCCGAACATTCCAGGAAGTGGATATGCGATTCCGATGGGAAGCGGCGGATGTCGTCCAGGGTCAGGGTCAGCGGCGTCTCCACCAGCCCGTGGACCAGCAGACGGTGCCGGGCTGGGTCGATGTCGGGGATGCCGCCGTGATGGCGTTCGTAGAACAGCCCGTTCGGCGTGAGGATGCCGTCGAGGTCCTGCAGTGGCGTCCGGCTCGAGGCCGAGATGTATTGCTTGAGGCCCTTCGGCACGTTGCGGATGAGCCCGCTCTCGAACCGCGAGGGCTGTCCGTAGGTCCGGCTGCCGACATCGGCGCCTGGGGTCTTCGTCCAGTCGGGGATGGCGGGCGGTGCCGCTTCGTCGGCACGGCCGCGCTCGGGCGTACCGCTTCCGGTCAGAATGCCCGCCGCGGCAGCCGCCCCCTGGGCGAGAAAGCGCCGCCGCGCCGGGGTCTGTTTCGGGGCGGTGTCGCTCATCGCATGGGGTTCCGGCGGCGCGCCCAGCAGTGTCCGACCCGCGGGATGGAGAACGTGCCCGGCCTACACCCGCTTGGGGGGCCGTATGCGGGGACCACGCATTCGAAGACGGCCGCCATCAGTGCAGGACCCATCCGATCAGGCAAATCAGGAGCGCGGAGGCGACGATGTAGCTCCGCATCCGGCTTTCCGCGCACGATGAGTGCCGATCGATGGCAAGAGCCAGCTCGTGATCCGGGATGTCGTCGCTCATGGGCATGGACAAATCTTCGCTGCGCTCCGTTCTGATAGCGGCGAGGTCGACGCCTCGACTCGCAAGACCCCACGCCAAGGACGGGTCTGCGGTGACCCGCCCACGATGATCTCGCACCCGCGAGACCGGTGTCGTGCCGAGCCTCAATGGTGTCGATGCCGGCACCGGCAGTCAAACGAAACGAACTCTTTTATCGCGCCGCACTGGAGGACGGTGTTCCCCAGATCTCATCAGCCGCGTCCCAAGTCTTCGCCGGCTCGAACGGCTCGGCAAAAGACCCGGATCTGGATCATGCATCGGCCGGAGCTTCCGGAGCCGAGGCAGCCCGGGCGGGCGGACGGGAGCCCAGATGGTCCCGGAGCGTCCGGCCTTCGTACTCGCTGCGGAACAGTCCGCGCCTACGCAGCTCGGGGAGCACCAGCTCGATGAAGTCGTCGAGGCCCCCCGGCAGGGTCGCCGGCATGATGTTGAAGCCGTCGGCGCCTTGCGCCCGGAAGCGCTCCTCCATCTCGTCGGCGATCTGGGCAGGCGTCCCGACGATCTGCGAATGGCCCCGCGCACCTGCGATCCGCAGGTAGAGCTGGCGCAGCGTCAGACCCTCCCGGCGGGCGAGGTCGAACATCAGCTGCTGCCGGGACTTGGCGCCCTCGGCCTCGGGCAGCTCCGGCACCGGCCCGTCCGGATCGTAGCCCGACAGGTCGAAGCCGCCGACCATGCGCTCCAAGAGCGCCAGGCCGACCACCGGGTCGATCAGATCCTGGAGTTCCTCGAACTTGGCGCGCGCCTCCGCCTCGGTGCGGCCGACCACCGGGAACAGCCCGGGCATCACCTTGAGATCGTCCCGGGCGCGGCCGAAGCGGGCCATCCGCTCCTTCAGGTCGCCGTAGAATGCGACCGCCTCGTCGAGCGTCTGATTGGCGGTGAACACGATCTCGGCCGTGCGCGCGGCGAGGTCCTTGCCCGGACCCGAGGAGCCGGCCTGGACCAGGACCGGCTGCCCCTGGGGCGTGCGCGCGATGTTGAGCGGGCCCCGGACCTCGAAATGCTTGCCGCGGTGGTTCAGCGGCCGGAAGCCGTCCGGCTTCGAGAATTGGCCGCTGGCGCGGTCGATGATCACAGCGCCATCGTCCCAGGTGTTCCACAGCCCGAGGACGACGTCGACGAACTCCTCGGCCCGCTCGTAGCGATCGGTGTGCCGGGCGATCTGATCGTTCCCGAAATTGGCGGCCTCGGCATCCGTGGTCGAGGTGACGAGGTTCCAGCCGGCACGGCCGCCGCTCAGGTGATCGAGCGAGGCGAAGCGGCGGGCGACGTTGTAGGGCTCGTTGAAGCTGGTGGAGGTCGTGGCGACCAGCCCGATCCGGCTGGTGACGGCCGCCAGCGCCGAAAGCAGCGTCACCGGCTCGAAATGGGCCGAGCGGGCGGTGCGCTCGCTGGAGCGCAGGTTGCTGTCGCGGATGCCGGTCCCGTCCTCCAGGAACACGAGATCGAACTTCGCCGCCTCGGCCCGGCGCGCCCAGCCGACATAGCGCTCGAGGTTGAGGCCGCCATCGGCCTCGCTCGACGGGTGGCGCCACCCGGCCACATGGTGCCCGGTGGCGTAGAAGAAGGCGCCGAGGCGAAGCGTATCCTGTGTCATCGGCCGATCGGGGTTGGAGGCGATGCGTTTCGGGGCGAAGGCAGCGAGGCCGTGCGGCGTCAGCGCACCATGCCCCAACGCCGGACCGTGAGCCGCTCGAACGTCGCGAATACGACATTCTCGACGATGAGCCCGATCGCGATGACCAGCAAGAGCCCGGCGAAGACCCGGTCGGTATAGAGCTCGTTGCGGTTCTGGTAGATGTACCAGCCGAGCCCGCCCTGGCCGGAGGCGGCCCCGAAGACCAGCTCGGCCGCGATCAGGGTGCGCCAGGCGAAGGCCCAGCCGATCTTGAGCCCGGACAGGATCGCCGGCAGGGCCGCCGGGATCAGGATCTGCCAGACGTAAGCCAGACCGGTCAGGCCGTAATTGCGCCCGGCCATGCGCAGGGTCTCGGGCACGCCCTGGAAGCCCGCGAAGGTGTTGAGCGCGAGCGGCCACAAAACCGCGTGGACCAGCACGAAGATCAGGCTGCCGGAGCCGAGCCCGAACCAGAGCAAGGCCAGCGGCAGCAGCGCGATGGCCGGCAGCGGGTTGAACATCGCGGTCAAGGTGGAGAGCAGGTCGCGGCCGAACTGGGTCGAGACCGCCAACGTCGTCAGGCCGAAGGCCAGCACGACCCCGCCGAAATAGCCTTCCGCCAGCACGGTGAGGGAGATCCGGGCACGCTCCAGCAGCTCGCCGCTGCCCAGGCCCTCGACCAGGGCCGACAGAGTGGCGCCGAAGCCGGGGAGCAGGAGATCGTTGTCCTGCCAGCGCGCGAGCGCCTCCCAGACAAGCGCGAGCGCGATGAGGATCAACCCCTTGCGCAGCCAGCCCTGCTGCCAGATCCGCGTGGAGAGCGGCAACGCGCGCTCGACAGGCGCTTCTACGAAGGGCGGAAGCACCAAGTCGTATTCCGAGCGGATCGGCGGGCGGACGTGCTGGGTCATCGTGCGGGGGCCGCCGGAACCGAGGTCTCGGGGTCGGTCTCGAACAGGCGGCTGTGCAGGCGCTGCACCGCCGCCTGGAACACGTCACTGCCGACGCTGGTCAGGTCGAACTCGTGGCAATTGTACTCGCCCCGGACCCGGCCGGGATGGGGCGAGAGCAGCGCCACCCGGTTGCCGACCACCAAAGCCTCCTCGATGGAATGCGTAACGAACAGCAGGGTGAAGCGCACCTCCTCCCAGAGGATCAGCAACTCTTCCTGCATCTTGCGCCGGGTCAGCGCGTCGAGGGCCGCGAACGGCTCGTCCATCAGCAGCACCTTGGGCTGCGTCGCGAGCGCCCGGGCGATGGCGACGCGCTGCTTCATGCCGCCGGAGAGCTGGTGCGGGTAGCTGTCGGCAAAGGGCGTGAGGCCGACCTTGTCGATGTAGTGCCGCGCCCGGGCCTCGGCCTCGCGCCGGCCGACGAGGCCGGCGGCGCGCAGTGGGAACGCGACGTTCTGCGCCACGGTCTTCCACGGCGGCAACTGGTCGAATTCCTGGAAGACGACAATGCGGTCTGGCCCCGGCCCGCGCACGACGTCGCCGCCGAGGGTGATCGATCCCTCGACCGGCGGGATGAAGCCGGCGATCGCCTTGAGCAGGGTGGACTTGCCGCAGCCCGAGGGGCCGAGCAGGATGAAGCGATCCGCCTCGTAGACATCGAACCCGACCCGGTGGGTCGCCCGGACGACGCGCTCGGGCGTGCGGTATTCCAGGGTCAGGTCCGAGACTCGCAGCAGCGGCGGCGGCAGGGCGGCCGATGGTGTTTCGGCCTCGATCCGGGCGGGGTTCTGCCCGGCCCGCGCCGTCGAGAGGTCCGGGCGCTCGGCGACCAAGGTCATCCGCTCAGCTGCCCGTCGCGATACGGGGATTGGCGAAGAAGTAATCGTCGAGGGTTTTTGGCTCGTTCCGGATCGCGCCGACCCGGTGCATGAACTGCCCGAGCCCGATCGTGTTCTGCGGCTCGATCTTGAAGGTCACCTCCGGGTTCCGGATCACCTTGAGCAGCAGGTCGCGGTCGATCCGGCTATTGTTGGACTTGATGTAGATGTCGGCGGCCTTCTCGGGATTGTCGGTGATGAACTTGGCCGCCTCGGCGAGGGCGTCCACGAAGGCCGTGTAGGTCTTCGGGCTGTCCCGGTAGAATTTCTCGGTGGCGTAGAGCACCGTCGAGGAGGCGGGGCCGCCCTGGACCGCGTAGGAGTTCAGGACGATGTGGGCGTTCGGATTGCCGGCCAGCTCCTGCTCCTGGAACGGCGGATTGCCGAAATGGCCGGTGATCTCGGTGCCGCCCTTGATGATGGCGGCCGAAGCCTCCGGATGCGGAACCGCGACGCTGATCTTGTCGAGCCGGGCGAAGTCCTTGTCGCCCCAGAGCTTGGCGGAGGCCCATTGCAGGATGCGGGACTGAACCGAGACGCCGACCGCCGGCACCGCGATCCTGTCTTTGTCGGTGAAGTCGCCGATCGTCTTCACCTCGGGCCGGTTGGAGACGAGGTAATAGGGAAAGTTGCCGAGCGAGGCGACGCCCTTCACACTCTGCCGGCCGCGCGTGCGGTCCCACAGCGTGAACAGCGGCCCGACGCCGGCTCCGGCGACGTCGATGCTTCCCGACAGGAGGGCATCGTTCACGGCCGAGCCGCCGGAGAGCTGCGCGTACTCGACCTTGATGTCGAGGCCGGCTTCCTTGCCGTGCTTCTCGATCAGCTTCTGATCTTCGGCCACGTTCAGCAGCAGGTAGACGACGCCGAACTGCTTCGCGATGCGCAGCTGCCCCTCCGCGGCCGCGGCCGGCCCGGCGGCGAGGATGAGCGCGAGCAGGGCGGCAGCCTGCCGGCGCGAGAACAGAGCGCGTCGCTTGCCGATCATGGTCCCTCGCGGCTGCCGGGCACAAGAAGCGTGCGAAATCGGCCTGATTACGGGCGGGAACTTGCCTCCTCGGCGATACATCGTCAACGAGAACGTTCTTTTTACAGAAAAATCTTATAGAGATACTGTTTCTACGAGCTGCGCAATACGAAGAATAATCTTTGCTCAGCCGGGTTTTTCATAGGCGCCACGGGCCGTCCTGGCTTCGATAAGAAACAAATCTTTTGGACGCCATGATGCTGCGGCCGGCCCGTTCTACAAAACGACCGCGCCTCCTGCCTCGCCACCGGCTTATCGTGTCGTCCCGCTGATCGCGTTCGACCTGCGGAGCCTATCCCCAATAGTCTCACGCGCACCTCGATCGTGCGTGGCTTTCGATAGGCGAAGGGGCTGACGAGCGCGGTGTTTCATCGCTGGCACGGCGCCCGTGGAGGATCGAATTGCTGTCTATCGAGCTAGTGGTAGGTCGTTTGCATCGAGATTTGAGTATCTTTGGAATGCTCGGCCCTGCCGGTCTGGTCTAGTTTGCGTTGCGAGATCACAGTCTCGCGGTCGCAACGATCGCCCTGAACCTATCCCACCCGATTCGCCCTGAGCTTTCGCGCACGGGAGGCTTGGGAGCCGGGGATATGGTGTGAAGGGTTCTCGACGAGCGGCCGCCCTATCCGCTCCGGGCTGCGGCGATCCTTCGACGGGGTCCCGCGAGGTCGAAAGCCATCATGGATTCCCGCTCAAATATTCACCCACCTGCTGCCGTACTCCGTTCGGCCGGGCGAACGCGCCGTGGGCTCAGCATCCTGGCGGCCGCGCTGCTGCTCGCGTTCGGCGCCGCGCCGGCCCTCGCCCGGGTGAAGATCGGCGTGACCCCCGGGTCGCTCGCCGATTCCGTCCAGGTCGCGGCGGCGGAGGCCGGGGCGCAGGGGCTCGCGGTCGAGGTGGTCGAATTCACCGACTGGACGACGCCCAATCTCGCCCTCGCCAATGGCGATCTCGATGTGAACTACTTCCAGCACCAAGCCTTCCTCGACAACGCCGTCAGGGAGACCGGCTTCCCGCTGAAGAGCGTCGCCCTCGGCATCCTGCCCAATATTGGCCTGTACTCGGAGAAGCATACGAGCCTCACCGCGCTGCCGGACGGCGCCAAGGTGGCGGTGGCCAACGATCCGGTGAACCAGGGCCGGGGTCTCGCGCTCCTCGAAACCGCAGGGCTCATCAAGCTCAAGGCCGGAATCGGCGCCAAGGCCACCCTCGACGATCTCGTCGCGAACCCGAAGAAACTCACCTTCGTCGAGATCGAGGGGCCGCAACTGGTCCGCGCCCTCTCCGATGTCGATCTCGCGCAGGGCTATCCGGCCCATTACGTCAATGCCGGCCGCGCCGACATTGCCGGCAAGGCGCTGATCTATTCCGGCATCGGCGACCTCATCTACGCCATCCGGTTCGTGACCCGGGCCGACCGTGCCGACGATCCCGAGATCGCTAAGTTCGTCGCGATCTACCAGACCTCGCCGGCGGTGCGGGCGCGGATCGACGCATCGTTCGCCCACAACCCGAGTCTCTATTCCTTGCCCTGGCTGCCGCAGGCTGCCCCATCCCAGAGTTCCGCCCGATGAAAGTCCTGAGTTTCCTGGCCGCCGCCATCCTGTCGCTCGGCGCGCTGGCCGCCCGGGCGGAGACCCTCAAGATCGGCGTGGTGCCGGGCGCCTATGCCGACGCGGTCAATGTCGCCGCGGCCGAGGCCAAGGCCCAGGGCATCGATGTGAAGGTCATCGAGTTCAGCGACTGGACGACGCCGAATGTCGCGCTGGATGCGGGTGATATCGACCTGAACTTCTTCCAGCACCGCCCCTTCATGGAGAATGCCGAGAGGCAGAAGGGCTACAAATTCGCGATCGTCGGGCTCGGGATCCTGCAGAACCTCGGGCTCTATTCCCTGAAGTACAAAAGCTTCGATGCGATCCCCGTGGGCGGCACGGTGGCGATCGCCAACGATCCGGTGAACCAGGGCCGCGGCCTGCTGCTGCTTCAGAGGGCCGGGCTGATCAAGCTGAAGGACAAGGTCGGTTTCCTCGGCACCCTCGACGACATCACCGAGAACCCGAAGAAGCTGAAATTCACCGAGGTCGAGGGGCCTCAGCTCGCCCGCATCACCGGCGATGTCGATCTCGCCCAGGGCTATCCGCACTTCATCGTCGCGGCCGGCACCTTCGATCCGACAAGCGGCCTCATCTACACCGGCATCGAGGACAAGCTCTTCGCGGTGAGCTTCGTCACCAAGGCGGCGCGCAAGGCCGATCCGACCATCACCAAGTTCGTGCAGATCTTCCAGAATTCGGAGGCCGTGAAGCGGCAGATCCACAAATCCTTCGCCAACAGCGACAAGCTCTACCTGCTGGCGTGGCAGAACTGATGGCCGGCCTCGCCTTCGACAGCCTCCGCGCTCCGGCCCGCTGGATCGCCCGGGACCGGCCCGGCGTCGCCGCCGCGCCCGCCGTGGTGACGGCGACCGAGACCCGGACGGCCGGCACTGTGCGGTTCGAGGCGGCGTCTAAGACCTACCTATCCGCCGCCGGCCCGGTGCAGGCGCTCGATTCTGTCGATCTCGACGTACCGGCGGGGGCGATCTTCGGCATCATCGGCCGTTCGGGGGCGGGCAAGTCGAGCCTGCTGCGCACGGTCAACCGGCTGGAGGAGCCGACATCCGGCCGCGTGCTGGTCGACGGCGAGCCGATCGAGGCGCTCGACACCGCCGGGTTGGTGGCCCTGCGCCGGCGCGTCGGCATGATCTTCCAGCATTTCAACCTGCTCTCGGCCAAGACCGTGCGCGGGAACGTGGCGCTGCCGCTCAAGGCCGCCGGCCTGCCGAAGCCCGAGGTCGCCGCACGGGTCGAGGAGGCGCTGCGCCTCGTTGGGCTCGAGGGCAAGGCGGACACCTATCCGTCCCGGCTCTCGGGCGGCCAGAAGCAGCGCGTGGGCATCGCCCGCGCCCTCGTCAGCCGCCCGGAAATCCTGCTCTGCGACGAGGCGACCTCGGCCCTCGATCCGGAAACGACCCTGACGATCCTGAACCTGCTGCGCGACATCAACCGGCGGCTCGGGATCACCATTATCCTGATCACCCACGAGATGAGCGTGATCCGGGAGATCTGCAGCGACGTGGTGGTGCTGGAGACGGGTCGGGTGGTCGAGACCGGACCGGTCTGGCGGGTATTCGGCGCCCCCGAACATCCCACCACCCGGGCGCTCCTCGAACCGCTGAGCCGCGGCCTGCCGGCGGATCTGGCGCCCCGCCTCCAGCCGCATCCCGCTCCCGGAACCGCGACGGTCCTGGCGATCACGTTCTCCGGTCAGGCCGCCCCCGACCTGTCGGCCCTGGCCGCGGCCGCCGGCACGCCGGTGCGGCTGCTCCAGGCCGGCATCGAGCGGATCCAGGGCCACGCCGTCGGCCGGATGCTGGTCGCCGTCGATGCGGCGGGGCCGGACGCGGAGGATCGGCTGCGCGCGCTCGGAGGAACCATCGAGAGGATCGGGTATGTCGCCGCAGATGATTGACCGCCTCTGGCAGGCTTTCCTCGACACCCTCGTCATGGTCGGCGTCTCGGCCGGGATCGCGGTGCTCGCCGGCATTCCGCTCGCGCTGTTCCTGGTCACCTCGGAGCCCGGCGGCATCTTTCCGGCGCCGAAGGCCAACCGGGTGGTCGGGACGATCGTCAACGGCTTCCGCGCCGTGCCCTTCATCGTCCTGCTGGTGGCGCTGATCCCGTTCACCCGGCTGGTGACCGGCACCACCATCGGCGTCTGGGCGGCGATCGTCCCGCTCTCGGTCAGCGCGACGCCGTTCTTCGCCCGGATCGCCGAAGTCTCGCTGCGCGAGGTCGATGCCGGGCTGATCGAGGCGGCGCAATCCATCGGCTGCCGGCGCCGGCACATCCTGCTCCACGTGCTCCTGCCCGAGGCGCTGCCGGGGATCCTCGGCGGCTTCACGATCACGGTGGTCTCGATGATCGGCGCCTCCGCCATGGCCGGGGCGGTCGGCGCCGGCGGCCTCGGCGATGTCGCGATCCGGTACGGCTACCAGCGCTTCGACACCACCGTGATGGCGGCGGTGATCGCCGTGCTGATCGCGCTGGTCTGCCTGGTGCAGTTCACGGGCGACCTCGCGGTGCGGCGCCTGCGTGCCCGCTGACGGTCCCGCATCCGGGGGACCTCCATCCGTTCGAGGTGATCCGACCATGAATCTGGACCGTGCCGACGACCGGCGTCCGCTGCCTCCCACTTGTCCGCACCGGATCCGCACCGACGCGGAGGCGCTCGAAGTCGCCCGGGCAGTTGCTGCCCGCTTTGCCGAGTGTGCCGCGGAACGCGACCGCGAGCGGATCCTGCCTTGGGCCGAGATCGAGGCGTTCACGGCGAGCGGCCTCGGCGGCATCACCGTGCCGCGGGCCTATGGCGGCGCCGATGTCGCGCACGCGACGCTGGCCGAGGTGTTCGCGACCCTGGCCGCCGCCGACGGCTCGGCCGCGCAGATCCCGCAGAGCCAGTTCGGCGTGCTGGCGCTGGTGCGGGCGGCGGCGAGCCCCGAGCAGCAGGCGCAGATCTACGGCGCCGTGCTCGCCGGCCACCGGATCGGTAATGCCGGGCCGTCCCGCAACGGCAAGGCGATCACCCAGGTGGAGACGCGGCTCGCTGAAGGGCCGGACGGCAACCGCCTCAGCGGCAGGCGCTTCTATTCCACCGGTGCGCTCTTCGCCCACTGGATCCCGACCCGCGCCGTGGCCTTGGACGGCCGACCGCTGCTGGTCTGGGCGCGCCGGGATGCCCCGGGGGTGCGGGTCGTGGACGACTGGCAGGGGTTCGGGCAGCGCACCACGGCGAGCGGCACAGTGGTGTTCGAGGACGCCCCGATCGAGGACAGCCTGACCATCGAACTCGCGCCCCTGGCCGAGCGTCCGGCCCTGTTCGGCCCAGTCTCGCAGCTGGTGCAGGCGGCGATCGATGCCGGGATCGCCCGGGGCGCGACCGAAGCCGCCCTGGACTTCGTTCGGACCCGGACGCGACCCTATCCCTTCACCGTCGAGACCATCACCGAGGATCCGCATATCCTCGGCGAGGTCGGGCGGCTGGAGGTCGATCTGCATGCCGCCGAGGAAGTCCTCGCCCGGGCCGGCCGGACGCTGGATCGCATCGCCGCTGCCCCGGTCACCGCGCAAAGCTCGGCCGAGGCGTCGGTCACTGTGGCCGAGGCCAAGATCCTCACCACCGAGGTCGCGCTCGAAGCCTCCGAGCGCCTGCTGGAACTCGCCGGCGCCTCGGCGACGCGGGAGGGCACCAATCTCGGGCGGTTCTGGCGCGACGCGCGGGTGCACACCCTGCACGATCCCGTGCGCTGGAAATACCACCTGCTGGGGGATTACACCCTGAACGGCGCGCTGCCCGCCCGGCACCAGTGGAACTGAGGGCCATGCCGCTTCAGCCGCACGAATCCGCCTTCACCCGGCCGCCCGAGCCGCCCCGTCCGGTGCCGGTGCTCGCCGACGATGCTGCGGCCCTCGCCGCCGCCCGGGCTCTGGCCGCCGAATTGGCCGAAGAGGCCGTCACCCGCGATCTCGACCGCCGGCTGCCCTTCGCCGAGATCGAGCGCTTCACCGAGACAGGCCTTTGGGCGATCACGGTCCCGCGCGCATACGGCGGCCCCGGCGTGAGTGCCGCCACGGTCGCGCAGGTGATCGCGACCATCGCGGCGACCGATGGCTCAATCGGCCAGATCCCGCAGAACCACTTCTACGCCCTCGAAGTGCTCCGCAACGGCGGCACCGAGGCGCAGAAGCGCGATCTTTACGGGCGGGTCCTGGCGGGCGAGCGGTTCGGCAACGCGCTCGCCGAGATCGGCCAGCGGGACCACACCCGCCGCACCCGGCTCGTGCGCGATCCCTCCGGCTGGACCGTTGAGGGGCGCAAATATTACTGCACCGGCTCGTTGTTCGCCCACCGCATCCCCACGATGGTCAATGCCGAGGAGGAGGGTAGGGCGGTCGCCTATCTGGTGTTCATCCCCCGGGACGCCCCCGGCGTCACCCTGGTGGACGACTGGGACGGGTTCGGCCAGCGGATCACCGGCTCGGGCTCGATCGTGTTCGACCGCGTCCGGGTCGAGCCGGACTGGGTGGTGCCGTTCCAGGCCTCGATGGACCGCCCAACCGCCATCGGCCCATTCGCGCAGATCCTGCATGCCGGAATCGATCTCGGCATCGGGCAGGGCGCCTTCGCGGCGACGCTGCCGTTCGTGCGCGATCGGGCCCGGCCTTGGATCGATTCCGGCGTCGCACGCGCCAGCGAGGATCCGCTGACCCTCCACGCCCTCGGCGACGTGCGGGTGCGCTTGGCTGCGGCCGACGCCCTGCTGGAGCGGGCCGGCCGTTTCGTCGATGCCGCGCAAGGTGAGCCCGACGCGGACAGCGTCGCGGCGGCCTCCGTGGCGGTGGCCGAGGCGCGGGCTTCCAGTCACCGAGCCGGGCTGCTCGCCGCCAACAAGCTCCTCGAACTCGGCGGCACCTCCGCCACCGACCGGGCCGAGACCCTGGACCGCTACTGGCGCAACGTCCGCACCCACACGCTGCACGATCCCGTGCGGTGGAAGTACCACTGGATCGGCGCCTACCATCTCGACGGCCGGCTGCCGCCCCGGCACGGAGCGCTCTGATGGCCGCCAAAAAGCAGATCCGCCTGAACGCGTTCAACATGAACTGCGTCGGCCACATCAATCACGGCCTGTGGACGCATCCGCGCGACCGGTCGTCGGACTACAACACCCTCGGCTACTGGACCGATCAGGCCAAGCTCCTGGAGCGCGGCCTGTTCGACGGGTTGTTCATCGCCGATATCAGCGGCGTCTACGACATCTACGGCGGCGGCATCGACGTGACCGCCCGGGAGGCGGTGCAGCTGCCGGTCAACGATCCGAGCCTGCTCGTCCCGGCCATGGCGGCGGTGACGGAGCATCTCGGCTTCGGCATCACGATCAACGTCCACACCGAGGCGCCCTACACCTTCGCCCGGCGGCTCTCGACCCTCGATCACCTGACCGGCGGCCGGATCGGCTGGAACATCGTCACCGGCTATCTCGACAGCGCCCATCGCGGCCAGAGCGGCGGCAGCCTGCCGGCCCATGACCGGCGCTACGACTATGCCGACGAGTATCTCGAGGTCCTCTACAAGCTCTGGGAAGGCAGCTGGGACGACGCGGCGGTGCGCCGCGACCTGGCGGCGCGGGTGTTCAGCGATCCGGCCCATATCCGGCCGGTCTCGCATCACGGCGAGTTCTTCGATGTCGAGGGCTATCACCTGTCCGAGCCATCGATGCAGCGGACCCCGGTCCTCTACCAGGCGGGCGCGTCGGGCCGCGGCCGGGCCTTCGCGGGCCGCCACGCCGAATGCGTGTTCATCTCCGCCCGCGACCGGGGCGCGGCCCGGGACGCGGTCCGGGCCATCCGTGCCGAGGCTGTGGCGGCCGGGCGCCGGCCCGATGACGTGAAGGTGTTTGTCGGCCTTGCGGTCATTCCCGGCCGCAGCCGGGCCGAGGCCGAGGAGAAACGTGCCGAATACCGGCGCTACGCCAACCCGGAGGCGGGCCTAGCGCATTTCTCCGCCTCGACGGGGATCGACTTCGCCCGCTACGGCCTCGACGACCCGATTCCCTACGCCCCCGGCAACGCGATCCAATCCGCCACCGCGGCCGCGGCCAAGCGGGGTCTGACCAAGCGCGACCTCCTGGCTGAGCTGGAACTCGGCGGGCGCTACGCGGTGCTGGCCGGTGACGCGGTCTCGATCGCCGACGAGCTCCAGGCCTGGATCGAGGAGGGCGAGGTTGACGGGTTCAACCTCAGCCGCATCGTCGTGCCGGAAAGCTTTGCCGACTTCATCGACATCGTGATCCCGGAGCTGCAGGACCGGGGGCTCTACAAGACCGCCTACATGGATGGGTCGTACCGGCAGAAGCTGTTCGGGCACGGCGACCGGCTGCCGGAACGCCACGCCGCCCAGGCCTTTCGCGGGCCGGCGGCCGGTCGAAAGCCATTGGCGTGACAGGCGCGGACCGAACGGCGCACCAATCAAAACACAAAAAAAAACCCGGCCGCGCGTGAGCGCGACCGGGC
This sequence comes from Methylobacterium sp. E-066, assembly GCF_022829635.1. Taxonomy (GTDB): domain Bacteria; phylum Pseudomonadota; class Alphaproteobacteria; order Rhizobiales; family Beijerinckiaceae; genus Methylobacterium. The sequence continues at coordinate 132,214 of NZ_JAKSYO010000156.1, forward strand.
TTCGATGGGAGCGGCTGGGCGCGATCAGGTCCAGTCGCTGTCGTCGCCCCCGCCGAGATCGCCGCCGAAATCGCCGGACGGATCGCTGAAGCTGGCATCCTGGAAGTCGTTGCCGCTGCCGCTGCCGCCGCCGTCGAGGGCGGAGCCGAGATCCTGGTTGCCGCCGTCGCCATAATAGTTGTTCACGACCGTCTCGCCGCCGCCGCCGAGGCCCGCCGCCGCGGCGCTGCCGAGGCTCGAATGGCCGCCCGCGAAGGCGTTCGACAGGGCGCTGCCGAGCAGCATGCCGCCAGCCGCGCCGGCCGCCATCGGGAGTGCGGTCGCCATGAAGCCGCCGCCCCGGGCCGGAGCCTGCGGCTGACCGCCCCACGGACCACCCTGCTGCTGCGGCGGGTATCCCGGCTGCTGCTGCGGGTAGCCTTGCTGGGGATAGCCCTGCGGGGCGCCGCCACCACCGCCCCAGGGCTGGCCGGCCGGGCGCTGCTGCTGGCCGTAGCCGGGCTGCGGCTCCTGACGCTGGCTGCCGCCGCCGAAGATGCTCGAGAGGAACCCGCCGCCCCCCGAGGACTGGGCCGGCGCAGCCTGGCTGCGGGCCTGCTCGAGCTGCTGGTTCAGGCTCTTGATCGCCTCTTCCTGCACGTAGATCAGCTGCGCCATCGCGTAGGGGGCGTAGGGCTGCGTGCGGAGCTTGTCGGCGATGAAGCGCTCGGCCTCCGCGTCGCGGGGCTGGCTCTGGGCCTGCTCCAGACGCTGGAAGATGCCGGAGATGACGTCGCGTTCTTCGCTATTCATGGAGTTCTCCTCCTCGAGTCGTACCCGCGGGCTCGAACGCGCCGCACGGCCGCAGAGGACATGGGGGTGCGGTGACGCTTTGTCAGGGGAGGTTGCGAAAACTTCATCCAAGCCCAGCACGCGCAACCAAGACGTGAAAAAGCCCGACCTCTCGGCCGGGCCTTTTCATCTGTCGCGATCGGCGCGGCTGGCGCGCCGAGGCCGGATCCTAGTACGAGCCGAACTTGTAGTTCAGGCCGGCGCGGACGACGGCGAACTCGTCGTCGCGGCGACCGATCGCGCTGGAATAGGCCGGGGCGAGGTTGGCGGCGTTGACGAGCAGGACACCCTGGTTGCGGGTGCCGCG
>NZ_JAKSYO010000159.1 GCF_022829635.1 Methylobacterium sp. E-066
TCCTTGGTCAGGATGTAGGCCTCGGCCTTGAACTTGGTGTGCGGCTTCACCGAACCCGGCTTGCACACGACCTGGCCGCGCTCCACGTCCTCGCGCTTGGTGCCGCGCAGCAGCACGCCGACGTTGTCGCCCGCCTGGCCCTGGTCGAGCAGCTTGCGGAACATCTCCACGCCGGTCACCGTCGTGGTCGTGGTCGCCCGGATCCCGACGATCTCCACCGTCTCGCCGACCTTGACGATGCCGCGCTCGACGCGACCCGTCACCACCGTGCCGCGGCCGGAGATCGAGAACACGTCCTCGATCGGCATCAGGAACGGCAGGTCGATCGGGCGCTCCGGCTGCGGGATGTAGCTGTCCACCGTCTCCATCAGCGCCAGGACGGCTTCCTTGCCGATCTTGGGCTCCTTGTCCTCCAGCGCCATCAGCGCCGAGCCCTTGGTGATCGGGATGTCGTCGCCCGGGAAGTCGTACTTCGACAGCAGCTCGCGCACCTCGAGCTCGACCAGCTCCAGGAGCTCCTCGTCGTCGACCATGTCGACCTTGTTGAGGAACACCACCAGCGCCGGGACGCCGACCTGGCGGGCCAGCAGGATGTGCTCGCGGGTCTGCGGCATCGGGCCGTCGGCCGCCGACACCACCAGGATCGCGCCGTCCATCTGGGCGGCGCCGGTGATCATGTTCTTCACGTAGTCGGCGTGGCCGGGGCAGTCGACGTGGGCGTAGTGCCGGTTGGCCGTCTCGTACTCCACGTGCGCCGTCGAGATCGTGATCCCGCGCGCCTTCTCCTCCGGCGCCTTGTCGATCTGGTCGTAGGCCGTGAACGTCGCCCCGCCCGTCTCCGCCAGGACCTTCGTGATCGCCGCCGTCAGCGACGTCTTGCCGTGGTCGACGTGACCGATCGTGCCGATGTTGCAGTGCGGCTTGGTGCG
>NZ_JAKSYO010000168.1 GCF_022829635.1 Methylobacterium sp. E-066
CGCCCCCATCACCTGCTCGATCCCCAGCTGCTGCTGGTTGGTCGAGGCCACGATCTGCTGGAACGTCTGCACGTTCTCCTCCACCCGCGCCGTGATCTCCTCGATCGTCCGCTGCGTCGTGTCCGAGCGCGTCTTGCCCGAGGCCGCACGCTTCACCGCCTCCTCGGTCAGCATCACCGACGTGTTGATGCCCCGCTGGATCTCGCCCAAAATCCCCCGGACCTGGCCGGTGGCCGCCTTGGCTTGGTCAGCGAGCAGCTTCATCTCGGAGGCCACCACGGCGAAGCTGCGCCCGCTCTCGCCGGCCGCGGCCGCCTCGATCGCGGCGTTGAGCGCGAGCAGATGCGTGCGCTCGGAGATGTCGTTGACGGTCTCGATGATGTCGCCGATCGTCTGGGTCTTCTCCGACAGGCTGACGATGTTGCCGGCGACCGCCTCGGCCTGCTCGCGGATCGCGTCCATGGCCTTGGCGGTGTCGGAGACCGCGCGCAGGCCCTGACGGGAGGTCTGGGCGGTGGCCTGGGCGGTGGCGATCACCTCGGTGGCGCGCTTGCCGATCTGGGCGCCGGAATGGGTGATCTCGTCGACGGTCGCGGCGGTCTCCTGCACGGCAGCGAACTGCTCTTCGACGGAGGCGGCCTGCTGCTGGGCGGAGGCGCGGATCTCGGCGGCGGCGGCGTTGAGATCGGCGGTGGCCGCGCGGTTGGTCCGGGCCAGGTCGGACAGGTTGTCCACCATCGCGTCCAGCGTGCGCCCGAGACGGGCGATCTCGTCGCCGCCCTGCATGGCGAGCTTCCCCGAGAGGTCGCCGTCGCCGACCCGCTCGACGAAGGCCATCACGGTCTCCAGCGGACGCACCACCGCGCGGCGGATCATCCAGGTGACCAGCACCGCCAGCAGCACCGCGGCAGCCAGCGTCAGGTAGATCGACAGGCGCGAGCGCTCGTAGACCTCGTGGGCGGCGCGTTGCCCCAGGGCCATGCTGCCGTCGAGCAGGGTGCGCAGGTTGGTGATGCCGCCCAGGAACGGCGCCTGCAGACGGCTGATCTCGTCGTTGCGCGCCTCGACGGCGGGGAGATCCTGCTTGGCGATGGCGGCGAACTGCGCCTCGCTCGCGGTCCGCACCTCCAGGAAGGAGCGCTGCACCTCGGCGGTCGCGGCGGCGATCCGGTCCCAGGCGACGTTGCGCTCGGCAGTGATCGATTGCGTCCGGTACTGGCCGGCGAGCTGGGCCGTGGCGGCAAGGCCACTCTCGACCTCGGCGGCGGTGCGGCGCCAGGCCGCCAGGGTGTCGTCGGCGCGCACCGGCCGGCCTTGCGCCTGCGACAGCATCCCGATCACGGCGGTGCGGCGCAGGAGCCCGAGGTCGCGGGCCTGGTTGCCGAGATCGTCGAGCTGGCGCAGCACCGCCATGTCGCGCCGGACGATGGCGTCGGTGGTGTCGCGCACCGATCCGATCTGCTCCAGCGCGTAGAAGCCGAGCGCCACGATCACCACCGTGACGGCGCCGAAGCCGAGAAGGATGCGTCTTCCGATCGAGAACGTCACGGTCGGGGCTGGCTCCGGTGGAGGGGCGCGCGGACGGGACTTAGGGCAGTACGCGGCGCAGGAGGCGGGGGAGGTCGACGACGACGAAATCCGGTCGGCCGTCGCGGGCCGAAGCGGGGGCATACCCCGAAGCGGCCGCGTTGCCCAACCCGGCGGGATCCGCATCCTCCGCAATCCCTGCGGCGGACGGTCCCGGGGCGGCGGCGATCCCCAGAACCCGGTCCACCGCCAGGGCGACGGATTGCGGCTGGCCGCCGCGCAGCACGACGAGGTGGCCGCCCCCGCTCTCGCCCTCGGGCGGGGCTTCCGGCCGGCCGAGCGCCCGGGCGAGACCGACGACACCGACGATCCGGCCCGACAGGGCGATCAGGCCGAGCAAAGCCGGTACCGCCCCGGGCATCGGCGTGCACGGGCGCATCGGCAGCACCTGGGCGACTGCGGCGAGCGGAATCCCGTAGCGCTCGGACCCGCAGGCGCAGACGAGGTGGTCGATCCCGATCTCCGGCCCCGCCGCGGCGGCGCTCCGCCGCGCCAGGGACGCGGCGCGCTCGGCCCGGATGTCCCGCTCGGTTCTGGGCCGGGCGCCGTGCTTCGGTGCGCTCTGGCGCGCGTCCATCAGGGACTCCCGGTATCTGCGCCGCGATGGGGGCCGAGCCCGGCGCGGGCCGCGGCCGCCCCGGCGGCGATCTCGCCGGCCGCGGCGCCGTCGCCCTCGAGCAGGAGCGTGTTCGGCCCCAGCGCTTGGCTGAGGGCGATGGCGTTGTCGAGGGCGCGGGCCGCCTCGTCGGGACGGTCGAGCCCGATGAGCAGCAGGCCGAGATGGTAATGGGCCATCACGAAGCCCCGGTCGAGGTAGAGCGCCGCCCGCAGCGCCCGCTCGGCCTCGGCGTCCCGGCCCAGCGTGTGGGCGAGCAGACCCTCGTAGAAGCGCAAAGCCGGATCGGTCGGGTCGCGGGCGAGGGCGCCGCGCAGCACCCGCCAGGCGGCGCCGGTCTCCCCGGCATCGGCGAGGGCCCGGATCTGCGCGAGGTCGCCGTCCGGCGCGTCGGCGGGGGCCGCCTCGGCCGGCGGAAGCGCGTCCGCCGCGGGAGGGCGCGGCTGGGCCAGGGTCGCGACGACGGTCTCGAGCGCCGCGCAGGGCTCTTCCACGGCCCGGACGCGCTGCGGCGGCACCGGCTCGACGGCGGGCGAGACCGGCCGCGGCACGGGTGGGGCCACGTCACCGAGGCGGCGGTAGGCCACGGTGCCGGGCAGGCTGACCGGATCGAGGAACCCTGAGAAGGTCGGGTTCGGCTCGGCATGGCCGAGCAGCATCCAGCCCTCCGGCCGGAGTCTTCGGCCGAGGCCGCGCACCACCGCGGCCACCGTCTCGGCCTCGAAATAGATCAGCACGTTGCGGCACAGGATCAGGTCGAAGCCCTCGCCGGGCGGCAGCTTCGGCTCGACCAGGCTGAGGAGGTTGCCACGCTCGAACCGCACCAGCGCGCGGAATTCCGGCCGCAGGGCGTAGCCGCCCTCGCGGCGGATCCCGGGGGCGGGGGGCAGGCGCGTGAAGTAGCGCAGCCTCTCCTCCGGCGGCATGGTCCTGAGCGCCCAGCGCCCGTACTCGGCCGCCCGGGCGGTCGCCAGCGCCTCGACGCTGATGTCGGTGCCGAGGATCACGATCCGCCAGTCGGGCAGGGCGTCGCCCAGGGCCTCGCGGACCAGGATCGCCAGGGAATAGGGCTCGGCGCCGGTGGAGCAGCCGGCGCTCCAGATCCGCAGGGTGCGGTCGAGGCTGCGCGCCGCGATCAGCGCCGGCAGGATGGTCTCGCGCAGGGCCTGGAACTGCTCGGCGTAGCGGAAGAAGAAGGTCTCGCCGACGGTGATCTCGGCCTCCAGATTGGCCCATTCCGCCTCGCCCTTGGACCGGTCGGCCAGGAGCGCGGTGTAGGCGGCGCAATCGGCGACCGCATTGGCCCGGAAGCGCCGGCGCAGGCGCTCGATCAGGAGCTCGTCCTTGTCGATATAATAATGGTGGCCGGTGCGGGCGATGATCCGCGCCTTCAGCCCGGCATAGGCCGGGTCGTCGCCCGGATCGGGGCGGGGAGGGACGGGACGCCGCATTGCGGGATCAGGCGGAGGGCGGCAGGGCGGCCAGGCGCTCGGCGGCGGCCTGCGTCAGCGCCGCGACCCGGGCCCGCTCCTGGGCGGTCAGCAGGCCGTCGGGGGCGAGGGCGTGCACGAGTTGGTCGCCGATCACGAGCTCGGCCGCCACGCAGCCGTTGAGGGTGCCGGCCTCCTCGGCCGGCCGGATCGCGGAATCGGGCACGATCACCAGATCGGCGGCGCGGTCGACCAGGTAGGCGACCGCATCGTCCCGGGTCAGCACCAGATGCGCGTACAGGCCCGGCTCCGTGGCGGCCGGGCGCAGGCCGAGCAGCGGCGCGAGATCGATCACCGGGATCGGCGCGCCGCCGAGATTGAGGAAGCCGGCGAGCCAGCCGCCGGTGGCGGGGGGATTGTGCAGATCCGGCAGCGGCAGGATCTCGGAGACCGCGGCGCGGGGCAGGGCGCAGGGCGTTCCGGCGACGTCGAGGAGCAGATAGGCCGAACCGCTGCAGGCCAAAGCCGCCCCCTCCCGAACGCATCCCGATCGCGGTCGCGCTGGGACAGGGCGCGCAATAGGCTGTCGGACCCCGGCAAGCAATCATCCACCTCCGAATGGCGGGATCGGGGAACCAAGTCTCCTCTCAGCCGCTTATTTTCCGACGCAGCGGCACCGCTCCAGACGACGGGCGACGCCTCGCCTGCGACTGTCTTGAAGCCGGGATCCGATCATGAAGAAACTGCTGCTGGCCGCCGCCTCGCTGACGCTGCTCGCGGGCTCCGCCCTCGCTCAGGGCAACGCGCCCTACAACAATTCCGGTTCCCAGGCCGGTGGTCCCCGCGGCGGCCTAGAGCGCGCCGGCGAAGCCGCCGCCATGGAGCGGGGCGCCGCAGCCCCGACCGAGCGCCCGATGATGCGCAAGCGCATGAAGCACAAGCGGATGATGAAGCATCACCGCCGGATGCGCCACCACCAGATGTGATCGGCTCCGGGGAGCGCCGCAGCGCGGCATCACCCGGACGGTCTGGCCTGTCGCACCCGCGGCAGGCCTTTTTTGTGGGGTTTTTCGGACGTGGTTCGGACGACTCATTCGCAAGGTGGCACGGACGCCTCTCTCCCTCCGCCTGGAGCCCACGTGAGCGGGGGTCGCCGTCGAAAGCGACGCTTCAGGTTCTGGGGGTGCCGGTCTAGGCGGGCTCGATGGTCGTACAACAGGTTGTGCAGGTCGCGACGCGCCCCCTCTCCCGCACGGGAGAGGGGGCGCGTCGCATCCGGCATCCTGTGAGTCCGGCACTGTGCGCGGGAGAAGACGCGGGCCGCATTCGGCCCATGTAAGAATCCAATCCTCCGCCCTGCGATCCGGTTGCCCCACCGCCCCGGCCGGTTCACTCTCTCGCGAAAGCCGCCACACCCGCAGGATGTTCGCAAACGAACATTCGCGCCCGTAAGGTGGTCCGAGGAAACGCCAGGAGGCTCGATGTCACGCCCGCTCGACCGGAGATCCGAGGACAGGATCGAGGCCACGGGGGTCGAGGGACGGCGCAGCGCCATCGTGGCGGCGGTGCGCCAGCGGGGCTTCGTCACCATCGAGGCGCTCGCCGCGCAGTTCGGCGTCACCGTCCAGACGATCCGGCGCGACCTCAACGAGCTGAGCGCGGAAGGGCGGCTGGAGCGCTACCGGGGCGGGGGCGGGCTCCCGTCCAGCGTCGAGAACATCGATTATGCCGACCGCCGGGTGACCCTGCTGCCGGAAAAGACCCGGATCGGCCGGTTGGCTGCCAGCCGGATCCCGTCACACTGCTCGGTCTTCGTCAATATCGGCACGACCCCCGAGGCCGTGGCCCGCGAGTTGACCCGGCACGACGACCTCAGCGTCATCACCAACAACCTCAACGTGGCGCTCTCTTTGGCCGAGGCCACGGAGTTCCACATCGTCGTGGCCGGCGGCACGGTGCGCAACCGCGACGGCGCGGTGCTCGGCCAGCTCACCTGCGACACGCTCAGCCAGTTCCGGGTCGACGTGGCGGTGATCGGCATCAGCGGCATCGATTCCGACGGCGCCTTGCTCGACTACGATTACGAGGAGGTGCGGGCGACGCAGACCATCCTGGCCCATGCCCGCAAGACCTTTTTGGTCGCCGACCATACCAAGTTCACCCGGCGCCCGATGGTGCAGGTCGGCCGGCTGGATCAGGTCGACACGTTCTTCACCGACCGGATGCCGCCGCCGGAGATCGTCGCGATGATCGAGCGCCAAGGGGTGACCCTGGCGGTGGCGGACAACGCCGACGAACCGTAACGAACATGCGTTTTTTCGCTTGCGAAAATCAGCGGGCAGCTCAATATGTTCTGAACCCGCCATCCAGGGCGGGAGAGGAGGAACAATGCCGGCTGCAACGCGCCAGCGCGAGCCGTCCGACGCCTACGATCTCCTGGTCATCGGCGGCGGCATCAACGGCACCGGAATCGCGCGCGATGCGTCGGGCCGCGGCCTGTCGGTCCTGCTGGCCGAGCGCGGGGATCTGGCCGGCTTCACCTCCTCGTCCTCGACGAAGCTGATCCACGGCGGCCTGCGCTACCTCGAATATTACGAATTCCGCCTCGTCCGCGAGGCCCTGGCCGAGCGCGAGCGGCTGCTGCGCCAGGCGCCCCACGTGATCTGGCCTCTGCGCTTCGTGCTGCCCCACGACGAGGGCCTGCGCCCGGCCTGGATGCTGCGGCTCGGCCTGTTCCTGTACGACCATCTCGCGCGGCTGCGGACCCTGCCGGGCTCGAAGTCGGTGGACCTGCGCAGCTCGCCCTACGGCGCGCCGCTGCAGAAGCGCCTGACCAAGGGCTTCGTCTATTCCGACTGCTGGGTGGAGGACAGCCGCCTGGTGGTGCTCAACGCCATGGATGCCCGCGAGCGCGGCGCCACGGTTCTGACCCGCACCGGCGTGATCTCGGCCCGCCGCGAGGGTGACGGCTGGGTCGCAACCTTGCGCGACGAGCGCACCGGATCCGAGCGGGCAATCCGGGCCAAGGCCGTGGTCAACGCCGCCGGCCCCTGGGTCAGCGCGACGCTGGGCGGCACGCTGGGCATCAACAGCCGCGCGGCAGTGCGCCTGATCAAGGGCAGCCACATCGTGGTCAAGCGCCTGTTCCCGGGCGACCAGGCCTACATCCTCCAGCAGCCGGACAAGCGGATCATCTTCGCGATCCCCTACGAGCGCGACTTCACGCTGATCGGCACCACCGACGTGCCCTATGACGGCGAGCCCGGGCCGGTCTCGATTTCCCTGGAGGAGACCGACTACCTCTGCGGCTGCATCAACCGCTCCTTCGACAACCGCATCACCCCGGCCGACGTGGTCTGGAGCTATTCGGGCGTGCGTCCGCTCTACGACGACGCGGCCGAGAACGCCTCCGCGGTGACCCGCGACTACGTCCTCGACGTGGAGGACCAGGGCGGCAAGGCGGCGGTACTGTCGGTGTTCGGCGGCAAGATCACGACGTACCGGCGCCTGGCCGAGCACGCGATCGAGAAGCTCAAGCCGTTCTTCCCCGGCCTCAAGCCGGCCTGGACCGGCGAGGCGGTGCTGCCCGGCGGCGCCATGAAGGACGCGGACTTCGATTCTTTCCTCGCCAAGCTCCAGGCCGAGAAGCCGTTTTTACCCGCCGAGACCGCAAGGCGCCTCGCCCGCGCCTACGGCACCAAGGCACGCGAGATCGTCGGGACCGCGCGCTCCATGGCCGATCTGGGCGAGGTGTTCGACGGCGGCCTCACCGCGGCCGAGGTCGATTACCTGCGCGTCGAGGAATGGGCGGTCACCGCCGAGGATATCCTCTGGCGCCGCTCGAAGCTCGGCCTGCGCACCAGCCCGGAGAGCGCTGCGCGCCTGTCCGCCTACCTCGACCGCAAGGCCGAGGCTGCATGATTGTGCCGAACCCGATCCGGCGCGAGACCGGTCGGGCATAACTCAGGGAGGGAACGATGAGCCGTTACGTCGGGGCCATCGACCAGGGCACCACGAGCAGCCGCTTCATGGTGTTCGATCGCGAGGGCAGCGTCATCGCGCTGGCCCAGGCCGAGCACGCGCAGATCTATCCGGCCCCCGGCCATGTCGAGCACGACGCCGCCGAGATCTGGACCAAGACGCAAAACGTGATGCGCGAGGCCCTGGACAAAGCCGGCCTCCAGCCCTCCGACCTTGCGGCCATCGGCATCACCAACCAGCGCGAGACCACGCTGATCTGGGACCGGCGCACCGGCAAGCCGCTGCACAACGCCCTGGTCTGGCAGGATACCCGCAACGACCGGCTGGTCTCCGAATTCGCCCGTGACGGCGGTCGCGACCGATTCCGCGACCTCACCGGCCTGCCGCTGGCGAGCTATTTTTCGGGCCTCAAGCTGCGCTGGCTGCTCGACCATGTCGACGGCGCCCGGGAGCGGGCCGAGGCCGGCGACGTGCTGTTCGGCAACATCGACACCTGGCTGGTCTGGAACCTCACCGGCGGCACCGAGGGCGGGCTGCACGTCACCGACGTGACCAATGCCAGCCGCACGCAGCTGATGTCGCTGAAGACCCTGGAATGGGACGACGGCATGCTGACGACCTTCGGGATCCCGAAGGCGATGCTGCCGAAGATCGTCTCGTCGAGCGAGGTCTACGGCGAGACCAAGGCGCCGTTCGCGGGCGTGCCGATCGCCGGCATCCTGGGCGACCAGCAGGCGGCCCTGTTCGGGCAGACCTGCTTCAGTCCGGGCGAGGCCAAGAACACCTACGGCACCGGGTGCTTCGCGCTGATGAACACCGGCACCGAGCCGGTCCCGTCCAAGGCCGGCCTGGTCACGACCCTGGCCTACCGCCTCGACGGCGAGAAGCCGGCCTACGCCCTGGAGGGCTCGATCGCGATCACCGGCGCCCTGGTGCAGTGGCTGCGCGACAACCTCCACATGATCAAGGACTCGGCCGAGGTCGAGACGCTGGCCACCACGGTCGAGGACAATGGCGGCGTCTACTTCGTGCCGGCCTTCTCGGGCCTCTACGCGCCGCACTGGAACGAGGGCGCCCGCGGCCTGATCATCGGCCTGACCCGCTACGTCAACCGCGGCCACATCGCCCGCTCGGTGCTGGAGGCGACCGCCTTCCAGACCCACGAGGTGCTGGACGCCATGGCCAAGGATTCCGGCATCCCGGTCAAGGAGCTGCGCGCCGATGGCGGCATGGTCGCCAACAACACGCTGATGCAGTTCCAAGCCGACATGCTCGACGTGCCGGTGGTGCGCCCAAAAGTCTCCGAGACCACGGCGCTCGGCGCCGCCTACGCGGCGGGCCTCGCGGTCGGCTACTGGAAGGGCCTCGACGACCTCAAGCGCAACTGGGGCGTCGACAAGCGCTGGACCCCGAAGATGGATGCCGGCCAGCGCGAAAAGATCGCCGCCGCCTGGAGCCGCGCGGTCAAGCGCTCCTTCGACTGGAAGCTCGACGAGGATTGAGCAGAGAACCTTCGGCCCTCGCGGGCCGGAGGCCGCTGCCATCCGCGCAGTCCCACCCTCGACCTCATCCTGAGGTGCTGCGGAGCAGCCTCGAAGGAGGGCTCCGGGAATCGCGAGTCCAGCTGGAGGGCTCCTTCGAGGCCTCCGCTGCGCCCCGGCACCTCAGGACGAGGGAGGGGATAGGAGAGCCGTAAATATCGGCAACGCTTTATCAAGATCACACACTCGCACAAGCTGTACAAATCTTAAAATAAGCAGCAAACGGGGGAGCTACATCATGACATCGCCATTCCTGGGTGAATTCCTCGGCACGATGACGCTGATCGTGCTGGGAGACGGCGTCGTCGCCGGCGCCCTGCTCAAGCAATCCAAGGCGGAGAACGCCGGCTGGATCGCCATCACCGCCGGCTGGGCCTTCGCGGTGCTCGCCGGGATCTTCGTCGCCACCGCCACCGGCAGCCCGGACGCGCATCTCAACCCGGCCGTGACCGTGGCGGGCGCCGTCAGCGCCGGGGATTTTTCAAAGCTCGCGATCTACATCCCGGCGCAGATGCTCGGCGCCTTCGTGGGCGCGGCGATCGTCTGGCTGCACTACCTGCCGCACTGGGCGGCCACCCCGGAGCAGGACCTGAAACTCGCCTGCTTCTGCACCGGGCCGGCGATCCGGGACGCCAAGGCCAACTGGACCTCGGAGATCATCGCCACCTTCTTCCTGATCCTGACCATCTCGGCGCTGGTGACCAACACGCTCGGCGCCTCCGGGGCGATCCCCCGCGGGGTCGCGCCCTACATGGTCGGCATGCTGGTCTGGGGCGTCGGCCTGTCTCTCGGCGGCACCACCGGCTACGCCATCAACCCCGCCCGCGACCTCGGGCCGCGCCTCGCCCACGCGGTCCTGCCGATCGCCGGCAAGGGTTCTTCCGACTGGGGCTACGCGCTGATCCCGGTGGCCGGCCCGGTGATCGGGGCGGTGCTCGCGGGCGTGCTGGTGCGGGGGCTCGGGATCTGACGGAAACGCCGCATCCTCAACCGCCGCATGGCGTCCCGGCGTCGCGGCGGTTTGCGGCGCGGGGCCGGGCGCCTTAAGTCAGTCCTTCCTGACCGACCGCGCCTCCGGGCGCTTCCCCGCGGTGTGGCATGGCCATCGTCCTCGACATCCTGAAGAACGATCCGCGCTCCGCGCGCCTGCGCCATCCCGAGAAGGCGCACCGGCCGGACCAGCCCGTCCAGGCCAAGAAGCCGGACTGGATCCGGGTCAAGGCGCCGGGCTCCAAGGCTTGGACCGAGACCCAGAAGATCGTGCGCGAGCACGGCCTCGTCACGGTCTGCGAGGAGGCCGGCTGCCCCAATATCGGCGAGTGCTGGGAGAAGCGGCACGCCACCTTCATGATCATGGGCGACACCTGCACGCGGGCCTGCGCTTTCTGCAACGTCCGCACCGGCCTGCCCGACGCGCTGGACGCCCTGGAGCCCGAAAAGATCGGCGACTCGGTGGCCAAGCTCGGCCTGCACCACGTGGTGATCACCTCGGTGGACCGGGATGACCTGAAGGACGGCGGCGCCCAGCATTTCGCCCGGACCATCGCGGCGATCCGCCGGGCGAGCCCCGGGACCACGGTGGAGATCCTCACCCCCGACTTCCTGCGCAAGGACGGGGCCTTGGAGGTGGTTGTCGCGGCCAAGCCCGACGTGTTCAACCACAACCTGGAGACGGTGCCGGCCAAGTACCTGACGGTGCGGCCCGGCGCCCGCTACTTCCACTCGGTGCGCCTGCTCCAGCGGGTGAAGGAGCTCGACCCGACGATCTTCACCAAGTCCGGCATCATGGTCGGGCTCGGCGAGGAGCGGAACGAGGTGCTCCAGCTCATGGACGACCTGCGCTCGGCCGAGGTCGATTTCCTGACCATCGGCCAGTACCTGCAGCCGTCGAAGAAGCACCACGAAGTGGTGCGCTTCGTGCCGCCCGACGAATTCAAGACCTACGAGACCACCGCCTACGCCAAAGGCTTTTTGCTGGTCTCGGCCACGCCGCTCACCCGCTCGTCGCACCATGCCGGCGAGGACTTTGCCAAGCTTCAGGCGGCCCGGCTCGCCAAGCATGCCGTCCCGCACGCCCCCGCCCTCTCGGCCTGAGTACGTCGGAAAAGAAATGCCGTCCTTCCGGGTTACCCGCACGGTGCGGCATTCGCCGCAGCAGATGTACGATCTCGTGGCCGATGTGGAGCGCTACCCGGAATTCCTGCCGCTGTGCGAATCCCTGCGGGTGATCCGCCGCCAGGATATGCCGGAGGGCGGGCAGGTGCTGATCGCCGAGATGGGCGTGGGCTACAAGGCGATCCGCGAGCGCTTCACCACAAGGGTCAGCCTCGATCCGGCCAACCACAAGATCGTCGCCGAATATATCGACGGCCCGTTCCGTCACCTGGAGAACCGCTGGTCGTTCAAGGAGGCGCCGAACGGCGGCTGCGCCGTCGACTTCTTCATCACCTACGAGTTCAAGAGCCGGACGCTGGGCCTCCTGATGGGCACGATGTTCGACCGCGCCTTCCGCAAGTTCACCGACGCCTTCGAGGGCCGGGCGGACCGGATGTACGGCACCGCCTGAGCGGATCAGGCCCGGGCCGGCGCGGACACATGCTCCGGCCGCACGCCCATCCCGATCATCCGGGCGGGCAGGGCCTGGAGGATCGGCAGCCGGTCGAGGATGCGCAGGGCCAGCGGCGCCCGGAACGGCGCGTCGGCCTTGAGCGCGGTGGCGATCACCCGGGCCTGGATCACCCGCTGCAGCGTCTGGGTCGCCCGGACCGGGAAGAGCCGCCGGGCCTGGACGCGGGCGAGGTCGGCCTCGGTCACGGGCCCCGCCCTCAGGGGCTCGGCCAGGATGTTGGCCGCCGCCACCGCGTCCTGGATCGCCAGGTTGATGCCGACCCCGCCCACCGGCGACATCGCGTGGGCGGCGTCGCCGATGCAGAGCAGGCCGGGACGGTGCCAGCGCTTCAGCCGGTCCACCGTCACGGTGAGGAGCTTGACCGCATCCCAGTCGGCGATGGCGTCGGTGCGGTCGGCCAGGAACGGCGCGATCTCGGCGACCGCCGCCCGAAAGGCCGGCAGCCCCTTCGCGCGCAACGCCGCGTCCCCGCCCTTCGGGACCACGTAGGCGCATTGCCAGGTGTCGCCCCGGTCGAGGGTGATCAGGATGCGCCCCGGGCCGAACCGTCCGGCCGCCGCCTCCGGATCGCCGTCCCGGCGCGGCAGGCGGAACCATAGCACGTCGATCGGCGCCCCGAAGGCCCGGGGCGTGAAGCCGGCGCGCTCGCGCATCAGCGAGTGGCGCCCATCGGCGCAGAGCACAAGGTCGGCCCGGATCGCCACCGGCCCGTCCGGCCCCTCAGCCCGCACGCCCGTGACCCGTCCGTCGGCCTCGATCAGGTCGCGGGCCTCGGTCCTGCGGATCAATCGGAACCCCGGATAGCCGGCCGCCACACCGGCCAAAAAGTCCAAAAAATCCCATTGCGGCATGAACGACAGGAAGCGGTTGCGGGTCGGCAGCCGGCTGAAATCGGCGACCCGGTAGCTCCGGCCGTTCACGACCCCCGAAAAGGTCTCGACCCGCCGCTGGGGCAGGGCGCGGAAGCGCTCGGACAGGCCCAGCTCGTCCATCAGGTCGAGGGTGGAGGGGTGGATCGTGTCGCCGCGGAAGTCACGCAGGAAATCCGCGTGCTTCTCCAGCACCGTGACGGCGATCCCGGCCCGGGCGAACAGCAGCCCGGCCATCATGCCCGCCGGACCGCCGCCGACGATGCAGAGCTGGGTCTTCAGGCTATCCATCGGACCCTCCGTTCCGTCTGATCAGTCGGCGAGCGCCCCTTCGAACAGGCCGAGCGCGTCCGCCACGGCGGCACGGCGGATTTCTCCGCGGCCGAGATCGCCGTAGCGTCGCTCCAGGTGGCGGCGTCCGCCCTCACGCTGGGCCAGCCCGAAATGCACCAGCCCGACCGGCTTGTCGGCACTGCCGCCGCCGGGGCCGGCGATGCCGGTGATCGCCACCGCGACCGCGGCGCGCGAGGCCGCCAGCGCCCCGGAGGCCATCGCCCGGGCCACGTCCTCGCTGACGGCGCCGTGCCGGCGGATCAGGTCCATCGGCACCCCGATCGCCTCCACCTTGGCCTCGTTCGAGTAGGTGACGTAGCCGCGCTCGAGCACGGCCGAAGAGCCCGGCACGGCGGTGAGCAGCCCCGCCACCAGCCCGCCGGTGCAGGATTCGGCGGTGACGAGCGTGCGTCCGGCCTTGGCATAGGCTGCGACCAGCGCCTCGGCGCGTTGGAGAAGCTCCGTGTCGTCGATCATCGCGCGAGGCTCGCCCTGGGCCGGAGCGCCCTATCTCGTGTTGTGACCCAAGCCCGGTCCCGGCTCAAGGACCGGCCGCCCCCCATAGGAGACCCCGACCCGATGATCTTCCCTGCGACCACGGCCGTCTACGCCGCGCTGCTCGCCCTCGTGTATCTTGGCCTGTCCGGCTGGGTGATGGGATCCCGCGTCTCCGACAACGTCCTGTTCGGCGACGGCGGCGACGAATCCATGCTCAAGCGGGTCCGGTCGCACGCCAACTTTTCGGAATACGTGCCGCTGGCGCTGATCCTGGTCGGCCTGCTGGAAGCCGGCGGCGGCAGCCATGGCCTAGTCCAGGGCCTGCTGATCGCCCTGCTGGTCGGCCGCATCCTCCACCCGATCGGCATGTTCGCCGCGCCGAACTCCCCCCGCCAATTCGCCTGCCGGGGCGGCGGGATCTTGCTGACGCTGGCGGTGCTGGCCATCGCGGCGATCGCGCTGCTGCTGCGGACGGCGTGATTCTTTTTTGAGAGCGGATTCGCTCGGTCAAGATTGGCGCTCCTCCAACCAATCCCCTCATCCTGAGGCGACGGAGCGAAGCGGAGGCCTCGAAGGAGCCCTCCAGCCGGCCGCGCGATCCCTGGAGGGCTCCTTCGAGGCTCGCTGCGCTCACACCTTAGGATGAGGGAGTAGGTGGGATAGACCCTATGCGTGCGTCGGCCCACATAGCGGGTTGACCGATTGCCGCCCGATGTCATGCCGTCGAGGCAGGGTCCGCAACCGTCTCCCCCTTCCGCTGCTACGAGCTACACAGGTTTAAAGCGCAGGTGTTGTTGCAGACCGCGACGCGCGCCCTCTCCCGAGCGGGAGAGGGTTGGGGTAAGGGATCAGCTCTGTCCGGAGAGGTTGCATCCCTCACCCTGTCCCTCACCCGCACGGCAGAGGGGACCCGCGCCTTCTGCGCCCACGGCATGATCACGGCTACGGTCGAAACCTGTGTAGCCCATAGATTCCACGGAGGGGCGGGAAAGGCGTCGACGCCCCTCACCCCTGCCGCATCGCAGTCTCGGCTTCCGCGTCGAGGGCGGGGCCGTCCTCTTCGGGGAGGCGGATCGTGGCGGCGGCCTGGGCAGCGAGGCCCTCGGCGCGGCCGACGAAGCCGAGTTTTTCCGTGGTCGTCGCCTTGATCGAGACGGCGGTCAGCGGCACGCCGGCGATGGCGGCGATGCGGGCGCGGATCGCCTCCCGGTGCTGGCCGATCCGCGGCGCCTCGGCGAGCACGGTGATGTCGAGATGGTCGATCCGGCCGCCCCGCGCCCGGACCAGCCCGCAGGCATGGGCCAGGAACTGATCGGAGGAGGCACCCCGCCAGCGCTCGTCGGAGGGCGGGAAGTGGGTGCCGATATCGCCGTCCGCGATGGCGCCGAGCAGCGCGTCAGTGAGCGCATGCAGCGCCACGTCGCCGTCGGAATGGGCGAGCACCCCGCGATCGGCCGGGATCTTGATGCCGCCGAGCCAGACATGGTCGCCGGTGGTGAAGGCGTGGACGTCGAAGCCGGTGCCGAGGCGGGTGACGTAGGCGGTCATGGCGCGGGCTCCGGGCGCTGGCGTTTCGGATGGGTCGGAGGCGAAGGCCCGGTCCGCCTCGATCAGGTCGGCGGGCTGTGTGATCTTGCGGTTGGCGATGTCGCCGACGAACACCACCACCGGCAGGCCCGCCCATTCGGCGAGCGCGCCGTCGTCGGTGAAGCCGTCGAGGCCTTGCGCGGCCGCCTCGCGATGGGCGCCGAGCAGCGGCGCGAAGGCGAAGGCCTGGGGGGTCTGGACCGCGCGGAGATGCTCCCGGGGCGGGGTCTCGTGCACCCGGCCGATGCCGGGGGCGATCTCGGCGACGCGCTTGACCGTGTCGGTCACCGGCACGCCCGGCACCGCGGCGGCGTGGTCGCGGCCGGCTGCGATCGCCCGGGCAATCAGGGCGGCGTCGACGTAGGGGCGGGCGGCGTCGTGCACCAGCACGATCTCCGGCGCCGCGCCGGCCGCCAGGGCCTCGAGCCCGGCGCGCACCGAGAGCTGGCGGGTCGCCCCACCTTCGACGGGGGCGCCGATTTTTTCCCGCATCGCAGGGGCGAGTTCTTCGAGGCAGCTCTGAAAAAACTCGGCCGCGTCGGCGGCGATCACCGGCTGGATCCGGGCGATCGCGTCCTGGGCGGCGAGGGCGGCGAGCGTCCGGGTCAGGACCGCCTGTCCGCCGACCCGGCGGTACTGCTTAGGGGTGCCGCCGCCGATGCGGATGCCGCGTCCGGCCGCGACCACCACTGCGGCGACGCCGGACCCTGCATGGGCAGGTCCGGTGGCAGGCGTGCCGGTGGCGGGCATGGGCAGCGAACTCGTGGAAACCGGGAAGAGGACGGCAGCGGGCGCGCGGGCCAGCCGTGCTGCCGAGCCTCTGCCGGTGAGGGTGCCCGTCGTTTAAGCGGGGGAGTGCGCGAAATCAACGCGCGGCCCCCGCTTGCCAGCGGACCGCCCTTGCCTCATTGTTGTGCAGAATGGCGACTGATCATTATTTAAGCGCGCTGCGCGACGGACGACCGGCCGGCGGGGGCGAATCTCCCGCGCCGCTCTGCCTGCTCGCGCCCCTGTCCGGGGTCACAGACCTGCATATGCGCCGGATCGCCCGGCGCTGCGGCGCCGACGCGGTTGTGTCGGAGATGGTGGCCGCGCGCGAATTCGCCCGCGGCGCCGAGGAGGCGACCCTGCGGGCGGCCGGTTCCGGGGTCGACCTGCACGTGGTCCAGCTCGCGGGCTGCGAGGCCGAGCCCATGGCCGAGGCCGCACGGCTGGCCGAGGCCGGCGGCGCCGACGTGATCGACGTGAACATGGGCTGCCCGGCCAAGATCGTCACTGGGATCGCCTCGGGCTCAGCCCTGATGCGCGACCTCGATCATGCGGAGCGCCTGCTCGCCGCCGTGCGCGGTGCGGTATCGGTGCCGGTCACCGTCAAGATGCGGCTGGGCTGGGACGACGCAAGCCGCAACGCCGTCGATCTCGCGACCCGGGCCGAGCGGCTCGGACTGAACGCCGTGACCGTCCACGGGCGGACACGGCAGCAATTCTACACCGGCGTAGCCGATTGGGCCGCGATCCGCCCCGTGGTCGAGGCTTTGTCGATCCCGGTGATCGCCAACGGCGACGTGGTCGACCTCGCCAGCGCCCGGGCGTGCCTCGCCGCCTCCGGCGCCGCCGGGGTGATGATCGGGCGCGCTGCCACCGGGCGACCCTGGCTGGTCGGGCAGGTGGCCGCAGCCCTGGCGGGGCGTCCGGCGGAGGCGCCGTCGCGGGCCGAGCAGGCGGAAATGGCGGCCGCGCATTATGCCGGCCTGCTGTCGCTCTACGGCCGCCGCATGGGCGTGCGCCACGCCCGCAAGCACCTCGCCGCCTATGCCGAGACCGGCGGTGCGCTGGAGCCGGCCGAGCGCACTGCGCTGCTCACCACCACCGATCCCGAGGTGGCGCTGGCGTTGCTCGCCCGCGCCTTCGGGGCGGCCGAAATGATCCGGGAGGCCGCGTGAGCGAGGACGCCTTTCCGCAGGAGCCCGGCGGCCAGCGCCCCCCCGCCGGGGAGGCCGTGCTCAACGCCCTGCCGCTGCCGGTCCTGACCATCGGCGGTGACGAGCGGATCCTCCACTGCAACCACGCCGCGGAGGCGTTCTTCGACTATTCCGCGCGCCTGATGCAGCGCCGCCGCCTGCGCGACATCATCCCGTTCGCCTCGCCGATCATCGCCCTGGTGGCCGAGGTCCGCCGCCGCCGCGCCAGCGTCAGCGAGTACCGGGTCGAGCTGACCCAGCCGCGCCTCGGGCTGGAGCGCAGCGTCGACGTGTTCGCGACGCCGCTCGGTGACGACGACGACGCCGTGGTGATGATGCTCCAGGAGCGCACCATCGCCGACAAGATGAACCGCCAGCTCACCCATCGCGGCGCCGCGCGCTCGATGGTGGCGCTCGGCGCGATGCTGGCCCACGAGATCAAGAACCCGCTGGCCGGCATCCGCGGCGCCGCACAGCTCCTGGAGAGCACCGGCGCCGAGGAGGACCGGATGCTGACCCGACTGATCTGCGACGAATCGGACCGGATCGTGCGCATCGTCGAGCGGATGGAGCTGTTCGGCGACGAGCGCCCGGCCGATCGCGGCGCCGTCAACGTCCACGGGGTGCTCGACCAGGTGAAGCGTTCGGCGCAGTCGGGGTTCGCGCGCCATATCCGGTTCATCGAGACTTATGACCCGTCGCTACCGCCGGTGCTCGGCAGCCGCGACCAGTTGATCCAGGTGATCCTGAACCTCGTGAAGAACGCCGCCGAGGCGATCGGCCCCGACGCGGTCGAGGGCGAGATCACCCTGTCCACCGCGTTCCGCACCGGGTTGCGCCTCCAGGTGCCGGGCTCCCGCGAGCGGGTCAGCTTGCCGATCGAGGTCGCGATCCGCGACAACGGCCCGGGCATCTCGGCCGACCTGCTGCCCGACCTGTTCGACCCGTTCGTGACCACCAAGGCCCAGGGCTCCGGCCTCGGACTTGCATTGGTGGCCAAGATCGTCGGCGACCACGGAGGCATCGTCGAGTGCGATCCCGCCCCCCGCCGCACGACGTTCCGCATCCTCCTGCCGATGTCCAGCGCCCGCGACGGGCGCGAATCGGCGGTCGACCCGTGACGTCGCCTTGTGTTTCGGCCGCCCGGCCGGAGGTCTGAGTAGAGAGTCATGCCGAACGGCCACATCATCGTCGCCGACGACGACGCCGCGATCCGCACGGTGCTGAACCAGGCATTGTCCCGGGCCGGCTACGAAGTCCGCTCGACGGGCAATTGCGCCACCCTGTGGCGCTGGGTCGCGCAAGGGGAGGGCGACCTCGTCATCACCGACGTGGTGATGCCCGACGAGAACGTGTTCGACCTGCTGCCGCGGATCAAGCGGGTGCGGCCAGAGCTGCCGATCATCGTCATGAGCGCGCAAAACACCTTCATGACGGCGATCCGCGCCTCTGAACGGGGCGCCTACGAGTACCTGCCGAAACCCTTCGACCTGAAGGAGCTGATCGCCATCGTGGGCCGCGCGCTGTCGCGTCCCCGCGGGGCGCCCGCGGCCGGCGCGCCGCCCGACAACGAGGACATCCCGCTGGTCGGGCGCTCGCCCGCGATGCAGGAGATCTACCGGGCGCTTGCCCGGCTGATGCCCACCGACCTCACCGTGATGATCACCGGCGAGTCCGGCACCGGCAAGGAGCTGGTCGCCCGGGCGCTGCACGATTACGGCCGCCGCCGCACCGGTCCGTTCGTGCCGGTCAACATGGCCGCGATCCCACGCGACCTGATCGAATCCGAGCTGTTCGGCCACGAGAAGGGCGCCTTCACCGGCGCACTCCAGCGCTCGGCCGGCCGGTTCGAGCAGGCCGAGGGCGGCACGCTGTTCCTCGACGAGATCGGCGACATGCCGATGGAGGCTCAGACCCGGCTGTTGCGCGTGCTCCAGCAGGGCGAGTACACCACGGTCGGCGGCCGGGTGCCGATCAAGACCAACGTCCGGATCATCGCGGCGACCAACAAGGACCTGCGGATCTCGATCCAGCAGGGCATTTTCCGCGAGGACCTGTTCTTCCGCCTCAACGTCGTGCCGCTGCGGCTGCCGGCCCTGCGCGAGCGGTCCGAGGACGTGCCGGACCTGATCCGCCACTTCTTCGTGCTGGTCGAGCGCGAGGGCCTGACCCGCAAGTCGCTCGACGGCGACGCCATGGAGCGGCTCAAGCGCTACCGCTGGCCCGGCAACGTCCGCGAGCTGGAGAACCTGGTCCGGCGGCTCGCCGCGCTCTATCCGCAGGAGACGATCACCGGCCCGGTGATCGAGGCCGAGCTCGACACCCTGCCGCTCGCCGCCCCGGCCTCGGCCAACGGCAGCGCGCGCAAGGCCAATGGCGAATCCGAAAGCCTGTCCAGCGCGGTGGAGCGCCACCTGTCGGATTACTTCTCCGGCTACCGGGACACGCTGCCGCCGCCCGGGCTCTATCACCGGATCCTGCGGGAGATCGAAGGCCCGCTGATCGGCGCGGCTTTGGCCGCCACACGGGGCAATCAGATCCGCGCGGCCGAGTTGCTGGGGGTCAACCGCAACACCCTGCGCAAGAAGGTCCGCGACCTCGACCTGCAGGTGTTCCGCACGGCCCGGTAACGGGTTCCCAAAGGGCTCAGCCCTTTGGCGGGGGTTTCGGGGCGCGCAGCCCCGAGACGCCGAGGGCCGTTTCCGATCGCGTCGCGATCGGGAACGGCCCTCAGTCTTTGATTCTACGCGCTCGCTTACGCCGAACCGGTCCCCACTTCGGCGGCGAGCGCTCTCGTCAGCGCCGCGGCAGGATCGGGTCGCCGCGCATCAGGGCGTTGAGCCGCTCGGTGTCGAAGCCGTTCGGGATGCTGGGCACCACCGGCTTCGGCGCGGGCGCAGCCTTCACCGGGGCCGGAAGCGAACCGGTGGCGGAGGGCTCGGCCTGGGCGGCGCGCACCACGGCCGACGGCGCCAGATGGGCCAGCCGGTCGGCGCTGACGAGGGCGACGATCGCCGTCGAGACCAGCACGAGGACGCCGCCGAAAAGAGAACGCAGGATACGCACGCAGACGACCCGGAACGCGACTTGAGACGGCAACAGATTACCCGCCGGCCCGTTAACGAAGCCCACCCCAAAGTTCCGGGATGGGAGCCAATGTTCGGGAGGCGATATTGACGAACGTCCAGGCCACCGCGAGCGACAGCCCGTTCATCCAGGGCCGCAACGCTCGCCTCTACGGTAAGCCCGCGAGCGAATGCCCCTATCCGGAAGGCTCCGAAGAGCATGCCGGCTGGATGCAAGCTTACGAGGAGGCCGCGGTCTCCGATCCGCCCGAGACGCCGTGAGGGGTGGGGGATAGCGTGAAACGCGCGTCGATGCCGGATCATCCACCGCGTCATCCCGGGGCCGCGCAGCGGACCCGGGATCCAAAAACGCTATCATGCCAGGACCTTGCACCGTCGGCGCTTCTGGATTTCGGGCTCGCCTGCGGCGCCCCGGAATGACAAAGCGGGTTTGACGGCCGTCAGGTGAATCCCTGGCGATCGCGTGAAGCCGCGGCCGTACCCCCAAGACAACCCCCTCGGCCGCGCCTCAGGCTTGACCTCGCCCCAACCCAAGGGCTTCGTGTTTCGCAGCGCAACGCGATCGTCGAGCCACAATGTCCCTGACGCCCAAACCCGAATCCAAGCCGACATTCGGGGCGGCGACGCGCCTCGTCCATGCGGGCCGAGATCCGGGCGCGCAGCACGGCTTCGTCAACACGCCGATCTATCGCGGCTCGACCGTGCTCTACCCGACCTACGACGCCATCAAGCATCGGCGCGGGCGCTACAATTACGGCACCTCGGCGACGCCCACGATGGACTCGCTGACCGACGCCTGGACGGAACTCGCCGGCGCCGCCGGCACGGTGGTGACGCCCTCCGGCCTGTCCGCGCTGACCGTCGCCCTGATGGCCGCGGTCTCGGCCGGCGACCATCTGTTGGTGACCGACTCGGCCTACCGCCCGACCCGGCAGTTCTGCGACGGGGTCCTCGCCCGGTTCGGCGTCGCGGTGACCTATTACGACCCGACCGTGGGGGTCGGCATCGCCGAGTTGATGCGCCCGAACACCAAGGCGGTGCTGGTCGAGGCGCCCGGCTCGCAGAGCTTCGAGATGCAGGACATCCCGGCCATCGCCGCGGTCGCACATGCAAGGGGCGCCTGCGTGATCATGGACAACACCTGGGCGACGCCGCTGCTGTTCCCGCCCCACGCGCGCGGGGTCGACATCGCCGTCGAGGCCGGCACCAAGTATCTCAGCGGCGGCTCGGACCTGCTGATCGGCCTGGCCTCCGCCAACGCCGCGTATTACCCGGCTCTGCGGCGCACCTTCGATCATCTCGCCCCCTGCGCTGGCGCGGAGGACATCTTCCTGGCGCTCCGGGGCATGCGGACCATGGCGCTGCGCCTGCGCGAGCACGGCCGCGTCGGGCTCGAGATGGCCCGGTGGTTCCAGGCGCGGCCGGAGGTGCTGCGGGTGCTTCATCCCGGCCTGCCGGAGGATCCGGGCCATGACATCTGGAAGCGCGATTTTTCCGGCGCCTCCGGGCTGTTCGGGGTGATCCTCAAGCCCGTGCCCGAGGCGGCGGTGGCCGCGATGCTGGACGGGCTGGAGCTGTTCGGGATGGGTTTTTCCTGGGGCGGCTTCGAGAGCCTGGTGATCCCGTTCGACTGCACGCCCTACCGGACCGCCACCCAATGGGCGCCGGGCGGCCCGGCCCTGCGCTTCCATATCGGGCTGGAGGACGTCGCCGACCTCCAGGCCGATCTCGATGCCGGCTTCGCCCGGCTGCGGGCCGCGTCCTGACGGTCTCCGCCGTCATCGTGTGATGACGGAGGGATGACGGCGCATTTGACCTTCCCGTCCGATCCTGATTGACCGGCCGGGCATGACCACGAGCCTCTCCGCCGGCGGCGTCCCGCGCCTCGCCTCTGTCGACCGGATCGGCCGCGGGCTCGACGCGCTGAGCCTCACCCATGCCCGGGCCGCCGCGGCCCTGCTGGCGCTGTGCCTGCTGCTGTTCCTGCCCGGTCAGATCTCGCTCCAGCCGATGGACCGGGACGAGCCGCGCTTCGCCCAGGCCTCCAAGCAGATGCTGGAGAGCGGCGACCTCGTCGACATCCGCTTCCAGGGGGAGGCCCGGCACAAGAAGCCGGTTGGGATCTACTGGGCGCAGGCCGCCGCGGTGGCGGCAGGCGAAGCGCTCGGCGTCCCCGACGCCCGCCGGCAGATCGCCCTCTACCGCATCCCGTCGCTGATCGGCGCCACCGCCTCGGTGCTGCTCGCCTACTGGGCCGCTATGGCGTTCCTGCCGCGCCGGCTCGCCCTGCTCGCCGCCGCCCTGTACGGCGCCGGGCTGATGCTCTCGGCCGAGGCACATCTCGCCAAGACCGACGCCCTGCTCGCCGCCTGCGCCACCGCTAGCCTCGGGGCGCTGGCCCGGGTGTGGCTCGCGTCCCGTGCGGGCGGAGCCGTGAGCCGCGCGGTCTTCCCGGCCTTCTGGCTCGGGATGGCGCTCGGCATCCTGGTCAAGGGGCCGATGGTGCCGCTGTTCGTGGTGCTGCCGGCGCTGATCCTGTCGGTGGCGGCGCGCTCCGGCCGCTGGTTGCTCGCCCTGAGGCCCGGAGCGGGGCTGGCGCTGACGCTCCTGCTGGTGGCGCCGTGGTTCGCGGCGATCGCCTGGAAGAGCGGCGGCGCCTTCTACGCCGAGGCGGTGGGGCACGATATGCTGGCCAAGGTCGGGGGCGCGGCCGAGCGGCACTGGGGTCCGCCCGGAGCCTACGCGCTCGCGTTCTTCGCGACCTTCTGGCCGGGGGCGGCCTTCGCGGCGATGAGCCTGCCGCTCGCCTGGCGCGCGCGGCGCGAGGCCGCCGTCGCGTTCCTGATCGCGTCCGTGCTGCCGGCCTGGCTGATCTTCGAGGCGGTGCCGACCAAGCTGCCCCATTACGTCCTGCCGCTGATGCCGTGGCTCGCGATCCTCACCGCCCTGGCCCTGTCGCGCGGCGCGCTCGACCCGCGGCTGCGGGGCGCGCGGGCGACGGCCCTGCTGGTGCCGGCGATCCCCATTGGGCTGACGCTCGGCCTGTGCCTCGCGGGCTGGCGCCTCGACAGCCATACGCTCCCCTGGGCCGCGCTGCCGCTGCTGGCCGCGTCCTGTGCGGTGGCGGTCCTGGCCTGGTCGGCCTTCGCGGGCGGCAGACCTGAGCGCGCTCTCGTGCTCGGGATCGTCGCCTCCGGCCTGCTCGGGCCGGCGGTGCTGGGCGTGGCACAGCGTGCGCTGCCGGCCCTCAAGGTCTCGCCGCGTTTGGCCGCCCTGCGCGACCGGATGAGCTGCCCGAACCCGCAGGTCGCGAGCCTCGGCTACCGGGAGCCGAGTCTGGTCTTCCTCACCGGCACCGATCTCGCCCTGCCGCCGGACGGGGCCGCTGCCAAGCAATTCCTCGAGGCGGGCGGCTGCCGGCTGCTGTTCGTGGAGGCCCGCGACCGCGACGATTTCAACGCCGCCTGGCCGGTGGGACGCGGAGCACCCGCCCCGCTCGCAGAGGTCGAGGGCTTCAACCTCAATACCGGCCGGCGGGTGTTCGTGAACGCCTACGCAGTGACCCCATGACCGGCGCGCCCAATCTCAGCGTCGTCGTGCCGGTCAAGAACGAGGCCGGCAACATCGCCCCCCTGGTGGCCGAGATCGAGGCCGCCTGCGCGCCCCTCGGCTTCGAGCTGATCTACGTCGATGACGGCTCCACCGACGGTACGCCGGGCGCCCTGGCGGCGGCGCGCGCCAGCCGGCCCTGGATGCGGGTGGTGCGGCACGCGCGCGGCGGCGGCCAGTCGGCGGCGGTGCGCAGCGGCGTCCTCGCGGCCCGGGCGCCGATCGTCGCGACCCTGGACGGCGACGGCCAGAACGACCCCGCCTTCATCCCGGCCCTGCTGGCCGCCCTTGAGGCGGGCGGCGAACGGGCCGGCCTGGCCCAGGGGCAGCGGCGCGGACGCAAGGACGGGCGCTTCAAGATGCTGCAGTCGCGCATCGCCAACGGCGTGCGCGGACGCATCCTCAAGGACGCCACCCGGGATACCGGCTGCGGCCTAAAGGTGTTCCGCCGCGCCGTGTATCTCCGGCTGCCCTATTTCGATGCCCTGCACCGGTTCATGCCGGCCCTGGTGGTGCGCGAGGGATTTGCGGTGGTCCACCACGACGTGATCGACCGGCCGCGGCTCACCGGCGTCTCGAATTACGGCCTGTTCGACCGGCTCTGGGTTGGGCTCCTCGACCTCGCCGGGGTCTGGTGGCTGATCCGGCGCAAGCGCGCCGACCCGCAGCCGCAGGAACTCTTTGCTCCGGCCGCCGCGCCCGCAGACCAGGATGTCGGATGCTGATCCAGCTCGCCCACGATCTGCCCGACTATTTCTACGATGTGTTCGTCACCCGGCTCGATTTCTGGGTGGTGTTCGGCATCGTCGCCCAGATGGTGTTCGGCTCCCGCTTCATCCTGCAATGGATCGCCAGCGAGCGGGCCGGCCGGAGCGTGATGCCGCTCTCGTTCTGGTTCCTGTCGATCCTGGGCGGGCTGATGACCCTGGTCTACGGGTTCGTCCGCCGGGAGCCGGTGATCATCATCGGCCAGGGCCTGTCCACCGGCATCTACCTGCGCAACCTCGCCCTGATCTTCCGCGAGCGGCAGCGCCGGCAACGGGATCCCGCATGACCCGCGCGCCCTTGCCGGATTTCTACGACGACCTCGACGCCACCTTCGCCGCGCTGTGGCGGCTCCTGGGCGACGGCGCCGCGCAGGGCCGGAGTGGGTTCCACCTGCCGGCGCTGGCGACCCTCGGGCCCGACGGTCCGCGGCTGCGCACGGTGGTGCTGCGCGCCGCCGACCCCGAATCCGGCACCCTGCGGTTCCATTGCGACCGCCGCTCCGACAAGGCCGCCGAGATCCGGGCGAACCCGGCCTGCGCGCTCGCCGCCTACGACGAGGCCGCCAAGATCCAGATCCGGATCGAGGGTTGGGCGACGCTCCACGCGGACGACGCCGTCGCCGAGGCCGCCTGGGCCGGCTCCCGGGCGATGAGCCGGGTCTGCTACGGCGCCGACCCCGCTCCGGGCACGGGCCTGCCCACCGGCGGCGCCTACACGCTGCCGGATGAGGAAACGGCGGCGACGCTTGGCCGCCCGCATTTCGCCGCTGTCTCGGTGCGGGCCGAGCGCCTCGATTTCCTCTATCTCGACCGCCGCGGCCATCGCCGGGCGGCCTGGCAGCGGAGCCCGGCCGGCTGGAGCGGCAGCTGGATCGCGCCCTGACACGGCCGTCCCGCGGGACAAATCGGTAGCCGGCTCCTGCAAATAGCATTAAAACATTGTTTCTTCTTTATTTCTAGGCAACACAGACTGCACCAGCGAATTCCCGAAATATTACTGGGCAAATCGATATTAAATTCGCCGCTTGACCGGCACATTGCCTGACGCAGCCTCGAAAATCTCTCTTGCCGCCGCCGAAAGAACTCAACATAGCTCATCCCGGTTCGATCATCGTCGCGCCATGGGGGCTCCAATGGAATTGATCTCGAAAATAAATATTCCGACGAAGCTTTTTGCGGTCATCATCTTGATGAGCGCGCTGTTTTTCGGATGCGCCGTGTACACGTCGCAGAACATCATCGCGATCGATACGGCCTACACAATCCTGCTCGACAAGGAATCCAAGGCGCTGGTGAAGATGGCGCGGCTGAACCGCATCGTCGCGCAGCTCGGCTACGTCGCCTTCCGCACCGTGGCCGAGGCCGGCACGGCGGACGGAGCCAGCGTCGGCGCCACCCTGGACGAACTCGTGCCCGAGGCGTCCAAGTTCCTCGACGGTGCACGCCGGGAAGCCCCCGCCTTCCGGGAGCGTGTGGACCGGATCGCCACACAGCTCGATACCTATGTCAGGACCGTGCGCGACATGCGCGACCTGGCCGGCAAGGGCCAGAGTGCCGAGGCACTGTCGCTGGCACACAAGACGGCGGACCCGATCCGGCGGGAGTTGACCGAGAGTGTCCGCGGTCTGGTGGACGACATGGATACCTCGGTCCAGAAGCGCTCCGACGACCTGACCGCCGAGACCTACGCGACGCGCACCCTGCTGCTGACCCTGTCGATCCTCGGCATCGCCGCGGGCATCGGCGGCGGCGCCCTGGTCGTGGTCTTCGGCGTGACGCGCCCGATCCGCAGGCTGGCGGGCAGGCTGACGCGCATGGCGGACGGAGAGATCGATACCGACATCGCAGAGGCCAGGCGCGGCGACGAGATCGGCCTGATCGGCCGGGCCGTGGAAGGCATCAAGGCGCTGGTCGCCCAGAAGGCCGCCGAGCAGGCCGAGATCCGGCGGGTGGCCGACGAAGCGGCCGCGGAGGCGCGCCGCCAGGCGATGCTGGAACTGGCCGACGGTTTCCAGGGCACGGTCGGCCGGATCATCGGCCAGGTCTCGTCCTCGGCGACCGAATTGCAGGCCACCGCCCAGACCATGACCGCCACCGCCACGCAGACCGCCAGCCAATCCACCACGGTCGCGGCCGCCGCCGAGGAGGCCGCCTCCAACGTCAACACCGTGGCGAGCGCGGCCGAGGAACTCGGCTCGTCGGTCCAGGAGATCGGCCGGCAGGTCGACGGCTCGGCCAAGCTCGCCCAGGGCGCCGTGTCCGAGGCGGACCAGACCGCGACCCTGGTGCAGGAGTTGAGCGGCGCGGCCGCCAAGGTCGGCGACGTGGTGCGGCTGATCACCGATATCGCGGCCCAGACCAACCTGCTGGCGCTGAACGCCACGATCGAGGCGGCCCGCGCCGGCGAGGCTGGCCGGGGCTTCGCGGTGGTGGCCGCCGAGGTGAAGGAGCTGGCCAACCAGACCGCCCGGGCGACCGAGGAAGTCGCGGGGCAGATCGGCCAGATCCAGAAATCCACCGGCGCCGCCGTCTCGGTGATCGGGGGGATCACCGCCCGCATCCGGGAGATCGAGTCCGTGGCGACGAGCATCGCGGCCGCGGTCGAGGAGCAGGGCGCGGCGACGCAGGAGATCGTGCGCAATGTCGGACAGGCGGCCCAGGGCACCAGCGAGGTGACCAGCAACATCGCCGGCGTGGCCTCGGCCGCGGAGGAGACCGGCAAGGCGGCGGGTCAGGTGCTCGATGCCGCCTCCGAGCTGTCGCGCCAGTCCGAGCATCTCAGCGGCGAGGTCGGCCGCTTCCTGGCGACGATCCGGGCCGCCTGAACCGGGCGCGAGACGCGGCGGTGCGGGATGTCAGCCCTGCATCGCCGCCCCTGTCCCGCGCGAGCCGACGGGCGTAGAGCCCCGGCTCGGTCCGCCGATTCGGGTCGATCGGGAGGACTGACGTGGGCCTCGTCTACGCGCTCGCCGCCTATCTGAGCTGGGGCCTGCTGGTCCCGGTTCATTTCCGCATGCTCGGGGCCTTCAGCCCGAACCACATCCTGGCCGAGCGCATCGTCTGGTCGAGCCTGTTCGCGGGCGGGCTGGCCCTGGCACTCGCGTCCCGCAAGCGCCTCAACCTGCCGCTTCCCCTGCGCCGCCGCCACGCCTTGCTGGCCGTCTCGGCCGCGATGATCGGGGTGAACTGGCTGCTCTACCTCTACGCCATCGACCGCGGGCACCTGCTCGACGCGAGCCTCGGCTACTACATCAACCCCCTGGTCAGCGTGGCGTTCGGCCGAGTGGTGCTCGGCGAGCGGCTGCGGCCGCTTCAGGCGGTGGCGGTGGGGATCGCGGCTTCGGGCGTCGCCGTCGCGGTGCTCTGGGCGGGGGAATTGCCGGCCCTGTCGCTGTCCCTGGCGGTGTCCTTCGCGCTCTACGGGCTGGTGCGAAAAATCGTCGGGGTCGATGCCCTGGTCGGGTTCCTGGCCGAGACCCTGATGCTCCTGCCGCTCGCGATCCTGTGGCTCGTCCTCTCGCCCGAGCCGTTCCTGCCGGCCGAGCCAAAGACCCTCGCGCTGCTGATGCTGACGGGGGTGACCACCGCGCTGCCGCTGATCTGGTTCGCCGCCGCGGCGGTTCGCCTCCGGTTGACCACGCTGGGCCTGCTGCAATACGTCGCCCCGACCTGCCTGCTGGGCTTGAGCGTCCTGGCCTATGGCGAGCACGTCGAGCCGCCCCGGGCGGCGATGTTCGCCCTGATCTGGGTCGCGCTCGCCCTCTACAGCGTCGATGCCCTGCGCGGCCGGCGGCCCGCGGAACCTGTGGTCGAGGTCCGGTCGGATCCCGACCCGATGCGTGTATAAGGCATCCCATGCGCCCCGCGGGGCGGGGGACGGGATACCGGCGGGCCGATGAGGGAATCCGAGGGCGGTTCAGGCGTCGTCACCGATGCCGATTACAGGAACCTCGCCGAGACGCTGCCGCAGCTCGCCTGGATCGCCGAGGCGGACGGGACCATCGTCTGGTACAACCAGCGCTGGTACGATTACACGGGCAGCACCCTGGAGGAGATGCGCGGCTGGGGCTGGCGCGCCGTCCACCATCCCGACCACGTCGAGGCCGTGACCGAGCGCTTCCGGGCGGCGATCATGCTGGGCCAGTCCTGGGAGGACACGTTCCCGCTGCGCGGGAAGGACGGGATCTATCGCTGGTTCCTGTCCAAGGCCCTGCCGCACCGGGATGCGGCGGGCAACATCCTGCGCTGGTACGGCACCAACACCGACATCTCTCGGCGCCGCGCCGTCGAGGACCGCCTGCGCGATTCCGAGCAGCGCTTCCGGGCGCTGGTGGACGCCTCCGCGGCGGTGATCTGGAACACCAACGCGGTGGGCGAGCTGATGCCCCCGCAGGTCCGCTGGAGCACCTATACCGGGCAGAGCGAGGAGGCCTACCAGGGCTGGGGCTGGGTCGACGCGGTCCATCCGGACGACCGCGCCCACGCGGCCGATGCCTGGGCCGCCTGCGTCGAGGAACGCAAGCCCTACGAGATCGAGTACCGCCTGCGCCGGCACGATGGCGTCTGGCGCGCCATGGAGGTGCGCGGCGTGCCGGTGCTCGCCGAGGACGGCAGCTTACGCGAATGGGTCGGCACCTGCGTCGACGTCACCGACCGCAAGGAGGCCGAGGAGGCGGTCGAGCGGGCGCGCCAGGCCGCGGAAGCCGCCAACCGGGCCAAGAGCCAGTTCATCGCCAATATGAGCCACGAGCTGCGCACCCCGCTCTCGGCGGTGATCGGCTATTCCGAGATGCTCGGCGAGGAGCTGGAGGATATCGGCCAAGCCGCTCTCCTGCCGGACCTGCGCAAGATCGAGGCGGCGGCCCGGCACCTGCTGTCGCTGATCAACGACGTGCTCGACATTTCCAAGATCGAGGCCGGGCGCATGACCGCCTCGGCCGAGACGTTTTCGGTGTCGGACCTGCTCCGGGACGTCTCCGACGCCACCGGTTCGCTCGTGGAGAAGAAGGGCAACCGCTTCGTCCTCGACGCCGACGGGGCCGAACTGGGCGCGATGCACCAGGACCAAACCAAGATCCGCCAGTGTCTCCTGAACCTGATCGGCAACGCCGCCAAGTTCACCGAGACCGGAACCATCACCCTGGCGGTGCGCCGGCACCACGACGCGGGGGCGGACTGGCTGTCCTTCGCGGTCACCGATACCGGCATCGGCCTGTCCGAGGCGCAGATCGCGCGCCTGTTCGAGCGCTTCGTGCAGGCCGACGATTCGACCACGCGCCAGTTCGGCGGCACCGGCCTCGGGCTCGCGATCACCCGGGCCTTCTGCCAGACCATGGGCGGCGACATTGCCGTGACCAGCACGGAAGGGCAGGGCGCGACCTTCACGATCCGCCTGCCCGCGGTGCTCAAGCCCGAGGACGCGCCGCAGGAGACCGCCGCCGAGACCGCCGCGGCCGCGGTCGAGCCGCACGAGCAGCACGAGACGGTCCTGCTGGTAGACGACGACCCGGCCGCCCGGGAGCTGCTCCAGCGCTTCCTCGAGCGCGAGGGGTTCCATGTCCGCACCGCCAATGACGGCCGCGCCGGGCTGACCCTCGCCCGGGCGCTGCGGCCGCGGGCGATCCTGCTCGATGTCGAGATGCCGCGCATGGACGGCTGGGCGGTGCTGCACGCCGTGCGCAACGATCCGGATCTCGCCGGCACGCCGGTGATCATGACCTCGGTGGTGGCCGAGCAGGGGCTCGGCCAGGCGCTCGGCGCCACCGACTACTTCGTCAAGCCGATCGACTGGGACCGGCTGAAGGGCATGATGGAGCGCTACCGCCCGGAAGGGCCCGGTGAGGCGCGCGTCCTCGTGGTCGACGACGACCCGGATGCCCGCGAGCGCCTGCGCCGGTCGCTGGGCCGCGAGGGCTGGACCGTGGACGAGGCCGAGAACGGCCGGATCGCCCTGGAGCGGGTCAGCCAGACGCGGCCAAGCCTGATCCTGCTCGATCTGATGATGCCCGAGATGGACGGGTTCAGCTTCCTGCGGGCGCTCCGCGCCCGGCCGGACGGCGACGTGCCGGTGGTGGTGCTCACCGCCAAGGAGATCACCAGCGCCGAGAAGGCGAGCCTCGGGGCCCAGGCCGACCGGGTGATCGCCAAGGGCTCCATGAGCCTCGCCGAGATCGGCCGGCAGCTGCGCGTGCTCTACGCGCGCTCGACCGCCGAGCCGGTGCCGGGCCGGCTCCAGGGCCTGATCGAGCGGCTCGCCGAGAACGATGTGGGAGACACACCATGAGCGACAACGGGATCGATCCGGACAAGGCGGCGGCGATCCGCCTGCGGGCGCGGCTGGCGGTGGTGGAGCGGGCGGCCTGGTTCGGCCTCGTCCACGCGATGAAGACGCAGCCCGCCGAGACCGAGGCCTACATCGCCTCCGAGCGGGCGCGCTGCGCGGAAGGGTTCGGCGGCACCAGTTGGGCCAAGGACCTCACCGACGCCGAGCGCAAGATGCTCGGCGAGGAGGTCGATGCCGGGCTGGCGCAGCTGATCGCGGATGCGCGCGGGGAGGTGTGAGAGCCTGTTCGACCGGACTTTCCTACCCTCGGCCTCATCCTGAGGCGGCGGAGCGAAGCGGAGACCTCGAAGGAGCCCTCCAGCCAGCCGCGCGATCCCTGGAAGGCTCCTTCGAGGCCCGCTCCCGCGGGCACCCCAGGATGAGGAGAGGGACTGGGATCTCCGTTGCTCGGAATTGTCTTCCGACCGGGATCCCGACGTCAAATAAGATCTCGGATCTTTGGGAACGCGTCGCGCCAGGCCGGCGGCAGGCCCATGACCGATAGAGGCGCCGCGACAGCGTAGCCCGGCAGGCTTGTCGCGCAATAGACGCCCCGCGCCACGCTGCGCGCCAGCACCCGCGCAGCGGCGTCGCCCAGGCGGGCGAGGTCGGCCACCGGGTCGGCGAGCGGCACGGTGCCGGTCGCCACCGCGAAGACGAGGTCGCCGTCGAGCGGCGTATGGGCCGGCACCAGGGCGCGGGCGAGGCCGTCCTGCGCGACCACCGCGAGGCGCCGGCACTGCGCCTTGGTCAGCGCGGCGTCGGTGGCGACCACCGCGAGGGTCGTCGCCGCGCCGGGGAGCGTCCGGGCCGGGAAGGCGAGGGCGTCCGCCGGCACCCGGGCGGGAGAGCCGAGACCGCCGAACTCGTCCGCCTGCTCGAACGGCGCGGCCCAGAAATGCGGCCCGTCGCCGATCGTGGCGCTGCCGAAGGCGTTGACCGCAGCGAGCCCGCCGACCGAGAAACCGGTGCCCGGCACGGTCGCCGAGGCCGAGCCGATCCCGCCCTTCAGCCTCCCGGTCCGCGCGCCCGTGCCGGCGCCCACGGAGCCGAGGGCGAAATCGTCCGACGCGGCCGCCGCCGCCAGAAAGCCCAGCTCGCGATAGGGCGGGTAGCGGCCCCAGTCCTTGTCGCCGCCGTTGAGCAGGTCGAACAGGATCGCGCCCGGCACGATCGGCACCCGCATCGGTCCGACCGGAAAGCCGCGTCCGGCCTCGGCGAGCCAGGCGGTCACCCCCGCGGCGGCGTCGAGCCCGAAGACCGAGCCGCCCGAGAGCACCAGGGCGTCGATCCGCTCCACCGTGCGCTCGGGATCGAGCAGGTCGGTCTCGCGGGTGCCCGGGCCGCCGCCGCGCACGTCGACGGAGGCGGTGACAGGCGCGTCGAACAGGATCGCCGTGACCCCGCTGGCGATTCGCAAGTCGCTGGCGTGGCCGACCCGCAGGCCGGGAATGTCTGCAATGCAATTGCGCGCCATCGGTCCAGCTTGCCACGCCCGACGTTCCGAGCAAATCCCCGCTCACGCCGTCGCGGCTCGACCCGGTTCGGCACGGCGGCAGATGCGGCGAGGAGCACGGCATGGACGTCGGATTCATCGGATTGGGGCGGATGGGCCGCGGTATGGCCGCCAGCCTCGCGCGGGCGGGCCACAGGGTCCGGGTCTGGAACCGCTCGCCCGAGGCCGCGCAAGGCCTCGACGGGGTGATTCCGGTGGCGAGCGCCGCGGAGGCGTTTGCCGGGGACGCGGCCATCACCATGCTGGCCGACGACGCGGCGCTCGAGGCGGTGATCGTCTCGGGCGGCCTGCTCGACCGGCCCGAGCGCCCCGGCCTGCATATCGGCATGAGCACGGTCTCGGTGGCGCTCGCCCGGCAGCTCGCCGCCGTGCATGAGCGGGCCGGCGTCCCCTACATCTCGGCCCCGGTCTTCGGACGGCCCGACGTGGCCGAGGCCGGCAAGCTCAACATCGTGGCCGCCGGCGCCGCGGGCCTGCTCGACCGCGCGGCGCCGCTCCTCGACGCCATGGGCGCCAAGACCTGGCGTTTCGGCGAGGAGCCGTCGCGGGCCAACGCGGTCAAGCTCGCCGGCAACTTCATGCTGATCTCGGCGATCGAGGCCATGGGCGAGGCCTGCGCGCTCACCGAGGGCCACGGGGTCGCGGGCGCCGATTTCCTCGACTTGATGACCAACACGCTGTTCGCCTCGCCGGTCTACAAGGGCTACGGCGCCTCGATCGCCCAGAACCGCTACGAGCCGCCGGGCTTCGGATTGAGGCTCGGCGCCAAGGACGTGCGGCTGGCCCTCCAGGCGGCGGAAGGCGCCGGCGTGCCGATGCCGTTCGCCAGCGTCCTGCGCGACGGCCTGATCGAGGCGATCAGCCACGGCGACGGCGAGAAGGACCTCGCCGCCCTGGCCCGGGTCTCGGCCCGGCGGGCGGGGCGCGGCTGAGGCGTCAGGGACGATGCGACGCGTCTTAAGACCAAGTTCGATAGAACTGGGATTTCGCGCATCGCCCCGAAAGGCGATCATCGACTTTCGGGGCGAGACACTCCAAAACCAAAGCCTCGGTGCATCGTCCGGGATCCGATATTCGGGACGATGCGCTGACGACAGGGGCGACCCGACGATCGCGATGTCGGAGCGTCTATCGAAAACGTCTCACAAAACGCCCCCTCTGCCGCCGTGTCCTGAGAAAGACTGCCGGTAGCGGGACGTTTCGTGAGGTGCTCTCGATCGGATCAAGCCTATGCTTCACCGTCCTCTGTCCCTGCGCGCGATGACGCTGTCCACGAAGGTGACTCTGCTCGCGATGCTCGCCGTCGCGCTGACCGTGGCGGCGCTGTGGATCACCGTGTCCCATCAGACCTGGTCGCAGATGCAGCAGCAGCAGCGCACCAACGGCGAGCACAACCTGCGCACGCTGGCGCTGCTGATGGCCGCGCGCGTACCCGGCGCGAAGGTTGACTTGGCCGGCTCGCGGGTTGCCAGTGTGGTGACGCCGAGCCTGTCCGACTTCGCGGACGCGACCGTCCCGGACGACGCGGTAGCCTATTCCGGCGGCGTCGCCACGGTCTTCAGCTACGAGCCCGCCTCCAAGAGCTTCGCGCGGCGCCAGACCACCGTGCGCTGGGAAGACGGCACCCGCGCCGTCGGCACCACCCTCGCGGCGGATCACCCGGCCCAGGCCGCGATGCAGGCCGGCCAGACCTACGAGGGCCCGGCGACGCTGTTCGGGCGCCGATTCTACACGGTGTATCAGCCGACCGTGGACGCGGCCGGGATGGTCAACGGCATCCTGTTCATCGGCCTACCGATCGAGACGTATTTCGACGCCTATACGCAGACGATGACCACCGTCAGCATCGCCGCCCTGGCCATCGCGGCGCTCGTTTGCGCGCTGATCGGGCTGACCGCGCCGCGCCTGTTCCGGCCCTTTACCGCGATCGCCGCCCGGATCGAGGCGCTGGCGACGGGCGATCTGGAGACCGCGATCCCGCATGCCCAGCGCGGCGACGAGATCGGCACCGTGGCCCGGTCGCTCGAAGTGCTGCGCAGTGCTGGCCTGCGGATGCGGGAACTCGAGCAGCTGCAGAGGACGGGGGCGGCGGACGAGGCACGGCGCCGGGCGGATCTCGATCGCGCCATCGAGGCGTTCCGTGGACAGGTTCTCGTGCTCAAGGACGCGCTCACCACCAGCACCGGCGAGATGCACGCGCGGGCCGACGAGATGGCGGCCGGCTCCGCCGAGGCCGAGGTCGCCGTGGCGACGACCGCGCGGAGCTCGCACGAGACCTCGGCCAGGATCCAGACGGTGGCGAGCGCAGCCGAGGAATTGTCCGCCTCGATCGGCGCGATCGGCACCCAGCTCGACAAGGCCCAGTCGCTGGTGGCCAACGCGTCGGCGGAAGCGGAGGCGATGAACACGAAGATCGGCGCCCTGTCCGTCGCCGTGAGCCGCATCGGCGACGTCGTCGGGCTGATCCGCCAGATCGCCGGGCAGACCAACCTGCTGGCGCTGAACGCCACGATCGAAGCCTCCCGGGCCGGTGAGGCCGGCAGGGGCTTCGCGGTCGTGGCGGCCGAGGTGAAGGCGCTGGCGGACCAGACCGCGCGGGCCACGGAGGAGATCGGCGGCCAGATCGCCGCGGTGGAATCCTCGACGGCGGCGACCGTGGCGGCGATCGGCCAGATGGGCGCGCGCATGCGGGCGGTCAGCGAGACCACGGGCGGGATCGCCACGTCGGTCGCGGCCCAGAGCGCGGCGACGGCGGAGATCTCGCGCAACGTCGCCGATACGGCCGACGCCACCGGGGTGATCACCGCCGGGCTGACCACCGTGGCCGGTGCCGCGACGCGTTCAGCCCGGATGGCGGCGACGGTGACCGTGGCCGCCCGGAGCGTCGACACGGTCGCGGCCGACCTTGAAGGTGAGATCGAACGGTTTCTCGCGCAGGTGGCTGCGTAGGCGGAATCCCGCGTCAGAGCCCGAAGCGGGCGAAGGCGGCGCGCTCCTCCAGCGCCGCCAGGGCGTCCTCGGCGATCCCGCCCGGTGCCCCGCCCCGGCGCAGCAGGCGGGACAGGAGGCCGCCTTTGGCCTCGGCCACGAGCCGCAGGTCGACCGTGTCGCCGAAGCGCGCGCGCATGGTCGCGCGCACGTCGCCGAGCGCGTCGACCAGCCCGAGGGGCAACGCCTGGCGACCGGTCCAGACCGCGCCGGTGAACAGGTTTTCGGAGGTCGACAGGGTCGGGCGCCGGCTCGTGACAAGGCCGGTGAACAGGTCCTGGATGTCGGCCTGAAGGCGCTTCAGGCGCTCCACGTCGGCCGGATCCTCCGGGCGGAACGGGTCGAGCATCGATTTCGCCTCGCCCTGGGTGTGCACCCGGCGCTCGACGCCGATCTTTTCCAGCAGGCCCTGGAAGCCGAAGCCCGCCGAGACCACCCCGATCGAGCCGACGATCGAGGTCGGGTCGGCGACGATCTCGTCGGCCGCGCAGGCGATCATGTAGCCGCCCGAGGCCGCGACATCCTCCACGAAGGCTACGACCGGGAGCTTCTTCTCCTCGGCCAGGGCCCGGATGCGCCGGTGGATCAGGTGCGACTGCGCCGGCGCGCCGCCCGGCGAGTTGATCACGATCGCCACCGCCTTGATCCCGGGCATCGTGAAGGCTCGCTCCAGGCTGCCCGCCACGCCGCCGATCGAGAGCCCCGGGCGGATCGGCGAGACCGCCCCGATCGTGCCGGAGAGCCGGACCACGGCGACCCGGGGGCGACGGTCGCGGAAACGGCGCGGCAGGAAGGCCCGGAGGGCGTCGGGGATCGCGAACGGCATGGAGACTCTTGGGGAGAGGTCGGAAGCGCAGGTGCTGCCGCCCGAGTTGGGCTTTCCGGGGGCTGGTGCAAGGGAACCGGGACAGGAGGTCCCGGCAACCATGATCGTCTGCGCAGTCAAAGCGGATCGAACCGTTTGCCGACCTTGGCGGTTCCTGGCGACGGCGCGCGGATCGTGCCGGCCCGGATCGGCGGGACGCCGCCGGGGGCTCACACGGGAGAGAGAGACGATGCGACCCTGGCCTATCCTGGTCCTGCTCGCCGCGCTGATCGGGGGCTTCGCCAGCGCCCCGTCGCAGGCGGCGCCCCTGCCGGTCCCGGCCGCCGCCGAGGCGGCTGCGCCCGGCCCCACGGTGCAGCTCGCCCGCTGGCACTATCGCCGCCACTGGCACCGGCGCCACCACTATCGGCGGCACTGGCATCACCGGCGCCATCACTGGCACCGCCGTCACCATTTTCACCGTCACTACGGGCACCGGCGGCCCATCGCGTATCGCCGCCATTTCGGCCCG
This sequence comes from Methylobacterium sp. E-066, assembly GCF_022829635.1. GTDB lineage: Bacteria > Pseudomonadota > Alphaproteobacteria > Rhizobiales > Beijerinckiaceae > Methylobacterium. The sequence goes on from NZ_JAKSYO010000168.1 coordinate 36,658, forward strand.
CGGCACCCGACGTTCTACTGAGAGGTGCAGCCCGCGCCACGGCCGGATCGGGCCGGGGCGCGGCCTTGTGTGCGGGCGCGGAAAAGCTTATTTAACCACCTGATATCACTGCTGTTCCGCAAGGCCGTCCGGGCGCTCCGCGCGCCACCGGGACGGTCGCCAGCACCGCCCCTCCGGGCCTGATAACGGGTACTTCCTTGGCCGAGACCGATCCGACGGGCACCACCCCGCCCGCCAGCGACATTCGCCCCGTCTCCATCACCGACGAGATGCGCCGTTCCTACCTCGATTACGCGATGAGCGTGATCGTGAGTCGCGCGCTTCCCGACGCGCGCGACGGGCTGAAGCCGGTCCACCGCCGCATCCTGTATTCCGCCTTCGAATCCGGGCACCTGCCGGAGCGGAAATACGTCAAGTCGGCCCGTATCGTCGGCGACGTGATCGGTCTCTACCACCCGCACGGCGACCAATCGATCTACGACGCCTTGGTGCGGATGGCGCAGGACTTCTCCATGCGCCTGATGCTCATCGACGGGCAAGGCAATTTCGGCTCGGTCGACGGCGACCCGCCGGCGGCCATGCGCTACACCGAATCGCGCCTGGCCAAGCCTGCGACCGCGCTGCTCTCGGACATCGACAAGAACACCGTCGACTTCCAGCCGAACTACGACGAATCGCGGGAGGAGCCCAAGGTCCTCCCGGCCCGGTTCCCGAACCTCCTGGCCAACGGCGCCGGCGGCATCGCGGTCGGCATGGCGACCAACATCCCGCCGCACAATCTCGGCGAGCTGATCGACGCCTGCATGGCGCTGATCGACGATCCCGGGCTGACCATCGAGCAGCTCACCGAGATCGTCCCCGGGCCGGACTTCCCCACCGGCGGCATGATCCTCGGCCGGGCCGGCACCCGGCAGGCCTACGCCACCGGCCGCGGCTCGGTGATCATGCGGGCCAAGTCGCATGTCGAGGAGCTGCGCAAGGAGCGCGAGGCGCTGATCTTCACCGAGATCCCGTATCAGGTGAACAAGGCGACGCTGGTCGAGAAGATCGCCGAGCTGGTCAAGGAAAAGCGGGTCGAGGGCATCTCGGACCTGCGCGACGAATCCGACCGCAGCGGCATGCGCATCGTGGTCGAGATCAAGCGCGACGCCATGGCCGAGGTGGTGCTGAACCAGCTCTACCGGTTCACGCCGCTGCAATCCTCCTTCGGCTGCAACATGGTCGCCCTCAACGGCGGCCGGCCGGAGCTGATGAACCTGAAGGACCTGCTCCAGGCCTTCGTCGACTTCCGTGAGGAGGTCGTCTCCCGGCGCACCAAGTTCCTGCTCGGCAAGGCCCGCGAGCGCGCCCACGTGTTGTGCGGCCTCGCCATCGCGGTCGCCAATATCGACGAGGTGATCCGGCTGATCCGCACCTCGCCGGATCCGAACACGGCCCGCGAGGCCCTGATGAGCCGCGACTGGCCGGCCCACGACATCGCGCCGCTGATCGCGCTGGTGGACGACCCGCGCCACCGGGTCGCCGAGGACGGCACCTATCGCCTGTCCGAGACCCAGGCCCGCGCCATCCTCGACCTGCGCCTGCAGCGCCTCACGGCTCTCGGCCGCGACGAGGTCGGCGACGAGTTGAAGACGCTGGCCGACGAGATCGCCGACTATCTCGACATCCTGCGCTCGCGCGCCCGGATCCAGGCGATCGTCAAGGACGAACTCGTCGAAGTGCGGCAGCAATTCGCCACGCCGCGCCGGACCGAGATCGTCGATTACGATTCGAGCGTCGACGACGAGGATCTGATCGCCCGCGAGGACATGGTCGTGACCGTGTCCCATGCCGGCTACGTCAAGCGCGTGCCGCTCTCGACCTACCGGGCCCAGCGCCGGGGCGGGAAGGGCCGCTCAGGGATGGCGACCCGCGACGAGGATTTCGTCACCCGCCTGTTCGTGGCCAACACCCACACGCCGGTGCTGTTCTTCTCCAGCCAGGGCCAAGCCTACAAGGAGAAGGTCTGGCGCCTGCCGATGGCCGCCCCGAACGCCCGCGGCAAGGCGCTGGTGAACATCCTGCAGCTCCAGGACACATCGGAGCGCATCACCACGATCATGCCGCTGCCGGAGGACGAGGCGTCCTGGGAGACCCTCGACGTGATGTTCGCCACCGCCAGCGGCAATGTCCGGCGCAACAAGCTCTCGGACTTCGTCCAGGTGAACCGCAACGGCAAGATCGCCATGAAGCTCGATCCGGGCGACCACATCGTCCATGTCGAGATCTGCCGGCCGGACCAGAACGTGCTGCTGACCACGGCGATGGGGCAGTGCATCCGCTTCCCCGTAGAGGACGTGCGCGTGTTCAAGGGCCGCGATTCCACCGGCGTGCGCGGCATCCTGCTGGCCAAGGACGACCGGGTCATCTCGATGACGATCCTGAACGCCTTCGACGCCAGCGCCGAGGAGCGGACCGGCTACCTGAAGATGCGCCGGGCCGTCACCGGCGAGGCGGAGGAGGGCGTCGAGGTGGAGGCCGAGGACGGCGCCGAGGCCGCCGCGATCTCCCAGGAGCGCTACGCCGAGATGGGCGCGGCCGAGCAATACGTGCTCACCCTGTCCGAGCGGGGCTACGGCAAGCGCTCGTCGTCGTTCGAGTACCGGACCTCGGGCCGCGGCGGTAAGGGCATCACGGCCATGCGGGTCAACGACCGCAACGGCAGCCTCGTGGGCTCCTTCCCGGTCGAGGCCACGGACCAGATCATGCTGGTCACCGACCGCGGCCAGCTGATCCGGGTGCCGGTGGACGATATCCGCATCGTCGGCCGCGCCTCGCAGGGCGTGACCGTGTTCAACACCGCCAAGGACGAAAAGGTCGTGTCGGTGGAGCACATCGTGGGCGAGGACGACACCGAAGCCGGCGCCGAGGGCGGCTTGGACGGCGGCCTGGACGGCGGCATCGAGAGCGGCCCCGATGCCGGTCCGGAGGGCGGCCCCGAGGAGGCGTGAGGCTCCGGCCCGCGCACCCCGAGGTTCCGTCCGGCGCAAAAATGCTCTAGGTCGGGCCTCGATGACCCGCACCGCCCTCTATGCCGGCTCGTTCGATCCGGTCACGAACGGCCATCTCGACGTGGTCCGCCAAGCCTGCCGGCTGGTGGACCGCCTCGTGATCGCCATCGGCGTCCATCCCGGGAAGGCGCCGCTGTTCTCCGCCGAGGAGCGCGCCGCCCTGCTCGCCGAGACCTGCGGGCCGGTGGCGCAGGCCGAGGGCGCGACGCTGGAGATCGCGACGTTCGCCGACCTCGCGGTCTCGGCCGCACGGCGCTGCGGCGCATCGATCTTCATCCGCGGGCTGCGCGACGGCACGGATCTCGACTACGAGATGCAGCTCGCCGGCATGAACAGCGCCATGGCGCCCGAGGTGCAGACGGTGTTCCTGCCCGCCTCGACCCAGGCGCGCCCGATCACCGCGACGCTGGTGCGCCAGATCGCCGGCATGGGCGGGGACGTCTCGCCCTTCGTGCCCGCGGCCGTCGCCGACCGCCTCCGGCAGCGCTTCGCCGCCACCGCCTGATTCCCTAACGTTTCTGGAAGGAACCCGATGAACCGCCGCTACGCCCTTCTCGCGCTCGCCCTCACGTTCGGCTCCGTCACGGCCGCGCGGGCCGCCGACGCCAACACGGTCTATCTCGAGACCAAGGACGGGCGCATCACCATCGCGCTGCGGCCGGACCTCGCCCCCAAGCACGTCAAGCAGATCAAGACGCTGGTTTCCCAGGGCTTCTACGACGGCTTGAAGTTCCACCGGGTGATCGACGGCTTCATGGCCCAGACCGGCGACCCGAAGGGCAACGGCACCGGCGGATCCAGCTTGCCGAACATTCCGGGCGAGTTCTCGCAGACGGCCGAGTTCCGCCGCGGGACCGTGGGCATGGCGCGCTCGTCGGATCCGAACTCGGCCAATTCGCAGTTCTTCATCTGCCTCGGCGACGCGCCGTTCCTGAACAAGCAATACACCGTCGTGGGCAACGTCACGGACGGGCTCGACGTGCTGGACAGGATCAAGAAGGCCGCCCCCGGCGCGCCGGGCGGGGCCGTGCAGGATCCGGACAAGATCGTCCGCATGACGCTCGCCGAGAAGGCGAAGTAGCGCCCGCCGATGTGGCGCCGGCTGGCCGTGATCGGCGCGCTCGCCCTCGCTCCGGCGGCGGCGCGTGCCTATGACGGCTTCTATGCCTATGGCGGCTATGCCGACGAGCCCGGCGGCGGCTACCCGTTGAGCCTCCCGCAGACCCTGCGGGGCACCGTCGCGGTGCCGCTCGCGCATCAGCCGGCCCGGGCGGCCGACACCCTGGCCGAACTCTATCCGGTGCTGGCCGCCTGCTGGCAGCCGCCCGCCGGCCTCGGCCGGCCGGCCGCGGGGTCCGACGACGTCGAGATTACCGCACGGCTGTCGCTGCGGCGCGACGGCAGCCTGCTCGGCCCCCCACGCATCACCTACGCGGCGGGGTACGCACAGAACCAGCGCCGGACGCTGGTGCGGGCGACCCTGGACGCGCTCGCCGGCTGCACGCCGGCCAAGATCACCCCGGGCCTCGGCCGGGCGATCGCCGGGCGGCCGGTGGCCCTCCGCTTCGTCTACCGCCCGCCGGCCTGACCGTCTCACGCGCGCTCGCCGGATCCGGCGGGCGCCGCTACAGTCCCACCAACAGGAAGGACCTACCCATGGCCGACACCGAAACCCTCATCCTCGAGACCACCAAGGGCCGCGTCGTGATCGGGCTGCGCCCCGACCTCGCCCCGGGCCATGTCGAGCGGATCAAGACGCTGGCCGCCCAGGGCTTCTACGACGGCGTGCCGTTCCACCGGGTGATCGAGAACTTCATGGCCCAGACCGGCGACCCGACCGGCACCGGCTCGGGCGGCTCCGAGCTGCCGGACCTGAAGGCCGAGTTCAACGCCGAGCCGCACGTGCGCGGCACCTGCTCGATGGCCCGCACCAACTTCCCGCACTCGGCGAACTCGCAGTTCTTCATCTGCTTCGACGACGCGCGCTTCCTCGACAAGCAGTACACGGTCTGGGGCAAGGTCGTGGAGGGCATGGACGTGGTCGACACGATCAACAAGGGCGAGCCGCCGCGCTCCCCGGACAAGATCGTCAAGGCGAGCGTGGGCGAGGCGGCCTAGTTTGAAACTTGGCCGCCCGTGCGCGCGACAGGTGCGAGCACGGGCGGCCGGTCAGAGGGTCCGCACCGCCTTCGCCGTCATTGCGAGCGGAGCGAAGCAACCTAGGGCAGCGCGCGATCCCCGAACGTGGCGTTTCCCTGAGTTGCTTCGCTGCGCTCGCAATTGTGCAGGTTCACAAATTCGCTGATCGGGGCGGGGTGGTCAGTTGGGGGTGAGGGTTGCGAGGAAGGCCTTGGGCGAGATCCCGCCGAGGGCTTGGTGGGGTCTGATCTCGTTGTAATA
>NZ_JAKSYO010000177.1 GCF_022829635.1 Methylobacterium sp. E-066
CCGCGGCACCCGCAACCAGGGTGTCCTGCTCGTCAACGCCGCCAACCTCGCCCCGGCCTATTCCAGCGCGATCGGTCGCCGCGACGACGAGTTCGCCGTCGTCCGCGCCGGCCTGAACTACAAGTTCGGCTCGTACTAAGACCTCAAGAAGACGCTCCCGGCCTCCGGGCCGGGAGCGGTTTTCTGGATCGCGCGCGCAGGCCAGAACCCGCGCGCGCCATCCAAGCGAAATCCTCCCAAGCGAAATCCTCGCCTCGGCATCCCAGCCCGATCGGACTGGCCGCTCAGGTCGAGAAAAACCCCGGACGCCGATGGCGTCCGGGGTTTTGTCGTTTCGTGGACGAGGCCGGTCTGCCGGCCGGCTTGCGCCCTCACCCGCGCCAGGGCGACGTCCGGATCACGCGGCAAAAGTTTCCGGCGTGAAAATGCGGCTCCTTGTCGGCGATGACATCGGCCTTGACGTTGCCGAAGGTCGTGTCCGGCTTGTGCCGGATCCCCTCGTAGAACGCCTGGATGATGTCCTCCTTGAAATGCGGACTGCGCGGATGCGCCCGCACGACCGCCTCGCGCTCGGCGTCGCTGTAATGCGCGTAGGTGAGCCCGAGCACGTCCATCTCGACCCCGGCGGTGACCAGGGCGATGACGGGATGCATGTGCTGCGGGATGCCCGGGGTGGTGTGCAGCGCGATCGCGGCCCACACGGTGTCGATATCGGCCTGCGCGATGCCGTGGCCGCGCAGGAAATCCCGGGCCGCGTTGGCGCCGTCGACCTCGAAGCGCTCGCCCGCGCTGCTGTGCTGCGGGGTCAGCCCCATGTCGTGGAACATGGCGCCGACATAGAGCAGTTCCGGATCGTAGGGCAGGCCGCGCTGCTTCCCCGCCAGGGCTCCGAAGTAATAGACCCGGCTCGAATGGTGGAACAGCAGCGGCGATTCCGTATCCCGGACGCATTCGGTCACCGCCCGGGCGAGCGCGCTGTCGGGGATGGCGATGTCGCCGATCGGATGAGCCATGGGATTCTCTCCTTGCTGACCCGGACATTCTAAGCCTCCCGCCCGCGTCCGAAGTTGACGCAACACGTCTCGAACGGCCAAATCGCGCTTCCGACGGACACTATGGAGCGCACAATGGAGCGGAGACTGGTGATCGTCGCCGGGCCGGGCGTGCAGTTGCTCGACGTCTCCGGCCCGCTGGACGTGTTCGCGGAGGCGAACGTGCAGGCTGGGCGCGTCGTCTACCGGACCGAGATCGTGTCCACGGAGACCGGCCCGATCCGCACCTCGTCGGGCGCGCGGCTGCTCGCGGATCGGACCATCTTCGAGGCCGATGCCGGCGCCCTCGACACGCTGCTGGTGGCCGGATCGCCGGACGCGCCGCATCGGCGCCCGACCGTCGCCCTGCTCGACTGGCTGCGGCGCACGGCGCCGTCGGCCCGGCGCTTCGGGTCGGTCTGCACGGGGGCCTTCGCGCTTGCGGAAGCCGGGCTGCTGGACGGTCGACGGATCACCACGCATTGGGCCGCCGCCGATGCCTTGGCCCGGCGCTATCCGGCGGTTCGGGTCGAGCCCGACGCGATCCAGGTCCGCGACGGGCCGGTCTGCACCGCCGCCGGGGTGACCGCCGGCCTCGACCTCGCGGTGGCCCTGGTCGAGGAGGATCTCGGCCGGGCGGTAGCCCAGCGGGTTGCCGCGCAGCTCGTGATGTTCTTCAAGCGCCCCGGCGGCCAGATGCAGTTCAGCCGCAGCGGCGCGATCGAGCCCTCCGGCCGGGCCGTGCTCCAGGAGGTCCAGCGCTGGATCGCGGCCGCGCCCGCGGAGGACCACAGCGTCGCCCGGCTGGCGGACCGGGCCGGCCTCAGCCCCCGGCATTTCGCGCGCCTGTTCCGGAGCGAAGTCGGCATGACCCCGGCCGATTGGGTCGAAGCCGCCCGGGTCGCGGCGGCACGGCGCTGCCTGGAGGCGGAGGGCCTCCCGCCCAAGCAGGTCGCCGCCCGCACGGGCTTCGCCAACGCCGACACCCTGCGCCGGGCCTTCGTGCGCCACGTCGGCATTACCCCGGCGGAATTCCGGCGGCGGAACGGCGGGGGATAGCGGCGCCTATCCGCGGGCAATGAATGTCCCGCTGGCCAGTGCGGGAAGCACCTTGGCACCCTCTCAGAGCCTGTTTGACCGGTTTTTCCGATTCTCGATCTCATCCTGAGGTGGCGTAGCGCAGCGGAGCCCTCGAAGGAGACCTCCAGTTGGCCAGGCGATCCCTGGAGGGCTCCTTCGAGGCTGCTGCGCAGCACCTCAGGATGAGGGGACGATTGGGATACACCTCAGTCAGAACCGTCACGCGAATGCGATCACGCAGTCAAACTAGTTCTTAGACTCTCGAAGCCTGCTTCCAGGCCTGTGACCTAAGACTGTTGCGAGCGCGATGCGCACGCCGGAGTGTGTTTCACGGGAAACATCGGTGGCAGGCGGCAAAGGCAACCTGCCAATAGCTCAATAAGCCAAACATATGGGATGGCGACCCCGGTTGGGCTTGAACCAACGACCTGTCGCTTGGAAGGCACTGGAGAGATGTGTCGCAACATTTTCTATTCCGACAGGTTCATGGTTTGCTCCCACACGGAAAGGATTGGCGAATTTCATCTTGTTGGAATGGGCGACGCCCTCCGGCCTGCCGGGTACAGCCCTGCAAGATGCTGATCCCCATCCACGTGCAGCAATGCTCAACCGGCATCGCAATCGACGATGAAATGACCGAGTTCGAGGTCGGGGACCCATCCTGTCACCGTTGATCTCAAAACCTTCGCCAAGGTGCGCGCCCTACACGATCGCACCACCAACCCGCGCGAGAAGGCCTCGGCCGCCGCCCGGATGGAAACGCTCGCGGGCAAGGCTGGCATGACGGTAGACCAAGCCGTGTCCGAGTTGGACGACCCGCCGCCCGCCCAGCCGCGCAGCATCTTTGACGAGCTGTTTAATTAGCCCGAGTTCAGGGCTGAGATGGCCGAGCGGGAGCGGGCGCGCGTCATCAAGGCCGCGGCGATCGTGGCCCGCTACGGATCCGCAGACGCGGTGTTCACCGATAGCCTGATGGAAGCGGCATTGCGCGCGGCGTGTGAACCGCTCCTGGGGCCGGGCGAAACGTGGAACACGATCTATCGCTTCGACGGCTGGGGCAGCCTCGACCCAGGCCGTGACGCGCGCATGGCCGATGCCCGAGACCGTCGCAGCAGCCTGGGCCGAACTCCAATGCACGGATCGGTTGATCGGCGAGCGCTATACCCTCGACCGCTATTGCGACCCGCACCTGTTCTCGGAGGCCCGCCAACGCCTTGTTGAGGAGATCCTGAACACCGCCCCGGCGCGCTCGCTCAACGACCTCCGCGCCCGCGGCGCATGGCTGGATTTCTGGGCGAACGGCGACGTGAGCCAGAGCGACGCTGAGCACCGGACGGTTGTGGCGACGCTGCGCGCCGACATCGAGCGGATGGGCCCGCGGCTCCGCGAGCAAGATGTGGGCGCCACCGAGGGCTCAGATCCGAGCCATACCGGCCCTGTCCAACCTGGACAGCAAGGGGAGGCACAGTCTGCCGACCCTTCGCTAACTCCTTCTCGGGCAAGGGCTGAAAATTCAGCCAAAGGGTACGCATCAGGTGAGTACCCTTTGCGCGCCTTGGATCTAGAGATTGGGTTCTCGCTAGAATAGGCGGAAACTCTTGTCCAATCTGGACACGCTAAAGGGGGTAGAGTTTTGCGACCCCCACCGCGCCGGACCAACGCCGATAGCGACACGCCGTGGTCGCTCTACTCGGCCATGATCTCACGGATCGCGAGATCGCCCGCCGGGCCGGTGTCTCGCCCACAACCGTAGGCACGATCAGGAAAGCGAGCGCATGACAGCGACCCCCATCGCGACCGCCGCCGACGCGCTCCTCCAGGTCATCGTGAAGGGCGATCTGGAGCGTCGCCACGCGCCGAACCCCAAGGCGGCCCATGCCAGCTCCACGTCTTGGCACGAGGCGACGATGATTCCCCACTACGGCGAACTGGACCTGCCCGGCCTCACCACGGACCCGATCGGCACCGCGTGCCGGGCCGAGCTGCGCCGGATCGGTAACGTCATCCATGCAGCCGGCGGCTCCGACGCATTGGTCGCGGCGATGAATTCGCTCGCCGAGATGGACATGGCCCACGCCGACTGGCGCGCGATCGTATTAAAAAGCGTCTGGGCCGGGATTGGAGCCCGCGTGTCGTGAACGCGCCTGCAAACCTGCGACCTATTCCTCGCCTGCTGCTGGCTCGGTCTCCTGCGAGCAGCGCTTGAGGCTGTGCCTCACGATCGTCTTGGTGCGGTCGGCTGCGCGCTGCTCATTGGGCAGGGGCCGCATCTGCGGCCATCCATTCTCGCCGAGCCGCTTCCGACCGGCACATTCACTGGCTTTACGTTCGTTCTCGGACAGATTTGCGCTGCCGCTTTGGTCGTAGGCCATGGGGCCCTCCTGACTCTGAACCAACGCCCAGATGAGTCGGGGGTTCTAGAAGGCAGCGACGCAGCCGATGCCGATCGTTCAATCACGATGCAGGAAGTGGCCACATGACGCCCGGCGAGCGCGCCGCCTTCAACGCCGGTATCGAGGCTGCCCGCCAGATGGCGCTCACCGCAGCCGTGACGCTGGAGGTGCGAGACGACGCCCGCCAGGTCCGCCAGCAGGCCGCCGCGCTTCATGGTCTACCTGCCGGGCTCCACGCGGTATTCATCGCCTCGCCGGCCGGGACTGATCCCATGCACCGCGTCATGGCGACGATCGCGGCGGATCCGGCCGGCAGTGGCACCGTCGAGTGTCCGGACTGCAAAGGTCGGCTGGCTTGGGCGCGAAACAGCAGCAACGGCCATCTGCACGCACAATGCGAGCCCCCAGGCTGTCTGAAGTTGATGCAGTGAGCCCTTATACGCCCTGAAAAAGCGCACCCGCTGCGAGGACGGCAGCCTCTGCCCTCCTCGGGAGGCCGCAACAGTGTCCGTCCACGCAAGCCTCACGCTCTCCAGCAGGATGAGCCGTGCCGAAGAAGCCGCGCCTGACTGCTGACCAGCGTCGAACGCGCTACTTCACCGGAATAATTGAACCGGTGGAGCCCAAATTGTCCTCATCCCTTGAGAACGTCCTGCTCGAAGAGCTGCGCGACCTGACCGTCCGGGTGGACATCCTGCAGAGGACGCTAGGGACCGCCATCTCACTGATGAGCGAGAAGCAGCGCGAGACCATCATCGAAGCGCTCGCCCAGGGCTTGAAGATGACCGGCAGCGAGGACCCGCGCGGCATCACTGGCCCGGCCGTGAAGGAGTTGATGGATTACGCGCTGTTGCCCTCCTACGCGGCGGAGGGGCGGTCGGAGGACGCTTAAGGGCGCGGGTGGACATATAAACGGCGGGGCTCGTACCCCGCCGCAGATTCATCAAATCGTCTTCGGGAACGGCTCAAGCCGCCCGCCGGTTGGCACTACAGGCCCAGCATCTGGCTCGCCGAGCCTATGAACGTCATCACGAGGCCACAGGCGAGCGCGCCTATCATCACGTAAGAGAAGCCCTTCAAGAGCATCGTGGGCAGTCCTTCCGATTGGTGGCCTGGATCGGCGGCAGGACCGTTGAACTCCATTTGACGATGGGTGGAGGCCGAACGGTCGCACGCTGGTCGAGCGCAAATGCTGCGACGCGAGCCCCCAACTGAGCGGGTGCAGCAACGATCCCTCACGAAATCGCTACCAAGCTGGCTAAGATCATCCCGCGCCTCACGTCCGAGCATGCGGGCGCGGTGGTCAACTCGGTCTGCGCGATCAGTCGGACGCTGGTCAGCGCAGATCTCGACTGACATGCGCTCGCCAGGGTGATCGAGGCGGCGGGCGGCTTTCAGACCACGTCGTTCGATTAGTCATCCGGAGCGGCTTTGGGCCGATGCACCGGCAATCGCGCGTCCCCGACGGAGATAGAGGGCCGTGGGCAGGCCTCGGCCAGCGCATGAGGCTGCCGAGGTCTTGGGATCACATCTGCCTAGCAACGGCCGTCCATTGCCTTGCTCGGCACGATCACGCTTAGCGCCGGCTCGTCAAGCTGAAGACTGCGAACCCCGCCAGTACCGCCAAGCCCAAGGCGAGGGAGCGGTTGCCCTGAACGAAGTCGGCCGCCTGCTCTCCAGCCTGCCGGAGATCGTTGCCCAGAGGCGAGCCCGTCAGAATGCGCTCCGCTCGCGCATGGTTCTCCTCACGGGTGTTGATGGACACTTCGAACGCGTCGCCACGCCGATCGATCTCGATGCTGTTGCGGGCAAATCCTGCGCGGGCCAGCCGCGTCCGCGCCGATCGAGCGGCCTTGAGGGAGGGAAACGTCACTGAGGCTAGGGTGGTGTCCGACATGGATTCCTTCGCGGTGCGGGCCGAAACTCGTCGAGGCGATCGGGTTTCTCACGGGGCTAACCCCTGCCATCGCCATTGGGGTCCGAGGCGACGCTAGCGGCGTCCAGCACCAGGCAGTGGTGGCCGCGCTTCAGACTTTAGCCGAGGATGCGCGAGATCTGATGTTACGCGACGCGGTGCAGCCGCCCGAGTAGGGACAGCATCGCGCCATTTGATTTCCATTGATTGTTTTCAATGCCGAGGAGCACTGCCGAGCCGGATCCGTCAATGCCCCGTCAGGGAAGAGCGACGGCTCGCACGCTTAGGGGGTGGAAACCAACGTGGAAACCTCACGCATGTGCGGGCTAATACCAATCCTCATTGATCAGAACCCATGAGCCCAGGCGCGCAGTCCAATGGACATGATGCGCCAGGGTCGGTTGATGAGGGTATTCCAGGCCTCGCAGCAGTGGTCGAGGATGTCGGCGTAGGATTTGAAGACGCG
>NZ_JAKSYO010000192.1 GCF_022829635.1 Methylobacterium sp. E-066
CCGCGGCACCCGCAACCAGGGTGTCCTGCTCGTCAACGCCGCCAACCTCGCCCCGGCCTATTCCAGCGCGATCGGTCGCCGCGACGACGAGTTCGCCGTCGTCCGCGCCGGCCTGAACTACAAGTTCGGCTCGTACTAAGAACAGCCGACACCGCTTGACCTAAGCATCCCCAGCCCGATCAGACTGGCCGCTTAGGCGAGGAGCGTCCCGGGATTACATCCCGGGACGTCTTTGTATGGGCCGGTCTAGGCGTGAACCGCCTGCGCCAGCTCGGCCTTCGACATCCGCGAGCGGCCGGACACGTTCTGCGCCCTGGCTTTGCGCATCAGCTCGGCCTTCGTCGGTCCCGTCTTTCCGCTCTCGCGCGCCGCCGCAGCCTTCTCGGCAGCGACCTTGGGCTGCTTCGAGAACTGCTTGCCCTTGCGCGTGTCGGCCCGCTTCTTGGCGGTGCTCGCCGCGTATTCCGCGTTGGTCAGGCTCGCGCGGGCCTTCTTGGGTAGGTAGCGCTCGCCGGTCTTGCCGCTCTCTGCGCCCGACTTCGTGCCCCATTCCTCCTCAGTCCATTGCTGGAGGTGGTTGTCGGGGTCCTTCTTGCCGGCGTAGCCGCCGCCGGCCTTCTTGTATTCGGCGGTCGCCATCTGCGCCTTCCGGGCCGACCATTGGCCGGGCTTGCCGCCCTTGTCGGACTGCGTGACCGCATGCTTGACCGTGTCCCACAGCTTCGGATCGGTCTTCTGGGCGGTTCCCGACATCGCTGCGCCTCGCGGATGGAGATGTGGCGATCAACCCGACGCCTGCCGCAGCGTTCCTGTGAGGCTCGTTCGGGCGGTGCGACCGAACGTCGGACGCCTGCCGGAGAGACAGTCCGACGGGCTTTCCCGTCATCCCGGCCGGATACCGCGGGCATCTCGCGCGGTTGTCCCTGAAAGGGAGCCTCCGCATGCCCGACGCGCCGACGACCAACACGCAAGACCTCGCCAACACCGAGTACGACGCCCAGCGCCGGGCACGGGCGGCCGCCACACCCCCAACCAGCCCGCCCGACGCTTCCCCAACCTCCTCGGACGAGCGCGCGGAGACGGGCCAGCCTGACGCGAAGGAAAAGCAGCATGGCTGACGTGCCGACCGACACGCAGGCGCAGCGGATGCCCCAGGGCAAGCCGAAGAGCGAGGGGCTGGCCAACGCGCCGCTGGACACGGCCACCGGTACGGTCAAGCCCCAGGACGGCCCGATGGACCGGGCCGGCACCGAGGCGGAGGAGGCGGCCCGGGGCGGCCGGAGCCTCGGGGCGGAGCGCGACAGGCCTGGCAAACCGTGAACGACGCCCCGGCGGCGGCAACTTTGTTTCTCGGCGGTTAAAGCCAAGGTCAGCCGCTATTCAGGCCGCAGGACCAATCTCCCCCGCGCCTTGCGCCGGGCGGATCCGGTGCAGGCTCGCACAGAGGGTCTGACCATGATGCACCTGAAGATGCTCGCGGCAGCCGCAGCCGTCGCCGGCGGTCTCGGCCTCGCCTCCGCCAGCGCCGCGCCCTTGGCACCGCCGGCCGCCGACACGATTACCGGCGCCGCGCCGGTCACAGACGTCGCCTATGGGTGCGGTCCCGGCTTCGCCCCCGGGCCCTACGGCCGTTGCCGTCCGATCTACCGCCGGCCGCGCTTCTACGGCCCCCGCTGCTTCTTCCGCCCGACGCCCTTCGGGCCGCGACGGGTCTGTCGCTACTGAAGCGGGCGCGCGCCGGGGCATCCCGCCCCGGCGCCTCGCGACGGCTCCGCGCCGCCGGCCAGCCGGATTTCGTTTCCGATCGCCGCCCCTCCGCGGCAACCCCTGCCCAGACCCCGCCGGCCGGCAGCGACGCAAGTCCGGCGCAAGGAAGCGCACCGAGCATACGGAGCTCTGGGCGATCTCCGGTCCAGACCGGTCCGTTGTCGAGGCTTGGCGCGTTTCTTCCATTGGGCGCCCGCCGGCCTCGAGACATGGACCGCGGCCCCTGACGGGGTCCCACGGCTGGAACGGGCAGAAAAATGTTTCTCAGCGTGTTCGACGTGTTCAAGCCGGGCATCGGGCCCTCCTCGTCCCACACGATGGGCCCGATGACGGCGGCCGCCGACTTTTTGGATCTCCTGCGCCGGCACGAGGCCCGCACCGCGGCCGCCGCACTCCGGGTGAGCCTGCACGGCTCGCTGGCCTTCACCGGCCGGGGACACGCCACCGACCGGGCGGTGGCGCTCGGTCTCCTCGGCTTCCGGCCGGGCGATGTCGCGATCGACGAGGCGGAGCGCGGGCTCGAAGCCCTGCGCATCGAGAAGCGGCTCGCCCTGGCGGATCTGCCAAGCCTCGTCTTCGATCCCGCGACCGCGATCGTGTTCGATTACGGGCCGCCGCTGCCCGGGCACGCGAACGGCCTGGTGATCAGCGCCCTCGACGCGGGCGGTGCGCCGATCCTGTCCGAGACCTACTACTCGATCGGCGGCGGCTTCGTGGTTACCGCGGCCCAGCGGGAGGCCGAGGTGCCGCCGCCCAGTGCGGCCGCGGATCTGCGGCTGTGGCCCTATCCGTTCGAGACCTCGGCCGCGATGCTGCGCATGGCGCGCGACAGCGGCCTGTCGGTGGCCGCGATGAAGCGCGCCAACGAGGTCGTCGGCCGCCCCGAGGCGGAGGTCGATGCGGGCCTCACCCGGATCTGGCGGGCCATGAACGCCTGCGTCGAGCGCGGCCTGTCCCGGGAGGGCGAATTGCCGGGCGGCCTGCGGGTCAAGCGCCGGGCCAAGCGCATCCGCGACCAGCTCGACCGCGAGCAGGGCTCCAACATCGCCCAGCCGCACGTCATGACGGATTGGCTGAGCGTCTACGCCATGGCGGTCAACGAGGAGAACGCGGCCGGCGGCCAGGTCGTGACCGCCCCGACCAACGGCGCCGCCGGGGTCGTTCCGGCGGTGATTCGGTACTACACCGACCATTGCATCGGGGCCGACCCCGCGCGGATCCCGGAATTTCTGCTGACGGCCGCGGCGATCGGCGGGCTGATCAAGCACAACGCCTCGATCTCCGGCGCGGAGGCCGGCTGCCAGGGGGAGGTCGGCTCGGCCAGCGCCATGGCGGCGGCCGGCCTCTGCGCCGTGCTCGGCGGAACGCCCGCCCAGGTCGAGAACGCCGCCGAGATCGCCCTGGAGCATCACTTGGGCATGACCTGCGATCCCGTCGGCGGACTGGTGCAGGTGCCCTGCATCGAGCGCAACGGGATCGGTGCCACCAAGGCGGTGGCGGCGGCCTCGCTGGCTTTGCGCGGCGACGGCTCGCATTTCATGCCGCTCGACAATTGCATCGCGGCGATGCGCCAGACCGGCGAGGAGATGAGCGCGAAATACAAGGAGACGAGCCTGGGCGGGCTCGCGGTGAACCTGCCGGAATGCTGACCGCGCCTCGCGTCAGGCGGGTCGCGCCGTCACCGGTCCGGGATCAGGATTTGAGGTCGGCCGTGACGCGGTCGGCACTGCGCACCGGGCTGTCCTGACCCGCGACCAGCGCGCGGAGCTCGGCCTCGGACAGGAGCTGCCCGTCCGGCCCGGTGATGCTGATGCTGTCATGGCCCGCGGCCTGGAAATCGCTCAGTTTCTTGAGCGCCCATTCCGGCGTCGGGCAATTGTAGGTCGCGGTCCCGTGCGGCTTCCGCGCCCGCACGACGAAGGGCGGCGCGGTCGTCATTCGAGCTCGATGCCCGCCGCGCCGAGGATGACGCGCTGCTTCAGGATGGCGATGCGATGGGTCCGGATCGTCTGCTCGATCTGCGTGACGCCCGGATCGCCGGTGGCGTTCAGGAGCACGAGCGCGTCCGACAGCGCCGCGATCGCGAACTCGTCCAACAGGATGTTGAACGCGAGGCGCTCCCGCAGGGTCGTGCAGGTGCAGTCAGGCTGGTCTTTCCGCTGCGACATGTTGGACAACGAGCGGGACCGCCGTTGGTTCTCCAGTCGCCGCCCACGCTCCGGTCGGCCGCGCGCGCCTGTCAGCCCGCCACGGGGCGGGCCGCAGGCGTCGCGGCTGATTCGGCGCGCCTCGGATCCAGGGATCGTGAGGCGCGGCCGCCGGGTTCAGGCGCTCAGCGACGGCCGCCGTCGGCGCCCGGCTTCATAGCGCGTTCGATGGCTTCCATGGCGCTCTCGAACGCCTTCGCCTCGCTGCGGTGCGGACGATCGGATCGCTCGATCAGCTTGCCACTCCGGCGGATGGCCCATTGGAAATGGCCCTCCGGCTTCGCGATGGGGGAGACCTCGATGGAGTAGGGGTGTGGTACGTCTGACATAAGTGCCCTATGCCAGCCTTGCCGCGCGGATGCCAGTCACCTGCGGGCATTCCGCGGCGCAATCTGTCATGGGCTGGGGGCGACGCACCGGCACGGCACCGCGGGCCCGGGCATCCGGACCGGCGCGTCCGGCCGTTGCCCGCCCCGGCGGCGGCCCCTTCGGACCCGTGTCGGTCGGGGCGGGCCACCGGGCGCCGTCCTGTGCTACACACCGTCGAAACCACGCCGGCGATCCGGCATCGAACACGTTCTAAGGAGAGTTGCAGTGGCGCGTCCGGACCTTGGTACAAAGCGGATCTGCCCGACGACGGGGAAGAAATTCTACGACCTCAACAAGGATCCCGTCGTCTCCCCCTACTCGGGCGAAGTCGTCCCGACCGCCGTCGCGACCTCGTTCGGCCGGGCGGCCCCTCCCGTCGTCGCCCGCAAGGAGGCGCCGGCCGAGGAGGAGGACGAGGCCGAGGGCCCCGAGCTCGTGTCGCTCGACGAGGTCGAGGCCGAGGAAGCCGACAAGGACACCGATACCGAGGGCGACGACGCCCTGGACATCGAGGACGACGGCGAGACCGTCGAGGACGACACCCTCGTGGTCGACGAGGACGACGACAACACCACGGACCTCGTCGAGGTCAGCGACGACGACGACGAGTAGGGCCGCCCGAGCGCGATGACGCCGGCATGGGCGTCATCGCGCGATCGGCCGCGCCATGAGCAGGGCCGACCGCACGGCCATGCGGCGCGCCGGCTCATCGGCCTCGGCATCGACCATCGCGGCGGACGCGAAGGCGTGCGCCGCGACGGAAGCGGCCAGGTCCAGGACGTGATCCGGACCGATGGCGTGCGTCCGCGTCGCGGGCTCCGCCAGATAGGCGTCGACCGCGGAGCCGACCGCCTCGATCGCGATGCGTTCGTCGGTCACGAGGTCCCAGAGCGTGGCGGTCTCGGGCATCGGCAGGGTCCTGCACCGCTGGCGGTGATCGCAACGTTGTAACAGCACGGATGGCCGCCCCGTGTGGCGTCCGCCCCTCACAGGATCGGCATCGATGACATCCTCGGTCGCGGCTCCCCGCGCTTGACGGCTTCCCACGCCGCAGGCGCTCTCGTTCCCGGCCGATCCTGCGGACCGTGTACGGCCTGTTGCCGGATCCTGGAGATCAAGGCCCTCGACAAGCCGGCGGGCACGCTGTGCCGGCACAGCACCGGCCGGGCCTGCGGGATCTATCCGGACCGTCCCGAGGCCTGCGCCCAATGGCACTGCCTGTGGCGCCGGATCGGGGCCCTGCCGGACGCGCTGCGGCCCGACCGATCGGGCGTGGTTTTCGGGCTGGAACGCCGCCCACCCGGTGCAGACACATCCGAGGGGGCCTGTATCGTGGGCCGCGCCCTGGACGACGAGCAGGCTTTCGAGCGCTGGGAGGCGGTCGAGGCCTTCGCCATGTTCGTTCGGGAGGGCTCCCTGCCGGTCTGGAAGGCGCATGACCAGCACGCGACCCTGATGAACCCAAGCCGGTAGATCCCCGGTCGCCGCGGTTCACGCTACGCGTGACGGGCCCCCGCGGCCCGATCCGATCACGGGCCAGCGGGGGAGGTCGTCGAGGTCACCGGCGCGAGCCGATACGCAACGTGGCTCGCGGGACCGGTGATAGCCGGCTCCGGTTAGCCAAAGCGCAAGCCAGCGCCCACGCTTCGGTCCCGGATCGGGAAAGCTCAGTCGGCCTTCAGGTTGGCCGCGCTCTCCTTGCCGCTGCGCCGATCGGCCTCGACGTCGTAGGAGATCTTCTGCCCCTCGATCAGGTTGCGCATGCCTGCGCGCTCGACAGCCGAGATATGGACGAACACGTCCTTGCCGCCATCATCGGGCTGGATGAAGCCGTAGCCCTTGGTCTCGTTGAACCGCTTGACGGTACCGGTAGCCATAGAGTTGTCCTAGTCGTCTCCGGCTCGCCAAAGCGACGTGCCGCAGGGGCCGAACGAGCCGCCTTGGCCGACTGTTCCCAAAGTTCCGCGCATGCGCAACCGCCAAGCCGTCCGAAAGCCGTCCGAAACCGCCCTTCACGGCAGCGCCCGCCGGCGCAGCCGGCCGCTGCGCGAGGTGCGCGACAGGCCGTGCGGGGTCTTGTTCCAGCGCACGGGAGCGCGGACCAGCTCGATCAGGGCCATCCAGGCGGCCAGGCTGACGAGGAGGAAATAGACCGGCATGCAGGGGGCCACCTGCGCGAGATCGCCCCAGCCGCGCCGGGCGCAGCCGACCAGGGCCGGCAGAGCCATGGCGGCGAGCCCGACGCCGAACAGGGTGATGGCGAGACCGGCGGCGAGATTATCTTGGAAGGACGGGGCGGCCTGGATCTCCAGGATTAGGAAGTTCCACACGGCGCCGGCCAGGCAGACGGGGTAGGCCAGCGCCGAGACCACCGTCCCGGGCACCAGCGCCACGGCACCGAGTGTCTCCAGGCCGCCGAGGCGACAGGCATTGGCCAGCGGGTGACGCCCATGGGCGAGGCTGGTCTGCATCAGGCCCTTCAGCCAGCGGGTGCGCTGGGCGAGCCAGGGCCCGAGCCGGGCCGGGGCCTCCTCGATCGTGGCGCTCGGCAGGTCGCCCACCGCGTAGCCCGCCAGCGCCAGCCGGATCCCGAGATCGGCATCCTCGGTGACGTTCCAGGGATCCCAGCCGCGCAGGTCCCGCAGCACCCGGGTGCGCAGGTGCATGGAGGTGCCGCCCAGCGGAATCGGCAGGTCGAGGCGTGCGAGCGCCGGATTCAGCACGTCGAACAGGCCCGCATATTCGAGCGCGAAGGCGCGGGCCAACAGGGAGTCGTCGGCATTGTCGATCACGAGGCGGCCCTGGAGGCAGGCCGTGCTCTCCGGCAGGCGCGCGAACAGCGATGCGGAGAGCCGCAATTGCCCGGGATCGGGCAAATCCTCGGCGTCGTAGACCGTCAGAAGGGCGCCGCGGGCGAGCGGCAGGGCCGCGTTGAGCGCCCGCGGCTTGGTGCGGGGCATCCCCGGCGGCACCGTGATCACCTCGAACCGGGCGGGCAGGGCGCTTCGCGCCACGGCCGCCGCGGTCTCCGGATCGTCCGCCTCGAGCAGGAGCTTGATGTCGAGCTTGGCCGCCGGATAATCGAGGGCCATGAGCGCTTCGATCAGGCTAGGCACCACCGCGGCTTCGCGGTGGAGGGCGACCAGCACCGTGTAGACCGGCAGGTCAAGGTCGGCGAGCAGGTCCACCGGGTCGGTCGCCACCGGCGCCGGGATGACCAGGGCGGTCAGCCGGAACGTCGTCATCGCCAGGAACAGGCCCTGACCCGCCAGGGTCACCGCACGGGCCAGCGGCGGCGGCAGCACCGCGAACAGGCACAGCGCCGCGATCGACGCGAGGACGAGGAGCAGCAGCCACCGGCTCGCGGGCTCACGCGGCACGGCCCGCTCGGGCGCGTGGCGCCGCAGATCCTGCGCGGCGTGATCCGCCACCGCCCCGGGGATCGCGGCGAACACCGCCTCGCGCAGATGCGTCGGGCTGATGATCGCCGGCATCGCGGCGCGGTGGGGGGCGTCGAGGAGCTCCGCGATCAGCCGGCCGCGGGGTGCCAGCACGCAGGGGGCGACCGACCCGGGCGCCAGGGGCGCGAGGCCGGCGACCAGGCTGTCGGGAAAGCGCAGGCCGAGGCCGAACGCGATCGGCCCGTCGAGATAGGGGGCGCCGAGTTTTCGGGCGAGGGCGCGGTAATACGCCGTCTCGTCCATCAGACCGGCACTCAGCAGCGCAGTCGCCGAATCGGTCCCGGCAGCGGCGGCCTCCCGGGCCGCCCGGATCAGCAGGCGGGCCTCGACCCCTTCGGCGAGCAGGAAGGCGATCTCCGGCGGCAGGGAGAGCGCGTGGGTGATGTCGGCCGTGGGCAGGCGCTGCACCGACACGCCGGCGCTCCCCCGGTGGCCCCAGGACGTGCTAGGGGAGGGGCGTGAGCCAGACCCCGTCCCCGCCCTCCGAAAGGAGCATCGCCGTCATCCGATCGTCAAGAGCGGGCGGCCGACGGGCTCGATCGTCCCTTGGGATGGCGGCGCTCGCCGCGATCCTGTGGTCCGGATCCGGACCCGCCTGGGCGGCGGCGCCCGCGGAGCCGCAGGCCGCGACGCCCGCCGTGACGGTCCCGAATTTCTGGAACCCCCGCAGCCGCGGCGAGCGGGTCGAGGCGCCCCAGACCGGCCGGGCGATTCGGTTCCTGACCGACGACGAGTTCCCGCCGCTGCACTTCGCCGGTCCGGACGGCAACCCCACCGGCTTCGCGGTCGAGCTCGCCCGCGCCGTCTGCGAGAAGCTGACGATCACCTGCACGGTGCAGGCGCGCCGGTTCGATACGCTGCTGGACGCCCTGGACGGCCGGCAGGGCGACGTGATCGCCGCCGCCATCCCGCTGACCGCGAATGTGCGCGAGAAGTTCCTGGCGACGCGGCCGTATTTCCGCTGGCCGGCGCGCTTCGCCGCCCGCACCGACAAGGGCCTGCCGGTCCCCTCGGCCGCGGCGCTGGCTGGCCGCAGCGTCGGCGTGATGGGCGGCAGCGCGCACGCCGCCTACCTCAAGGCCTTCTTCCCGAAGGCTGTCCCGAAGGAATTCCTCGACCTCGCGGCGGCCGAGGGCGCGCTCAAGCGCGGCGAGGTCGATTACCTGTTCGCCGACGGCCTCAACCTCGCCCTCTATGTCGGCGGCCAGGAGGCGGAGAATTGCTGCGCCCTGATCGGCGGCGACTATCTGGAGAACCGCTATTTCGGCGAGGGCATCGGGCTGATCACCCGCCAGGAGGACGCGGCCCTCTCCCGGGCGCTGGACGACGCGCTTCAGCGGGTCTGGGACGACGGGAAATACACCGAGCTGTACCTGCGGTTCTTCCCGGTGAGCCCGTTCTGAGGGGCTTTCTTCCCGACAGCGAATCGGGGATCCTGCACTGCACCGGGTCTCCCCGACAGGATCGAGGCATGACGGATCTTCTGGAAAAAGCGGTGGCCAAGGCGCGGGATCTCGCACCGGAGATGCAGGACGAGATCGCCCGCGTGATGCTGGCCTTCGTCCATGAGGACGCGCCCCTCTACCAGTTCACCCCGGAAGAGGAGGCGGAACTCGACGAATCCGAGGCCGCGGCCGCGCGGGGTGATTTCGCGACCGAAGCGGAGGTACGCGCCATTTGGGCCAAATATGGCCTGTGAAGCTGCGCCTGACCCGACCTGCGGCATCCCAGCTCGACAAGGTGCTCGCCTATCTTAACCGCCGGAACCCGCAGGGCGCGCGCAAGGTGCAACAGCGCCTTCAGGCGGCCATGGACCTTCTGCTGCACCACCCCTTTGCGGGCTCCATCACGGCCCGGCCCGGCATCCGGCGCCTCATGGCACGTCCCTACCCCTACGCGATCACGTATCAGGTCGCGGCGAACGAGATCGTCATCCTGGGTATCCGTCACACCGCGCGGCGGCCGCAGCCCTGAAAGCTCTGAGCCGCCCACACCGCCCCGGGACACCGGATTGCGCCCGCGGGCGTTCCGCTGGGGCTCGAACCGCTCTAGGGTGCGCGCTCCCAGCGTTCCGTCACCCACGAAATCATGCCCACCGCACCTGCCCTGATTCTTGACCCCGACCTGATCGAGGCCGCCGCCAATGCCGCCGCTTGGCCGTTCGAGGAGGCGCGCAAGCTCGTCGCGCGGCTGGAGAAATCCGGCAAGACCGAGGTGCTGTTCGAGACCGGCTACGGGCCGTCGGGGCTGCCGCATATCGGCACCTTCGGGGAGGTCGCCCGCACCTCCATGGTCCGCCACGCCTTCCGGGTGCTGACCCGGGACGCGGTGCCGACCCGGCTGCTCGCCTTCTCGGACGACATGGACGGGCTGCGCAAGGTCCCGGACAACGTGCCGAATCGCGAGATGCTGGCCGCCCATCTCGGCAAGCCGCTGTCGCGCATCCCGGACCCGTTCTCGAACGAGCATCCCTCCTTCGGGGCGGCCAACAACGCACGGCTGCGCGCCTTCCTCGACAGCTTCGGCTTCGACTACGAATTCGCCTCCGCCACCGACTACTACACGTCGGGCCGGTTCGACGCGGCGCTGCTGCGCGTGCTGGAGCGCTACGATGCCGTGATGGAGATCATGCTGCCGTCGCTGCGCGCCGAGCGCTCGGCCTCCTACTCGCCGTTCCTGCCGCTCCACCCGGTCACCGGCCACGTGATGCAGGTGCCGATCGACGAGGTGCGGGTCGAGACCGGCACCCTGGTCTGGCGCGACCCCGCCACGGGCGAGCGCTACGAGACCCCGGTGACCGGCGGCCATGCCAAGCTGCAATGGAAGCCCGACTGGGCGATGCGCTGGGTCGCCCTCGGCGTCGATTACGAGATGGCCGGCAAGGACCTGATCGACTCGGTCAAGCTGTCGGGCAAGATCGCCCGGGCGCTCGGCGGCGAGCCGCCGGAGGGCTTCAACTACGAGCTGTTCCTCGACGAGAAGGGCCAAAAGATCTCGAAGTCGAAGGGCAACGGCCTGACCATCGACGACTGGCTGAAATACGGCACGCCGGAATCCTTAGGCCTGTTCATGTACAACAAGCCGCGCGAGGCCAAGCGCCTGTTCTTCGACGTGATCCCCCGGCACGTCGACGAGTATATCGGCTTCCTCGACCGCTATGCCGGCCAGGACGCGAAGCTGCGCCTCGGCAACCCGGTCTGGCACCTGCATGCCGGCAACCCGCCGGAGCCCGAGCGGGTCGAGGGCGCGAGCCTGACCTTCGCGATGCTGCTCAACCTCGCGGCGGTGGCCAACACCGAGGATCCGGCGGTGTTGTGGGGCTTCATCCGCCGCTACGCGCCGCAGACCGGGCCGGAGACCCATCCGGGCCTCGACCGGCTGGTGGTCCACGCCCTGAAATATTTTTCGGATTTCGTGCGCCCGGCCAAGACCTACCGGGAGCCCACGTCCGAGGAGCGGGCGGCCCTCGAGGACCTGTCGGAGACGCTTGCGGCGCATGCCGGTTCCACCGACCCGGAGGCCCTGCAGGCGGCGGTCTACGAGGTCGGGCGGCGGCACTTCCCCGATACGTCCGGCAAGGCCAAGAGCCCGGACGGTCGCCCCGGCGTGTCGCAGGCGTGGTTCACGAGCCTGTACAATGTGCTGTTCGGCGAGGCGCGGGGGCCGCGCTTCGGCTCCTTCGTGGCCCTCTACGGGGTCGCGGAGACCCGGGCGCTGATCGCGGCGGCCCTGTCGGGCGCCCTGGTGGCCGAGCACGCCGCGTTCACGGCCGGTACCGCCAAGGTCGCGTGAGGCCGCGATGATCGTCGAGACCGAAGCGCAGCTGGAGGCGATCTACGCCGCGTCCCTGGCCCCGGCCTCCGTGGTCAAGGTCACGGCGACGATCACGCCGGACTACGCGGCGCTGATCGCCGCCTCGCCGTTCGCGGTGCTGGCCACATCCGGCCCCGAGGGGCTCGATTGCAGCCCGCGGGGCGACCGGCCGGGCTTCGTGCGGGTCGCCGACCCGCGCACGCTGATCCTGCCCGACCGGCGCGGCAACAACCGGATCGATTCCCTCCGCAACGTCGTGCGCGACCCGCGGGTGGCGCTGCTGTTCCTGATCCCGGGCTCGGGCACGACCTTCCGGGTGAACGGCAGGGCGGTGATCTCGGTTGATCCGGATCTCCTGGATTCGTTCCGGGTGGACGGCCACGCGCCGCGCACGGCCCTCGTGATCACGGTCGAGGCGGCGTATTTCCAATGCGCCCGGGCGATCGTCCGCGCCCGGCTGTGGGAGCCCGAGGCCCGGGTCGATCCGGCGGACCTGCCGAGCCCCGGCGCGATCCTGGCCGCGCTCACCGCGGGCGATGTCGGCGGCCAGGCCTACGACGCGGAATGGCCGGCCCGGGCCGCCAAGACGCTGTGGTGAGCCGCGTCAGCCCACCAGGGCGAGGCCGGGTTGGGCGAGATCCTGCGTCTCGGTCTCGGGGATCACGTCGACCTCGACCTTGAGACGCTGCCTGCCCGAGCCGCTGACGATGCCGTCCACCGGCGCCACGTCGCCGTAATCGCGGCCGCGGGCCACCACGATGTGGTCGTCCCGCACCGGCACGCCGTTGGTCGGGTCGAGGCCGAGCCAGCCCTCGCCGCACCAGACCGCTACCCAGGCGTGGCTCGCATCCGCCCCGCGCAGGCGCGGCCGGCCCGGCGGCGGCACGGTGCGCAGGTAGCCGCTGACATAGGCCGCCGGCAGGCCCATGCCGCGCAGGCCCGCGATCATCACGTGGGCGAAATCCTGGCAGACCCCGGCCCGCAGCGCGAAGGATTCGGCGAGCGGCGTGCGCACGTTCGTGGCCTTGGCATCGAACCTGAAATCGGCGCCGATGCGCAGCATCAGGTCGTGGGCCGCCCCGTAGGCGCTGCGGCCGGGCGAAAAGCTCGCCCGGGCATAGTCGGTCACCTCGGCGACGAGGGGCACCCGGCCGCTCGGGAACAGGAAATGGACCGGCGCCCGGCCGCCGAGGTCGCGCGAAGCCACAACGGCATCGCGGACCCGCTCCCAGGGCTGGCCGGCCTCGGGCTCTGGCGGGGTGCGGCGCTCGACCCGCACGGTGGACAGCGCCTCGACGCTGAAGGTGGTGTGGGGCGTATCCAAGGTGATGGCCACCGCCTCGATCCCGAAATAGTCCCGCCGCATCAGCGCAGTGGTCGGGCTCGGATCGATGGTCACGGCGCTCGCCAGCACGCTCTGGCCCTCGCCGTCCTGGGGTTTCAGCCGCAGGGAGCAGCGGGCGAAGCGCACCGGCTTGCCGTAGCGGTAGGTGGTGCGGTGGCGCAGCGTGTAGATCATCCCGGCGGCCGCGCGATTCTTTCTCTGTCGCACGCATCATAGGCCGAAAGGGTCACCGATTTTGCGGCGACCCTGATGCAGGAACAGGAATCCAGGCCGGATTGCGCGGTGCCCCTCATCACGCCAGGCCCGTCAGCTTTTCCGGGCGCAGCGCGTTCGGCCCGGCCGGGAAGTAGCGCACCGCGATGCCGTCGGCGAGGCGTTCGAGGTCGGTCTCCAGGGCGGTGAGGCGCACGGCGTCGAAATCGGCGGCCTCGCCGCTGCGCAGCTCCGCCAGGATCCGGGAGGCGATGCGGCGATGCGGCTCCGGGATGCCGTCGGCCGACAGGGCCGGCAGGTCGTCGAGATGCCGGGCGATCGCCTCCGCCTGGAAGGCGATCGAGCGCGGGTTGTAGGGGTCGAGCAGCACCATGTCGCGCACGGGGTCGAGGGCCGCGCCCTGCATATAGCGCCGGCCGTAGCTGATCTGCGAATCGCACAGCGACAGCAT
This sequence comes from Methylobacterium sp. E-066, assembly GCF_022829635.1. Lineage (GTDB taxonomy): Bacteria > Pseudomonadota > Alphaproteobacteria > Rhizobiales > Beijerinckiaceae > Methylobacterium. Next base: position 13,627 of record NZ_JAKSYO010000192.1, read on the forward strand.
CACCCCGAGGCAGCCCGGCGTCGCCTCGTCGTTGGCGAAGGACAGCGCGAAGGTGCAGGTGTTGATCGCCCGCTCGACGCGCCGGCCGAGCTCGACGAAGTGCCAGCCCTCCGCCCGGCTCATGTTCTCGTGGGTGAGGCCGGAGAGCGCGGCCAGCTGGCTCAGCGCCCGCTCGGCGCGGCCGGCGAGCTGCGATTCGGTGAAGGTCCGCTCAGTGTCGAGCGACAGGAGCTCGATCAGGTCGGCCAGCACCCGCCAGGCTTCGCCGGACAGGCGGGCGCGCAGCGCGGCGGCGTTGCGCCGGGCCGAGACGATGTGGGCGCGGGCCGAGCCCGAGCGCTCGCGCCCGGTGAGCGCCTCCTGGGCGAGCCGGGCGGTGGGCAGGTCGGTGGCGCCGGTGGCGCCCCATTCGTGCAGCAGCGCCCGCAGGGCGAGGGCCGCCGGGGTGTCGAGGGCGCCGGAGATGTCGGCCCCGACCGCGTCGCCGACGCTGCGCAGATGGGCCAGGACCAGCCGGATCACCGCCTCGGCGCGCTCGAGGTAGCGGCCGAACCAGAACAGGCCGTCGGCCGCCCGGGAGGGCAGGTGACCGCCGACCCGGCGCACCCGCGGGGCCGCGTGGGAGCCGATCAGCGGCGCCTCGACCGGGCTCTCGGACAGCACCCACAGGTCGGCCGAGCGGATGCCGAGCCGCATCTCGATCGGGTCGACATCCTCGCCCTCCGAGACCCGGCAGAAGCCGCCCGGCATCACCTGCCAGCCTGACGGCGTCCGGGTGGCGAAGACGCGCACCACGAAGGGGCGGGGCACCAGGGTGAGGCCGGTCTCGCCGCGCTCCCAGCCGGGCATGGTCGAGAGCGGCGCGGCCTCCTGGGCGACGTAGTCGAACGGCCGGTCGCGCAGGGCCGCCACGACCCGCGCTCTCTCGGCCGCCAGGGCGTGCGGGGCCAGCATCGCGTCGCGGCCCGCCCCGCGCTGGGGGGTGGCCGCCGGGCGCAGGGTCAGGCTGTCGAGATTCGCCTGGGCATGGGCCAGGCCTTCGAGGTCGCCGCACCACCAGGCCCGGGGATGCCCGAGCCGCAGGGGCTCGCCCAGCAGCCTTCGGGCGATGCCGTCGAGATAGGGGGCGAGCGCCGCGGACTCGACCAGCCCCGAACCCGGCATGTTGGCCATCACCACGGAGCCGTTGCGCAGGGCCTCGATCACGCCGGGCACGCCCAGCCGCGAGGCCGGATTGAGTTCGAGGGGATCGAGATAGTCGGCATCGATCCGCCGCCACAGGGCGTCGGCCCGCTTCAGCCCCGAGACGGTGCGGACATGCAGGGCGCCGTCCCGCATGACGAGGTCGTCGCCCTCGACCAGCATCAGGCCGAGATAGCGGGCGAGCGCGGCCTGCTCGACATAGGTGCTGCTGTAGGGGCCGGAGGTCAGCAGGCAGATGCGCGGGTCGGCGCGCTCGGCCCCCAGCGCCAGGCCTTCGCGGAACGCCTGGAAGAAGGCCGGCAGGCGCTCGACATGGAGGTCCTGGAAGAAGTCCGGGAAGGTCCGGGCCAGGACCATCCGGTTCTCCAGCGCCCAGCCGAGGCCGGAGGGCGCCTGCGTCCGGTCGGCCAGGACCTGCCAGCGCCCGTCCGGCCCCCGGCCGATATCGGCGGCGTAGAGCTTCAGGTAGTGGCCCCCGGGGGGGGCGACCCCATGCAGGGGGTGGAGGAATTCGGGCGTCCCGGCCACGATCGCGGCGGGCAGCAGCCCATCCGCGACCAGCCGGCCCTCGCCGTAGGCATCGGCGAGGATCGCCTCCATCAGCTCGGCGCGCTGGACGATGCCAGCGCTGAGCTCCCGCCACTCGGCGGCCTCCACCACCAGGGGCAGGCAGCCGAGCGGCCAGGGATGCTCACGCTGGTCGCCGGAGATGCGGAAGGAGATGCCGGCATCGCGGATATGCCGCTCCGCCGAGACGAAGCGGGCGAGGATCTCCGGCTCGGTCAGCGCGCCGAGATGGTCGAGCAGGCGCGGCCACGCGCCGCGCGGGGCGCCGTCGTCACCCAGAAACTCGTCCGGCCGGCCGGGGACGGGCCGGTAACCCGCGGTCCAGCGCGCGATGCGCTCCCGCGGGCTTTCCGCCGCCTCGGCCCGGGCGGCGCCGGATGCGAGCGCCGCCTCCATCACCGAACCCCGGTCATGTCGGGGCCGGCGTGCGCAGGTCGAGGGTCAGCGGGAACTCGGCGCTCGTCTCCGCGCGGGGCATCTCGATCCGGCCCGGCGTGTGGCCGAGGGGCTCGAAGCGGGCGAGGCGGCGCCCCTCCGCCTCGTAGGCGTTGACCGGGTGGGTCTCGTAGTTCCGGCCGCCCGGATGAGCGACGTGGTAGCGGCAGCCGCCGAGCGAGCGCCCGCTCCAGACATCGAGGATGTCGAAGGTCAGCGGCGAGTGGGCCGGAATGGTCGGGTGCAGCGACGAGGCCGGCTGCCACGCCTTGAAGCGCAGGCCGGCCACGGCCTCGCCGGCCCGGCCGGTGCCGGTCATGGGCAGCCGGCGGCCGTTGCAGGCGATAACGTGCCGCTCGGGCACGAAGCCCTCGACCTTGATCTGAAGCCGCTCGACCGAGCTGTCGACGAAGCGCACCGTGCCCCCGCTCGTCCCTTCCTCGCCCATCACGTGCCAGGGCTCCAGCGCCTGGCGCAGTTCCATCCGGACCCCGCCCTGCTCGACCACGCCGAAGACCGGGAAGCGGAACTGGGCCTGCGCCTCGAAGGCGACCGGATCAAAAGCGTAGCCTGCCGCCCCGAGATCCTCCAGCACCCCGAGGAAGTCGGCCCAGAGGAAATGCGGCAGCATGAAGCGATCGTGGAGCGTCGTGCCCCAGCGGACACAACCGCCGGTCTGCGGCTCGCGCCACAGCCACGCCACCAGGGCCCGCAGCAGCAATTGCTGCGCGAGGCTCATGCGGGCATCCGGCGGCATCTCGAAGGCCCGGAACTCCAGGAGACCGAGGCGCCCGGTCGGGCCATCCGGCGAGTACAGCTTGTCGATGCAGATCTCGGCCCGGTGGGTGTTGCCGGTGACATCCACCAGGATGTTGCGGAACACCCGGTCGACCAGCCAGCGCGGGATGTTGGGGGCGTCGGCGGCCGGGATCTGGGCCAGCGCGATCTCCAGCTCGTAGAGCCCGTCATGGCGGGCCTCGTCCATGCGCGGGGCCTGGCTGGTCGGGCCGATATAGAGGCCGGAGAACAGGTAAGAGAGCGCCGGGTGGCGCTGCCAGTAGAGCACCAGGCTCTTGAGCAGGTCGGGCCGGCGCAGGAACGGCGAATCGTCCGGGGTGACGCCGCCCATGACCACGTGGTTGCCGCCGCCGGTGCCGGTATGGCGCCCGTCGACCATGAACTTTTCCGCGCCGAGCCGGGTCTGCCGGGCCTCGGCGTAGAGGTCGGTGGTGATCGCCACCGCCTCGCGCCAGGAGGCAGCCGGGTAGACGTTGACCTCGATCACGCCGGGATCGGGGGTGACCTTGATCAGGCCGATGCGCGCATCGTAGGGCGGCTCGTAGCCCTCGATATGGATCGGCAGCTTCAATTCGGCGGCGGCTGCCTCGAGATGGGCGGCGAGTTCGAGATACTCGTCGGCGCGCTGGGTCGGGGGCATGAACACCCGCACGATCCCGTCCCGGGGCTCGATGGCGAGCGCCGTGCGCACCGCGACGCCGGTGATGCCGGCGCCGTTGACGACGGTCTTGGCCATCGGGTCGTCGGGGAGGGGGCCGCGGGCCTCCAGCGGGTCCTGCGGCTGGTAATAGGGATAGTGCTCCGGCGGCACGTAGGGCAGGGACGACAGGGGCAGCCGGAAGCCGAGGGGCGAATCGCCCGGCACCAGGAAGGCCTGGCCCCGGCGGAAGTCCCACTTCTCCGAGATCCAGACCCGGTCGGCATCGCCGTCCTTGCCGGTGGGCAGGCTCGCGAGCGGCAGGACGTAGCCCGCGGCTTCCCCGAGCCCGCGGGCGTAGACGCGCCGGATCCGAGCGTCGAACTCCACCGAGCCGGACTTGGCCGCGGCCGGCGTGACGTTGACCGGCAGCTCCGCGGCTTTCTTCTCCCAGAGCTCGCCGTCCTCGAAGGCCGGGAAGACGTAGTCGGACAGGCCGAGCCGGCGGGCCAGGGTGTCGGCCAGTGCCTTGGCCTGGGCGATGGTGGCGGTCCCCTCAGACCCCTCGCCCGCCTCCGGGGCGATCAGCGCAGAGTCCTTCCAGATCGGCTTGCCGTCCTTGCGCCAGTACAGGGCGAAGGCCCAGCGCGGCAGGCTCTCGCCGGGATACCACTTGCCCTGGCCGTAATGCAGCAGGCCGCCCGGGCCGAAGCGGTCGCGCAGGCGCCGGATCAGCGTGTCGGCGAGCCGCCGCTTGGTCGGGCCGACGGCGGCGATGTTCCATTCCGGCGCCTCGAAATCGTCCACCGACACGAAGGTCGGCTCGCCGCCCATGGTCAGCCGGACGTCCTGGGCCACGAGGTCGGCGTCGACCCGCTCGCCGAGCGCATCCATGGCCGACCAGACCGCCTCGGAATAGGGCTTGGTGATCCGGGGCGTCTCGGCGACCCGGGTGATCCGCATCTCGAAGCCGAACTCGGTCTTGGCCGGCTCGGCCGCCCCCGAGATCGGCGCGGCCGAGCGGTAATGCGGGGTCGCGGCCAGGGGGATGTGGCCCTCGCCGGTGAGCAGGCCGGAGGTCGCGTCCATGCCGATCCAGCCGGCGCCCGGTAGGTAGACCTCGGCCCAGGCATGCAGGTCGGTGAAGTCCGCCGACGCGCCGGCGGGGCCGTCGACCGCAGTGGTGTCGGGCACGAGCTGGATCAGGTAGCCGGAGACGAACCGGGCGGCGAGACCGATCCGGCGCAGCACCTGCACCAGCAGCCAGGCCGAATCCCGGCAGGACCCGCTCTTGAGCCGCAGCGTCTCGGCGGGCGTCTGGACGCCCGGCTCCATGCGCACGCCGTAGGCGATCTCGCGGGCGATCATGCCGTTGAGCGCCACCAGGAACAGGACCGTGCTCTGCTCCTCGGGAAGCCGAGCGAGCAGCGCCTCGATCTCCGGCCCGTCCGCGTCGACCGCCACCAGGTAGGGGGCCAGCTCCTCCGACAGGTCAGGCTCGTACGCGAAGGTCCGGACCTGCGCATAATCCTCCACGAAGAAGTCGAACGGGTTGATCACCGCCATCTCGGCGGTGAGGTCGACCTCGATCTTCAGCTCGTCGGTCTTCTCCGGGAAGACGAGGCGGGCGAGCCAGTTGCCGCTCGGGTCCTGCTGCCAGTTGAGGAAGTGGTTGGCGGGCGTCACCGTCAGCGCGTAGGCCGGCACTTTGGTGCGCGCGTGCGGGGCCGGGCGCAGGCGCACCACCTGGGGACCGAGGCTGATCGGCCGGTCGTAGCGGTAATGCGTGACGTGGTGCAAAGCGGCTTTGATCGACACGATGGCTCCGTCTGAAGATCGAATGCGGTCTCGTAGCCGATACTGGGCGCTACAACGGGTCGATCGTCCCGGGCCCCAGCATGGTTATGTGCCAAGGATGGGGCCACAAGCAATTTCCGTGCGGCGGCCACGGCTTCCGTGGTTCGCCGCCGACCTTGGCCGGAACTTTGCCGGTCGCGCCTATTTGATCGAGAGGTGGGTCGGTAGCCGGCCCGGGACCGCGCGATGAAGCTCTTCCAGTGCCAAGCCTGCGATCAGCCGGTCACCTTCGAAGCGACCGCCTGCGAGAGCTGCGCGCGCAGGCTGGGCTATACCTGCATCGTGCACGAGGTCTCGGCCCTGGAGCCCGTGGCGCTCTCGGCCCATCCGGCCATGGGCGGGGCCCAGACCTTCCACGCCTACGCCGATTCGGGCCAGCGCTACCGCTACTGCAACAACGCGCTCTCGGGCGCCTGCAACTGGCTGGTGCCGGAGGACAGCCCCGACATCTTCTGTACCGCCTGCCGGCACAACCGGGTGGTGCCGGACCTGTCGCAAGCCTGGAACCTCACCCGCTGGCGCCAGATCGAGGCGGCCAAGCGCCGGCTGTTCTACTCGCTGCTGCGCCTCGAACTGCCCCTGGCGACCCGGGCCCAGTACACGGACGGGCTGGCCTTCGATTTTCTGGTCGATCCGTCGGAGAGCTTTTCCTACGGGACGCCGGTGCTGACGGGCCATATCAACGGCCTGATCACCATGAACATCGCCGAGGCCGACGACGTCGAGCGCGAGCGGCGCCGGATCCTGTTCGGCGAGCATTACCGGACCCTGCTCGGCCATTTCCGGCACGAGATCGGGCATTACTTCTGGTACATGCTGGTGATGAACGGGCCGCACATGGCCGAGTTCAGGGCGCTGTTCGGGGACGAGAGCCGGAACTACGTCCGGGCCCTGCAGGATCACTACGCCCACGGCGCCCCGGCCGACTGGGAGGATTCCTACGTCTCGGCCTACGCCACCGCCCACTCCTGGGAGGATTTCGCCGAGACCTTCGCGCATTACCTGCACATCGTCGACACGGTGGAGACCGCCTCGACCTTCGAGCTGCACGTGCGCCCGCGCCTGCGCAACGCCACGGCGGCGCCCACGGTGATCGACTTCGACCCCTACGACACCCAGGACCTCGACCGGCTGATCGAGGCGTGGCTGCCGCTGACCTACGCGATCAACTCCCTGTCCCACAGCATGGGCCAGCCGGCGCTCTACCCGTTCAAGCTGACGCCGACGGTGATCGCCAAGCTCGCCTTCGTGCACGAGCGGATCTACGCCTCCCGCTCCGGCACTCTGCCGGATCCCGGCGAGGCGGGGGCGGAGATGCTCCGCGCGGTGATTTTGGGTTTGCGGCAGAAGGTGGCGGCGCCGACCGTGTGAGTGCCGGACGGTCGGCCGAGGTTCTAGCGCCGAATTCTCTTCGCGGGCGGCGGGAGTACTTTACCGTCCGGCCGACCGTGAACCTCTGGCGTCGCCGCAAGCACGTCCCTCGCCTCTGGTGCCAACCAAGGGAGATCAGCGGCCATGAAAGCCGCCGCTGCCTGCTCGATGTCAGGCAGGCGTCGACGCTCCCGCCTGAGGATACGGCCGCGGGTTACCTTGCGGTTGGTCACCGTCGGTTCCGTCACGGGCGCAGCTTTCGGCACTGAGATCACCTCCGGACCATATGATGCGAGTCAGCCAGATCAGGCGCAAGCGCAAAGCCTTGCCTTTTGTACAAGGGGATAAGGTCCGGGTCGACGTGATGAAGCCGAAGCTCCGGCACACCGATCAGCTGCCTGTAGGCTTCCGCCATAGTCAGGGCGATCGCGATCACCTGCCCTTTGAGCGGATGCGTCGGATCCGGATTGCCCTCAAGGAAATCCAGGGCAACGAACCTGTCTTGGTTCACGGCACCGATCGCCAACCCACACAGCGTCCCGTCGTGCCAGATCGCAGCGTTGAAGCACTTTGGATGGTTGTTCTGGAAGTCGGCCGACAGCCCGGCCCAGTCCCAACCCACCGCTCGGCCTTGGTGCCCGAGCCAGGTATCCGTGAACGCGGATCGCGCTGCGCCAGCGATGATTTCACAGCGTACGTCCGGGCCAAGACCCAACTTGGCGACCGCCAGCGCACCGGCAAGCGTCAGGCGTTTCGCGTGGGCGGATCTGACCACAGGGCGTTGCATCAGGTGCCCTCAGTCACCCCTGCCGCCACCCGTCGATCCTGCCGAGCGCCATCGGCTCATCCGAATCAGCCCCGATAGGCGGCGGCACGTGCGACTTCGGAAGCCGAGCCCGCATGGGGCACACGGTGCTTCTCTGTCCCTCGGATGCAACGCGGTCCGTGGCCGATCACGTCTCCTGCCGCCCCTCCACGAAGGCGCGGAACGCCGCCAGGGTCTCGGCGCTGACATGGTGCTCGATCCCCTCGGCATCCCGCCGGGCGGTCTCGGGGCTGACGCCGAGGGTGCACAGGAAGCGCTCGACGATGCGGTGGCGCTCGCGGGCCTGGGTGGCGAGCCGGCGACCGGCCTCGGTCAGAAACACACCGCGATAGGGCCGCTGCTGGACGAAGCCGTCCTCGCACAGGCGCTTGAGCATCTTGGCGACGGTGGGCTGGGCCACACCGAGGCGCGCGGCGATGTCGACCTGGCGGGCCTCGCCGCCGTCGCCGATCAGGTCGTCGATCAGCTCAACGTAATCCTCGACGAGTTCGGAGCGGCGGGCCTCGCGGGCCTGACGGAAGCTCTCCACGTGCCGCTCGGGATCGACCAGCACGGTCTCCGATAAGCCTTGGGTTTCAGAGGCGCTCGGCTCGGACGGTTCCTGCATCGGCTCTCCCTCTCGCCGCCCCCGGCGCCGCCCGACCCCTGTTTAGCAAAGTCCGCCCCCGAGAGGGGAGTCCCGCGATGCCCCTTAAGTCCCCTCTTGAAACCCGCGGCCGATGCCCTGAATATAGCCCAAGCTATATCTTTGAGGGAAGGGTGAGGCATGGCAACGCCGGACGCGGCGACGGTCCCGGAGGGCCAGAGGCCCGGGGGAGGCGCGGCCCAAGGTCGTGCGCCTGGGGCGATGAGCCGGCGGACGGAGCAGGCCATCCGCGACGCCCTCGACGGGCGGCGGGGCGGCCGGGGCCGGTTCCTGCTGTTCGTCGGCCCCGCCGTGACGGCGTCGATCGCCTACATGGACCCCGGCAACTTCGCCACGAACATCCAGGCCGGCGCTCGCTACGGCTACGGCCTGCTCTGGGTGGTGCTGATCGCCAACCTCACCGCGATGCTGTTCCAGGCGCTCTCGGCCAAGCTCGGGATCGTCACGGGCAAGAACCTCGCCGAGCATTTTCGCGACACCGTTCCCCGGAGCGGGCGGTTCGCGGCCTGGGGCATCAGCGAGGTCGCCGCCATGGCCACCGACCTCGCGGAGTTCTTGGGCGGCGCGATCGGGCTGTCGCTGCTGACCGGCATGCCGCTGATGGCTGGCATGGCGATCACCGCGGTCGTCACCTACGCGATCCTGCTGCTGGAGCATGAGGGATTCCGGCCGCTCGAGATCGCGATCGGCGTCATGGTCGGCACCATTGGCCTCTGTTACGCGGTCGAGCTCGCCATCGCCCCGGTGGCCTGGGCGGACGCCGCCAAGGGTCTCGTCACCCCAAGAATCCCGGACGCGCAGGCGCTGACCATCGCGGTCGGGATCATCGGCGCCACCGTGATGCCGCACGCGCTGTTCCTGCATTCGGGTCTGACCCAGGGGCGGGGCAATCCCCGGACCGATGCCGACCGGCGCCTGCTGGTGCGGTACTCGAACCGCGAGGTGGTGGTGGCGCTGCTGCTCGCCGGCCTCGTCAACATCGCGATGGTGATCATGGCGGCGGCCGCCTTCCATGCCGGCCACAGCGAGGTCGCCGAGATCGACCAGGCCTACCGCACCCTGACGCCGCTGCTCGGGCCGGCGGCCGGGGCCGCCTTCCTGGTGTCGCTCCTCGCCTCGGGGATCTCCTCCTCGGTGGTGGGGACGCTCGCCGGGCAGATGGTGATGCAGGGCTTCACCGGCTGGCGCATCCCGCTCCTGGTCCGCCGGCTGGTGACCATGCTGCCGGCCTTCGTCGTGGTGGCGATCGGCATCGATCCGACCCGGGCGCTGGTCCTGTCCCAGGTGGTGCTGTCGCTCGCCCTGCCGGTGCCGATGGTGGGCCTAGTGGTGTTCACCCGCCGCCGCAGCGTGATGGGGGCCTTCGCCAACGGCCCGTTGACCCAGGCGGCGGCCATGGCGGGGGCGGCCGTGGTGCTCGCCCTCAACATGGTGCTGCTGGCTGCCGCCTTCGGGCTGCCGGTCCCGGGGTTGGAGTGAACCCATCCGGTTCACACAGCCTCGGCCGAAAGCAGCCCTCAGCACAACGCCAGGGCGGGCGTGTCGACTCTTATCCCGCCACGTCCAAGCTCCGCGCCTCACTCACGAGGTGGTAGAACCGGCCGTCGAACATCTGCATCACCGCCTCGGTGGCGGCGTGGGATTCCGGGCGGATCGACGAAGCCAGGCAGGCGTCGAGCGCCGCCTGATCGAAAAAGTCCATCTCCAGGATCATGGCGATCGGCCGCGCGTCGGCATCCTTGGAGACCAGGCGCTGCACCCGCACCGCGGTCACACCCGGGAAGCGCCGCCAGAACGGCTCCAGCTCGTCCCGGACCCGGCGGAAGAACTCGTCCTCGCGGCCGTCGCGCACCGTGCCCTCGTAGATCGCGGTCCTGGTCAGCATCGGGGCGTCTCCGGGGGATTGTCTGCGTCGAGCGGTCAACCGGCGAGGGCCGGGTTCGCTCCCGGCGGGTGACAGGGCGGCCGCGCTGTCCGCCGGGGCGAGGGGTCCGGCCTTCACCGGGGCGGCCGAATCGGGGTATCGATACCCCAGCCCATCGCGACGATGCGGGAGAGACCGGGATTCCCCCACCAGAGGGGGACCCGGCGCCGACGGAGCAACCGCCCCGGAAACTCTCAGGCACCGGAACCGTGTCGTCAGGGCGATCTGGAGAGCGGTGCAGCGGATCCGTCCGTGGGCACCCGCCGAAGGGGACGTCCGTGCCAGCCTCGCCAGGGCCGGCCGGATCAAGCTCTCAGGCACCGGGACAGATGGGGCGCGAAAACCGGCCAACCCGCAGGGGAGGGCCTCACCGCGTCCGCACGTCCTGGAGTCCCACACCATGACCCACATCGCCGTCATCGGCGCCGGAATCACCGGCGTGACCACCGCCTATGCGCTCGCCCAGCGCGGCTACAGCGTCACCGTCCTCGACCGGCAGCGCTACGCCGCCATGGAGACCTCCTTCGCCAATGGGGGCCAGCTCTCGGCCTGCAACGCCGAGGTCTGGAACAAGCTCTCCACCGTGCTTCACGGCATCCAGTGGATGATGCGCCGCGACGCGCCGCTGCTGATGAACCCCACCCCCTCCTGGCACAAGCTGTCCTGGATGGCGGAGTTCATGCGCGAGATCGCCCATTACCGGCAGAACACCGTGGAGACCGTCCGGCTCGCCCTCAAGGCGCGCACGGCCCTGTTCGCCATGGCCGAGGCCGAGGGCATCGATTTCGACCTCAAGACCCGCGGCATCCTGCATTTCTACCGGGACCGGGCGAGCTTCGAGAAGGCGCATGCCGTCAACGCCCTGCTGCGGGAGGGCGGGCTCGAGCGCTACGCCGTCACCCCGGAGGAGATCCGGGCGATCGAGCCGACGCTCGCCGGCGCCTACGCGGGCGGCTACTACACCCCGTCGGACGCCACCGGCGACATCCACACCTTCACCCGGGGCCTCGCGGCCGCCTGCGCCCGCAAGGGCGTCCGCTTCGTCCACGACGCCAGCGTCGAGACGATTGTGGCCGGGGAGGGGGGCTACGCCATCGGCTGGCGTCAAGCAGGCCATCTTGCTGATCGGCCGGCCGCCGACGCGCAGGTGCTGCGCGCCGACGCGGTGGTGATCTGCGCGGGCTGCGCCAGCCGGCGCTTCGCCGCGATGTTGGGCGACCGGGTCAACGTCTACCCGGTGAAGGGCTACTCGATCACCGTGAACCTGCTGACCCCGGAGGCGCAAGCTGCGGCCCCGGAGGTGAGCATCCTCGACGAGGCGGCCAAGATCGTCACCAGCCGGCTCGGCGACACGCGTCTGCGGGTCGCCGGCACCGCCGAGTTCAACGGCTTCAACCGCGACATCCGCCACGACCGGGTGCAGCCGCTGATCGACTGGACCCGGGAGCAGTTCCCGCTTGTCGACACCGACCGGGTGGTATCCTGGAGCGGCCTGCGCCCGATGCTGCCGAACATGCTGCCCAAGGTCGGTCGCGGCCGCCGGAAGGGCGTGTTCTACAACACCGGCCACGGCCATCTCGGCTGGACCCTCTCGGGCGCCACCGCCGAGCTCGTCGCCGAGGCGGTGGCCGCGGAGCACGCGCCGGAGGCCGTGGGCCTGCCGCTCGCCGCCTGACGGCGGACCCGAATCCCGGCCCGGCAGCAAGGCCGCGGACCGGGACGAAACGCGCCGTCGGTTTCGGGGGGAACGGACGGCGCGTTTCCCAAGATTATTTTGTATACTGCGCCCGAGCCGCCCCGGATCCCCGAGCCGTGATGCGCATGCCTGCTGCCAATATGCCCCCTGCCTATATCGACCCCGCCACCGGCGCCTCCTACCCGATCGAGATCCCGCGCTGGCGCGGCGATTCGGGCGGCCCGCTGATGATCTCGCCGCTGCCCGGGATCGACCGGGGGCAGATCGATACCGGGGAGCGCTCGCTCTGGCGCTACGCCGCGTCCTTGCCGGTGGCGGTCACGGATCCGGTCTCGCTGGGGGAGGGCTGCACGCCGCTGGTGCGCCGGCCCTGGCGCGGGCGCCATGCCCATTTCAAGCTCGAATGGTTCGCCCCCTCGGGCAGCTTCAAGGATCGCGGCGCCTCCGTGATGCTGTCGATCCTGCGCCAGCAGGGCATCGACGCGGTGCTGGAGGACTCGTCCGGCAACGGCGGCGCCGCGGTGGCGACCTACGCGGCCGCCGCCGGGATGCGGGCCAAGATCCTGGTCCCGGCCTCGACCTCGCCGGCCAAGACCGTGCAGATGCGCGCCGCCGGCGCCGAGGTCGAGCTGATCCCCGGCACCCGCCAGGACACCGCCGACGCCGCCGTGCGGCAGGCGGACGCGATCTTCTACGCCAGCCACAACTGGCAGGCGCATTTCCTCCAGGGCACCAAGACCTTGGCCTACGAGCTGTGGGAGGACCTGGGATTCACCGCCCCCGACGCCGTGATCATCCCGTGCGGGGCGGGCAGCAACGTGCTCGGCTGCGATATCGGCTTCTCGGAGCTGCTGCGCCGGGGCTCGATCGCCCGCCTACCCCGCCTCTACGCGGTGCAGCCGGCCCAGTGCGCGCCCCTGCATGCCGGCTTCCAGGCGGAGGCCGAGGATTTTCTGCCGGTCACCCCGGGCCCGACGCTGGCCGAGGGCGCGTCGATCGCCCAGCCGGTGCGCGGCCGTGCGGTGCTGGCAGCGCTCCGCCGGTCCGGGGGCGGCACCGTGGCGGTGTCCGAGCCGGCGATCGAGGCGGCGCTGATGGAGCTCGCCCGCTCCGGCCTCTACGTCGAGCCGACCTGCGCGATGGCCGCGGCGGCGCTGACCGACCTGACCGCCAGCGGCGCGATCGGGCCCGACGAGACCGTCGTGGCGGTGCTCACCGGCACCGGCATCAAGGCGACGCCGCGCATCGCCGAGCTGTTGGGACTTGCCCCGTGACCCGCTGACACGACCGCGAAACGAAAAAACGCCCGACCAGGAGGAGACACCCCATGCGCAACAACATTCCCGCCCGCGTCGGCATGCCGGTCGAGGAGGTCGACACCCCCTGCCTGATGGTCGATCTCGACGCCTTCGAGCGCAACGTCGACAAGCTCGGCCGCTTCATGAAGGAGAACGGCCTGCGCCACCGGGCCCATGCCAAGACGCACAAATCCTCCGACATCGCGACCGTGCAGATCGAGCGCGGCGGGGCCTGCGGCGTCTGCTGCCAGAAGGTCAGCGAGGCCGAGGCCCTGGTGAGTGCCGGCATCCGCGACGTGCTGGTGTCGAACCAGGTCGTGGCGCCCCAGAAGATCGAGCGCCTGGCCGCGCTCGCCAAACGGGCGCGGGTGCTGGTCTGCGTCGACGACCTCGGCAATGTCGATGACCTGTCGGCAGCCGCGGTGAAATACGGCGTCACCCTCGAGGCCCTGGTGGAGATCGATGTCGGCGCCGGCCGCTGCGGCGTCGCCCCCGGCGAGCCCGCGGTGGCGATCGCGAAAAAAATCGCGGCGGCGCCGGGGCTGAAATTCGCCGGGCTGCAGGCCTATCAGGGCCGGGCGCAGCACGTGCGTGACTACGATGAGCGCAAGGCCCTGATCCAGACGGCGATCGACGACACGAAGCGCACCGTCGACCTGCTGAAGGCCGAAGGGCTCGCCTGCGCCATCGTGGCGGGCGCCGGCACCGGCAGCTTCGCCCTGGAGGGCGGCAGCGGCGTCTACAACGAGCTGCAATGCGGCTCCTACGTCTTCATGGATGCCGACTACCAGCGGGTGAAGGATGCGAGCGGCCAGCCGATCGGCGACTTCGAGAACAGCCTGTTCATCGTCACGTCGATCATGAGCAAGGCCAAGGCCGATGTCGCGATCTGCGATGCCGGCCTGAAAGCCCAGAGCATCGACAGCGGCCTGCCCCTGGTGTTCGGCCGGAGCGACGTGGAATACGTCAAGTGCTCGGACGAGCACGGGGTGATCAGCGATCCCGGCAACGTGCTCAAGCTCAACGACCGCCTGAAGCTGATTCCGGGCCATTGCGACCCCACCGTCAACGTCTACGACTGGTATGTCGGCGTGCGGGACGGCCGGGTCGAGGCGGTCTGGCCGGTCACCGCCCGCGGCATGACGTTGTAGGGTAGGGGGCGGCTCCCACCCATCCCCCTCATCCTGAGGTGCCCGCGCCAGCGGCCCTCGAAGGAGGGCTCCAGAGGTCGCGCGGCCGCTGGAGGGCTCCTTCGAGGCCGAGCGATCGTCGATCGCCCGGCACCTCAGGATGAGGGCGCGGATGGGAGAGGCCGAATCACAGGAAAGGCTTGCCGCTCATGCGCTTCATCTCGGAAGAGGAATCCGCCGCCCTGGTGGATCACGCCCTGGCGTTCGAGGCGGCCCGGGAGGCGCTGATCGCCGCGGTCGCCCCCGGGACCACCCTGTTCCCGGCGGTGCTCGGGCACGGCTCGGAGCCGACCAACCGGTTCTCGATCAAGTCGGGATCGACGGCCGATTATGCCGGCCTGAAGGTCGGCTCGTTCTGGCCGGGCAATCCCGATCGGGGCCTGCCGCGGCACAATTCGGTGATCCTGCTGTTCGACCAGGCTTTCGGCCGGGTCGACACGGTGATCGAGGCGGGCCGCGTCAACGCCTACCGCACCGCCGCCGCCGACGCGGTGGCGGCGAGCGTCCTGGCCCGGCCGGATTCGGCGGTGCTCGCCGTGTTCGGCGCCGGCAACCAGGCGGAATTCGAATGCGCGGCGCTCGCCCGGGTCCTGCCGATCCGGACCGTGCTGGTGGTGGCTCGCGACGCGGCCAAGGTCGCGGGGTTCGGCGAGCGCCTGCGCCGGCAGGGGGCCGCGGTCGAGGTGCGGGCCGCCTCGGCACAGGAGGCCTGCCGGGCCGCCGACGTGATCGTGACGGCGACGCCGGCCCGGGCGCCGTTGTTCGAGGCCGATTGGGTCCGCCCCGGCACCCATGTCGCCGCCATGGGGGCGGATGCCAAGGGCAAGCAGGAGCTGCCCCCGGCTTTGCTGGAGCGGGCGGCCCTCTACTGCGACCTGCCCGAGCAATCGCGCACCATCGGCGAGTTCCAGCACGCCCCCGCGGCGGCGGAGCTGCGGGCGATCGGCGCCGTGCTGGGGAGCGGGCAGGGGGCCCGGACCGACCCGGAGGCGATCACGGTGTTCGATTCCTCCGGCATCGCCCTCCAGGACCTGACCATCGCCCGGGCGATCCTCGCCAAAGCGGACGGGCGCGGGTAGGGGACGCCGACGCCGGCCCTCCCCCGCCCCGGCGGAGGACAGCGCGGCATGCAGGACAGGCAGATCCGGGTCATCGGCATCGGCACGGGCGATCCCGAGCACCTGACCCTCCAGGCGGTGCGGGCGCTGGCCGATGTCGACGCGGTGTTCGTGCTCGACAAGCGCGCCGACACCGCCGACCTCGTGGACATCCGCAAGCGGATCTGCGCCGCCCATATCCGAAACCCCCACCGGGTCGTCACCGTCGAGGATCCGCCCCGGGAGCGCCGCCCGGCCGATTACGGCGCCACCGTCGAGGCCTGGCACGCGGCCCGGGCCGAGCGGCTGGAGGCGGCCTTCGCGGCGGAGCTCGAATCCGGGCAGGTCGGGGCGATCCTGGTCTGGGGCGACCCGGCCCTCTACGACAGCACCCTGCGGATCCTCGACCGGATTTCTTCGCGCGGGCGTCTCGCCCTGAGCTACGCCGTGATCCCCGGCCTCTCCAGCGTGCAGGTCCTGGCTGCCCGCCACGGCGTGCCGCTCAACGCCATCGGCGGGCCGGTGCTGATCACCACCGGGCGCCGCCTCGCCGCGGGCTGGCCGGAGGGGGCCGACAGCGTGGTGGTGATGCTCGACGGCGATCCGAGCTTCGCCCATCTCGACCCGGACCTGACGATCTACTGGGGCGGCTATCTCGGCAGCCCGGACGAGATTTTGGTCTCCGGCCGCCTCGGCACGGTCGGCGACGAGATCCGGCGGGTCCGGGCCGAGGGCCGGGCGCGGCATGGCTGGATCATGGATATTTATTTGTTACGACGGCTCTGAGCGAGGGAGGCTGCGCCCCCCGGCCCCGGTGCTGCGCTGCGCGCGCGAATATCCCATTCTCGTCCCTCATCCTGAGGTGCCGCGCAGTGGCCTCGAAGGAGCCCTCCAGGGATCGCGCGGCCGGCTGGAGGGCTCCTTCGAGGCCCGGCGATCTTCGATCACCGGGCACCTCAGGATGAGGGGGAGGATGGGAGGGGTCCGGTCGAACACGCCCCGTGAGAACGCCGGTCCCCGCCGTGACCCCGCCGCCACGGACAGGACAGCCCGACCGGGCTAGACCGCCGCCATGCTGCGCTTGCGGGACTACCAGCGCGCCAGCCTCGACGCGCTCGCGGCCGCCTGGGGGCGGGGAGGGGGCGACGCGGCGGCGCCCGGCCATCTGGTCGTGCTGCCCACCGGGGCCGGCAAGGCCCTGGTCATCGCCGCCCTCGCCCGGGAGGCGGTGACAAAAAACCCCCTCGCCCGGGTGGCGATCGTCACCCACAGCCGCGAGCTCGTCGCCCAGAACTTTTCGGAGTTGACCCGCTACTGGCCGGAGGCGCCGGCCGGCATCTTCTCCGCCGGGCTCGGGCGGCGGGAGGCCGGGGCGCAGGTCCTGGTCTGCGGCATCCAGTCGGTGGCCGACCGGCTCGACGCGGTCGGCCCGCGCGACCTCGTGATCGTCGACGAGGCGCACCTGATTCCGCGCGCCGCCCAGACCCGCTACGGCCGGTTCCTGGCGGGCCTGCAGGCGCTGACGCCCGGGATGCGGGTGGCGGGCTTCACCGCGACCCCCTACCGGCTCGATTCCGGCCGGCTCGACACAGGGGCCGGCCGCCTGTTCGCCGGGATCGCCTACGAGGCCGATACCGGCGACCTGATCCGGCGCGGTTTTCTGGCACCGCTCGTGTCCAAGGCGACCCTGACCCAGCTCGACGTCTCCGGGGTCGGCCGGCGCGGGGGCGACTACATCCCGGGGGAGCTGGAGGCGGCGGTCAACCGCGACTGGATCACCCGGGCCGCCGTGGCGGAGCTGACGGAATACGGCAGCGGGCGCCGGGCCTGGCTCGCCTTCTGCGCCGGCCTCGCCCATGCCGATGCCGTGCGCGACGCGGTGCGGGCCGAGGGGTATTCCTGCGAGACGGTCTCGGGCGAGACGCCCCGCCGGGAGCGCGACCGGATCGTGTCGGCGTTCCGAGCCGGAAAGATCCGCTGCCTGACCTCGGTGGGCGTGCTCGGCACCGGCTTCAACGCCCCGGAGGTCGACCTCGTGGCGCTGCTGCGCCCGACCCGCAGCACCGGCCTCTACGTCCAGCAGGTCGGCAGGGCGCTGCGCTGCGCGCCCGGCAAGGAAGACGCGCTGATCCTCGACTATGCCGGCCTGGTGCGGATGCACGGTCCGGTAGACGCCGTCACGGCGCAGAGTGCCGCTCAGGTGCTCGGCGGGGCAGGGGGCCTGCGCGCCAAGCCCTGCCCCGGCTGCGGCGCCCTGATTGCCCTGAACGCCTCCACCTGCGAGGCCTGCTGGACCGAGCCGGAGACGGAAGAGGAGGGCGCCCCCCTGCACGACGCCGCGGCCGAGGACGAGCTGCCGATCCTCTCGGCCGACATCGTGCCGGCCTCCGAACCGGCCGGCCCTGCCCCGGAGGCGGAGGCGCCCTGGCATCCGGTGACGGATCTAACCCTGGAGGCGGCCCCGGACGGCCTCGACCTCGTGCTCGGCTGGCGGGACGGCGCCGCAGCGGCCGATTGGCGGGTGCGCCTGCGGCCCGAGCGCAGCGGCTACGAGCGGGAGAAGGCGGTGCTGTGGTGGCGCGGGCTCGGCGGCGGCCGCGACGCGCCGATGGATGCCGCCGGCTTCCTGGAGCAGGCCGAGGCCCTGGCCCGGCCGGCGGCGATCCGGATCCGGCCGGGCCGGCTGTCGGACCAGATCGAATGCCGCGCCCAGGACGGCCGGATCTTCGCCGACCAGAGCCGGCTCGCCGGGCGCACCGCGTGACGCCGCGGGGAGGGCGCTTTCGGCTCGAGTTCCTCGAACCGCCCTCACCCGGTTCCGCTGCTTCGCTCACGTGGCGCTTCTCAAGCGTACCGCCGTTCGGCAGTGCCGAGGATCGGGCCGGCCATCGGAGCCAGAGCTCGGGTTTGCCGCTCCGCATCCAGCGGCGAACCCGGCCATCTGGCATGCCAAGCCCCCTCACCCGACCTTTCTGATGGCCTTAGTTCCATAATATATCTTATGCGAACTCTGGATGGGGGTCGGGAGGGGTGTGGTCGGGCGGTTGGTGGCCTGTTGTTCTGAGATGCCTCGAGGCGCTGGTGCAGGATCAGGCGGCGGCTTTGAACCCCGCCCCGTCATCCCGGGGCCGCGAAACGGAGCCCGGGATCCAGATCCGTCGGCAGCAGCCCGCGGTTGCGCGCCGTCGACGACGCGCGACCGCCGCCTCTCCGGATACGCCTGCGGCGCCGCGGCTGGGCGACCGGCGGAGGCCCGAGCTACGGTCCCACGGCACCGCATTCCGGCGGCGCGGGCGTTACGGCAGCTTCGAGCGCAGCCAGCCGAACAGGCGGCGCCCCGGGAAGCGGGCAGGCGGCATCCGGACTGTGGGTTCGGCCCCCTCCTCCGGGATCGGGCCTTCGTGGAAGCGCGCGCCGAACGACCAGAACTGGTCTCGCCTGGTCCCGATCATGCCGAGCCCCACGGGTTCGCGGTCGACGTTCGGGCGCATCCGCCCGCCGGCCCAGACGCGCTGCCAGCAGCCGCGCCGGGACAGGTCGGCGTCGCGCCAGCCCAGGCGGCCATGACCGGCGACGGCGAAGACCCGTTCGCCGCTGAACGCCTCCGGGATCCAGACCCAGGTCGAGAACACGTAGGCCTTGTCGGTGCCGAGGCGGGCCGGGTCGACCGCCCGCGTATAGGCGCTGAGCGCCAGGGTCGGGTGCCGCCCGGCATGCCGGCGCAGGCCGCCCGGCAGCGTCAGGGCGTCCGCGAAGGCCCCCGCCCCCAGGTCGGTCGGCGCCTGGCCGTGCTCCAGCGCGTAGGCGCTGTCGACCAGGTGGAGCCAGGGTTCGAGATCGACCTCCCAGGCCTGCTCGGTGGGGGCGAAGCGGCGCACCTGCCCCGCGATCACCCGGTCGGCGACCCGCCTTGCGGGCTCCGGGCGCCAATCCGGCCCGGCCTCGGTGACGCGCAGCAGCGTCGAGGGACCGTGCGCCCAGACTGCCTCGGACAGGTGCGCGAACTCGGATTCCGGAGCGTCGCGGCCGACCTTGCGGACCAGGATTTTTGACCCGTCGGCGAGGTCGTCCAGCATCTTGCGCTTCAGGTGGGCGAGGCGGCCGTATTCGCGTTCGACCAGCACCTCCGGGTCGATCGAGCCGGCGGCATGGCCGGTGTTCGCCCAGATGTTGTAGGCCACGCTGTGGCAGTAATAGGTGCCGCCGTCGCTCACCGCGATGCGCAGGTCGCCCGGCACGCCGAAATCCGAGAAGCCGCAGCGCAGGCCGCGGATCAGATCCGCCATCGGCGTGTAGGAGAACCGCAGCAGCCCGGACGGCTCGACGCCGCCGTAGCGCTGCACGAAGCCGAACTCGCAATTGTCACCCAGGCTCCGAAACCCGTGGAGCCGCTCCGAAAGCCTTGCGGCCGCCGCGTTCCTCATCCCGGTCACTGTCGTTCGCTCTGATCCACCGAGCCCTTTCGCGACAGATCGCGGTGTCCGCCCGGGTTTGTCCAGCCCCGTGCGCACATGGGCGCCGCCGCGGGGCCGGCGCGACCGGCCCGGGAGGAGGGGGTGTTTTTTGGTCTCCGGTGCCCTGGAGCCCCCTCCCCGGCCCCTAGCGGATTCCCGGAATGCGCGCTCCTTCCCCTTGCGGGGAGGGGGAAACGCACAGGGCTTCAAGCGCTTACTGCCCGATGCGGCGGGTGAATCCCGTTGCCCTGGCCTCAGGGCGCGATCGCCGCCTCCAGGGTCTGCAGGCTCGAATCCGCGCCGATCGCGTGGCCGCTCTCGGCCAGCCAGCGCTCGGCGGTGGCGCGGCCGAGGTCGCGCAGGGCGCCGATCGTCGACCAGCGGGTGTCGAGCTTGCTGATCTCGCCCCCGGCCAACTCGCAGGGCGCCTGGAGCAGGTGGATGTTGATGTCGGCGATGGCGCGCATCCGGGCATCCTGCGTGTCCGTCTCCCGGGCGTAGCGCTGCAACTCGGTCAGCGCCTTCAGGTCGCGCATCAGGCAGGCGTTGAAGCTGATGTCGCTGACTCGCCCGGCGATCTCGGAGGGCAGCAGCCCGATCGCATCGGTCACGAACGGCGTCAGCTGCAGGACGATCAGGTCGGTGGCGCCGTGGCCGTTGAACACCAGCGGCTCCAGGGCCGGGTTGGCGGCGTAGCCCCCGTCCCAGTAGCGCCGGCCGTCGATCTCCACCGGGGCGAACAGCTCCGGCAGGCACGAGGAAGCCATCAGCGCCTTCAGGGTGACCTCGGGACCGGTGAACAGCCGCGCCGCGCCGGTCAGGATGTCGGTGGCCGAGACGTAGAGCGGCACCCGCTCCTGCCGGGCGACGGTCTCGAGGTCGATGCTGGCGCGCACCACCGCCTGGAACAGGTGCATGTCGCGCAACGTCGGCAGGAACGGCGAGACATAGGCCGAGGCCTCGCGGAACAGGGCCAGGGACCGGGCGACGAACGGGTCCAGGAACGGGTCGAACGCGGCCCCGAATCCCTCGAAGCCGCGCAGGGGCGAGCGCTCGGCGGTCGCCCGCCACAGCCGCTCCAGGGCCTCCCGGCCGCCGTCGTCGCCGCCGGTGGCCAGCCCTGCCACCAGGGCGGCGCCGTTCAGCGCGCCCGCGCTGGCGCCGCTGACCGCGACGATCTCGATATGCTCCTCCAGCAGCCGGTCGATCACCCCCCAGCCATAGGCGCCGTAGGAGCCGCCACCTTGCAGCCCGAGGGCCACGCGCGGTTTCATCTGTGCCATCGTCCCTGCCGATCCTGCGCGCGCGGCCATCATCCCGAAAGGTGCATCACCCCGAAAGGTGGTTGTCGGCTTTCGGGATGATGCGCAATGAAAGACCCGGCGCCGGCGGCAACGCGCCTGCCCGCCGATCGCTGCAACTCCCGCGACCTGTTCGCCGAGTCATTCGCCAGGTCAGGTCGCCAGCGGCACGTCCAGCCGGAAGCAGGTCCCCTGCCCCGTCCGAGGCACCGTGAGATTGCCGCCGAGCTGCCGGGTGAGGCTGCCGACGACCCGCATGCCGAGGCTCTTCGAGGCGCGCCCGATCTCGAAATCCGCCGGCAGCCCGACGCCGTCGTCGGCGACCTCGACCACCAGGGTGTCGAGTTCGCGCTCGGCCCGGACCCGGATCGCGCCGCCCTCCGGGTGCGTCTCGGGCGGGTAGGCGTATTTGAGGGCGTTGGTGACGAGCTCGTTGACCAGGAGCCCGATCGGGATCGCCCGGTCGGCCGAGATCCGCTGCGGGGCCGCCGTGCAGGTGAGGTGCAGGCCCGGCGCGCCGCTGTCGAGATTGGCCACCAGCTTCTCCAGGAAGGGCGCGAGATCGAGCTCGCCGGGCACGCCCTCCCCCTCCCCGTCCCCGGCTTTATCCCCCTGGCGCCAGAGCTGGTCGTGGACGCCGGCGATCGCCTCGACGCGGCTGCGCGCATCTGACAGGGCCGCCTGCACGGCGGGCTCGGCCTCGGCGGCCCGGGCCTGGAGGGCGAGCAGGCTCGCCACGATGGCGAGGCTGTTCTTGACCCGGTGGCTCATCTCGCGGGCCAGAAGGTCCTGCCGGGCGAGCGCGGCGCGCAGCAGGTTCTCGGTCCGCTGGCGCTCGATCGCGCCGCCGAGCAGGTTGGCGAAGCCCTGCATGAAGGCGATGTCGGCCTCCTCGAACATGCCCTCGCGGGTGTCGTCCACCTCCAGCACCCCGAAGGCGCCGTCCCGGTTCTCGATCAGCACGTTGATCGCCCGGCGGATGCCGTGCTCAGCCATGAGCTGGGGCGTGCGGAAGCGGGTCTCCTCGGCGAGGTGGTTCGAGATCACCGGGCTGCCGGTCTTGAGGGCGAAGCCCGCCGGGGAGGCGAGGTCGGCCCCGACCCGGGCCTGCCCGATCACGTCGGGTCCCCAGCCGACGCCGGCGCGCACCAGCAGCGTGTCCTCGCCGCGGCGGTATTCCAGCGCCTTGCAGAACTCGGCGCCCATCCCCTGCGCGCACAGCTCCGCGGCCCGCTGCAGCAGGTGGTCGACATCGGTGCCGCGCAGGGCCTCGACGCCGAACTCGGACAGGATCACCTGCTGGCGCAGGCGGTAGCCGAGATCGGGCGGCGCGAGGCCCGGCGCGGCGGGGTCCTCGGGGGCGTCCGGGCTGGGTTCCACGGCGGTGCGATCGATCTGTGCGGTCATGGGCGGCGGCAGAGTAGCAGGAAGGTGGTCCCAGGGCGACGCGGGTCCGCCTAGCCCCCGGGGGCGCCGCCGTCGTCGCACCGGATCGTCGCACCTGCGCCCATCCTCGGACCCCGCAGCGCCGGGCGGCGTTCCGTCAGTCCAACCCGTCTCGATGGAGGGCCCCATGGCCGACGAAGTGAACGGACTCTCCGACAAGGCGCTCTCGATCTTCGCCTTCGCGGCCTACCACCGCCTGGTCAGCGGCGAGCGGGTCACCTCGGTCATCCGCAAGGACGGCGCCGGGCACGAGGCCGATCCGCAGGGCGTGAAGGAGCTCGAGGAGCGCGGCCTCGTCACCGCCGGCGAGACTGATATCGACCTCGGCGACACCGCCCAGGCGACCGTAGAGGCGATGGTCGCAGCGTTGCGTGGGGAAGTCGGGCGCTGAGGCCCGCCCGCTGCGTCTCGGATCGACTCATCGATCGGTGATGGGACGGGAGCGTATAGATCACCGTGTCATTCCGGGGCGCCGCAGGCGAGCCCGGAATCCGGAGCCTCCGAAGCTGCAAGACCTGGCACACCTGTGCGTCTCTGGATTCCGGGCTCCGCTGCGGTGCCCCGGAATGACACGGTGGGTGTTCGGAGGTCGATGCAACCGCTGATTAGGGAAACGAACAAGACCTTCCCCCGCGATCATCCTCCGTCGATGGGAAGCGGTCCGCAAGCGCGCGGTCCACGGCGTCCAGAGCCGCATCGAGTTCGGCCTCGCTCACAGAACCGCCGGCCGCGATGGAGGCGTCGAGCGTCTCGCACAAGGCCTGGATCCGCGCCTCACGGTTGGCAATCGAGAGATCCATGGCGCCAACCTCCTCAGGATCCCCGGCAGGATAACAGACATCGCGCATGCGGGAGCCCCCCCCCCGCGCCCGAACCTGCGGCATTCCGGCCGGGGATAGGCGGGAACGCCCCCGCCCGCGTCGGCCTTCTCCCGCACCGACACGATGGAGCGCGCGGATGAGCAAGGCGGACGTGAAGACCGGGGACGACGTAACCTACAAGTGGGGCAAGGGCACCGTCGAGGGCGAGGTGACCAAGGTCCACACCAAGGATGTCGAGAAGACCATCAAGGGCAATACGGTCAAGCGTGAGGCCTCGAAGGACGAGCCTGCCGTGGAGATCAAGACCGAGAAGGGCAAGACCGTCCTCAAGTCCGTCTCCGAGGTGACGGTCAAGTAAGCCGATCCGCGCAGGCAGGCGGCGTTGTGAGGTGGCGCACATGAGCCCCGCCCCGGGCCTCGCCGGGGGCGGGGTGCCGGCTATCTGTAACGGTTCCAGCCTTTGCCAGCCGGGACCCAGCATGAATATTCCCCTCAGGCTCACCCTGAACGGGCAGGCCCGCGAGATCGCCCTTGACGATCCGCGCGTCACCCTCCTCGACCTCCTGCGCGAACGCCTCGGCCTGACCGGCGCCAAGAAGGGCTGCGACCGCGGCCAGTGCGGCGCCTGCACGGTGCTGGTGGACGGCCGGCGGATCAATGCCTGCCTCACCCTCGCCGCGAGCCTCGACGGCGCCGAGATCCTGACCATCGAGGGGCTGGCCGAGGGCGACCGGTTGCACCCGGTCCAGGCGGCCTTCATCGCCCATGACGGCTTCCAGTGCGGGTTCTGTACCCCCGGCCAGATCATGAGCGCGGTCGGGCTGATCCGAGAGGGCCAGGCCGGCACCGATCCCGAGCGCATCCGCGAGGGCATGAGCGGCAACCTCTGCCGCTGCGGCGCCTATGCCGGCATCCTCGATGCGGTGCAGGAGGCATCGCGCCCCACCGGACAGGTCGAGCAGCGGGAGGACGCGGCGTGAGGAATTTCGACTACATCCGCCCCGCGAGCCTGCCGGAGGCCGTCGCGGCCGGGCAGCTTCCCGACACCGCCTATCTCGCCGCCGGCACTAACTTGGTCGACCTGATGAAGGGCGGCGTCACCGCGCCCGCCCGGATCGTCGACATCACCCGGCTGCCGGGTCTTTCCAGCATCGAGCACCTGCCGGACGGCGGCACCCGGATCGGCGCGCTCGTGCGCAACAGCGACCTCGCCTACGACCCGAGGATCGAAAAAACCTACCCGATGGTGGCCGAGGCCCTGCTGGCCGGCGCCTCGGCGCAGCTGCGCAACGCCGCCACGGTGGGCGGCAACCTGATGCAGCGCACCCGCTGCCCGTTCTTCACCGACGCGGTCTCGGCCTGCAACAAGCGCGAACCCGGCTCCGGCTGCGCGGCGCTCGGGCACGCCACCCGGATCCATGCCGTCCAGGGCTGGAGCGAGCACTGCATCGCCACCAACCCGTCCGATTTCTGCGTGCCGCTCGCCGCCCTCGACGCCGTGGTCGAGATCGCCGGGCCGGACGGCGCCCGGGAGGTGCCGCTGACCGCGTTCCACAACCTGCCTGGCGACCACCCAGAGCACGAGACGGCGCTCCGCCCGGCCGAGCTGATCACCGCCCTGCGCCTGCCCCCCGAGGCGGCGGCGTTCCGGGCCAATGCCCGCTACCTGAAGGTTCGCGACCGCACCTCCTACGCCTTCGCGGTGGTCTCGGCCGCCGCCGCCCTCACGTTCGAGGGCGAAAAGATCGGCCGGGCCCGGCTCGCCTTCGGCGGGCTCGCGCTCAAGCCCTGGCGGGTGGAGGCGGCCGAGGCCACGCTCGCCGGCCAGGCGCCCTCCCCCGAGGCCTACGCCAAGGCCGCCGCCCTGGCGCTCGACGGCGCCAAGCCCACCGGCGAGGCCAACGCCTTCAAGATCGAGCTCGCCCGCCGCGTCGCGGTCCGGGCGCTGACCCTCGCGGCGGCCGGCACCCCCGCCCGGATCCCGGCGCTCCCCGCCTCCCCGTTCGGCATCGTCTGAGGACAGACCGCATGACCGCGACCGCCACACCCCTGAATCCCGCCGCCGGCACCCGCCACGGCTCCAGCATCGGCCAGCCGCTGACCCGGCGGGACGGCCCCCTCAAGGTGACCGGCCAGGCCCGGTTCTCCGCCGACAACCTGCCCCCCGGCACGCTGCACGCCGCGCTCTGCGTCGCCCGGATCGCCAAGGGCCGGGTCACCGGCCTGAACCGGTCCGCCGCCGAGGCCCATCCGGGCGTCGTCGCGGTGATGACCCCGGAGAACGCCCCAAAACTCGCCCAGGACCCGGACGCCAAGGCCGGCCCGTTCATCTTCCGCCTCGACCTGTTGCAGAACGACCGGGTCCGCTACGCCAACCAGCCGATCGCCGTGGTGATCGCCGAGACCCTGGAAGCCGCCACCGAGGGCGCGCGCCTGCTGGCACCGACCTACGCGACCGAGACGCCGCGCATCGGCCTCGATGCCGGCGAGGTGTTCACCCCGGATTCGGTGGGCGTCGGCGCGGCCCCGTCCGAGAGCGACGGCGATGTCGAGGCGGGCCTGGCATCCGCGTCGCGCACCATCGCGGCCACCTACGAGACCCCCGCCCAGTACCACAACGCCATGGAGCCCCACGCCGCCCTGGCCCAGTGGGACGGCGACCGGCTGACGCTCCACATGCCGACCCAGGGCCTTGCGATCTCGCAGGGGCGGCTCGCCGGGCTGTTCGGGATCAAGCCCGACGACATCCATATCGAGAGCCCCTATCTCGGCGGCGGCTTCGGCTCGAAGGGGGTGCCCTCGGGTCCGCAGGTGCTCGCCTGCATGGCGGCCCGGATGGTCGGGCGGCCGGTCAAGCTGGTGCCGACCCGCTCCCAGATGTACGGCCCGATGGGCCATCGCGGCCCGACCCGCCAGACGCTGCGGCTCGGCACCGACGCGGCCGGCAAGCTCACGGCTTTGGACCACCACATCCTCACCGCCTCGTCGAGCTTCGACGACTTCTTCGAGCCGGCGGGCCGGGCCACCAGCACCCTCTACGCCAGCCCGGCCATCGCCATCCGGCACGAGGCGGTGCGGCTCGATACCGGCACGCCCCTGTTCATGCGCGCCCCCGGCGAGGCCACCGGCAGCGTCGCCCTCGAGAGCGCGCTGGACGAGATGGCGCACGAGCTCGGCATGGACCCGCTGGAGTTCCGGCTGGCCAACTACGCCGAGGTCGAGCCGATCACCGGCAAGCCGTTCTCCTCGAAAGCCCTGCGCGAGTGCTACCGGCGCGGCGCCGAGGCGTTCGGCTGGGCCGGCCGCCCGCTTCAGCCCCGCCAGACCCGGGACAAGGACGGCCTTTTGGTCGGCATCGGCATGGGCACCGCCACCTTCCCGGCCCTGATCTTCGAGGGGCTAGCCCGGGCCGAGATCCGCGCCGACGGCACCGGCACGGTGGAGCTCGGGGCGATCGACATGGGCCAGGGCGCCTGGACCGCGCTCGCCCAGATCGCCGCCGACGGGCTCGGGATCGGCATGGAGGCCCTCACCTTCCGGATGGGGTCTTCCGATCTTCCGAATGCCGGCATCGCGGGCGGCTCGGGCCACACCGCCACGGCCGGCAACGCGATCCATGCCGCGGCCGGCGACGTGATCGCCCAGCTGGCCAAGCTCGCCACCGACGACCCCGCCTCCCCGCTCTACGGCGCGGGCAATGCCGGCGTGACCGCCGCGGACGGCCGCCTGACCCGGCGCGACGACCCCAGCCGGAGCGAATCGTTCGCCGACATCCTGAAGCGGGCCGGACGGGCCAGCATCGAGGGCCAGGGCAAGGCCGGGGCCGACGCGGCCGCTCAAAAGTCCTACGCGATGCACGCCCACGGCGCGGTTTTCGCCGAGGTGAAGGTCGATCCTGACTTGGGCCAGATCCGGGTCAGCCGGCTGGTCGGCGCCTTCGCGGCCGGGCGGGTGATCAACCCCCGGCTGGTCCAGAGCCAGTATTACGGCGGCATGATCTGGGGCCTGTCCTTCGCCCTGCACGAGCGGGCCGAGATGGACCCGCGCACCGGCCGCTTCCTCAACGACAACCTCGCCGAGTACCATCTGCCGGTGAACGCCGACATCCCGGCCATGGAGGCGATCCTGGTCCACGAGGAGGATTCCGTGGTGAACGCGCTGGGCGTGAAGGGCGTCGGCGAGATCGGCATCACCGGCACGGTGGGCGCCATCGCCAACGCGGTCTGGCACGCCACCGGCGTGCGGGTGCGCGAGATGCCGATCACGCTGGACAAGCTCCTGGGCTGATCCCGCCGGGCCGGACGGATTTTTTCCGTCTGGCTCCCCGCTTCCGACGACTCGAACGGCCAGAACCCTGCCCCGTCGGGCAGGGTTTTTTATTGTTTGCCGGGCCGCTTGCCCCGACCGAGGGACGACACGGGTTGGAGGCGCCGCCTCTCCCGTGCGGGGGACCAAATTTACTGATCGCGCTCGGTCGTAAGCGCCTGAAACATCACGCATTTTCCCCTCCCCCTTGCGGGGAGGGGTTAGGGGTGGGGGTGGTGCCGGATGGGGCGTATCGGTGCCCCCTGAACCACCCCCACCTCGAACTTCTCCCCGCCAGGGCTACGGGCGACACAGGTTGGGAAATTCATCTCCCGAGGATTGATAACCCCATACCTGATAACCCGCGCCGTCATTCCGGGTCGCCGCAGGCGAGCCCGGAATCCAGAAACACGCTCGGTGCAAGAGTTTGGCACGTCGGCGGCTCTGGATCCCGGGCTCCGCTGCGCGGCCCCGGGATGACGGCGCGGGGCGGCATCGGTCGGGTCTTCGTTTGAAGAAGACGACTGAGCCTTCCGCCCTGAGGAGAGATGAAAATTCCAACCCGTGTAGCCCGTCGCCCCTCTGCGGGGGAGGGAAAGGCGCGTGATCTCATTCGGCCCCTCGTAAACTCATACAATTCGATCTGCGGAAAACCATCCGCTCGGCGAATCGCCGGCTCGGCACCTGCCGGAAAGCCGATCGCTGCGCGGCGACCAGCCTCTCGGAACGCGCGGCGGCAAAGGCGAATAGCGCTTGTCGGGAACCCGGTGCGGCAAGGCGGCTTGCCATCTCCCAAAATCGTTCACCGATAGCAAAGCCCTGGAAGAGAAAGCTGTTTCCCTGGGCGGGCAGCCGATGTGCCGAGGCGAAGAGTGCCGGCGCCCCAGCCTCGGCCGCTCGGTCAACAACCCCAGGGATGCGTTGCGAGACCGGCTGTTCAACGCGCCGCGCATATGTCATACATATGCCGACCGATCGCTCTGAAGAGGCGGCGGACGCATTCACATGGGGGGACGTCGATGAGAGGCACCATTTCCATCAAGGCCATGCTCGCGGGCATGATCCTCGCGTGGGGCGGCGGAGCCCAGGCGGCTTCGCTGACCGTCGGGTTCTCGCAGATCGGGTCCGAATCCGGCTGGCGCGCCGCCGAGACGACTGTGACCAAGGACGAGGCCAAGAAGCGCGGCATCACCGTCAAGATCGCCGACGCGCAGCAGAAGCAGGAAAACCAGATCAAGGCGATCCGGTCCTTCGTGGCCCAGGGGGTCGACGCGATCCTGCTCGCCCCGGTGGTCGCCACCGGCTGGGATGCGGTGCTCAAGGAAGCCCGCGACGCGAAGATCCCGGTGATCCTGCTCGACCGCGACATCGATCCCGCCGGCAAGGACCTCTACCTGACCGCCGTCACCTCCGACAGCGTCGAGGAGGGCCGCGTCGCCGGCACCTGGCTGACCAAGACGGTCGGCGAAAAGCCCTGCAACGTGGTCGAGCTCCAGGGCACGGTCGGCGCCAGCGTCGCCACCAACCGCAAGAAGGGCTTTGACGCCGCCATCGCGCCCCATGCCAACATCAAGCTCGTGCGCAGCCAGACCGGCGACTTCACCCGGGCCAAGGGCAAGGAGGTGATGGAGAGCTTCATCAAGGCGGAGGGCGGCCGCTCGATCTGCGCGGTCTACGCCCACAACGACGACATGATGGTCGGCGCCATCCAGGCGATGAAGGAGGCCGGCTTGAAGCCCGGCAAGGAGATCCTGACGGTCTCGATCGACGCGGTGCCCGACATCTTCAAGGCGATCGCCGCCGGTGAGGCCAACGCCACCGTCGAGCTCACCCCCGACATGGCCGGCCCCGCCTTCGACGTGCTCAAGGCCTACAAGGACAAGGGCACCGTCCCGCCCAAGTGGATCCAGACCGAGTCGAAGCTCTACACGGCCGCGGATGATCCGCTGAAGGTCTACAACAGCAAGAAGAACCTCGGCTACTGACCGACTCCGACCACTGCGATCGCATCGTGTCCGATTCCGTCCTGCTCAGCGTCCGCGGGCTCTCCAAGAGCTTCGCCGGGCACCAGGCCCTCGCAGGGGTCGACTTCACCTTGCGCCGGGGAGAGATCCACGCCCTCCTCGGCGAGAACGGCGCCGGCAAGTCGACCTTCATCAAGACCCTGACCGGCGTCGTCCGGCGCGATGCCGGCGAGGTCTGGCTCGACGGCGCGCCGATCGCGCCGCGCTCGGCGGAAGCCGCGGCGCGGGCCGGCATCGCCACGGTCTACCAGGAGGTCGGCCTGCTGCCGAACCTCACCGTGGCCCAGAACCTGTTCCTCGGCCGCGAGCCGACCCGGTTCGGCCTCGTGCGCACCCGGGAGATGCGCCGGCGCTCGGCCGCGCTGCTCGCGGATTTCGGCCTGTCGATCGATGTCGGGGCGCCGCTCGGCCGCTATCCGGTGGCGGTGCAGCACCTCGTGGCGATCGCCCGGGCGGTGGATCTCTCGGCCCGGGCGCTGATCCTCGACGAGCCGACCGCGAGCCTCGACACCCACGAGGTCACGGTGCTGTTCGGCGTGATGCGCCGCCTCGCCGAGCGGGGGATCGGCATCGTCTTCGTGACCCACTTCCTGGAGCAGGTCTACGCGATCACCGACCGGATCACGGTCCTGCGCAACGGCCGGCTGGTGACCGAGCGCGAGACCGCGCACTTCCCGCGCATCGAGCTCGTGCACACGATGCTGGGCCACGACCTCGCCGAGACCGAGGCGCGGGCGGAGCCGGCGGACCGGGCGTCACAGAAAGAATCCGGGACGCCGGTCCTGCAGGCGGAAGGGCTCGGCAAGGCCGGCTACCTCCAGCCCGTCGACCTGGCCGTGGGAAGCGGCGAGGTGGTGGGTCTCGCGGGCCTCCTCGGCTCCGGGCGGACGGAGACCGCACGCCTGCTGTTCGGCGCCGAGCGGGCCGATCGCGGCCGCATCCTGCTCGACGGCAAGCCGGTCCGGATCACCGGCCCCCGGGACGCCCTGCGCCACCGGTTCGGCTACTGCCCGGAGGAGCGCAAGACCGAGGGCATCGTCGCCGACCTAACGGTGCGGGAGAACATCGTGCTGGCCCTGCAGGCCCGGCGCGGCCCGTTCCGGCCCCTCGGCCGGGCGGCCCAGGACAAGATCGCCCGTGACTTCATCACGATGCTCGACATCCGCCCGCCCGATCCGGAACGGCCGATCGGGCTCCTGTCCGGGGGCAACCAGCAGAAGGCCCTGCTGGCGCGCTGGCTCGCCACCGAGCCGCGCCTGCTGATCCTCGACGAGCCGACCCGCGGCATCGACGTCGGGGCCCATGCGGAGATCATCCGGCTGATCCGCCGGCTCTGCGACGAGGGTCTCGCCCTCCTGGTGATCTCCTCGGAGCTCGAAGAGATCGTGACCTATTCCGACCGGGTGATCGTGATGCGCGACCGCGCCCAGGTGGCCGAGCTCGCCGGCAGCGCGATCGACCTCACCGCCATCCTCCGGGCGATCGCCGCCGAGGCGGCGTCCGCACCGGTCCCGGAACCCGCCTGATGCGCGTCCTTCGCTCCGGAGCGCCCCAGCTCCTCGCCTTCGCGGCCGTGCTCCTGGCCGACCGGCTCGCCTCGCCGCAATTCCTCGCGGTGCATCTCCAGGATGGGCGCCTGTTCGGCAGCCTCGTCGACGTGTTCAACCGCGGCGCGCCGGTGGCGCTGCTGTCGCTCGGCATGGTGCTGGTGGTCGCCACCGGCGGCATCGACCTGTCGGTGGGCGCCGTGATGGCCATCGCGGGCGCCGTCGCGGCGAGCCTGGCGGACAGCTATCCCCTGCCGGTGGTGCTCGCCGCCGCCCTCGGCACCGGGCTCGCCTGCGGGCTGTGGAACGGGTTTCTGGTGGCGAGCCTGCGGATCCAGCCGATCGTCGCCACCCTGATCCTGATGGTCGCCGGCCGGGGCATCGCCCAGCTGATCACCGAGGGACGCATCGTCACCTTCGCGTCCTCCGAGCTGGCCTTCCTGGGCGGCGGCGCGCTGCTGGGGGTGCCGATGCCGGTGGTGCTGGTCCTCGCCATGCTGCTCCTGACGCTGGCCCTGGTGCGCGGCTCTGCGCTCGGCCTGATGATCGAGGCCACCGGCGGCAATGCCCGCGCCAGCGCGCTCGCCGGCATCGACACCCGGTCGGTGACGGTGGCGGTCTATGCCTGGAGCGGCCTCTGTGCCGCCCTCGCCGGCGTGGTCGCGGCGGCCGACATCCTGGGGGCGGATGCCAACAATGCCGGGTTGTGGCTGGAGCTCGACGCGATCCTGGCCGTGGTGGTGGCCGGCTCGTCCCTGCTCGGCGGGCGGTTCAGCCTGTGGCTGGCGGTGCTCGGCGCCTTCATCATCCAGGCGATGAACACCGGCATCCTGCTCTCCGGCCTGCCGCCGGAACTGAACCTCGTGGTCAAGGCCGCGGTGGTGCTGGCGGTGCTCCTCGTCCAGTCGCCCCGCCTGTCGGGCCTCACCCTGCTGCTGCGGAAGCCGTGATGAGCCGCAACCTCCCGGTCCTGGTCGCCGCGCTCCTGTTCGCGGCCGGCTACATCCTCTGCGCCACGCAGTTCCCCGCCTTCCTGACCACCCGGGTCGTCGGCAACCTGCTCACCGACAACGCCTTCCTGGGCATCGTCGCGGTCGGCACGACCTTCGTGATCATCTCGGGCGGCATCGACCTCTCGGTCGGCTCGGTGGTCGGCTTCACCACGGTGTTCCTGGCGCTCGCCATCGACCGCTGGGGGATCCCGCCGCTGGCCGCCTTCGGGATCGTGCTCGGGGCCGCCGCCTTGTTCGGCGCCGCGATGGGCGCACTGATCCACGTCTTCGAGATGCCGCCCTTCATCGTGACGCTGGCCGGCATGTTCCTGGCCCGGGGCGCCGGCTTCCTGCTCTCCACGGAGTCGGTGCCGATCAACGCGCCGCTCTACAGCGCGGTCGCCGACCTGTCGGTGAGCCTGCCCGGCGGCGGGCGGCTGACCCTGACGGCCTGCGTGATGCTCGCCGTGTTCCTGGTGGGCGGGGTGCTGCTCCACGCCACGCGCTTCGGCGCCACCGTCTACGCGCTGGGCGGCAGCCGCCACACCACCGGGCTGATGGGCGTGCGGGTCGGGCGCAACACCATCGCGATCTACGCCCTGTCGAGCCTGCTCGCGGCGCTGGCCGGCATCGTGTTCTCCCTCGACACCGCCTCGGGCACCCCGCTCTCCGCGGTCGGCGTCGAGCTCGACGCCATCGCCGCCGTGGTGATCGGCGGCACGCTGCTCACCGGCGGCCAGGGCGGCATCCTGGGCACGTTCCTCGGCGTCATGATCGGCGGCCTGATCCAGACGGCCATCACCTTCGACGGCACCCTGTCGAGCTGGTGGACCAAGATCGCCACCGGCCTGCTGCTCTTCGCCTTCATCGCCCTGCAGCAGGGCTCGGTAGCCCTCGCCGGGCGCCCAGGCCGGGCCGCCCGCCCCCGCCCGGAACAGCCGGTCGGCCGGCCGGTCGAAGCCCGCCCCTGACAGGGGCGGATCTTTTTGGCAAAGCCGGCGACCACCTTTCGGATGGATGCCCTATGATCCCCGCTCGCGCGGCCGCCCCCTCGGCTGCCCCCTTGCCGCGCGACGGAGGACAGGACCGGCATGCCCCTCACCAGCGATCTCCGCGGCGTCGTGCCGATCGCCCCGACGCCGTTCCACCCGGACGGCCGGATCGACGCGGTCTCCCTCGACCGGATGACCGATTTTTTTGGGGCTTCGGGGGTCGATGGCTTGACCATCCTCGGCCAGCTCGGCGAGGCCGGCAAGCTCGACCATGAAGAAGGGCTCGCCGTCGCGAAGCAGGTCCTCGGGCGCACCCGGCTGCCGGTGATCGTCGGCGTCACGGCGCCGGGCTTCGCGGCCATGCGGGCGCTGGCCCGCGAGGTGATGGCGATGGGTGCGGCCGGCGTGATGATCGCGCCGCCCAACACCCTGCGCACCGACGACCAGGTGGTCGGCTATTACCGCAACGCCGTCGAGGCGATCGGGCCGGACGTGCCCTTCGTCCTGCAGGATTACCCCCTCACCTTCTCGGTCCAGATGACCCCGGGCGTGATCCGCCGGATCGTGTCCGAAAATCCCTCCTGCGTGATGCTCAAGCACGAGGACTGGCCGGGGCTGGAGAAGATCTCGACCCTGCGGGGCTACGAGGCCGACGGCTCGATGCGCCACATCAGCATCCTGGTCGGCAATGGCGGCCTGTTCCTGGATTTCGAGACCGAGCGCGGCGCCGACGGGGCCAATACCGGCTACGCCTTCCCGGAGATGCTGGTCGACGTGGTCCGCCTCGGCCGGGCGGGCGAGCGCGACGCCGCCCACGACCTGTTCGACGCCCACCTGCCCTATCTGCGCTACGAGCAGCAGCAGGGTCCGCTGGGGCTCGCGGTGCGCAAATACGTGTTCCAGCGCCGGGGAATCTTTGCCTCCGACGCCCAGCGCAAGCCGTCCCAGGCGCTCACCCCGCAGGCCAAGGCCGAGGTGGAGTACCTGCTGGCCCGCCTCGCCCGCACGGATGCGCGGGCGAAACTCCTGGATTCACAAGGTCTGTGACCGTGTGCGGGTGCAGGGCGGCGCCCTGCATCATCGGGGCTCCGCCCCGATACCCCGCCAAAGGGCTGAGCCCTTTGGAATCTCGGCTCAGTCGAGCCGGTAGGCGATGACCGAGTCGCCGGGCGTGGTGCCCAGCGAGCCGTGGCCGCCGGCGGCGATCACCACGTATTGCTTGCCGTCCTTGCCCCGGTAGGTCATCGGCGTCGCCTGGCCGCCCGCGGGCAGCTTCATGGTCCAGAGGGTCTCGCCTGTCTGCATGTCGTAGCCACGGATCAGGTCGTCCAGGGCTGCCCCCGCGAAGGCGACGCCGCCGGCCGTGGTCAGGGTGCCGCCATGGGCCAGCATCCCCATCTCGAACGGGATCGGGAAGGTCACGCCGGCGACCTTCTGCCCGGCCACGGTGCCGTTGCGGTGCTTCCAGACGGTGGTGCCGTCCGCGAGGTTCACCCCGACCCGCACGCTCCAGGGCGGCGCGTTGCAGGGCACGCCGAGCGCCGAGCGCATATGGGCGATCGACACCGCGTAGGGGCCGCCGAGATTCTCGTTGCCGGGCTTCGAGTCCGGGTCGGTCGAGAACAGGCGCTTGCTCAGCTCGCCCGGCTGGCGCCGGTACAGCTGGTAGATGTAGGGCAGGTATTGCGGCGTCGCGATCATCCAGTGGTTGACCGGATCGACGGCCACCGAGCCCCAGTTGAACACCCCGATATTGCCCGGCCACACGATCGAGCCGCCCGAGGCCTGCGGCGGCGTGAACGGGTTGCCGTCGTAGCGGTTCGACCGGAACGTGATCCGGCACTGGATCTGGTCGAACGGCGTCGTGCCCCACATGGCGGCCTCGGTCAGCGGCGCCGGGGTGAAGCGGAGCGCCGACATCGGCTGGGTCGCCGAGAGCGTCTCGCCCGGGATGTCGGTCTCGGTGGAGACCTTGACCTGCTCCACCGGCACGATCGGCTCGCCGGTGCGGCGATCCAGGACCCAGACGTTGCCGATCTTGGTCGGGATCAGGATCGCCGGCACCGCGGCGCCCTTGTGCGGCAGGGTCAGCAGCACCGGCTGGGACGGGTTGTCCCGGTCCCAGAGGTCGTGCGACGCGGTCTGGAACTTCCAGATCAGCCGGCCGGTCTTCAGGTCGAGGGCCGCCAGGGCGTCGATGAAGGCCTCGTCCTCCTTGGAGCGCGACACGCCGACCTGGTCGGGCGACCGGTTGCCGAACGGCACGTAGACTTGGCCCAGCCCCTCGTCGGCCGCGAGCTGGGTCCAGGCCACCGCCGAGTTCGGCTCGTAGAGTTCACCCGCCTTGAGCGGCGCGGTGTCGTCGGGCTTGCCGGCGTCGAACTTCCACACGATCGCGCCGGTGCGCACGTCGTAGGCGCGGATCGCCCCCGACGGGTTGGTCTCGTAGTAATTGTCGGCGATGGCGCTGCCGAGGACCACGAGGTCCCGGGTCACCAGCGGCGCCGAGGTCTCCTGGTAGGTCGCCCGCTGCAGGCCGGGCATCTGCGCCTTCAGGTCGACCGCGCCGTCGGTGCCGAAGCTCCTGCACGGCACGCCGGTATCGGCGTTCAGGGCGTAGAGCTTGGCGTCTACCGAGGCCGCGATGATCCGGCGCGGGCATTCGGCGATGGCCGCGGCGACCGCCTGGGCGGTGGCCGGATCGGCCTCGGCCGGCGGCACGAAGCCGGTCGAGTCGTTGTAGGACACGCCGCGGCAGGTCTGGTGCTGGTACTGGGCGTCCCGCTGCATCTTGGGGTCGAAGGACCAGGCCAGCTTGCCGGTCTCGGGCTCCGGCGCCTGGACGATGCTGTGCGGGGTGCAGACATACAGCAGCCCGTTCACCTTAATGGGCGTCGCCTCGAAGGTGTATTCCTTTGAATCCTTGCTGTCGCCCTCGCGCAGGTCGCCGGTATGGTGCTCCCAGGCCACCTTGAGGCCGCGGACGTTGCCGGTGTCGATTTCCTTCAGCGCCGAGTAGCGCTGGCCGAGATTGGTGCCGCCATACGCGACCCAGTCGTCGGCCGGATAGGCGACGCCGCTCGGATCGACCGCTGCGTTCCCGGCCTGCGCGACCTTCGGCAGGCTGCCCTTCGTCTCCACCGGATCGACGAACCACGCCGCGACGCCCAGGATCGCCAGGAGCGCCACGACGGTGCGCAGCGCCAGCGGCCCGTTCCGCAGGCCCGGCGCCCAGGGGCTTTTCGGCGTGTTCCGCAGGCCCCCGGGCACGAACGGCAGGGACAGAAGCAGGCCGAGGAACAGGATCAGCGCGCCGCGCGGGATCCACTGCCACTTGTCGAACCCGACTTCCTGGATCGTCCAGCCGAAGGCGGCCGCGAGGGTGAGGGCGTAGAGCCAGAACCCGCTCTGGCGGCGCCGGGCGAGCTGGATCCCGGCGGCGAGCAGGCCGAGGCCGATCACCATGTAGAACGGCGATCCGCCGACGGCCGCAAGCTTGTATCCGAAGCCGATCAGGGATAATCCTAGTATTGCAGTCACCAAGCCCAGAATTTTGACTGCCATGGCGCTGGAATCCGCTCTCGTGATTCGGATGATGATGATTGATCTTCGGGGAGTCCGGGCGGAATACGCGCGCGGAACCCCCGAGTCGCGCGGCTTATCTTCGCTGTAGCTGGCCCCAAGCTGTGCAGCGCACCATGGCTGCCAGGCTCGGATCGCAGGCTCAGATCGGAAGCAGGGCCTCTGACCGATAGGCACGATGCAGCGTTGCGACGAGCGTATCGGATTGCGGGAACGTCGCCGCGCCAATCGCGCTCACCGCGACGGCGGGCGTCCAGGAGTTCATCACGACGCAACCGGTCAGGGATCCCAGCGCGTCCGCCCGAACCGGGGCGCTGCGCTGGACGACCCCCAGCCCGGAGAGCTGCCGTCGCAGGATGCCCATCGTGATGCCGGGCAGCAGGTCCGCCTCCGGCCAAATCACCGCCGCGCCGTCCCAGAAGGCCAGGTTCCAGATCGTCGCCTCGCTGATCCGGCCCGTGCGGTCGACGAACAGCGCGTCGTCGTAGCCCTGTTTCACGGCCTCGCGGAGGAAGTAAGTCTTTGCGGATTCGCCGACATGCTTGATCCCGGGACGCCAGCGCTCGTGCGCGACCGCGGCCAGCCGCAGGGGCCCGGCGGGCCCGTCCGAGGCCGGACCGGTCCGGACCAGGATGCTCGGATCAGAAGGGTCGCCGACGGGCGTGAACTCGCCGCGGCGCGAGAATAGGGTGGCCGTCAGCGACATCGCCGCCGGCCCATGCGCGACGGCACCGCGAATCGACTGCCGCACAGACTCATCCGGCATCGCACGGCCGAACAGGGCCAGGGACGCCGATCGCAGACGGTCCAGATGCAGGTCGAAGCCCCGGACCCGGCCGTCACGCACCTGCAGGGCGGTGAAATGGGCAAAGCCCGCGCATGCGAGCGGGGCCAGGTCGGACGCCTCCGCGATCCGATCGTCGATCAGCGTGTGGAATTGGGGGGTCTCGTGCATGGGCTGCTCCCGCGTGCTTCACGTCGGCGAGCCCTGGCCATAGACCGTGACAGCGCTGTCAGGGTCAAGGGCGATGCGGATCGGCGAGCTGTCACGAAAGTCGGGCGTCAGCATCCGCATGCTGCGCTTCTACGAGGCGCACGGCCTCCTGACGCCGAGCCGGACGGCCTCCGGCTACCGGGATTACGGTCCGGACGAGGAGGAGGCCGTCATCCGGATCACCCTGCTTCGGGCCGCCGGCATGACGGTGCCGGTCATCCGCGACTTCCTCCCCTGCGCGCTGGAGGCGCGCGGAGCGTTCGAGCCATGCGACGCATTGCGGATGACGGTGCGCCGCCAGATCGGGCGCGTCGATGACCGCATCGACAGCCTGAAGCGGAGCCGGGCGGCGTTGGAGGCGATCCTCGTCCAGCTCACGCTGCCGGAGACGCGGGCGCCGGCCTCATGACGGCCGCCTCTCATGGCCCGGCCTCTCACGTCCCGGCCTTGCCCTCCGGCCGGAGGGCGACCGGGTCGCCGTCGCGCAGGGAGGCCGGCGGCCCGACCACGACCTGCTCGCCGCCGTCGAGGCCCGTGCGCAGCTCCAGCACGGTTCCGGTCTGGCGGAAGATCGTGACCGGGCGCATCCGCACCACCTGGCTGCCGTCCTGGCCCGCCTCCACCACCGCCACCCGGGTGCCGGCCTGGTCGAAGATCAGGGCGTCGTTCGGCACCGACACGGCGGGGGAGACCCGCGGGATCGCCAGCGTCAGGGTGATGTAGAGGCCGGCCTGCAGGGCGCCGTCCGGGTTGGGGATGTCGACCTGCGTCACCAGGGTGCGCGAGGCGTAGAGCAGCGTGGACGACGAGCGCGAGACCCGGCCGGGAAAGACCTTTCCGGGGAGCTGCGCCACCTCGGCCTTGGCCTCCAGGCCGTCGCGGACACCGTCGGCCGCGTAGAGCGGCACGTTCACGGCCATGCGCAGCACGTCGTCCCGGGCCAGGGTCAGCAGCGGCAGGCCGGTATTGGTGTCCGCCGTGACCGCGTCGCCGACATCGTTGTTGCGGGTGGTCACGACCCCGTCGAAGGGCGCGCGGATCTCCTCGAACCCGGTCAGGACCTTGAGCCGGGCGACCTGGGCCTCCTGGGCGGCGATGTTGGCCTCGGCGACCTTCACGGCCGCCTTGACGGCGTCGACGTTGGCGGTCTGGGCCAGCACCCCGGCCTGCGAGGTGTCGGCGTTCTGCCGGGTCTCGGCGCCGCTGCCGGCCAGCGTCGAGGTCCGGCGGTTGGTCACGTCCGCGAGGTGGCGGTTGGCCTCGGCCTGATCGACCATGGCGCGGGCCTGGATCAGCGCCGCCTGCAATTGCAGGATCTGCGACTGTGCCTGGACGAGCTGCTGGTCGAGGTCCGGAGCGCTGATCCGGAACAGCAGATCGCCCTTCTTCACATGCGTGCCGATATCGACCTTGCGCTCGACGATGTAGCCGGTGGCCCGGGGATAGAGGCTCGCCGTGTCGAAGGCCTGGGTGGTGCCGGTCTGGGTCAGGCTGAGGGTGTCGGAGGCCCGCTGGGCCTTGGCGACCCGCACGGTCTGCGGTTTCTTGGCGGCCGCCTGGGACGGCGGGCTCGCCGCCCGGGACGGGTCCGGCCAGTGGCGGTAGCCGAGGAGGCCGAGGCCCGCCAGCGCCAGCAGGCCGACCCACAGGCGGCCGCTTCGCGCGGGGCCGCCGGCCTCGCCCGCCGCTGAACTGTCCCGGTCCGCCATCCTGGTCCTCGGGTCGCGCTGCGCGTCCTGCGTCACGCCGGCGACCCACCCTGCGGCCGGCCGAGACGCATCCGATCATGTATTCAATTCATAGACCACGCCCGGGGTCCGGGCGAGATGCCGCAGCGCACGATCATGTGCTGGATCCTCCGGTAACCCGGCCGGTTACTTCCGCGACGGGGCTGGATTCCGGCTCCTGTTCCCATGCGCGCGCCGACGCCGGAACACGCTCCGCTTCGACGGCGCGCGCTCAACAGACCGAGACGCGATGACCGAGATTTCCAGGCGTTCCATGATCGCCGCCGCCGGCGGCGCGATGATGGCGTCCCCCGCCCTGGCGCAGACCGCCGCCCCTGTTGCCGCCCCCCTGCCCCAGCGCGGCTCCAAGGGCGCCGACATCCTGGGCCCGACCAACGACCCTCGTTCCGCCGAGGAGCCCTTCACCCAGGCCCCGCCGGCCACCGACCACGGCACGATGCCGAACCTGAAATGGTCGTTCAGCGACAGCCACATGCGGCTCGAGGAAGGCGGCTGGGCGCGCCAGACCACGGTGCGCGAGCTGCCGATCTCCAAGGCCATGGCCGGGGTCAACATGCGGCTCAAGGCCGGCGTCGTCCGCGAGATGCACTGGCACAAGGAAGCCGAGTGGTCCTACATGATCAAGGGCAAGGCCCGGATCACCGCGGTCGACCAGGACGGGCGCACCTTCGCGGACGATGTCGGCGAGGGCGACCTCTGGTACTTCCCGGGCGGCATCCCGCACTCGATCCAGGGGCTTTCCGCCGACGGCATCGACGGCTGCGAGTTCCTGCTGGTGTTCGACGACGGCGGCTTCTCGGAGGATTCGACCTTCCTGCTGACCGACTGGCTGGCGCACACGCCGCGGGACATCCTGGCCAAGAATCTCGGGGTGCCCGAGAGCGCGCTGGCCAAGATCCCCGAGAAGGAGCTCTACATCTTCCCCGGGCCGACGCCCGGCCCGCTCTCGGCCGACCTCATGGGCGGCGCCGGCCAGATCCCAAAGACCTTCAGCCATCGGATGCTGGCGCAGGAGCCGATCCGCACCAAGAGCGGGCGCGTGCGGATCACCGATTCCACGGTGTTCCCGGCCTCGGCGACGATCGCGGCGGCGCTGGTCGAGGTCGAGCCCGGGGGGATGCGCGAGCTGCACTGGCACCCCAACGGCGACGAGTGGCAGTATTATCTCTCGGGCAAGGGCCGGATGACGGTGTTCGGCTCGGAATCGAAGGCCCGCACCTTCGACTACCAGGCCGGCGACGTCGGCTACGTGCCCTACGCCATGGGCCACTACATCGAGAATACCGGCGACACGACGCTGACTTTCCTGGAGATGTTCAAGAGCCCGCGCTACGCCGACATCTCGCTCAACCAGTGGCTGGCGCTGACTCCGCATCCCCTGGTGCAGGCCCATACCGGGCTCGATCCCAGGCAGATCGACGCCCTAAGCCAGACCAAGGCGCCGGTCGTGCCGGGTTGACGCGGCCGAAGCGCTCGCCGACGAAGTGGATGCCGGTTCGGCGTCAGCGAGCGCGTCACCATACCGCTTGGAACTTGATCGAGCCTCGATGCGTCGATGTGATGGACAGTATTCGGACTTGATCACGGAGAGACAGATGCGCGCCCTCGCCCGCGCGTTCCTCGTCCTGGCGCTCGCCCTCCCGGCGGGCGCCGCCTGGGCGCAGGTGCAGCCGAACGACCCGAACGCGGCCAATTCCTCGTTCGCCCTGCAGAGCCAGATCCGCACCCTCAACCAGCAGCGGGTCTCCGACTACAACACGCTGAACCAGCAGTTCCAGCGCAACGTCCAGTACCAGCCCTACGGGCCGTATTACGGCGCCTATGGCGGGCGCCGGGTCGGCCGGCACGGGATCGCGCGGGCGCCGCGGGGCGGGCTCAACACCAGCGTGTGCATCGGCTGCTGACAGTCACGAGTCCGGGCATAGCGGGGACAGCCCGAAAAAAACCTTTCCCCGTCCGCACGCTTGGCCCAGAAGCTGGGCCCATGGTGGCGCGCGCATGAACATTCTGCTGATCGGCTCGGGGGGACGCGAGCACGCGCTGGCCTGGCGCCTGGCCAAGAGCCCGCTCTGTACCCGCCTGTTCACGGCGCCGGGCAATCCCGGCACCGCCCGGCACGGCACCAACCTGCCGGACCTCACGATCACCGACCATGCCGCGGTGGCAGCCTTCTGCGCCGCCGAGTCCATCGGCCTCGTGGTGGTCGGGCCCGAGGCGCCTCTGGTCGCCGGGCTGGTCGACGACCTGAAGATCGCCGGGATCCGCACCTTCGGGCCGACCCGCGACGCGGCCCGGCTCGAGGGCTCCAAGGGCTTCACCAAGGATCTCTGCGCCGCCTGCGGCATCCCCACCGCCGCCTTCGCGCGCTTCACCGCCCTGGAGCCGGCCCTCGCCTATGTCCGCCGGCAGGGCGCCCCGATCGTCGTGAAGGCCGACGGGCTCGCCGCCGGCAAGGGCGTCACCGTCGCCGAGACCCTGGACCAGGCCGAGGACGCCCTGGCGTCGCTCTTCGAAGAGCCCGGCGCCGAGGTGGTGGTCGAGGAGTGTCTCTTCGGCGAGGAGGCGAGTTTCTTCGCGTTGTGCGACGGCACCCGCGCCATCCCGCTCGGCACCGCGCAGGACCACAAGCGGGTCTTCGACGGCGACCGCGGCCCCAACACCGGCGGCATGGGCGCCTATTCCCCGGCCCGGGTGGTGACCCCGGAGATCGAGGCCCGGGTCATGGCCGAGATCATCCTGCCGACGCTCGCCGGGATGCGGGCGCGCGGCTGCCCGTTCACGGGCATCCTCTACGCCGGCCTGATGCTCACCGCGGACGGGCCCAAGCTGATCGAGTACAACACCCGCTTCGGCGATCCCGAGGCGCAGGTGCTGATGCCCCGCCTCGCCTCCGACCTCGTGCCAGCTTTGCTCTCGGCGAGCGAAGGCGATCTCTCCGGGATCACCCTCGAATTCGACGCCCACCGGGCCGCCCTCACCGTGGTGATGGCGGCGGCGGGCTATCCGGGCGCCGTGGTCCGAGGCTCGGTGATAAGGGGCGTCGAGGCGGCCGAGGGTGAGGGCGTGTTCGTGTTCCAGGCCGGGACCCGGGCCGAGGGCGGGCAGCTCCTGGCCGAGGGCGGCCGGGTGCTGGCGGTCACGGCGCTGGGCGACAGCGTCACCGACGCCCAGGACCGCGCCTACGCGGCGGTCGCCCGGATCGACTGGCCGGAGGGCTTCTGCCGCCGGGACATCGGCTTCCGCGAAGTCGCCCGGGAAGCCGCCGAACAGGGCTGAAATCCGGGTGTCTCAGGGGCTCCGCCCCTGAACCCCGCCAAAGGGCTTGCCCTTTGGGAACCCGTTACTCGCCGATGGCGGCACCGGCCGGACGGCGGTTGTCGTTGGCGCCGTAGAGCAGGCCCGGACGCATCCGCTCCGTGCGCGTCGCGTCGTTGCCCGAGGAGGGCGCGTCGGCGGCATCCGGCACGGCGGCGCGGATTGCGATCAGCTCCTGCGCGCCCCAGGGTTTCTGCTCGACGATCGTGTGGCCTAGGCCCCGCAGGATCGCTTGCGTGTCCGCCGAGAGCGCGAACGGCTCGGCATAGACCGTGTCGGGCAGCCACTGGTGATGGATGCGCGGGGCGTCCACCGCCTCCTGCGGCTCCATGCCGAAATCCAGCATGTTGATAAGCGTCTGGGCGTTGATCGTGATGATCCGCGAGCCCCCCGGCGAGCCCGCCACCAGGGCGACCTTGCCGTCGCGCAGCACGATGGTCGGCGCCATCGACGAGAGCGGCCGCTTGCCCGGCGCGATCGCGTTCCGGGCGCCCTGCACCAGGCCGAACAGGTTCGGCACCCCGGGCTTGACGGTAAAATCGTCCATCTCGTCGTTGAGGAAGAACCCGGTCTCGCCGGCCATCACCCCGGCGCCGAAATAGCCGTTGATCGTGTAGGTGAGCGAGACCGCGTTGCCGGCCTTGTCCATCACCGAGATGTGGGTGGTCTCGGGCTTCTCCTGCGGGAGGCTTTCGGGGGCCGGGCGGATCTCCGCCGACGGGGTTGCCCGGTCCGGCCGGATCGTGGCCCGGAGTTGTTCCGCGTAGGCCCGCGACAGCAGCTGCGCCACCGGGTTGGGCCCGAAATCCGGGTCGCCCAGCAGGATGTTGCGGTCGGCATAGGCGCGCCGCATCGCCTCGACCATCAGGTGCACGGTCCGGGCGGAATTGAACCCCGCCGCCCGCAGGTCGTAGCCGTCGAGGATGGTGAGGATCTCGCAGAGCGTCGTGCCGCCGGACGAGGGCGGGGGCGCCGACAGGATGGTGGCGCCCCGGTAGCGGCAGGTCAGCGGCTCGGATTCGGTCACCGTGTAGGCGGCGAAGTCGGACGCCGTCAGCACCCCGCCCCCGGCCCGGGACGCCGCCTCGACCTGGCGGGGGATCTCGCCTGTGTAGAACGCGTCCGAGCCGCACTCGGCGATGGCCTGGAGGGTGCGGGCGAGGCCGGCCTGGACCATTCGGTCGCCGGGCCGCCAGGAACTGCCGTCCGGGCGCAGGAACACCCGCGCGACGTTGGCCTGCCCGGCGAACAGCTTGGCGCCGAAATCCAGGATGTCGGTGTCGCCCCGGGTGAGCACGAAGCCGTCCCGGGCGAGCGCGACCGCCGGAGCCATCACTCGGGCCAGCGGCAGGGTGCCGTATTCCGCCAACGCGGTGTTCAGGCCGAGCACGGTGCCGGGCACGCCCGCCGCCTTCCAGCCGCGCAGGCTCGCGCCCTTCACGACATTGCCGGCGGCGTCGAGATACATGTCGCGGCTGGCCCCCCCGGGGGCTTTTTCGCGGAAATTGATGAAGCGGCTCGTTCCGTCGGCCCGGTGGAGGACCAGGAAGCCGCCGCCGCCGAGATTGCCGCAGCACGGGTTCACCACCGCCTCGGCATAGGCCACCGCCACCGCGGCATCGATGGCGTTGCCGCCCGCCTTCAGGATGTCGGCGCCCACCTGCGAGGCCAGGCGCTGGGACGACACCACCATGCCGTTCTCGGCTTCCACGGCCGGTCCCGAGGCGGCCCGCGCTGCGGGGCCTCCGAGGGTGACGAGAAGCCCGAGGAGCAGCGCGCGTGCCGGTGCGATCATCCAGGCTCTCTTCGATCGGGGTCCGGCGCTGCCATATAGGGGGCCGTGCGC
This sequence comes from Methylobacterium sp. E-066, assembly GCF_022829635.1. Taxonomy (GTDB): domain Bacteria; phylum Pseudomonadota; class Alphaproteobacteria; order Rhizobiales; family Beijerinckiaceae; genus Methylobacterium. The sequence continues at coordinate 58,539 of NZ_JAKSYO010000192.1, forward strand.
CAGAATCCGCTCCTCCAATCCGCTTCTCCCGCCCCCTCCCTCATCCTGAGGCGGCGTAGCGGAGCGAAGCCCTCGAAGGAGGGCTCCAGGCATCTCGCGCTTTCTGGAGGGCTCCTTCGGGGCCCGGCGATCTTCGATCGCCGGGCGCCTCAGGATGAGGCGGCTGATGGGAGAGGCGGTTCGGCGGCCGAGCGCGATCAGCCGTTGCGGAACGTGTAGCTGTAGCCGTTCAGCGCCGGCGCGCCGCCGAGATGGGCGTAGAGCACCTTCGAACCCCTCGGGAAAAAACCCTTCTTCACGAGGTCGATCATGCCCTGCATGGATTTGCCCTCGTAGACCGGGTCGGTGATCATCCCCTCGAGCCGGGCCGAGAGCCGAATCGCCTCGACGGTCTCCTTCGAGGGCACGCCGTAGACCGGGTAGGCGTAATCCTCGTTGAGCACGACGTCGTCGGCGACGATGTCGCCCGCGCCGACCAGGGCCGCGGTGTTCCGGGCGATGTCGAGGACCTGGGCCTTGGTCTGGGCCGGGGTGCAGGAGGCGTCGATGCCGATGACGTTGCGGGCGCGCCCGTCCGCGGAGAAGCCCACCAGCATGCCGGCATGGGTCGAGCCGGTGACCGTGCAGACCACCACGTAGTCGAAGCGCAGACCCATCTCGGCCTCTTGGCGGCGCACCTCCTCGGCGAAGCCGACATAGCCGAGCCCGCCATACTTGTGCACCGAGGCGCCGGCCGGGATCGCGTAGGGCTTGCCGCCCTCAGCCTCGACCTCGGCGAGCGCACGCTTCCAGCTGTCGCGGATGCCGATGTCGAATCCGTCATCCACGAGCTGCGTCTGCGCGCCCATGATCCGCGACAGGAGGATGTTGCCGACCCGGTCGTAGACGGCATCCTCGTGCGGCACCCAGGCTTCCTGGATCAGCCGGCACTTCATGCCGATCTTGGCGGCCACTGCCGCGACCATGCGGGTGTGGTTCGACTGCACGCCGCCGATCGAGACCAGGGTGTCGGCACCGCTCTTGATCGCGTCCGGCACGATGTATTCGAGCTTGCGCAGCTTGTTGCCGCCATAGGCCAGGCCCGAATTGCAATCCTCGCGCTTGGCGTAGATCTCGACCGCATCCCCCAGATGGGCCGAGAGCCGCTTGAGCGGCTCGATCGGCGTCGGGCCGAAGGTCAGGGGGTAGCGCTCGAAGTCTTGCAGCATCGGGTCTCTCCGGGTCTTCCGGCCGCCGGGATCGTTTTCCACCCGGCGCGGCCGGCTTCGGGTTACGGCAGAAAACTAACCCGGATCGCCTGAAAGGTGCTCTCGATCTTGGCCTGCTGATGGCTGCTTGCTTGCATCGATCGCGGTGAGAGACGAGAATCCGTCCGGAAAATCCCAAAAAAATGAAAGAAACTGCCATGTCCGCAGGGCTCGACCGGATCGACCTCAAGATCCTGCGCCTGCTGCAGGCGGACGGGCGCATGGCCAATGCCGAGATCGCCGAGCGCTCGGGCACCAGCGCGGCCACCTGCCATCGCCGGATCCAGCGGCTGTTCACGGACGGCTTCGTGCGGGCGGTCCGGGCGCTGGTCGATCCGGCCCGGGTCGGCCGCGGCACCCTGGTCTTCGTCGGCGTCGTGCTCGACCGCTCGACCCCCGAGAGCTTTTCCGAGTTCGAGGCCGCGGTGCGGGCGATCCCCGTGCTGCTCGACTGCCACCTCGTGGCCGGCGACTTCGACTACATCCTGAAGGTCCGCGTCTCCGACATGGCCGACTTCAACCGCCTCCACAGCGCCACGCTGATCGGCCTGCCGGGGGTGCGCCAGACCCGCACCTTCTTCGTGATGAAGGAGGTGATCGACAACGCGCCGCTGGACCTGTGAGGTCGACGCGACCGCATCAGGGCGCTGCCCTGATCACCCGCCAAAGGGCGGGGCCCTTTGGAAACCCATGACGGGCCGCCCTACCCCTCCCCGCGCCGCTCCTTGCGCAGGGCCTCCCAACGGGCGAGGCGCTCGGCCAGGCGGGTCTCGTAGCCGCGCTCGGTGGGCGCGTAGAGGTGCTGGCGCCCGATGGCGTCGGGCCAGTAATCCTGGCCCGAGAAGGCGTCGGGCTCGTCGTGGTCGTAGCGGTAGCCCTCGCCGTAGCCGATGCGCTTCATCAGCTTGGTCGGCGCGTTGAGGATGGTGCGGGGCGGCGCCAGCGAGCCGGCCTCCTTGGCGAGCCGCGTCGCGGCCTTGTAGGCGGTGTAGACCGCGTTCGATTTCGGCGCGCAGGCCAGGTAGATCGCGGCCTGCGCCAGAGCGAGTTCGCCCTCGGGGCTGCCGAGGAAGTCGAACGCGTCCTTGGCGGCGTTGGCCACCACCAGGGCCTGCGGGTCGGCGAGCCCGATATCCTCCACCGCCATCCGGACCAGCCGGCGGGCGATGAACAGCCGGTCCTCGCCGGCATCGAGCATCCGGCACAGATAGTAGAGCGCCGCGTCCGGATCCGAGCCGCGCACGGTCTTATGCAGCGCCGAGATCAGGTTGTAGTGGCCCTCCTGGGCCTTGTCGTAGATCGGCGCCCGCCGTTGCACGATGTCCTGCAGCGCCTCGGCGTCGAGGGTCTCTCCCGGGCCGGCCGAGCGCCAGACCTCCTCGGCGAGCGTCAGCGCCGCGCGGCCGTCGCCGTCGGCCATGCGGACCAGCACGCCCCGCGCCTCCTCGGTGAGCGGCAGGGCCTGCCCGGTCAGCGTCTCGGCTCGGACCAGCAGCCGCGCGATCGCGCCCGGGTCCAGCGCCCGGAACAGCAGCACCCGGGCCCGCGACAGCAGGGCCGCGTTCAGCTCGAAGGACGGATTCTCCGTGGTGGCGCCCACCAGCGTGACGGTGCCGTCCTCCATCACCGGCAGGAAGGCGTCGAGCTGCGCCCGGTTGAACCGGTGGATCTCGTCGACGAACAGCAGGGTCGCCTGCCCGGTCGCCCGGCGCTTGCGGGCGGCCTCGAACACCTTGCGCAGGTCGGGCACGCCGGAAAAGATCGCCGAGATCTGCTCGAAATGCAGGTCGGTGCCCTGGGCCAGAAGCCGCGCCACCGTGGTCTTGCCGGTGCCGGGCGGCCCCCAGAAGATCAGCGAGCCGAGGCTTTTCCCGCGCAGCAGGCGGGTGAGCGCCCCGCCCTCCCCGGTCAGGTGCTCCTGGCCGACGACCTCAGCCAGGCTTTGGGGGCGCAGCCGGTCCGCGAGCGGGCGACCGGCCTCCGCGACGGGGGCGTGGCCGGAATCCGGTGCCGCTGGGGGCTCGGCGGAGGCGAACAGGTCGGACATCGCCGCATGAAGACCGGGTCGATGCGCAGCGGCAAGATTTTTCGGTTCACGCGCGTGCCGGATATCCCCAGGGATCGGCCTGAGGATCTGTGGCGCTCAGCTTGCCCACCCCGATCGGTCGGCGAAAATTCGGGCCAGCGCGCACGATCACCACACGTCGCGCGCTGACAAGGATGCATCAGGAAGCTCAAGGCGCTTGCTCGATCCAGCCGAATCGGCCGAGATTTATGCTGATCTCGGGTGAGCTTTGAAGATGAGGCGCAAACCATCCGTCAGGAAGCGATCGGCAAGCGACGATGTTTCGAAAATCAGCGCCTGCGGATGGACCGAGCTGTCATCGCTCTGGGACAAGGTCCGTGGTCAGCCGAGAAGACGGATCGCGGGGTGGTCCAGCGGAAAGGCTTTCGAACATCTCATCCTCAGAGCCTTCCAACTGAGTGGCGCGGAGATCATCTGGCCTTATGCGGTCAACCTGCACGGCGCGATCGTGGAGCAGATCGACGGGATGGTGCTGCTCGATGGTATCGCGTGCATGGTGGAGGCCAAGGATCAGCAGGCCAACGTGAATGTCGAGCCGTTGGCGAAGCTGAGAAACCAGCTGCTGCGTCGGCCGGCCGGCGTCATCGGATGCGTGTTCAGCAGCAGCGGGTTTACCGATCCCGCCGTCACGCGGGCGCACTATATGGCTCCGCATGCCATCCTCTTATGGCAGGGGCCGGAGATCGGCTTCCTGCTGGAACGGCAGGATTTCGCGGATGCCCTACGGCGGAAGTATCGCGTCCTGATGCAGCACGGAAAGCCCGACTTCGATCCGCGGGCGGGAGTTCTGTGATGACCTCGTACATCGTGACGGAGGGGCCGGCCGACGCGATCGTTCTGCGTGCCTTGCTCCACGAAGCCGGTCGAGAAGACATTCGGGTGCTGGAGGCAGGCGGCAAGTCGTCAGCCGTGTCGCTGGGAACATCGCTTGCCCTAAACGACGACAATCGCGTCGCCATCGTCGTCGACGCGGATACGACCGATCCCGACAGGGTTTCGGAGCAGCAGGATATTTTTCAGGATCTTCAGAGGGATACGTCGGGTGACGAGGCCTGTCGGCTCTTCGTTGCCGTGCCCACCCTTGAGGAGGACTTGTTCAAGGACGTGGAGCACTTCTCATCGGTATTCGACTTGAAACTCGGCGGCGAGCGCGTTGAGAACGGTCGCAAGGACTGGGGGAGCGCCTTGAAGAGGCTGCTACCGAAGCCGCATGCGCGACCTTCGGAACAGGATGCCATCCCGAAGGTCAGGGCGGATGCGGCGGAACAGGTCATCGACCATCGATTGATCAGGGAGCTGATCTCGTTTCTCCCGATGCCCACGGCTCTTCCCGTTCCGTAGGCCAATCCGCTTCGCCGACACACCAGGGCCGCCTTGCTGAGAGCCGCATGCCCCCGGATCGCGTCCCTGGACGTGCCGTTGCGCCGTCCGGCTCAGCCGCCGAACACCGAGGTCATGATCTCGCCGTTGCGGTTGATGACGACCTCCCAGGAATTGAGGGTGTTGCGGGTGACCCGATCCAGGTCCTTGGTGGTCGCCACCGGCACGCCGTTGACCGCCACGATGATGTCGGCCTTCGCCAAGCCGAGGCGGCCGGCGATGGAATTCTCGTCCACCGCCTGCACGGCCACGCCCTCGGCCGGAAAATCGACCTGCAGCTCCTCCGCCACCGCTGGCGAGGTGTTGACCAGGGTCGCGCCCTGGAACGGCGAGCGGGTCTTCACCTTGAGCACGTCGCGCGGGCGCGTCTCCGGGGCGGGGGCGAGCTTGACCGTCACCGTCTGGCGGGCCGTGCCGCGCAGGATCCCGAACCGGGTCTGGCCCTGGACGCCCTTGAGCGCGAAGCGGTAGCCGAACGCCTCCGGGTCGGCCACCTCCTGGTTGTCCACGGTGAGGATCAGGTCGCCGCGCTTCAGGCCGGCCTCGTCCGCCGGGCTCTTGGGCTGCAGGCTCGCCACCAGCACGCCGGTCGGATGGTCGAGACCCATGCTGTCGGCGATGTCAGGGGTCACGTTCTGGATGCGCGCCCCGAGCCAGGGCCGGCGCACCACGCTCGCCCCCTCGCGGGCCGCGTCGACCACCGCCTTGACCATGCCCACGGGAATCGCGAAGCCGATGCCGTGGCTGCCGCCGGATTGCGAGTAGATCGCCGTGTTGATGCCGACCAATTGGCCGCGCAGGTCCACCAGCGCACCGCCCGAATTGCCCGGATTGATCGCCGCGTCAGTCTGGATGAAATACTGATAGTCCGCCGAGCCGACCTGGGTGCGCGCCAGCGCCGACACGATGCCCTGGGTCACGGTCTGGCCGACGCCGAACGGGTTGCCGATCGCCATCACGAAGTCGCCGACCTCGAGGGCATCGGCATCGCCGAACGGCATCGGCACCAGGCCCTTCGGGGCCTCCTTGAGCTTGAGCACCGCCAGGTCGGTGCGGGTGTCGCGCATCACGATCGTCGCCTCGAACTCCCGGCGGTCGGAGAGCGCGATGCGCACCTCGTTCATGTTGTCGATGACGTGGTTGTTGGTGATCACGAGCCCGTCGGCATCGACCAGCACGCCGGAGCCGAGCGACCGCTGGGCTCGGTCGCCCCGGGGGCCGCGACCGCCCTCCGGCTCGCCGAAGAAGCGACGCATGAATTCCTCCATGGCGCTGGCGCGCGCGGTGGAGCGCTTCTCGACATGGGAGGCGTAGACGTTGACCACCGAGGGCGCGGCCCGCTTCACCACCGGGGCGAAGGAGAGCTGGATGTCGGTCCGGCTCAGCGGCACCGTCTTGGCCGTCCCCTCCTTCGGGGCGGCCGGGGCCTCCGTGCGGGCCATCTGCGCTCCGGCGGGGCCGGCGGCCAGCAGGGTTGCGACGAGGGCGGGCAGGACGAGGCGGGTCAGCATGCAGGGCTCCGGCGGCAGGTCGGCGCGCCCTCCGATCGGCGGCGCGCCGTGCGGCCTTACGCTATCGGAGCCGATTGCGGCAGGCCCACGACACCCGTCGCCGCAAGCCTGCGCACCTTGACCGGTCAGGCGTCTTCCTTGCGGCGTGCACCGCGCTTCTTGGCGGGCTGTGGTGCAGGCTCCGGCTCGGGAGCCGGCGGCGCGACGGATTTCCGGCGCTGCTGGCCGAGACCGAGGGAGCGGGCGAGCTGCGAGCGCTGCTCCGAATAGCTCTGGGCGGTCATCGGGTAGTCGGGTTCGAGGCCCCACTTGGCGCGATAGGCCTCCGGGGTCAGGCCCCGCAGGGTCAGGTGGCGGCGCAGGGTCTTGTAGGGCTTGCCATCCTCGAACGAGATCAGGAAATCGGGCGTCACCGAACGCCGGATCGCCTGCGCGGTCGGCTTATCGGGGGCCGCGGCGGTTGTGCCGCCGGCGCAGACGCCCTGGATCGCGCCGTGGATGTCGTTGAGGAGCTTCGGTAGATCCGCGCTCTGCACGTGGTTGTTGCTCACATAGGCCGAGACGATCTCGGATGCGAGCGTGACGAAACGGCTCTTATCACCATCGGGTCGAGTCATGTCGTGTACGCCGCCTTCTTGTCAGGTCGCAACTGGCCAGAACGCAAGCACAACGTCGCGATCCCGCGGGTCGATACAATCGCTTTTCGATGACCCGTCAAGTCTCAAAATCGATGTCGCGATATACAATCGGAAACAATGCAAGAACAGGTATATTCCGGGGTCAACCTCAAGGAAAAAGATCAGCTGCAATCCCGACTGTGCGCAATCGATCTTGATGCGTCCCGCAAGCAGCCGAGCCATTCCCGGCCATGACATGCGACATCCGGATAACAAACATGGAATGAAGATTTCTCTGGGGTGAAATCAATATTTGCATCTGGGATTGTGACGCGAAGGCCGAACGCCGATACGCCAGGGGACACGACCCCGTCGGCTACAGGAAGCGTCTTCGCGCAACCCCAGCGTGCCAAGCGTTCGATGCGGAGAGCAGTTTGGCGAACGCGGGCCCTTTTCGGCCCCGACCGTCTTGCCTCAGCCCGACGAGGGCACAGCACGAAGGCCAACCACGCGACGGATCCGTCGCGTTGGCGGCGCTCCAAACACGAAAAACCCGGTCCGCGTGAGCGGACCGGGTTTTTGATGGTGGTCGAGTAGTGGGAAAAGATTTGGTTGCGGGGACAGGATTTGAACCTGTGACCTTCAGGTTATGAGCCTGACGAGCT
>NZ_JAKSYO010000206.1 GCF_022829635.1 Methylobacterium sp. E-066
GCCGGACCGAGGATCCGGAACCGCCGCGAAAAACACACCCAGACCGCCCATGCAGGATCTCCCGTGCTCCAGGAGACCTCAAAGAATCCAGTTCGCCCTGCGCCGAAAGACCCTCCTGCCAAATGCGATTCCCCTGCCCGTGCGGGAGAGGGTTGGGGTGAGGGACCCTGTTTTTCCGGAAAACTCGCATCCCTCACCCTGTCCCTCTCCCGCACGGGAGAGGGGACCCGCGCCACATTCGGGGATGTGTGAGTCCGATAGCCCGCAGAGGGGGAGGGAGCGCGCGTCAACGGATGGGCCATCCCGTCGCCCACACCCTTCCCATCCCGCAAAAAATCGGGAACGATCCCCGCCGCCTTCCCGCCCCTGGACCGGTGCCCTTGAGTCTGGACGATCCATCGCCGCTCGCCCGCGCCGGCCCGGAGGGTTTTTGGCCGATCGATCCGGACTTGCGCGTCACGAGCCTGCCCGGGCGCCAGCACTGGCGGTTCGCAGGGGGGTGGCCCATCGCGGCCGAGGTTGGGGGAATCGTAGTCCCCGCTGACGATGCCCGGATCGCCCATCTGGGCATCCGGCGAGACCAGCACGGCCGGGCGTTCCCGGCTGCCTTCGCCCGCTCGCCCGAGACCGGCGCCGCCCTGGGCCCTCCGGTCCCGGCCTCGGCCCCGGACATCCTCGATATCGACCCCACAAACGTCGCCGCGGTGCCGCTGCCGAGCGGTGTGCCCGCGCTGGTCCGGGCCGGACATCCGGCGGCGCTCTACCTGTTCCAGGAGAATCTCGGCGCGTTCGAGGAATGGAATGGCCAAAAGTTCGTCGGCCTCGGGCGGCTGCTGCCCGATCCGGTGGGCTCCGGCCTGACGGCGGGCCGCCGGGGCATCGCCTACGCCACTGCCGAGGCGCTGGTCAGCGTGATTCTACCCCAGCTTGGAAGCCGCCTCGTCCATGCCGAGGCCCGGACGCTAGGTCTGCGTTTCCTGTCGGCCCCATGCTGGCGCCGTGGCGACCTCCTCGTCCTCGGCGAGCGGGACGGGCGCCTCGTCCTCTGCCGGACAGACGCCGAGTCGAACGCCCTCGACCTGCGCGATCTCGGCCGCTTCGCTCCGGATGCGGATTTCGCCGGCCCCTGGACCAACCGCCTCGGCGATTGTTTCTGGACCGGCCCGGGCGGGTTCGTCACCTGCCGGACCCTCGGCGACGAGACCAGAATCACCCCCTGGCCCGCGGGCTTCGCGCCGATCATCGCCCAGGCGCCGTGGCGCGACCGCGCCGACCTGCACCACCAGCTCGGCATGATGGAGGGCCGCTATCACCTCGCCGCGCTGGCTGCGGATCCGGCCCTGAACCGCCTCGACGGGCCGCATCTCGCGGCCGGGCCCGGCACCTATTCCGGCGCGGAGCGGTTCGACGTGCCGTGGCAGGCCGCCGAAGAGGTGCTCAACCTCGGCGCCCATGCCGGCAACCTGCTGGTGCCCCGGCTGGCGCTGGCTCGCGACACGATCCTGCTCGCCCTCGACATTCCCGGCCCCCGCGGCGGTTTTTTGCGCGGCGAGAGCCTGCCGGCGCCGGTGACCGGACACGTCCTCCACCACGCCCACGGCGCCGGCCTGCGTCGGCTGCCGGTGGGTCTCGCGGTGTCACGGATCGGCGACGCGCGGGCGCTGCTGCACGACGGTGTCCTCTACCTGTGGAGCCGGTCGGAATGCCGCTGCCACGCCCTGCGGCTGCGCGCGGCATGATGGCGCTCCTTCGGGCCGTGCTGGCCCTCGTTCTCCTGCTCGGCGGCCGCGCCTGGGCCGAGGCGCCGGTGCGGCAGGTGTTTCTGGTGCAGGATTCCGGCTGGATGGAGCCGTTCCTCACCGCCGAGGGCTCGCAGTTCCGGCCGCTGGTGGAGGCCCTGGCTGCGGCGGCCCGGATCCCGGGGGCCGACATCGCCGTGGCGACCTTCGACCAGGACGGGCAGGTCCCGGGCCGGCCCTCGCCGCGCATCCTGTACGAGGGCACCTACGACGCCGCGCGGGTCCGGGCGGCGATCGCGGCGATCGACCTGCCGCGCAAGGCCGGCAGCGCCGCCTATGCGGACGCCGATTTCAACGGTGCGCTGCTCGGCGCGATCCGCACCGGCCTGCGCGGCCGGGACGGGGTGATCTGGATGGTCACCAACAACAAGAACAGCCCGGGCAACAGCGCCGAGGTGGAGCGCAACACCGCCGCCTTCTACGCGGCCCTGCGCGAGTCCGACGCGATCAGCCGGATCGTCGCCTACCCGGTGCGAATGCCCTTGAAGGGTCGCAACTTTTCCGAGGGCGGCTTCGTCATCTACGGCATCGGCTACGGCGCGGCCGGCGGCCGGGCCCTCGAAGCCGCCGTGACCGCGCCCGGCCTGAAGGCCCTGTTCAGCCATCCGCCCGTGAGCTTGAAGCCGGTTCTGGCCGGCGGCCTGAATCTGCGCTTCGACCGGCTCGACACCGGCGGCTTGCAGGCCGGCCTGGAGAACGGCGTGCTGGTGGTGAGCGGGGCGGACGCCACCGCCGGCACCGCCCTGCGGCTCACCGCGCATCTGCAGAACGGCCTCTACCCGCAGCGGGTCGCTGCGGCCCGGCTGGCCCTGAGCTGGAGCGAGGTCGGCACCGAGGCCGGGCTGGCGCAGGCGGCGGTCTCGCCCGCGGAAATCGCCGACCTGGCGCCCCAGGCCGAGAGCGGCCCGCTCGCCGTGGTGCTGACCCTCCCGCCGATCCCGCGCCCCACCGGCCTCGCCGGCCTGTTCTCCGATGGGCGCACCGTGGATGGAACGCTCACCCTGCGGCTGGCGGACTTGCGCCTGGCACTGGATCCGGCCTTCCTGGAACGGGTGCGGCCGATCTTCGGCAGCGGGTTGTTGTCCGGGGACCAGATGGGCGGGCCGGTTGGGGATGCGCGCGCGGTGGAGGGCCGGTTGCCCGGCCTGTTCCGCGACTATCGCGGCGTCTCGGAAGCCGCGGTGAGCCTGCCGGTGCGGATCGAGGCGGCGTTCTCGCCCTGGCCGCTGATCGCCGCCGCCTCCGGCGCCCTGGCACTAGCCGGCGCAGCCGGTCTCGGGGCTCTCGCGCTCGCCCGGGCGCGGGTCCAGACCGTGATGCTCGGCACCGTCCCGAAGCGGGTCAGCCTGCGGTCCTACCGCACCCAGACCCTGCGCGCCCCCGACGGCAGCCGCTGGCAGGTGCGGGCGGGGCTGTGGGGGCCGGCCCGCGCCACCCGCCTTCAGGAGCCCGGACCCGGCGCATGATTGTTTTGTACATTGACCGCGTGGGGACTGCCGGACTCGTGCGCGCCCAGGCCCGGACCGGGCAGGATTTCACCATCCCCGCCCCGCAGAATCCGGCCCCGCAGGCGGATCCGCTCCAGGCCGCGCCGCCATCCTCCGGGACGAGCACCGGGGCGAACCCGTTCAGCACCCTCGAACGGGGGCCGACCACAACGGAATTCGCGCTGGGCGCCGCAGCCCTGGTGGTGCTGGCGGTGCTGTTCCTGTTCGTCCGCCAGGGCGTGCGCGCCCACCTGATCAACCGCCGCGCCACGCTCGACGCCGCCGACGGCGCCAGCTGGATGCTGTTCTCGGCGCTGATGCTCACCGCGTCGATCCTGGTCAGCGCCACGGTCGGCCGGCTGTGGCAGGCCTGGGCGGGGCTGGCGGCCGGCTTCGCCCTCTGCCTCGTGCTGTTCGGCGCCGCCCTGGCGCTGTTCCTGCGCGCACCCGACCGGAGGCGCTGAGACCATGGCTGATGCCCGGCCCGCCGAGACCGAGACGCTCCTGAAGGTGCGTCCGACCGTGTTCGTGGCCCTCGGCGGCACCGGCATGGAGGTGCTGCTGCGCCTGCGCCGCCGGATCCTCCAGGCCGACTGGAACGGGACGCGGATCAGCGCCCTCGACCAGTTCCCGGCCGCGTCCTTCCTGTATTTCGACACCGACACCCTGGAGGCCCGCGAGGCCGGCCGGGCGGCGGCCACCGACGCGCTCTCGGCCAAGGTCGCGTTCCGCGAGGGCGAGACCCTGCAGAAGGCGGTCAATCTCGCGCGCTACCAAGCCGAGCGGCGCAGCTACCCGCATATCGATTCCTGGCTTCCGGCCCGGGACCTGTCCCGCATCGACGCCTCCAAGGGCGCCGCGCAGATCCGAGCCATCGCGCGGCTGCTGTTCTTCGACGAGGTCCGCAACTTTCAGGACCGGCTCACCGCCAAGGCCGGCTCGGTGCTGGCCAACGTCTCGAACGAGGCGCAGCTGCGCGCGCTGGGCCTCGACACCTCCACGGACCTGCGCGTCGTCGTGGTGGCGTCGGTGGCCGGCGGCACCGGCTCGGGGGCGGTGATCGATGCCGGCTACGCAATCTCCTCGCTCGAGACGCCCAAGCGCCCGGACGCGGTCGACCTCTTCCTGGTCCTGCCCTCGGGCTATGTCGGCGCCAACAAGGACAGGGTCTTCGCCAACGGCGTCGCGACCCTGTCCGAGCTCGAATACGCCATGCGCGGCAATCCGGAGCCGCCCTATGTCGAGAGCTGGGGCGACCACGCCCGGGTCGCCCGCGGAGTCGAGCGGCCGTTCAGCGACGTCTACCTGTTCGACACCCAGAACCTCGCCGACCAGCGCACCGGCGCGATCGGCGACCTCTACGACATGATGGCCGACGTGCTGTTCGAGGATTTCGGCAATTCCGAATTCTCCGGCCGCAAGCGCTCGACGGGGGTCAACCAGACCCAGCACAAGATGCGCAAATGGGCGCCGCCGAGCCCGGACCGCGCCGGCCGCGCCGCCCTGTTCTCGCTGAACTACTCGGCGCTCGGCCAAGCGGTGCTCGCCACCCGCGGCAGCCTCGAATTCGAGGAGCACGCCGCCCGGGCCGGTCTCGGCATGGTCGAGGCGTTCTTCGGCGTCGCCCGGGGCCAGGGAGAGCGCCACATCCCCACGGTCGAGGAGCGCGACCGCTTCGCCGCCGACCGCCTCGCCCTGCGCTTCTCCGCCTTCGAGGCCTTCCCGAAGGTGCTGCGGCCGGCCCCGCCCGGGATTTCCGAATACGACCTCGTCGGCACGCTGCTGCAGCGGGCGGACGGCTCGTCGATCCAGGAATCGGTGGCGCTCGGCGTCGAGGAGGCGGTGGACGCGATCAAGACCGAGATCGCCAGCCCGCGGGACTGGGCCCCGAACCTGCGCAAGGAGGCGGAGCGCCTGCGCGACGACATCCTGGGCCGCACCGGCTCGGGCGCGGCCTACGGCCCCCGCGGCGCCGAGGTGCTGGACGTGCGCGCCAAGCTCGAGGCGGCCTGGCTGTCCGACCGGGACGGCGCGCTGCCGGCCGCCCTCTACCGCCTGCTCGACGACCAGGAGCGCGGCGGCCTCGACTACGCCCGGGCGCTGATCGAGGGCGTGAAGGACCTGATCGAGGCCGATGGCGGCGCGCTGGCCCGTCTCACCGCCGCCGCCGACACCTATGCGAGGCTCGCCGACGAGATGCTGGCCGAGCATTTTTCCGCGTCGCTCAGCCGGCTCGATCAGGTCCGCCCCGGCCTGATCTTCTCCCATCGCCGCGACGCCGAGCGCTATTTGGAGCAGGCAAGGGAGGATCTGCGCGGCTCCTGCGTCCTGCGCATCCGCTCGGTGGCCGCCCGCGAGGCGGCCGAGCTGCTGCGCCGGGTCTCGGCCAGGCTCGGCACCCGGACCGGGCGCGACCCGGAGACCGGCGCCGCCCGCTACGACGGCCTGCTCGGCGCCCTGAACCAGGGCCACGAGGATGTCGGCCGGCTGATGCGCGAGCTGCGCCTCGACATCGCCGAGATCCGCAACGCCATCGAGCGCCCCTCGGGCGGCACCTTCCTGGTCCTGCCCTCGGGCGACCTGCCCGAAAAAATCGCCGTCGCCCCCGCCGAGCAGCTCGCCTGGGCCCGCGAGGCGTTCCGGGCCTATGGCGGGTCGCGGGCGATCTTCGCCCTGCTGCGCGAGGAGGAGACCCGGGCCGACCTGCTCAACGCCGTGCGCGACATGGCCCGACGCCGGCTCGGGCCGTACCGCGCCCGCATCCCCTCGGCGCTCGATGCGCTCCGCGAATTGCCCCCCGCCAAACAGCGCGAGACCCTGGAGCTGATGCTGCTGCGCTGCATGCCCTGGATCTACGCGCGGTTCGACGCTTTCAGCCCGGGCGGCGACCAGTTCAAGACGATCCTGGCGGTGGAGGGCTCGCGCGCCTTCCAGGCCGAGTTCGGCCCGATCCTCCGGGCGAGCCTGCCGCCAGTGCTCGGAGCGGGCGAGATCGGCTTTCTCGAATCGAGCCAACGCGGCCGCATCGTCTGCTACTGCGAGCTGTCCGGTGTGCCGCTCGACGTGCTCGGCCCCCTGCGGCGCGACTGGCGCAATGCCTACGCGCAGGAGCTCGACCGCCTCGACGCGATCCCGCTCCACAACCACAAGGACTATCTCCGCTTCCCGGACCCGGTCGCCCCCTCGGCCGAGGAATCCGATGCTTTGCGCGAGACCCTGTCGCTGTTCCTGCGCGCCGGCTGCCTCGGTCTGCTCCAGCGCGCGCCCGAGACCGGCCTGTGGCGCTTCGCCTTCGAGCCCGGCGACTGGCGCAGCGTCGGCTCGGAGCGGACCCTGCGGCGCAAGCTGTTCGACCGGGTCCAGCGTGCGGCGATCGCGGCCCAGCTCGCCGAGGCCGAGGCGGCCCTGTCGCCGGTCCAGAACCTGGCGATGGCGGCCCTGTTCGCCTGGACCGCCAAGCGCGCCTACGCGCCCCGGCGGGAGACGGTGAATTTCGACGCCGAGGCAAGGGTCGGCGGCATCGGCCACGCGGTGGCGGATGCGCTCAGCCGGCGCTGGCGCCAGGGCGCTGTCGAGGCCGGCGGCCTGCCGGGCGATCCGGACCGGCTGTTCGACGCGCTGCTCGCCCACATCGAGGCCTGGACCAAGCCGATCCCCGGCAGCCTCGCCGACGTGCCCGCCGAGGAGGCCAACCGCGATCCGTCCGACCCGCCGGCCCTGCGAGCCGTCGACAAGCGCGTGATCGAACCCGCCGCCTTCACCACCGAGGCCCTGCTCCGCCTGACCAACCCGGCCGCCCCAGCCCCGCCGCCACCGCCGCCGGCGGCTCTGTTCTACGTCTACCGGGACACGGTCGAAGGCCCGTTCTCGCTCGCCGAACTCGTGGCCCAGGCTCGCGCCGGCACCCTGAGCGCGGCCACCCAGATCCACCCGCAGGGCGGAGCCTGGATCGCCGCCGGCGACCACCCGGCGCTCGCTCCGCTGCTGGCGCCACCGCCTCCGCCGCCGGTTCGCTGAGAGCGTTTTCGGTTGGCGAGGGTGGTTGGTCGAAGGGTTCACACCAGCCACCACCGTCATTGCGAGCGCAGCGAAGCAACCCAGGGACGCGCCACATCCTGGGATCGCGCGCTGCCCTAGGTTGCTTCGCTGCGCTCGCAATGACGGGAGAGGCGCTCAGTTACGCATCGCCACAACCTGCGCCCGCGCCGCCCGGATCGCCGAACGGGCGAAGCGGCCGTTCGCCAAGGCGGGATCGGGCTCACCGCCGGCCAGCACCATGCGCCGGAGCGCGGTGAGCGCCGGATCGCCCCAGGCATCGAGGAGGCGCCCGAAGGCGGCGTGGCGGGCGGCGTCGAAGCCGGCCCGGCGGCCCGCCGCGTCCTTGGCGGGGTGGGCCGGATGCAGGGCCGCGCAGGGCACGAGGCCGGGCGGGATCGGCGCGGTCGCGGCATGGGTCCGGCCGAGGCGCAGGAGTTTGGGCAGGATGTGGGTGTGCGGCCCGGGGGCGCTCGCGCGCCCTTCCGGCGGGATCGGCGTGTACACTTCGATCCGGCCGAACCGGGCCAGGAACACCCGGTGGGGGCCCGCCGCGAACAGGATGGGGCCGACCGGATTGCCGGGGGCGAAGATCGGCCGGCCGGCGGCGGCCCGCAGATCATCGATCAGGCCGGGATCGGCCACGCGCACGCAAGCCTGAACCGCCCGGAGCCCGAGCCCGAGATCGAACAGGATCGCTCCGCGATCCTGCGCCCGCACAGCCGCGGCGTCCGGCCCGAGTTCGGTCAGCACGGCGCGCCCGCCCATGGCGCAGGCCGCTTCCGGCAAGCACAGGGCGACGGCCTGGCTCCAGCCGCCGGTGAAGCCGGTCTCGTAGGCGAAGGGCACCAAGTCCGGCGTTGCGGCGAGCAAGATCGCGCCCCGTGCCGTCGCCAACCCGATCCGCCCGTCATCGCGGAATGTGACCGGCTCGGCCGGGTCCCGGGAGAAGGCGGCTACCGCCCCGTAGGCGCCGAGGCTCCAGGCGCAGGCCGGGTCGGCGAGATGGTCGCGCAGCAGGGACTCCACCGATCCGCCCGTCATCGGCGCCCCATAACCCAAGACCAATCCTCGCGAAAACCGCGCAGGCGCGCATCCCCGCAGGTCGCACGCCTTGACACGGCCGGCGAATGACCGGAAGTCGCGGGTCGATCATCGAGGTCGTTCTCGGCGCGGCGGGCGCGATGCCCGGGACGACCGGGGCGGAGATATCCGCGGGGAGGGACGCGCTGGCATGGACGTGATCGACACCGAGATTCCGGACGTCAAGCGCATCAAGCTAAAGCGCTTCGGCGACAGCCGCGGCTGGTTCTCCGAGACGTTCCGGGCCGACACGATGGCCCGGGCCGGGATCACCACCCCGTTCGTGCAGGACAACCAGTCGTTCTCGGCCCCCCAGGGCACGATCCGCGGCCTGCATTTCCAGATCGCCCCGCAGGCCCAGGCCAAGCTGATCCGCGTGCTCCAGGGCGCGATCCTCGACGTCGCGGTGGATATCCGCAGCGGCTCGCCGACCTTCGGCAAGTTCGTCGCCGTGACCCTCGACGCCGAGAACGGCGAGCAGCTCTACATCCCGCACGGCTTCGCCCACGGCTTCTGCACCCTGACCCCGGACGTCATGGTCGCCTACAAGGTCGATGCCTATTACAGCCCCGAGCACGACCGGGCCTTGGCCTGGGACGATCCCGAGATCGGGATCCCGTGGCCGGTCTCCGGCGAGGCCGCGATCCTGTCCGACAAGGACCGCCGCGCCCCCCGGCTCGCCGCGCTCGGCCAGGTGTTCTGAACAGCGTTCTGAAGCGATGTTTCCGGCCGCCAAGCGGCCGGGCCGTATTTTCGTCACGCCGGGCGGTCTTTAGCTGCCGGCAGCCCATGTCTTTACGCGAACGATCCGAGGGGGACACGCCATGCGCATTCTGGTGACCGGAGGCTGCGGCTTCATCGGCTCGGCGCTGGTGCTGCACCTCGTCAACGATCTCGGCCACGAGGTCTGCACCCTCGACGCGATGACCTACGCGGCCAACCCGATTTCCTTGGCGCCCCTGGCCGACAACCCGCGCCACCGTCTCGTCGAGGCCGATATCTGCGACCGCGCCGCAGTGCAGGCCGCCATCGCCGATTTCAAGCCGCAGGCGGTGATGCACTTGGCCGCCGAGAGCCATGTCGACCGCTCGATCACCGATCCGGGTGCGTTCGTGCGCACCAACGTCATCGGCACCCAGACCATGCTGGACGGCGCCCGGGGCTATTACGAAGCCCTGCCGGAGGCGGAGAAGAAGACCTTCCGGTTCCTGCACGTCTCCACCGATGAGGTCTACGGCTCCCTGCCCCCGGGCGCGTTCTTCACCGAGGAGAGCCGCTACGATCCGCGCTCGCCCTACTCGGCCTCGAAGGCCGCCTCCGACCACCTGGCGCGGGCCTGGCATGAGACCTACGGGCTGCCGGTGCTGGTGACCAACTGCTCGAACAATTACGGGCCGCGGCACTTCCCGGAAAAGCTGATCCCGCTGATGATCCTCAATGCCCTCGAGGGCAAAAAGCTGCCGGTCTACGGCGATGGCTTGAACGAGCGCGACTGGATCCATGTCGAGGACCACGCCAAGGGCCTCGTCGCCGTGCTGGAGCGCGGGCGGGTCGGCAACACCTACCTGCTCGGCGGCCGGGCGGTGCGCAACAACCTCGCGGTGGTGAAGGCGCTCTGCGCGGCCTTCGACCGGCTGCGGCCGGAGCATGGCCCCCACGAGAAACTGATCAGCTTCGTCACCGACCGGCCGGGCCATGACCGGCGCTACGCGATCGATTGCACCAAGGCCGAGACCGAGCTCGGCTGGCGGCCGCAGAAGACCTTCGAGCAGGCGCTGGAGGAGACCGTGGCCTGGTATCTCGACAACGAGAGCTGGTGGCGTCCGATCCGCGAGGGCCGCTACACCGGCGAGCGCCTCGGGCTGACCGGCTGATGGACATCCTGGTCCTCGGCGGCGCCGGACAGGTCGGCACCGAGCTGCAGGCCCTGGCCTGGCCCGCCGGCGTGTCGGTGCACGCGCCAAGCCGGGCGGAGCTCGACATCACCGACCCGGGCGCCGTCGCCAAGACATTGGACGCGCGGGATTATCGGGCGGTGATCAACACCGCCGCCTACACCGCCGTGGACAAGGCCGAGTCCGACGTGGTCGAGGCCTGGCGCCTCAACGCGCTCGCCACGGCGATCCTGGCAGGCGCGACGGCCGCGAGAAAAATCCCACTCGTGCACGTCTCGACCGATTACGTCTTCGCCGGCACCAAGCCCGAGGGCGCCTACGCCCCGGACGAGCCGATCGACCCGCAGAGCGTCTACGGCGCCAGCAAGGCCGCGGGGGAGCTCGCCGTGCGCACCACCAACCCGCGCCACGCGATCGTGCGCACCGCCTGGGTGGTGAGCCCGCACCGGGGCAACTTCGTCAAGACGATGCTGCGGCTCGCCGGCGAGCGCGACGCCCTGACGGTGGTCAACGACCAGCACGGCTGCCCGACCTCGGCGTCCGACCTCGGCGCCGCCCTGGCGGTGATCGCCCAACGGCTCGCCGAGGACCCGGACGCACCCACCGGCACGTTCCATTGCGTCAATGCCGGCGCCACCACCTGGCACGGCTTCGCCGAGGCGATCGTGGCGGGCGCCGCCCGGCGCGGCGGCCGGTCGATCCCGGTCACCGGCATCCCGACCTCCGCCTATCCGACACCGGCCCGGCGGCCGGCCAATTCGCGCCTGTCCACCGACAGCCTGACGGCGGCCTACGGCATCGCGCCGCGGCCCTGGCAGGCGGCGCTCGACGACATCCTCGACCGGCTCGTGGGGCCGGTCCGAGAGGGAGCTTCCAAGCCATGAAGGGCATCGTTCTGGCCGGCGGATCCGGCACGCGCCTGCATCCGGCGACGCTGTCGATCAACAAGCAGCTGCTGCCGGTCTACGACAAGCCGATGATCTACTACCCGATCTCGGTGCTGATGCTGGCGGGCATCCGCGAGATCCTGATCATCTCCTCGCCGGAGCACCTCGACAACTACAAGCGCCTGTTCGGCACCGGCGAGCAGTTCGGCCTGCAGTTCAGCTACGCGGTGCAGCCGCGGCCGGAGGGTCTCGCCCAGGCCTTCGTGATCGGGCGCGACTTCGTCGGCACCGACGACGTAGCGCTGATCCTCGGCGACAACCTGTTCTTCGGCGCCGGCATGAGGGAGCTGCTGAACCAGGCGCGGGCGCGCAAGGACGGCGCGACGGTGTTCGCCTACCACGTCGACAACCCGCAGGCCTACGGCGTGGTCAATCTCGACAAGACCGGGCGTCCGACCAAGATCGTCGAGAAGCCGCAGAACCCGGAATCGACCTGGGCGGTGACCGGCCTGTACTTCTACGACAACCAAGTGCTCGACATCGCCGCCGCCGTGAAGCCCTCGGCCCGGGGCGAGCTGGAGATCACCAGCGTCAACGAGGCCTATCTCCAACGCGGCCAGCTCTACGTGGAGCGGATGTCGCGCGGCTATGCCTGGCTCGACACCGGGACCCATGACAGCCTGCTGGAGGCCAGCGAGTTCGTCCGCACCCTGCAGAACCGCCAGGGTCTCCAAGTGGCCTGCTTGGAGGAGATCGCCTTCCTCCAGAACTTCATCACCCGCGAGCAGCTGATCGCCCGCGGCGAGATGTTCGCCAAGACCAATTACGGCCAGAACCTGCTGCGGCTGGCCCGCGAGAGCGAGGACGAGCTCGCGCTGCGCTAGGCCGGGGTCGCCGCGCCGAGCCTCTCGGAAGCAGACGGCTCCCGAGAGTCCTGAACCGTGCGGAAAAACCTACTTTGGGCTGCACCCGATGCAGATGCCCTGAGAAATCTTGTCGTCCTGGATCTGCTCCCGGGTGCGGGTGCGGCGATCGTCCGCGGTCGCGGCGCCGGCGCCGGAGGCCGGCGGCATCGTCTGGCCGACCGACGAGGTGTGCGGCGCCGTGATGGTGGAGGTCGGTCCTCCGCCGGTTCCGGTCTGAGCCTGCGCCGAGGCGGCCGTCGCGGCGAGCATCGGCAGCAGGGCCGAGAGGCCGAGAATCGTGATGGTGCGGGTCATCTGTCCGGATCTCCTTGATCCGACCTAACGCGAGCGTGACCGCCCGGTTCGTGCGTCCGCACGAACTCTCCCTTTGTTCGCCTTTGCAGACCGGGCGCGGCGCCGTATCAGGGGCCGCCCAATCCCGATCCCGTGTCGAAACCCCGGAGCCGCCGCGACGATGCGGGACCCCAACGCGATCGACTTCTGGCGCGGCTTCGCCCTGGTGACGATTTTCATCAACCACATCCCGGGCAACACCTTCGAGCGCTACACCTTCTCGCAATACGGCATCTCGGATGCCGCCGAGCTGTTCGTGTTTTTGGCAGGCTGGTCGATCGGCATCGCCACGCGCGGGCGCGACGGGAAGCCGGAGCCGGCCGTCAAGAGCGTGGTCCGGCTGCTCGCCCGCACCGTCGAGGTCTACCGGGCGCAGCTCACCGTGATGCTGCTGGCGCTGGCGCTCATCGCCGGCGCGGCACTGCTGCTCGACAACCCGCTGATCCTCGAATGGCACAATGCCGGCGGCTTCTTCGCGGACCCGATCCAGTCGGTCTGCGGCATGGCGCTGATGACCTACCAGCTCGGCTTCTTCAACATCCTGCCGCTCTACGTGGTGCTGATCGGCATCGCGCCGATCTTCGTGCTGGTCGGCCGCGTCAGCCTGATCGCGTCGGCGGCCCTATCCGGCGGCCTCTATCTCGCCAGCCTCGTGTTCGAGTGGAACGTCCCGTCCTGGCCGGGGGAGGGGGACTGGTTCTTCGATCCGTTCTGCTGGCAGGTGCTGCTGGTGCTGGGCTTCGTGCTCCAGGGCTGGAACCTGCGCTCCGACACCCTGCGCCGTTGGTCGCGGAGACTGATTCCGGCGGGGCTCGCCATCGTCGTCCTCGGGATCGTGCTCGCCGTGACGGGTATCCGCCCGGATCCGCTGATGGTGCCCGAGCCGCGGCTGCTGTTCACCTTCGAGAAGACTTACCTGACACCGGCGCGGCTTCTTCATTTCCTGGGGGTATTGCTCGCCTTCGCGCCGCTCTACGCACTTCTGGCTCCCCGAATCGGAGCTGTCGGGCGTTATCTCAGCCAGCTGGGCCGGAATTCCCTGGCGGTCTTCTCCATGGGCTCGATCCTGAGCCTGATCGGGCAGCTCGTGCGTTTTCAGACCGGCGGCGGCGTGCTGGTCGATATGCTGGTCGCCGGAAGCGGCCTGGTCGGTCTGGGGTTCACCGCATGGTTCGTCGAATGGCGCACCCGCAACAAGTCCTCGCGGCCTCGGCCGTGACGCGCGTCCGTCGCTCCGGGACCCGCTGGGCGCTGGCCGCCCTGATCCTGGCCGCGCTGGAGCCGGCGGCGGCCGCGGAGCAGCCGGTGGATACGGGTGACCAACCCAGCCTGTCGCAGGAATGCCGGGTCCCGGGCGCGCAGCTCTACACCATGGCCAAGCTGGGCGCGGTCCGGTCCGCCCTGGGCGAGAACCGCCCGCTCAAGATCCTGGCGATCGGCGGCAGCGCCGCGCCGGGCGCCTCGGCCTCCTATCCCGCCAAGCTCGAAGCGGCCCTGGAACGGGCGCTGCCCAAGACCGACGTGACCATCGACCATCGCGGCCTGCCGGGGGAGATCGCCTCCGGGGCCTCCGAGCGCCTGCGCACCATGGTGGCGGAGGCCGAACCCGACCTCGTGGTCTGGCAGGTCGGCACCCACGACGCCATCGCCCGGGTCGATGCCGACGCCTTCGCCAGCTCGCTGAGCGAGGCCGTGGCCTGGATCCGCTCCCACGGGATCGACGTGGTGCTGGTCGACCCGATCTACACCGCCAGTATGGCCGCGGACGTCGATTACAACCGGATCGTCGACGCGGTCCGGACCGTGGCGGCCCAACAGGAGGTGCCGCTGGTGCGGCGCTACGAGGCCCTGCACTACCTGTCGAGCCGTACCGAGAAGGGCGAGGGGCACATGCTCGGCCGCCAGTTCCGGCTCAACGATCTCGGCCTGCGCTGCATGGCCGAGCACGTGGCGCTGACCATCGCCACCTCGCTCGCGCGGACCGAGGCGGAGCCGGCCCCGAAGATCGCGCCGGCCGCGCCGCCCTTAACCGAGCCGCAACGCGCCCCGGGCTAGACCGTAGAACCCGAGACCGTTCTCCTGCGGTCACTGGAACATCGCCCAAGATATTGGTTCTCGGACGATGTTTCGGCGGGTTTGACGGGTCATCATCTGTTTCCGATCCGGCAGCCGCCGTTCGGGATGATGCTCCAAAGCCTGGCGCGGAGCGCGTGGTGTCAGCGACAGCCCTCCCGGCCCTCAGCAAGCTCGCCGCCGCTGGCCAGCGCCTCCATGCCCTGCGGGAAGGCCCGGCGCGGGCCGCACTCACGGTCTTCGCCATCCGGGTCGGCGCGGCGGGCTTCGCCTACGCGGCGCAGGTTTTAGCCGCTCGGCTGATGGGCTGGGACGCCTACGGGGTCTTCGCCTCCGTCTGGGTCTGGACCGCGATGCTCGGCCACACGCTGACGCTGGGGCTGTCGCAGGGCGCCTGCCGGTTCGTGCCCGGCGACCAAGCGCGGGGCGATCTCGACCTCGCCCGCGGCTATCTCCGAGCCGGCACCCTGGTGACCGGCGGGGTGGCGCTCGGCGTCGCCGGCCTCGGCGCGGCCCTGCTGTGGCTGGAGCCCGGCCTGTTCGCGCCGGCCTACCGGGCACCGATCGCCGTCGCCGTGTGCGTGATGCCGCTCTTCGCCCTTCAGGATTATCTCGAGGGGGTGGCGCGCAGCCAGAACTGGGTCGGTCTCGCCATCGCGCCGCCCTACCTGCTGCGCCAGAGCCTGATGATGGCCTGCATGATCGGCGCCGTCCTGCTCGGGGCGCCGCCCCGGGCGGAGGTCGCGATGGCCTGCATGCTGGTCGCCGCCGCGATCGCCACCGCGCTGCAGGCCGGCCTGCTCCTGGCGCGTCTGCGGGCGGATCTGCCGGCCGGACCACAGCGCTATCAGTGGCGGACCTGGCTCGGCACCAGCCTGCCGATCGCCGGAATCGATCTCGCCAATGCCGGCTTCACCTTCGTCGACGTGATCGTGCTCGGCGCCCTGGTGAGCCCGGCCGAGCTCGGCCTGTATTTCGCCGCGACCCGGATCCAGCAATTCGTGGTGTTCGTGCACTTCGCCGCCAGCGCGGCGACGCTCCAGCGCTACAGCGCCGCCCACGCCCAAGCCGACCGGCCCATGCTCGCCGACCTCGTGCGCCGCCAAGCCCGGCTCACCGCGGGGGCCACCGCCCTGGTCGGCGGTGCGATTGTCGCGCTTAGCCCCCTGCTGCTGGCGATGTTCGGCCCCGGGCTCGGCTCCAGCGTGCCGATCCTCGCCGTGCTGGTCGCCGGCAGCGTCGCGGCGAGTCTGTTCGGGCCGGGCGAGGATCTGCTGACCATGCTGGGCGGCGAACGCCGCTGCGCCGGCATCACCGCCGCCATGCTGATCGTCGCCACGCTCCTGTGCCTTTCGCTGATCCCACCCTTCGGAACGCTCGGCGCCGCATTCGCCGTAGCGCTGGCGACGATCGTGCGCGCTGGGCTCCTCGCCCGCGCCGCCGGCCGCCTGCACGGGCTGCCGACCCCGATCTGGTCCGCGGGAGCGATCCGATGAGTGTTCTCGCTTACGCGCCGCCCGAAACGGTCGGCGGCCTGTCGGTCACCGTCGGCCCGGCGCCTGATCCGGCGGCCTGGGATGCGCTGTTCGCCTCCGCCGCCGCGCCGCATCCGGATTACACGCATCACGTCCTCGCGGCGCACCGGGAGGCCGGGCTGCTGCCCGAGGGCCTGCACTTCGTCACGATCCGCCGCGGCGGCGCTTGCGTCGCGCTCCTGCCCTTCACGCTGCGGCGCGACCTCACCGGTCTCGGGAGCCGGGTGGCACGGCCGTTCCTGTCGCCGCTGGTGACCGCCACCGCGCCGCTGGTGATCGATGGCCCTGGGCGCGAAGCGGCGGTGGACGCCCTGGTCGCCGGCCTGGCGGAAGCCGGCCGGGCCTGGCGCTGGCCGCTCCTGCCCACGGAAGACGGCGCCGTCCCGGACATGCTGGCGGCGATGCGGGCGCGCGGCTGGGCGATCGGCGTCGTGACGTCCTTCGAGCGGCCGATGATGGTGCGCCGGGCCGATCACGACGCGTTCCTGGCCGGGCACCCGAACCGGTCCCGGTTCAAGGATCTGCGCCGCCGCACCCGGCGGCTCACGGAACTCGGTACGGTCGCCCATGTCAGCGCCGCGGGCGGTCCGGAACTGGCCGGGCTCGTGGCCGACTTCCTCGTCCTCGAGCGGAAGGGCTGGAAGGGGCAGGCCGGCACCGCGATGGCCTGCCGGCCGGACATGGCCGCGCTCGCCCGCGCGCTGTTCGCCGAGGCGCCGGGCCCAATCGGCATCCGGGCGGATGCCTTGACCCTCGACGGGCGGCCGATCGCGATCAGCCTCGCCCTGGTGGGCGGCGGCACCGCGACGCTCCTGAAGACCGCCTACGACGAGGAGCTGCGCAGCCACGCCCCCGGCCTGCTGCTGGAGGCCGAGATCGTGCGCGCCTGCCACGAGACCGGTTTTGCGCAACAACTGGA
The DNA here is from genome assembly GCF_022829635.1 of Methylobacterium sp. E-066. GTDB lineage: Bacteria > Pseudomonadota > Alphaproteobacteria > Rhizobiales > Beijerinckiaceae > Methylobacterium. The sequence continues at coordinate 16,973 of NZ_JAKSYO010000206.1, forward strand.
TTCGGCGACCCTCGACGGCTCGGCCCTGGAGAGCCTCTATCGCGACCGGACTCCCGTGGCCGAGATCATCGCCCTGCCGCCGGGGGATCGCAGCCTCTCCCTGGAACGGCGCCTGCGGCTGGCCCGGTTTGAGCACGAAGCCCGCGCCGCTGCCAAGCGGGCGCTGCGGCGGCGCTGACCACCGATCGGCCGCACGGTTTTCGACGGAGATCCAGATCACCCCCTTATCCTGAGGTGGCGGCGCGGAGCGTCGCCCTCGAAGGAGTCTTCCAGCCGGCCGCGCGATCCCTGGAAGCCTCCTTCGAGGTCCACTGACGCGGCCGTCTCAGGATGAGGGGAGGGCGGGACGCCTCCCGGCAGATCCGTGTCTATCGGTTGCGGTACGGCCCCTCGCCCTGGACCTGGTCGTAGACGCCGTGCCCGGTCCGGGCCCGGTAGGCGCGGCCGGCGATCTGGCCGGGGGTCGGCGGCGTGCCGGGCTGGGCGAAGCTCGTCTCCGGGCGATAGGCCGGGCCCCAGCCGATCTCCTCGTCGCCCGCCGGGTCCTTGCCGGGGAAGCCGGTGGCGTAGCCGACGCTCTGGGCGAAGGCCGGGGCGGCGGAGAGCCCAAGCAGGGCCGCGAGGGTGAGGCGGAGGGTGGTCCTGGAGCGCATGGATCGTCTCGTCGAAGGTCGATCCGCCGTGCGGATCCTCTGACGGGGAAACGCCGATCGGGGACGCGCGTTCTCGGGGGAGGACGCCGTCGCTTGGCGACAGCCTCTTCTCCCACAACTTATCGCGTGCGCCACAGACTGGCATCTCTGGCACGGAGGACGTTTTCCGGCGTAAAGACCCATATACGGCAGAAGCTGGAGACGCTCCATGAAAGCCAAGGTGATGCCTGATGGGCGGATGAGTCTGCCCGCCGACCTTCGCAAGCGGCACGGGCTCGGCAACGGCGGCGAGGTCATCGTCGAAGACATCGGGGACGCCATCGTGCTCCGGACGCTGGATCAGGTTGTGGCACGCGCGCAGGACCTGAGCCGCAGGCTGATCGGCGGCAAAGTCGGCGCCTCCGTCGAGGACTTCCTGGCCGACCGCGCCAGCGAGGCCGAGCGCGAATGACACGCTTCGTCCTCGATGCTTCCGCTCTCCTGGCGCTCCTGCTCGGAGAGCGGGGGGCTGATAAGGTCAAGGCTGGGCTCGACGGTTCTGTCATGACGACCGTCAACCTCGCTGAGGTCGTCAGCCACTACGCCAAGCTTGGCGCTGTGCGCGACGATATCGAGATGCTGCTGCGGCCCCTGCCGATCCGCCTGTTTCCCGTCGATGCGACGTTGTCCTACGATGCGGGCCTGTTACGTGCGATTACGCTCGAAGGCGGCCTGTCGCTGGGGGACCGATATTGCTTGGCTCTGGCGAAGCGTGAAGGCGTGCCGGCTCTCACCGCGGAGCGGCGCTGGCCAGACATTGCCGGGGCCGCCGGTGTCACGATCGAGCTGATCCGCTGAGGCGGAACTCCTTGGATTTGACGCTTGATCGGGCTGTGTCCGTTGTAGGATCCCCTTCGCGGATGCAGCGCGGGGATGATCGCTCGCCGGTATGGGCCTGAGCCGTCGGGCGGGCTCGATCCGCGGCAGTGAGAGACGATCTCAAGCGGCGACCGACCGGCGCCCGGTTAGGCTCACGGCATCCCGCGGCGCGGCGACGGCACGGACGGGCCGCTCCGTCTGCTCGGGCGCCGGGGCCGGCAGGCGCACCAGGACGACGGTGCCGACCGTTTCCTCGGAGCGGATCCGCAGGGAGCCACCATGCAGCTCGACCATCGAACGGGTGATCGCGAGCCCCAGCCCCGAGCCTTTGTGGCTGCGGGTCATTTGTGCCTCGACCTGAGTGAAGGGCCGGCCGAGGCGGGCGAGGTCGGCGCGGGGAATGCCGATGCCGCTATCCTCGACGAACAGGTGGGTGCTGGCGCCCGCCCGACGGACGCGGACCGCGACGCGGCCACCGGCCGGCGTGAACTTCACGGCGTTCTGGACGAGGTTGGCCAGGATCTGCTGCATCGCGCTCGGGTCGGCCAGCAGGTCGATCCCGGGCTGCACGTCGAGACCGAGGGTTATCCCCTTTTCGCGGGCGGCCGCCTCGACCAGCCCGAGCGCGGACGTCACGGCGGCCTCGGCCGGGATCGCCCGCGGGTTCAGCCGGACCCGGCGCGCCTCGAGCCGGGCCATGTTGAGGATGTCGTCGATCATCGAGAGCAGGTGCGAGCCGCTCTCGCGGATGTCGCGGCAATACTCGGTGTAGCGTGGGGTGCCGAGGGGGCCGAGAACCGCGTTCTCCATCACGTCGGCGAAGCCGATGATCGCGTTGAGCGGCGTGCGCAGCTCGTGGCTCATATTGGCCAGGAACTCGGACTTGGCCTGGCTGGCGGCCTCGGCGGCAGCCTTCTGGTCGAGATAGCGCTCGGCTAGGTCGGCGAGCTGCTGGGTCTGGAGTTCGAGGGTGCGGCGGGAGCGCTTGAGGTCCTTGACGGTCTCGATCAGCTCGCGCTCGGACGCCTGGAGCTGCTCCTGGTGGCGCTTCAGGCTGGTGATGTCGGTCCCGACCGAGACGTAGCCGCCGTCCTTGGTGCGGCGCTCGCTGATCTGGAGCCAGCGGCCGTCGGTGAGCTCGGCCTCGAAGGTCCGGGATGCCATGCCCGGGAGGGCGAGGCCGGCCTCGGGGGATTCGCGTCGCACCTGGGGCAGCACGCCCCGGCCCATCACGTCGGTGTAGCTCCGGCCGGATTGCGCGTCCTCGGGGCTGAGGGCGTGGAGGTGGCGGAACTTGGAATTGCACAGCACCAGCCGGTTGCCGGTGTCCCACAGGACGAACGCCTCAGAGATCGCCTCGACGGCGTCGCGCAGGCGCATGTCGGAGGCCGCGTTGGTCTCTTCCAGGGCGCGCTGCTCGGTGATGTCGGTGGCGATGCCGACGAGGTGGCGCCCGCCATCGTGGGCGTCGGGCATGACCTCGGCCCGGGCGCGCAGCCAGACATAGGCGCCGTCGGCCCCGCGCATCCGGAAGGCGTGGTCGACGCAGGTCTGGGCGGCGGCGAGTCCGCGGGCGAGGCTGTAGAGGTCGCCGTCGTCGGGATGGACCAGGGCGTTCACCGCCCCGAAGGAGAGGTATTCGTGCTGCCGCTGGTAGCCGAGCAGGGCGTACATGGAATCGGACCAGTAGATCCGGCCCCGGGCGATGTCCCAGTCCCACAGCCCGCAGGCGCCGCGGCGCAGGGCCGTCTCCAGCCGGCCGCGGATCTGCTCGCGGGCGCGGTCGGCCCGGGTCGCCTGCCGGCTCTGCAGCCCGTAGGCGAGGCCGACGCCGACGATCACCAGGATCGCGGCCGCGACCAGGACGATCTGGTCCCGGGCCCGGGCGCTCCAGCCGCGCATCAACGGCTCGATCGGCTGCAGCACGGCGACCTGTCCGGCGCCGTCGGGCAGGCTGTGGATGGCGGCGAGCACGCTCTCGCCGCCGGGCAGGTCGAGGGCCATGGCGCCGGCGCGCTCGCCGAGGCCCGAGAGCGGCTCGCTCTCGCCCAGCACCTGGGCCAGGGTCGTCGTATCGGCGGGAAGGGGCGGGTGAGCGGCGGCGATGCGGGTATCAGGCCGGACCAGGAGGAGGCGGCGGCCCGGATGGCGCTCGCTCTCCGGCATCAGGCTGCGCAGGTCGGAGGCCCGGCCGCCGGCCGGCGCGATCGCCCGGGCGGCCAGCCGGGCGAAGCCCTCGACCTCGGCCTTGGCGCCGGCCAGGATCTCGGCCCGCTGCCCTTGGATGTGGAGCGCAGCGAGGCCCACCAGGCAAGCGAGGAACACCGCGAGGATGCCCGGCACGGCGTAGCGCAGCCACCGCTCGACCAGACCGAGCCGCGGATCCCGGACGCGCATCGGCCAGGAAACGGCGAGACTCGATTCCGCACGCGCGGAGAAGGAAGCGGAAGCCGCCTCCGGCATGGCCGAACCTCACCCGTGGGAGTTGCGATCCGTTCGCCGCGTCTCGCGCCCCCCGAATCTGATTGAATACAACCATCTTCGGGGGGCGCTTGTCCACGGATTTTTTACCATTCGGGCTTGACGCAACCCCTGCGTTACGACTCGGCCACAGAATCGTTTTCTACCGCAGGTTCAATATCTTAGCCGCCTCCAAGGGTGCGCGCGACGATGTCGGCGGAGTCCCGCGAGAGGGCCGGGATCGCCTTGATCCGATTAAGCATTTCGCCGGCTTTGCCGGCCCGCGATTTTTCCAGCCGCCGCCAGGATCCGAAGGCCGTCAGGAGCCGCGCAGCAACCTGTGGGTTGGTCGAATCGAGGGCGGCGACCGTGTCGGCGACGAGCGAAAAACCCGCTCCGTCGGGCCGCGCGAACTGAGTCGGGTTTCCGAATGCGAAACTTCCGACCAGGGCTCGCACCCGATTCGGGTTGGTCATCGTGAAGGCCGGGTGAGCCTTGAGGCGGTTGATTCGCTCCAGGGTCCCGGGTTCGGGGATCTGCGCCTGGATGGCGAACCACTTGTCGAGGACGAGCGGTTCGTCGGCGAAGCGTTCGGCGAAGGCCGCGAGCGCGTCCTCCCGGGCTTGGCCCGGGATCAGCGCCAGGGTGCCGAGCGCCGCCAGCCGGTCGGTCATGTTGGTGGCGTTCGCCAGGCGCTCCCCGGCGCGCTTGGCGCCGGCCTCGGGATCGCCGGCGGCGATCAGGTCGAGGGCGGCGTTGCGCAGGGACCGGCGCCCGGCCGAGGCCGCGTCCGGGCTGTAGGCCGCGCCGTCGGCCGGGGCGAGGGCGGCGTCGAGGTGCTCCAGGCGCGGCCGCAGGGCACGGCCGAGGCGTGCCCGCAGGTCGAACCGCGCCCGGTGGATCGCGTCGGGATCGACGTCCGCTTGCAGGGCGTCGGCGGCCTCGCCCTCGCTGGGCAGGGCCAGGACCAGCGCCGCAAAGGCCGGGTCGGAGAGTGCCTCGCCGTCCAGGAAACGCCCGAGCGCCTCCGCGAAGGCGTCGGCCCGGGCGGGATCGGGATCGAGGATCAGCCGCAGGGCGACGTCCTGCGCCGCCTGCCAGCGGTTGAACGGGTCGCTGTCCTGCGCCAGCAGGCGCATGCGCTGGGCGTCGGTGAGGTCGAAGTCGAGCCGCACCGGGGCCGAGAAGTCGCGCAGCAGCGAGGGCACCGGTTCCTCGGTGACCTGCGCGAACACGATCTCGGCTTCCGCACGGTCGAGGACGAAGACCCCGTCCCGCACATTCGGGCAGGTGGCGCCCGCGAGCGGTCCCGCGGCACCGACGAGGCCGAGGGCCACCGGGATCACCAGGGGCGGCGCGTCCTGGCCGCCCTCGCCGGGCAGGCTCTGGGCGAAGCGCAGGGTGCAGCGGGCGGCACCCGGATCGTAGGCCATGGTGACGGACAGGCGCGGCGTGCCGGGCCGCTCGTACCAGCGGGCGAAATCCGAGAGGTCGCGCCCGGTCACCGCCGCGAAGGCGGCCAGAAAGTCCTCGACGGTGGCGGCGCGGCCGTCATTGTCGGCGAAGTACCGGTCCATGCCGGCCCGGAACGCCTCCGGGCCGATCAGCGTGCGCAGCATCCGGACGATCTCGGCGCCCTTGTCGTAGACGGTCGCCGTGTAGAAGTTGTTGATCTCGGCATAGGCCCGCGGCCGCACCGGGTGGCGCAGGGGGCCGGCATCCTCGGGGAACTGGCGCGCCCGCAGGGACCGGACCTCGGCGATCCGGTGGACCGGCCGGGAGCGCATGTCGGAGGAGAATTCCTGGTCGCGAAAGACCGTCAGCCCCTCCTTGAGGCAGAGCTGGAACCAGTCCCGGCAGGTGACCCGGTTGCCCGACCAGTTATGGAAATACTCGTGGGCGATGATCGCCTCGATCGCGGCGTAATCGCCGTCGGTGGCGGTCTCCGGGCTTGCAAGCACATATTTGTCGTTGAAGATGTTGAGGCCCTTGTTCTCCATGGCGCCCATGTTGAAGTCGGACACTGCGACGACGTTGAACACGTCGAGGTCGTAGGGGCGGCCGAAGGCGGTCTCGTCCCACTTCATCGAGCGGATCACGGCATCGAGGGCGTAGTCTGCGCGGGCCTCCTTGCCGGGCTCGACATAGACCGCGCAGGTGACGACGCACCCCTCCATCGTGGTGAAGCGGGTCTCGACCTGGCCGAGCCGGCCGCCGACCAGGGCGAACAGGTAGGCGGGCTTCGGGTGCGGGTCGTGCCAGACCGCGAAATGCCGGTCCGCGCCGACGGCACCGGACTCGACGAGATTGCCGTTGCCGAGCAGCACCGGCGCCTCGGTCCGATCGGCCTCGATGCGGGTGGTGTAGACCGCCATCACGTCGGGGCGGTCGAGGAAATAGGTGATCCGGCGGAAGCCGTCGGCCTCGCACTGGGTGCAATAGACCCCGCTGGAGCGGTAGAGGCCCATCAGCTTGGTGTTGGCGGTCGGGTCGACCTCGGTGACGAGACGTAAGGTGAACGGCTGCTGCGGCGGGGCGTGCAGGCTGAGGCCGGAGGGCGTTGCCGTGTAGGATTCCGCCGCGAGCGCCGCGCCGTCGAGGGCCACCGAGACCAGCCGGAGGTCGTCGCCGTCGAGATGGAGCGGCGCGCCCGCGCGGCCAGCCGGGTTCGGACGCAGAGCCAGGGTCGCGTCGATCCGGGTGGCGTGCGGGTCGAGGCGGATGTCGAGATCGACGCGGTCGATCAGGTAGTCGCTCGGCCGGTATTCCTCCAGGCGGATCAGCGGCGGCGTCTCGGTACGCATTCGGCTCTCTCTCCGGATCGGGTTCGGCCCCGTTCTGGTCCCTCGCGGGGCCGGGCGCAACGCGGTCCGGGAGCCGAGCCGGGGCGCGTCAGGGCGGCAGGCGCGCGGCTAGGCCGTGCCGCTCCATCAGCGCGACGGCCTTCCTGTCGAACGAGACGAAGGTCTCGCCGCCGAGCCAGCGGCCGTCGAAGGCGATCACGCCGTCGGCAAAGTCGCCGCCGGCATCGAGCACGGCCAGTCCGGCTTCGACCGCGGGCCTGTTAGCGACCACGTTGCGCATGTCGAGGATGCGCCGAATCGCGGCGGCGACATCGGGTCGTCGCACCCCGTAATGCCGCTCCAGCACCCAGACGAACTCGCAGAGCGCATGGACGCTGACGGCGACCAGCTCCGCCCGCTCCAAAGTCTCGACCGCTTTGTCCCGCTGCGCCACGTCGTCCCCGACGATCAGACGCAGGAGGACATTGGTGTCGAGGCTGATCTTCACGGGCGCTCAAGCCCACGCATCCCGGCCGCCGCACCCGCTTCGGCGATGGCCTCGTTCAGCTCGTCGATCGTGAGCCGCGCGCCGTTCGTCCGATCCTTCAGGAAATCCTGCAGGTCATGCCACGAGCCCTCGGCCTGATCGGCCTTCAGCTCCGCCCGTCCGTCGGGGAGGAGGTCGAGCCGGATCTTGCCGCCGGGCTTGATGCCCAGATGCTGCAGGATCTCCTTGCGAAACGTGACTTGGCCCCGCGCCGTGACAGTCAGTGTCGGCATGATGCGATCTCCCGTCGGTGTCAGGGTAATGCGGCGGTGCCTTATGGTCGAGCGTCGGGTAACGGCTCGCCGCTTGCCGCTGCACGGGCTTTCTTCAGGCGCCAGAGACCGCCGATCAGCCCGAGATTGATGACGGCGAGCAGCGCCAGCAGGCCCCACAGGGCGTCGGGCCCGATCCGGACCAGCAGGAAGGCGCCGAGCGGGGGCGCCAGGGCCTGGGCCACCAGACCGGGCCGAGCCAGGCGGCCGACCAGCCCAGCGTAATGCTCGGGTCCGAACAGGACCAGGGGCACGGTCCCGCGCGCGATCGAGTAGACCCCGTTGCCGGCGCCGTAGATTGCGAGGGCCAGGCCGATCACCGGCCCGTGCAAGGCCAGCAGGAGCAGACCAAGGGCGACCAGCGTGAAGGCGGCGGTCAGGGTCCAGAGCGGGTGGTGCCGGCCGCGGTTGGCGATCTCGATCAGCCGGGCGCCGACCTGCGACGGCCCGATCAGGCCGCCATAGGCCACCGCGGCGGCCAGCGTCTCGCCCCGGGCCTGGATCAGGGTCAGCAGGTGCACCGAGACCAGCGCCATGATGGTGCCGCCGAGCACCAGCACACCGGCCATCAGCAGGAAGGCCCGGGCCTGCCACGGCGCCAGGGGCACGACCGGCCGCGCCCGACCGGTCTCCGCCGCGGCCCGGGGCAGGGCCGGCGGGATCAGGGCGAGGACCAGCGGCAGCGTCACCGCCAGATGCAGGCCGGCATAGGCGAAGCACGTCCCCCGCCAGCCGAGATGGGCGACCAGGAAGGCCGAGAGCGGCCAGCAGACGGTGCTGGCGAAGCCACCGATCAACGTCAGGGCCGTAATCGCGGAGCGCGCCTCGGCCCCGTAGAGCCGGCCGAGGGTGGCGTAGGCGGGATCGTACAGGCCGCAGCCCATGCCGAGGCCGAGGATCAGCCAGCCGGCCAGGAAGACCGGAAGCGTCGGGGCGAGGCCCAGCACCGCGAGGCCTGTGGCGAGCAGAAGGGCCGCGGCCGCCAGGACCGGCCGCCCCCCGCGCCGCTGGATGACGGCGCCGACCCGCGGCGAGGCGAAGGCCGCCACCAGCAGGCTGAGGGACAGGCCGCCGACGATCCAGGTGAGCGGCCAGCCGGTATCCCGGGCGATCGGCTCGGCCAGCACCGCCGGAATATAGAAGGAGGAGCCCCAGGCGAGGATCTGCACCACGCCGAGCGCTGAGATCACCGGCCAGCGCCGGGTCCGGGCGGCCATTGCCTTATCGGGGCCCGGCCGGGGATGGCCGGGAGGCACGTGCGAGCATCCGCCGATCAGGCGAGACCGACGCGGCGACCGATCTCGTCCACCACCGGCTCGCCGTCTTCCTTGATGAACGCGCCCTGCTGCGGCGGCAGCAGATCGAGCACGAGCTCCGAGGGCCGGCACAGCCGGACGCCTCTGGGGCTGACCACGAGCGGCCGGTTCAGCAAGATCGGGTGGGCGGCGATGGCGTCGAGCAGTTGGTCATCGCTCAGGGCCGGATCGGCGAGGCCGAGCTCGGCGTAGGGCGTGCCCTTCTCGCGCAGAACGTCGCGCACCGACAGGCCGGCCCGGGCCAGGAGCTGCTTGAGTAGCGCCCGCGCCGGCGGGGTCTTCAGATATTCGATCACGTGCGGCTCGATGCCGGCGTTGCGGATCATCGCCAGGGTGTTGCGCGAGGTGCCGCAGGCGGGGTTGTGGTAGATCACCACGTCGATGGCGTGATCAGGCATGGTCCACCTCTTTCGTGTTCGGGCCGCAGGTCGACAGGGCGGCGAGCGCCGGCGCGCAGACCTCCGGATGCCCCTGGCAGCAATCCGTCATGAGAAATTCGACCAGCCCGGATAGCACCGGGTAGGCGACGCTGTAGATGATCGAGCGCCCCGCCCGGCGGGACCCGATCAGCCCGGCCTGCTGCAGCTCCTTTAGGTGGAAGGAGATAGTCGAGGCGGACACGCCGATGGCGGTAGCCAGGGCGCCCGAGGCCATGCCGTCCGGCCCGCCCTTCACCAGCGCCCGGAGCGCCCGCAGCCGGTGCTCCTGACCCAGCGCCACGAAGGCCGCGAGGGCTTGCGGTTCATCCATTTTCGTTTCAACATTCAAACAATCCTTTGAATATACGAGACAGCGCCCCCGTGGACAAGCCCGAGCAGCCCTCCGCCGACGGAATCCCGAATCTCAGCCGGCCGCATTTCGTGGTGCCGGATGCGGCGCAGCTCGACGTCGTGCAGCCCTTCGCGCACGCCCCGCGCTTCCTGATCCTGTACGGTTCGCTGCGCGAGCGCTCGTTCAGCCGCTTCCTCGCCTACGAGGCGGCGCGCCTCCTCGAAGCCCTGGGCGGCGAGGTCCGGATCTACGACGCGCACGGCCTGCCGCTGCCCGACGACACCACCGCCGACCACCCGAAGGTGCAGGAGCTGCGCGCGCTCTCGCTCTGGTCGGAGGGCCAAGTCTGGGTCTCGCCGGAGCGGCACGGCACCCTCACCGGCGTGATGAAGAGCCAGATCGACTGGCTGCCGCTGAGCGAGGGGAGCCTGCGCCCAACCCAGGGGCGTACGCTCGCGGTGATGCAGGTCTCGGGTGGCTCGCAGAGCTTCAACGCGGTCAACAGCCTGCGCCTGCTCGGCCGCTGGATGCGGATGATCACCATCCCGAACCAATCCTCGGTGCCGATGGCCTACAAGGAATTCGACGCGGCGGGCCGGATGAATCCGGGCTCACTCTACGAGCGCGTGGTCGATGTCTGCGAAGAGCTGATGAAGTTCACCCTGCTGACCCGCGAGCGCGCCGATTATCTCGTCGACCGCTACAGCGAGCGGAAGGAGCGGGTGCCGGAGCGGCTCCGCGACGTGGCGGCCGATATCGGCATCGGGAAGCCATGACCGGGCCGGGCGGCCTACTCGCCCGAGGGCCGGCGCTCTAGCTAGGACAGCGACCGGCCCGGCCGGCCATGTCGGTTTCAGTTTCCGTTTCTGCCGAGGGCGCCGCGACGGCCCTCGCCCCAACCCAAGGGATAGCCGCCTGATGGAATACCTGCACACAATATTGTGAAAGTTTTATTTCGAGTCTTTGCGGTTTTACTTAGTTCTATCTCGGATTGAGCGGGGCCAAACAGCCTCAGGCGGTTGCACGAGGTCGCTTGCGAGTTGATTGCGAGCCGGCACCGCCTCGCGGACACGGATGGGCCGATTTAGAGTTACACTTGGCAGGGCGGAGCAGCCATCGTGCGTGCCGGCGGGGCCCGCTGGACATCCTTCCGTCAAGCACTGGTCCCAGTGAGCAAAATGGGCCGGCATTGAATGTTAGTCGAACACAGGGGCGGCACCTCTGAGCTCTGGAAAATCCGACAGTGCGACCCGAACGGACTCAGCGATGCGGTCGGGATCTTCGCCGTGAAACGAGGCGTGGAGATAGATGTTACCATCTGGACGGGCAGCATAGATGAGGTGCTCGCCGGTTAAACCGCCACGCCATGTTTTTTCGCGACTGTCTGCGCGACGTTCGATGACATCTCTAGAGAAGGCTTCCGCTATCAGTTTGACGTCGGTTTCTTTAAGCGGCTTGCCCATATAATTTCCCTTGCCATAATATTCTGCAAGTTTCCGAGAGATGATGCCGGAGCCGTGTTTTTCTATTTCAATAATAATATTCTCTATCAGGAAGCTGGATTGAAAAAAATGCTTTTTATAGAGCCCTTTAAGCGGTCCTTTTCGAATTGAAAAGGGCCGCGCGTTATGTCTTTAATCTCGTGTCCTTCTAATACTTTAATTGTTTGACAAATGCCTTCTGGGTCGAACAGGTGGTTTTTGCCTTGTGCAAGTTGTGGAATTTTTGCAGCGTAGATGAGCATAAAATTGCGAAGCAATTTCGCGCACCTACCCGTTCTTAGCGACGAGGCTAGCAGAAAATCGACAAAGCGACATTCTGGTCGCAAATCTTTTTCGATGTCTATTTGAACTCTGCCGCGGGTTTCGGTCTGTCCCTGAGCTCTCGCCAGAGCTTGAACGCGTTCTCTATCCATAAGCGTCCCTCCAATTGATTCAGTTGCATGTTATGGCGAACAGCCGCCATAATAGCAGCCCGCATCGCCTCAATTTCGTGACGACTCACGGCAAGGTGCTTCCCGCCTTCGCCTACGCCCTTGGACGTTTGCGTTCCGGTAAGCGTTGCGATCTACTCTTGAGCCTGGAGGCGATCGGCGTCATGAACCGGTCCGCCAGTGGGCAGATTCTGTCCCGCCGGTTGCCCGGACGCCGTGGGCCTCCTGCAAGTTTTGTCGTTAAGCCCGATGCCCAGCCTACGTCCTTGATAATGCAGCGCTTGACGGGGCGAGAACATCACCCAAGCATCCGTTGCCGGCCATCGGGCCGAGGGCGGGCCGCCGCAGAGATGTGGAGGCGGCCTGTGCCGGGTCCGGACGCTGAGGGCCCCCGCGTTGCGCGACTGCGCCACGAACTCGTGACCGAACTCGGTGGCGATCTCGATCCGCAGCGCCAAAGTCTCGGCTACCTGATCCATCGCTACCTCGTACGAACCCGCCGGCTGATTCCGATCGCCAAGCGTCACGTCTTCTTCGTCCGCCGGTTCTGGGATAGTGGCCTCGTGACCCGCCACCTCAACAAGGTGTTCGAATTGGCACGGCTAGTCGAGGAAGGGGCTGACCTGACGCCATACCTGTCAGGCCGAGCGCATCGGCCAGGCAAGCATCCGCGCGATGATCAGCACGACGGCGACTTCGCGCTAGCCGCCTACGATGTGCACCACCTGCACTTCGATCCCGTCGACCCTGCTGGCCCGCGCAAGGTGCGGCAGCAAGATAAAGAGGACGTGCTGCTGTTCGCGACCTTTGATCGGGAGCTCGCGGCGTTCATCATGGTCGGCACGCACAAGAGCTTCTACGACGGGACGCTCGAGAGCGCCGTCGTTCAAGCGCGCGCCGATGCGGGCCACATGGTGCTGAACGGGATCAAGGGGGAATCGGGCTTCACCGCACTCCAGCGGACGCGGATGGGGCTGCGAGGACTGAACACTGCGGTCGCGATCGGCGGCCAAGCCGTCATCAGCTCGATGTTGATGGGCAACGGCAGCTCGATGCGAACGCTCCGCATGGCTGATTTCGCCGCGTGGCGGATCGAGGATGTCGACCCGATCCTCGACGACATCGAGCGGGCGAGGGCGCTCCTCGGCCCGCGTGTACCGGACGATCCCGACTTCTCTTGGGGCTTCGATCAGACCCGCCTAGTGCTGGTCGAGGCCAAAAGCCGCACCGGGTTTAACTTCGCCGATCAGCCGAACTAAACCTTGGAGCTGTCCGCTTGTGCCCGTCCATTAGTGTACTCGTTGATTCAACCCAGCGCCTTCATCATTCCTACATTAGCCGTCAATCTGCGGCTCGAAAGCGTCCAACCCATGCTCAGTCGCACGCGACGGTCGTTCTCCGTTGAGATCAAATCAGCCGGCCGCGGTCAGGCCGCCGTCATCCCGAGTCGCGTCGCGCCTCCCGCCGCCAAGGCGCCGCGCCTGTTCCGCGATCCATTCGCCGAGCCAACAGCGCCACCCTCCGAACCCCGTCGTATCCTGCCGAGCCTAATCGCGCCTGAACTGCGCCAGTTCGAGCCGGAGCCCGCCGCCAAGGATCGCCCGCAGGAGCGCCGCGGGCGGCCGCGCAAGGCCTCTGCCGCGATGGTCGCGACCGCCGCCGTCGAGCCGGTCTCCGCGCCACCTGCGCCTGCTGCCGCGACTGCTGAGCCGGTGGCCCGGTCCCAGCCGACAATCGCGCCGACGCTCACCAAACGCACCGCAAAATCTAACGCCGCTATCCCGCCTGGCGAACGATGGAAGCGCCGCCTGGGCCGCTGGGCACGGTAGCAGCGCCTTATAGACTACATGACTCATCCCGGGTGTGCTTCACTGCCGCTGTTGGATGAACCGACGCGTCGGCGCTCGATCTCCGCCTGCGCTGACGCAATGATAGCGTTGCAAGCCTCCAGATCAATGAAGCAGTTCAATGGTATGAAGGCATCCTTGCGCGAAAGAAGTCCTCCGTCGGACGCATTCCATATTTGCAATTCGCCGTTTAGTCCGTAGTCTCGAATGAACCGCTGACAATCCGCATTGTGCTCTGCAGCAGTCACTGAACCATCGTCGTTTAAAAAAAGTCCATCTTCCATATCGAATATTATCCGCTCATCACCAAAATCCAGGACAAACTTGAAAAAAAATAGCCCGCTTTTAGACCGGTAGACAAGATAAACTTTTCGATCTTGTACTGTGGCGCTCGAAGGTGACATGCCTTCGAACGCCCCGTAAGGAGGGGATTTGCGCAGGCGCACATGAATTTCAGGCAGGTCGACTTCTTCAGCTGACCGAACGTCCTTGCCACTTACTAAGCGTTGGATTAAATCAGCGCCGAGAAGTCCCTTCCACCCACGAAGCTCGTAAAGATGCTTGCGGTACTCAGTTTGAGGGGTTGAGATACCGAAACGCTCTTCAATGGCGAGCACTGCCATTTCTCGCACTAGCGGCAACTCTCGATACAGTCGTCGCGCGTCGCTTGGATCGTCGGGATTCACGATCGGTTTTTGACCCGCGTGCGCCACCGCGCAACGACCAGATTCAAAAAGATGGCGGCTTACGTCCTGCTTCCCATCCACTCTGATGCTGTCGAGCGCCTCGGCCACTTCGTGACCCGTTAGCCGAGGTAAAGCCTTCTCCATCCACGCCACTCGCCGCTTTGGCACTGGAAATGCCAGCTCAAGCACTCGCCAAAAAGACAGAAAGGCATAGCCGTAATGGTTGAGACTCCTTGCTTCTCGCATTAGCGCAAGGGCAATGCGTGTATCTTCATCCTCCGGACAAATAAGCTCGGTGAAATCGAAGCTTTCACAAATTGAGAAGCCGTATTTTCGGTTTAGCCCAACCATGTGAGGCCGCCCGCCACCAGATTGGTGAGCGACAGCAATTCCATGCTGCTCCCGCCAGGCGAGCACACTCAAGAAGCGGTACAGCAGCCTTGCTGCCTCATCTCGATTGAGGCTTAGCGAGCACCGCACAGCTACTCCTGGATGCTCCTCAAGCGTCAGCGGGATCACCCAAATGCGGTGCCCTCCAAAGTCGGCAGATTGAGGACGCACTGGCCATGGACAAGAAGTGTCAACATTCAAGCACACCCAATTCCCTGGCTGAAGAAGTTCAGGAGCCGCAGCGTATTTGCTCTCGCGGCTCGCGATCTCGACCGGCAGAGGCCTTCCTATTTCGTCGCGCATGCCTCCAGCTTATCGTGGTAGGCAGTCAGCGGAAGAGGCAGCGCGAGTTGAGGGCAGCGCTGCGCGCCATTCTTGTGCACTCGCTGGCGTCTGCTGCTTGCTCGGCTTTCAGGCGGCCCTGGTCTACGCAGATCGACGAGGCCCCGCCGACCCTGCCTCCCGCACGTACTTGTTGATCACGATATTGTGATGATGTTTATTGCCGTGCATTCGGCTTTAATCCAAGCCATTCCGCATCGAGTGAGTGCATCTGGGTCCAACTGGGTGCACGAGGTTGCTTACTAGTTGTTTTACACTGACTTTCCGTCTGTAGAGATCCGTAGGGGAGAGTATTACAAGCCGGGACGAGGTTGCTTCCGCTGCGGTTTAGACCGTGGGCAGCCCTTAACACCCGAAGGATCACGCCGTGACGCGAATCGTTGTCTATGCTGACGGAGGCTGCTCACCCAATCCTGGCCCTGGTGGCTGGGGGGTGGTCATCTCGGGCCCGGACGGGCCTTTGGATCTATGTGGGGGTGAGACTAATAGTACGAACAACCGCATGGAGCTGACGGCAGCCATCCGGGCGCTGGAGCACTTCCCCGAGGGCGCGCAGATTGAGATGCGCTGCGACAGCCAGTACGTGGTCAAATCCGTAACCGAGTGGATGGGCGGCTGGAAGGCCAAAGGTTGGCAAAACTCGAAGGGCCCGGTGAAGAATTTCGACTTGATGCAACGTCTGGACGAGCTCGCCAGCCAGCGCGATGTGAAGTGGACGTGGGTTCAGGGCCACTCCGGAGATCCGCTCAACGAACGGGCGGATTGCCTCGCGACGCAGGGCAGGCACAAGGCGCGCAGCCCTTCAGCTCAGCCCTCTTCGTCGCCAAGTCCTGCCGTGAAGGTTCCTGTTGCAACTTTACCCCCAGTAATGAGCAGGCTGGCAATGGCGGCATTCCGACCACTGTCCATTCTGGTTGACGTCCCGCTAGCGCGTGAAATTTCGCGTGCTGCCAAGCAATCTGGCACCCGGGAAGCAGTTTTCATCGAGGATTGCATCAGGCTCGTCCTCGCGCTCGGCCCAGAGGAGACAGCCCGCCTACGCGCGAGTATGGGGGCCGCTTCGGGCTCGGCCGGATAAGCGATCGAAGCTTCAGTCATTCGCGGGACGGCATCTCCCCATCGATTTTTGCTCGGGTCAATACGCTACCGAATTTGACCCTTCTCTGACTTTCGGAACGTCTGCTTGCCGGCAGTCTAAGGGGCCGCGGATGACCTGATCTGGCCGAAAGCGGCCTGTCCGCTCCGGAGAAAGTCGGTTGGAAAAGCGGACAGGCCCCAACCGACGTATATCGGCCACGCGGACGGGCCTATCTCACAGGCCTACTTGCGGTGACAGTCGGAATTCCAACTACGCCGGGCGCGCACTGAGGCATGAGCTAAGCCCTACCCGCTACGGCTGATAAGTGCGCCCGTGAGCGTCGGGCATCGATCAGGTTGAGGCCGCACTCTTCAGCGGTGCCCGTGTGGGAACTCCTTGAGGGATGATCGAGATCTTACCCGTTTTGGCGTACCGTGGCCGCACAGGGGGCGCGGCTGCATGCCTGCCCTGGCAGGATCTACGGCGCAGGCAGAACCTCATAGGGTCGCTGGACGCCGGTAAAGTGCACATGAGTAGAACGGTTCGACCATTTGACCGGTGTAAGCTCCGCTGTGGACGGCCACGATCTTGCAGGCAGGCACGGGTGACGCCTGAGAGCGGTAGCCTGAGAGATCAACATGCGCGCTTCTGTGTTGGCCGGCATTCTCGGCTTCCTGATGGCCGGCTCAGCGCAGGCTCAGGTCAAGATCGGCATCGTCGGTGCGATTACTGGGCCTAACGCGGCGTTCGGCGCTCAGATCAAGAACGGCGCCAGCCAAGCAGTTGACGACATCAACAAAGCTGGCGGGATCAACGGCCAGAAGCTCGTGGCCGTCATCGGTGACGATGCAGGCGATCCCAAGCAAGGCGTTTCAGTGGCCAACAAGTTCGCCAGCGAGGGCGTCAAGATGGTCGTCGGTCACTTCAACTCCGGTGTGTCGATCCCGGCCTCCGACGTCTACCTCGACGCTGGCATCGTCCAAGTCACGCCCGCCTCCACGAACGTGAAGTTCACCGAGCGCGGCATGTGGAACACGTTCCGCACCTGCGGCCGCGACGACCAGCAGGGCGCGGTGGCGGGCACCTACCTGGCCGAGCACTTCAAGGGCAAGAAGATCGCCTTCGTCCACGATAAGACGCCTTACGGCAAGGGGCTCGCTGACGAGACCCTGAAGGCGCTCAAGGCCAAGGGCGGCAAGGAGGTGATGTTCGAGGGCATCAATCCTGGTGAGAAGGACTACTCGGCGCTCGCCTCCAAGCTAAAGTCGGCCGACATCGACATTGTATACTTTGGCGGTCTGCACACCGAAGCTGGGCTCATAATCCGGCAGATGCGCGACCAGGGCCTGAAAGCGCCGATGATGAGCGGTGATGGCATCACCGACAAGGAGTTCGTCCAGATCGCCGGCCCGGGCGCAGCGGGGACGCTGATGACCTTCTCGCCGGACGCGCGCAAGAACCTGAACGCCAAGGATGTGGTGGCGGCCTTCAAGGTTAGGGGCATCGATCCCGAGGCCTACACGCTCTACTCGTACGCGGCCGTGCAGGTTCTGGCGAAGGCGATGGCCGAGACCGGCTCCAGCGACGGCAAGACGCTCGCGGACTGGCTGCACCAAGGCAGGCCGACGCAGACGGTGATCGGCGAGATCGCCTACGACAAGAAGGGCGACATCACCCGACCCGACTACATCCTGTACGAGTGGGCGAAGGGCGCCGACGGCAAGATCGATTACACAGGGCACGAATTGACTCAATGATCACACTGCGCGCTGCGTGGCGGAGATCGAGGGCAAACTCATGGACGAGCGGGATCTGCGTGGCTTCATTGAGCAGGTGAAGGACGGCCGCTTGTCGCGACGCGTCTTCGTGCAGCGGATGCTGGCGGTCGGCCTCTCCGCGCCGATGGCCGGGCTGATGCTGGCCGGGAACGGGGTGGCGATGGCCGCCGACATCCGGAGCGGCTACAAGGCGGCGAAGGCCGGCGGCGGGGGGGCGCTCCGCCTGCTCTGGTGGCAGGCGCCGACCCTGATCAACCCGCATTTCGCCATCGGCACCAAGGACCAGGAGGCGTCGCGGATCTTCTACGAGCCGCTCGCCGCCTGGGACCCGGACGGCAATCTCGTGCCGGTGCTCGCCGCCACGATTCCCTCCGAGGAAAACGGGGCGCTCGCCGCCGACGGCCGCTCGGTGGTCTGGAAGATCAAGCCGGGCGTCACCTGGCACGACGGCAAGCCGCTCACCGCCGACGACCTCGTCTTCACCTGGGACTACGCCCGCGACCCCGCCACCGCGGCGGTGACGATCGGCTCCTACAAGGATTGCAAAGTCGAGAAGATCGACGACCTCAGCGTCCGGGTCCTGTTCGACAAGCCGACGCCGTACTGGTGCGATGCCTTTGTGGGCATCGTCGGCATGGTGATCCCCAAGCACCTGTTCGCCGCCTATACCGGCGCCAAATCTCGGGATGCGCCGCAGAACCTCGCCCCCGTGGGCACCGGGCCGTACCGGTTCCTCGAGTTCCGGCCCGGCGATATCGTCCGCGGCGAGCGCAACCCGAACTACCACCTGCCCAACCGGCCCTATTTCGACGCCATCGAGATGAAGGGCGGCGGCGACGCGGTCTCGGCGGCGCGCGCGGTGCTCCAGACCGGCGAGTACGATTACGCCTGGAACCTTCAAGTCGAGGACGAGGTGCTCAAGCGCCTGGAGACCGGCGGCAAGGGCCGGGTCGACGTCGTCTACGGCGGCAATCTCGAGTTCCTGCTGCTCAACACAACGGACCCGAACGTCGAGGTCGACGGTGAACGGTCCTCGCTCAAAACCAAGCACCCCGCCTTCTCCGACCCGAAGGTCTGCCAGGCGATGAACCTGCTAGTCGACCGTAAGTCGATCGAGACGTACATCTACGGCCGCACCGGCAAACCCACCGCCAACACGGTCAACGGCCCGGAGCGCTTCGTCTCGAAGAACACCAGCTTCGCCTTCGACTTGGCCAAGGCCAACGCGCTCCTCGACGAGGCCGGCTGGGCGAGGGGCTCGGACGGCGTGCGGGTCAAGAACGGCAAGCGCCTGAAGCTGCTGTTCCAGACCTCGATCAACGCCCCGCGCCAAAAGACCCAGGCGATCATCAAGCAGGCGGCGGCCAAGGCCGGCATCGAGATCGAGCTGAAATCGGTCACCGGCTCGGTGTTCTTCTCCTCCGACCCGGCCAACCCCGACACCTACCCGCATTTCTACGCAGACATGGAGATGTACACGAACAACATGACCCAGGCGGATCCGGCGATCTGGCTGCTCCAGTACGTCTCGTGGGAGATCGCCACCAAGGAGAACAAGTGGCAGGGCCGCAACGTCGTGCGCTGGCGCAACGACACCTACGACGCGGCCTACAACGCCGCTCAGAGCGAGCTCGACCCGGTCAAGCGGGCAGCGCTTCTGATCAAGTGCAACGACCTTGCGGTCTCGGAGAATGTGCTGCCACTGATCCACCGAGCGAAGGTATCGGCGGTGGGCGCACGACTCGCTGCCTTGCAAAGCGGTTGGGACAACGACCTGTCGTTCCTACCCGACTGGTACAGGGAGGCCTGAGCGGTAGGCGAGCGCCATGGGCACCTACATCCCGCGACGGCTTTTGATCCCGCTTCCCAGCGCAATCCGTCGTCGCTCCACGTTTCCCGGGCTTGGACCGCTGCTTGTCATGAGCGGCTGGCGATGAGTGCCGCATGAGTGTCGGAAGCGATCCGGCGTGAGCCGCCTCGTAGCCTTCGGCGTCATGTCGCTGATCTGGGGTGTGACGTGGTTGCCCACGAAGATCGCCACGCAGGCCGTCCCGCCGATCTTCCTCGCCACGGCACGCTTCCTTCTCTCCGGCGTCCTGTTCCTCATCATCGTACGCGTACGGCGCCTACCACTGCGCATCCAGGGGTTCGGCCGGATCGTCGGCGCTTCGCTCCTCATCACGACGGGCTGCTATAGCTTCGTGTTCTGGGGTGTCGCTCACGCCCCCAGCGGCCTATCGGCGATCGTCAATCTGTCGCTGATGCCGATCTTCCTCGCGTTCATCGGTTTCCTCTACGGCCAAGAGCGCCTCAGCGCGCGTCGGGTCGGCGCGATCGTTCTTGGTATCAGCGGGCTCGTGCTCCTGTTCTCCGGCCGCGCCGAAGCCGCGCAAGATGGCGCCACGATGGTGCTCGCTCTCGCTTCGGTGGCACTCGGCACGGTCTGCTACGCCTGGGGCTCCGTGATCAGCCGGCCCTTGACGCAGTCGATGCCGCCGCTGGTTCTCGCCTTCTGGGAGACGATCATCGGCGCGATCGGGCTCGTGCCCGTGTCGTTGCTTATAGAGGGCTACGACCCAGGCCGATTCGCCGCCCTGTGGGATGGGCGGGTGCTATTCTGCCTCGGCGTGATGGTCATCGGCGGCTCGCTCACCGGCTTCTCGATCTTTCTCTGGCTGGTGCGGGACTGGGGCGCCTTCCGCGCCGGCCTGTATGCCTTCGTCAGCCCGGTGATCGCAGTTGCGATCGGCGCTATCTACGCGCACGAGCCGTTCGGATGGGCGGAGGCATCGGGTATGGGGATCATGCTCGCAGCGACCGCGTTGGCGCTCACCGATCGGCCACGTGTGCAGGTCGACCGAGACACATCTTGAACCGTTCATGACGTAAGGCGCACTCCATTACTCCGAAGTTCGATCGCGCCGCCATCACGGCTTGTGCCGCAAGAACACATTTGACTGCAGTGAGTCGGGAGCGGTTGACCGGGTCTGGCCGAAAGCAGAAGGGCTGCTTTAGAGCGCCTGGAATTAACATCCGGACATGCCGCAGCCGCAGCGCAAATCCAGGCGCTTACAAAAAATGTCCGCAGTCTCGTGCGAAGCAAAACACAGAGCTGAACGCTGGCTGCGCGAGGCGGTGTCCGCCACGCGGGTTCGCCGATGCTGGCACATGTAAAAATTTCGGAACCGAAGCGTCAAAGCCGGTCCGCTTCTTGCTCCTCCTGCGCTCGCTGGATGCACTCATGGCTGCCGAATCCGGAGATTCTGCATGCGTCGATCCCTGCATACGGATCAGGAAATTGCTTTCCTGCTGGACGAGGCCGCGCGGGGCATCCCCATCGCCGACATCTGCGCGAGCGCCCATGTCTCGCTCGGCACCTTCTATCGCTGGCGTCGTCGGCTCGGCGGGCTGATGCCTGCGGGCCTGGTCCGGCTCGATCAGGTCGAGCGGGAGAATGCAGGCCTCCGGGCCGAGGTGCAGCAACTCCGCGCTGCCCTGCTCATGCAGCCGTTGCGCGCGGAGCCGACGCAACCGACCCCGACGGAGCGCGTGGCCCTGCATCAAGGCCCGCGCCACCGCGGCGCCCACGCCTGTGTCGGCCGGTTTGCCTTCGTTCGAAGCGCGAACTGAACGCCGGAATCCCGTAGTCAGGGTCGGCGTGTCGCGGTCCCGTGTTTCCAGCCTCAGACCAATCCGGACGGTGCCGACTCGAGGGCCGATTTGGGCATCATCATGTGCACGCCCTTGTTGCCGTCGACAGTCTGGGTGATCCGCAGGTTCCCGGCGAGCGAGCAAAGCATATAGGCTTGGTTGCGGGTGAGGCGCGTACGCGCGCAGACGAGGCGGACCATCTCCCGCACGGCTTGGCGCATGGCCTCGTCGAGGCTCTCGTGCAGGCCGATCGACATCAGGTCGGCGGGCGTCTCGGCGAAGGGCCACGCGCCCGGAAGGTCCTTGCGCACAGTGAGCCGGAAGGTGCCGCTTAGCCCCGTCTCCAGGGCGGTGATGCAGACCTCGCCGTCGCCCTGCACGCCGTGGCCGTCGCCCGCGTAGAAGCCGCCGCCGGGGTTGAACACCGGGAGGTAGAGGCTCGTACCGACCCGCATCTCCTTGTTATCCATGTTGCCGCCGAACGCGCGGGGCACCGGCGTCCCGACCCGACCCCAGGCGGCAGGTGGGGCGGTACCCATGATGCCGAAGAACGGGTCGAGGGGCAGTTCCGTGCCCCAGGGCAGGCGGCACACACCGCGCGCCGTGTCGATGTCGGCGTGGATTGTCTCGTAGTCGGTGAACTCGTCCGGCAAGGTGCCGAGCAGCGGCAGGATCGCCACGAAGCCCCAGTCGAGGCGGAACTTCAGGTCGAGGATGTCGATCTGCAGCATGTCTCCGGGCTCGGCGCCCTGCACGTGGACCGGGCCGGTGACGAAGTGCGGGCCGGGGCCGCGCTCCAGCGTGTCGAGGGCCTGCAGCAGGTCGGGCGGCACGCGCGCCGGGTCGGGGTGGAGCGACTCACGTCCACCCGCCGGATGCGAGTGCAGCGTGACGGTGTCGCCCGAGGCGACCGTCAGCACGGGCGGCAAGGCGGCGTCGAAGTAGCCGAGCACCATCGTTTCGGGAGTGGCGGGGATCTCGTGATGGGCGGACACGGCGTCTCCTGGGTTGTCCGTCAGATGGCGATGTGACGGGTAAGGATCTCGTGGTTCAGCGTGGCGGGGTCGCCGCGCACGACGACGCTACCCCGGGACAACACCACCACGGCGTCGCCGACCCGAAGGGCGAAATCGAGATACTGCTCCACGAGCAGCACGGTGATCCGCCCTCTGAGCCCGGCGATCACCGCCTCGATGGCGGCGACGATCGAGGGCTGGATGCCTTCCGTCGGCTCGTCGAGCAGCAAGGCGCGGGGCCGTGTGGCGAGCGCTCGGGCGATGGCGAGCTGCTGCTGCTGGCCACCCGAGAGGTTGCCCCCCGGACGGTGCCAGAGGTCGCGAAGCGCCGGGAACAGGGTGACCGCCTCGTCCACCGCGTCGGTCCGCCCGAGGCCGTGGGCCCGGGCCGCGACCCGCAGGTTCTCGGCGACGGTCAGGTCGGGGAAGATCTCGCGCCCCTGCGGCACGTAGGCGAGGCCTGTCCGGGCGCGCCGGTCCGAGGACAGGCGCGTCAGTTCGGTCCCGTCGAGGGCGATCCGGCCTTGGCTCGCCGGGATCAGGCCGGTGAGGCAGCGCAGAAGCGTGGTCTTGCCGGCGCCGTTGCGGCCGAGAACGGCAAGGCAGCGCCCCGGCTCGACCGCGAAGCCGACCCCGCGCAGCACCTGCGCGCTGCCGTAATGCTGATTGAGCCCCTCGACGGCGAGGCGTGCGGGTGCCTGCGTCATCGGCCGAGGAAGACCTCGATCACGCGGGCATCGCCGCGGGCACCCTGCATGCTGCCCTCGTAGAGCGTGCGGCCCTCGTGCAGCACCGTCACCCGGTCGGCGATGGCCTCGACGAAGGCCATGTCGTGCTCGATCACCAGGATCGCGCGGTCCGGCCGGCGCAGGTCCCGGATCAGCGCGGCGGTCTGGGCCGTCTCGGCGTCGGAGAGGCCGGCCACGGGCTCGTCGAGGAGGAGGAGCGCGGGCTCGGCGGCGAGCACCATGCCGATTTCCAACCACTGCTTCTCGCCATGCGCGAGGGCGCCGGCCTGCACGGCGGCCCGTGGGGCAAGGCTGATCTCGTCGAGAACGGCGGCCACGCGGGCGACGCGGGCGCGCGCCTTCAAGGCGGGTCCGCAGCCCATCTCGATGTTCTCGCGTACGGTGAGTGCCGGGAAGACACTGGGCTTCTGGAACTTCCGCCGCACGCCGGCCCGGGCGATCTCGGCCTCCGAGCACTTCGTGAGGTCGATAGAATCGCCCAGCATCACCCGGCCGGAAACCGGTTTGGTGATCCCGGAAATCACATCGAGCAACGTGGTTTTGCCAGCGCCGTTCGGGCCGATCACAGCCCGCACCTCGCCCTGATCGACCGCGAGCGAGACGGCGTCGAGCGCTGTGAAGCGGCCGAAGGCGACGGTCAAGGCGTCGACCACGAGTGCGCTCATCGCCCCCTCCGCAACCAAATCGGGCGCGGGCGCAGGGCCGCCAGGTCGAGGAGGCCGTTCGGCAGGACCAACACCACGAGGAGCACCAGCCCGGACAGGATGAAGGGCCACGCTTCCGGCATCGCTGCGCTGAGCCAGAACTTGAGGCCGTTGACGAGAACGGCGCCGATCACCGCCCCGCCGAGCCGCCCCAGCCCGCCAACCGCCACCCAGACGGCGATCTCGATGGAAAGGTCGGGGGCCAGAACGCGCGGGTTGATGATGCCGACCTGCGGCACGTACAGGATGCCCGCGAGCGCGGCGATCATGGCTGAGAGGCACCAGATCCCGAGCTTCAGCCGCGTGGTGCTGTAACCGAGGGTGCGCAGGCGGATCTCGTCGTCT
The DNA here is from genome assembly GCF_022829635.1 of Methylobacterium sp. E-066. Lineage (GTDB taxonomy): Bacteria > Pseudomonadota > Alphaproteobacteria > Rhizobiales > Beijerinckiaceae > Methylobacterium. The sequence goes on from NZ_JAKSYO010000206.1 coordinate 41,152, forward strand.
CGGCAGGCGAGCATTCGCCGCCCGACGGCGCCGCCGACGAGAAGCCGCGTTCCGGCGAGCACCGCCGCCAGCGTCAGGAGGGCGGCGACGGCCAGCCCGGTGCCCACGCGCGGCGAGCCCATCGGCCAGCCGAACAGCAGCGGGAACCCGGTCATGCCGTTGTTGCCGCCGAGCCCGGTATCGTTGCGGTACATCAACAGCATCGCGACGTAGACGAGAGCTTGGCTGATGATCGAGAAGTAGACGCCGTTGACCCGCGAGCGGAACGAGGCAAGCCCGAATACGAAGGCGACGAGGCCGGCGAGCGCAAGGGCGAGGACGAACGCGTAGGCGGCGAGGTCGAGGCCCGCCCAATAGGTCGGCAGGGTCTTCCAGCCCATGAACTGCACGAAGTCCGGCAGGACGCCGGTCACGGATGCGCCGTGGGCCAGCAGGTGCATGGCGCAGACGTAGCCGCCGATGGCGAAGAACAACCCATGCCCAAGGCTCAGGATGCCGAGATAGCCCCAGACCAGGTCGAGGGACACGGCGAGGATCGCGAAGGCGGCGAGTTGGCCCAGAGCGTTGACGAGATACGGGGTGGGGGGCGCTGCGAGGAGCGCTGCGGCGGCCACGAGGCAGAGGACCACAAGCCCGGCAACCAGGGGATCGCGTACGGCGCGCGGCGCCGGTCCGGCGGGGCGCGCCCGGATGGTCTGCATCGCGCCGCTCATCGCCGCCGCCGGACGGCGAACAGGCCCTTGGGCCGTCGCTGCAGGAACAGGATGATGCCGACGAGCACGATCACCTTGGCGGCGACCGCACCGGAAATCGGTTCGATCAGCACGTTGGCGCCGCCGACCGCGACTGCCGCCACGAGGGTCCCGATGAGGCTTCCGACGCCGCCCAGCACCACGACCATGAAGCTGTCGACGATGAAGCCCGAACCCATACCGGGATTGACGCTGTAGATCGGGCAGAGTGCCACTCCGGCGAGCCCAGCCAGGCCCGAGCCGAGGCCGAAGGCAAGGCGGTCGATCCGGCGGGTCGGCAGGCCGAGGCAGGCGGCCATGTCGCGGTTCTGTGTCACGGCGCGGATGTCGAGCCCGAGCGGCGTGCGGCGCAGGATCAGCAGCGTCAGAAAGAGGGTGGCCACCGCAAAGCCGATCGCGAAGAGCCGGTTCCAGGTCATGACGAAGTCAGCGTAGACCGGCACGCCACCGCTGACGTAGGCGGGCATCGAAAACTGAAGGTTCTGCGTGCCGACGGTGACGCGCACGAGGTTGACCAGAAACAGGCTCACCGCCCAGGTTGCGAGCAAGCTCATCAGCGGTCGCCGGTAGAGGTGGCGTAGGACCAGCGCCTCGACGCCGATGCCCACCAGGGCGACCGCCAGGAAAGCCACCGGGACTGCCGCCACGAGGTAGAGGTCAAGCAGTCCCGGGACAAACCGGCGGAAGGCCTCCTGAACGCCATAAGTGGTGTAGGCACCGAGCATGATGAACTCGCCCTGGGCGAGATTGATCACGCCCATGAGCCCGAAGATGATGGCGAGCCCGGCCGCCGCCATGAACAGGATGCTTGCGAAGCTCAGCCCGTTATAGACGATTGCGAGACCATCGCCGATCGCGACCGCGCGCCGGACCTGGGCCAGACCCGCATCGAGGGCGACCCGGAAGGCCGGGTCGGCACGGTAGGCAGGGTCGCTCTTCAAAGCGTCAAGCCGCGCCGCGGCAGCCCCGGACGGGCTCGCGGCCACGGCGGCGATCGCCGCCCGGCGCCGGACCGGATCGGGCGAGGACAGGGCGGCCGCCTCGGCGAGGCTGGCGATCGTACCCTTCAGCGCAGCATCACTCTCCGCATCCCGTGCCCGGTCGAGCACCGCTGCCGGAACGATGGTGATGCGCCGTTCCAGGACGGCAAGACCGGCGGCGCGAGCGGCGGGAGTCCCCTCCGTGAGCAGGGCCACGACGCCGCGCGCCGTCTCGACGGCGGCACGCTGGCGTAGGCCGAGGACCGGCGCGCGCGCCTCCGCAGCCGGCCGGCGCGCGTCGGTTACGGCGTCCTGGCCCTCCGGCGCGTTCTGGCCCGCGAGCAGCAAGGCACCGTCCGGCAAGCAGGCGAGGCGACGCTCGACGAGGGCGCCGAGGAGCCGCCCGGCGTAGGCGAGGTCGTCGGCCGGCAGATCGCCGCCGGCGCGGACGAGGCCCTCTGCCGCCCCAACCTGTGCCGCGCCATCCCCGCACAAGGCACCGGCAAGTATCGCCCGGTCGAGCGGCGCTGCAAAGGCCGGCATTGCCGGGAGCTCCAGACACAAGAGCGGCAGGTACCAGAGCGCCAGGTACCAGGGCGCCAGGCCTGCCTGGCGAGGACGCCCCCTCGGATCAGCCATAGGGGCTGAACGGGACCGGCTTCGGCGCGTCGGCAGATTGCCAGAGTACGTCGAAGCCGCGCTTCTCGTTGACCGAGCCGATGAAGACGCCGCGGGAGACGTAGTTGTTCTCGCCCGTCATGGTCAGCGTGTAGCCCGACGGGTCGTCGAAGCTGAGGTTCGCGAAGGCTTGGCGCACCTCCGGTACTGCGAAGGAGCCCGCCTTGGCGGCGGCGAGCGCCCAGAGATGGACGCTGTCGTAGGCCGAGACCATCGGATCGATGACTGTGTCGGCGCTGAACGGGACGTTCTTGGCCTTCACGTAGGCGGCCCAGTCGCCAAGGAATTTCTTGTTCCGTTCGCCCTTGGCGGCCTGGAGATAGGCCCAGCAGTTCAGGTGGCCGACGAGCTTGGCGGTATCGAGCCCTTCGAGATCGGCCTCCACCATGTCGAGGCCGAGGATCGGCACGTCGGTGGCGGTGACGCCCTGGTTGGCGAATTCACGCAGGAAATCGGGGATCGAGGATCCGACGACGGTAAGCACCACAATCGCTTGGCCGCCGGGCTGGCTGGCGAAGCTGCGCACCTGGTTCACGAGCGTCTGGAAATTCGAGAAGCCGAATGGCACGTACTCCTCGCGCCACGCGGTCTCCGGGATGCCCTTGCTCTTCCAGTACCCCTTCAATTGCTTGTTGATCGTGCGCGGCCAGACGTAGTCCGAACCGATCATGAAGAAGCGCTTTGCGCCGACTCCTTCGGGGCCCATCAGGTAATCGACCGCCGGCAGCACGGAACTCGCGGGCGGCGAGTTCATGTAGACGACATTCTTTGAGTTCTCGTCGCCCTCGAAGTGGAGCGGGTAGAACAGCAGCCCGTCGTTCTGCTCGACGACCGGCAGCACCGACTTGCGGGACACGGAGGTCCAGCAGCCGAACAGGGCCGCGACCTTCTCCTGCTGAAGCATTTGCCGGCCGACCTGGGCGTAGAGCGGCCAGTCCGAGGCGGGATCGGAAGTCAGGACCTCGATCTGGCGGCCGTTGACGCCGCCGCGTCCGTTGATCTCGTCGGCGGCCATGCGAACGACGTGGTTCAGCCGGCCCTCGAGATTGGCCATCGTGCCGGAGGACGAGAACAGGCACCCGAGCTTGACCGGATCGGCTGCGAGGGATGGGCGGATGAGGGCTGGTGCCGCGAGCAGCGCCGCTGCGCCGACGAAGCTGCGCCGCGTGAGATGCGTCATCGATCCCGAAGCTCCCGTGGATTGGCCATCCGATTGTCGGCCGCCGTCCGGTCGACGGGAAGGGGAAAGAGGCCGCAGTCCGGCGAGGACTTTGCGCATATTAGCGGCACCTGCGCGCGTGGATGGCGGTATTCATCGGAGAACGTCAAAATTATCGTATTGAATACGGGCTTCTCCGCCGCCTGAACCGGGACGCGACGTCTTCAACATCACGACGGCGGGCGCATCCCGCCCCATCGCCGACGCGCAGGGATGTCTGGGCCTGCCGAAACGCGTCTCATCGGACGTATTCGGTCGCGAATGGCACGCTCCTTGTAAGGATCTCTCCAGCGCAGCGTCGCGTAGAGCGGCGACTACGGGTTGGCGTGCCGTCGATACTGAGAGCTGCCGGGTGACCGGATCTCCTCGACCGCTCTGCCCCCGTCACGACCTCGACATCGTCGCGCGTCCGGCCGGGAGCCGGCGCACCGCCTGAAAGACCCCGACATCCGCCTCCTGAGGAGAGCCGATATGTGCGACCGTCACGGCGATTATCGCGTTCCTGATTTCTCGCAGTTCAAACCCAACCGCAGACGCTTCCTCGGCGGAACCGCCGCGGCGCTCACGCTCGCCGTCGGGCCCGGCACGATCGGCCAGGCGATGGCGGCCAACGGCATCCGAGCGACGCACGGGACCGGGTTCTGCAACCTGAACTTCTTCCTGGCCGAGGCGATGCAGCTCGCCAAAGATGACGGGCTGACTATCGACTTCGTCAACACGCCGACCTTCTCCGATCAGGTCACCTTCCTCGGCATGGGTCAGGTCGATGCCGGCGTGATGCCCTATACGAGCTTCATGGCGCTCTACGACGCCGGCGCTCCAGTCAAGATCGTGGCCGGCGGCGGCATCGAGGGTTGCGTGCTCGTGGCCCAGCCCGGCCTCGACAGCCCGGAAAAGCTCAAGGGCAAGACGCTCGGCACCTTCCAGCTCGATACGCTGGAGGTGCTGCCCTACGACTGGCTGAAGAAGAACGGCGTCGCCTTCAAGGACATCACGGTCCGCTACATGGGCTCGACCCCGGAGGCCGTGGAGGCGTTCCGCGCCGGCGCCCTCGATATCATCTCGACGATCGAGCCCTACGGCACCGCGCTCCTCACCGACGTGAAGGGTGCCGTCAAACTCTCCGACGGCACCGACATCTATGGCAAGGGCTACACCGACTGCGTGCTCGCGGTGCGCAACGACCTGATCGACAAGAACCCAGCGGCGGTCAAAGCCCTGATCAAAGGCATGATGAAGGCCCAGGCCGTGGCGGAGGGCGACCCCCAGACCGCCCTGAACAAGCTCGTCGGCTCCTACTACAAGACCTCAATGAGCAACGCCCAGCTCGCCATGGGCCGGCAGCCCTCGGTGGTGGACGCCCGCAACCAGACGCAGTTCATCCTCGACCGGACCGATTCCGTCGCCGAGATGGGCTACATCAAGAAGAAGCCCGGCCGCGACGCGATCGACTGGACCCTGCTGGAACAGGTCATCGCCGAAAACCCGGAGCTCTACGGCAAGCTCAAGCTGAAGTCGGCCTGAGCGGATGGCCATCGATCTCGCCCGCGCCGCCGCCGTCCCGCACGGCCAGCCGCGTCTCCCGTTCGCACAGCGCCTGGCGCTGCCCGACGGGTTCGTCCCACTGCTGCAACGGATCGGCTGGATGCTGGTCTCGGTCGGATGCTTCGCCGGCCTCTGGGAGCTGCTCTGGGCGTTCGGCATCGCCGATGCCAAGCTGCTGCCGCCACCCCACGTCTTCCTCGGCAACCTCGTCGAGCAGGCGCGGTTCTTCAATACCGCGCAGCGCTGGCAGATCGGCACCGGCATGAACGCCGGCCCGAGCCCCGCCATGGCGGTGTTGATCACCGTGCTCGCCTCCACCGGGCGGGTGTTGGCAGGGTTGTTCCTGGCCGCGACCCTGTCGATCCTGGTCGGCGTGGCGATCCGCTACGTCGTGCTGTTCGAGCGGTTGACCCTGCCGACCATCACGCTCCTGGCCCCGGTCTCGCCGATCGCGTGGCTGCCGGTGGCGATCTTCATGTTCGGGATCGGCAACGCGCCGGCGATCTTCATGGTGTTCATCGCCCTGTTCTTCACGATGGTCCTCTCGACCATCCATCAGATCGACGGGGTCAACCGGAACTACATCAACGTCGCCCGGACGATGGGTGCATCGAAGCGCCAGATCTACGCGCGGGTGATCGTGCCGGCGATCCTGCCGGGGCTGCTCGCGGTGCTGCGCCTCAACCTGTTCGGGGCCTGGATGGTGGTGCTCGTCGCCGAGGCGACCGGCGTCGGCTACGGTCTCGGGCAGGTGATCATGCTGGCGCGCAACACCTTCAACCCGTCGCTGGTCTTCTTCACCATTACGCTGATCGGCTTCCTCGGCTTCGCCTTCGACCTGATGTTCCGGCTGGTTCAGCGGCGGATGCTCTATTGGCTGCCACGCGACGCGGGGTCTTCCCTTGGGCTCTGACCGTCTCTCCGTTGCCGATCGCCCGGCCGTGTCCGGCGAGAGCGACGCCGTGTCCTGCCGCGGCGTTTCCAAGGTCTGGGCCGCCGGCACCGCCCGCGCCCACGAGGCCCTGCGCGACATTGATCTCGACGTGCAGCCCGGCGAGTTCGTGGTGTTCCTCGGCCCGTCCGGATGCGGGAAGAGCACGCTGCTCTACCTGATCGCCGGGCTCGAGGCCGCCACGGGGGGGCGGATCCAGTCCTTCGGCGAGCCGGTGGCTGGACCATCCCCCGAACGCAGCCTGATCTTCCAGGAGACCTCGCTCTTCCCTTGGCTCAGCGTCTGGCAGAACGTCAGCTTTGGCCTGTCGCTGAAGGGCGTGCCGGAATTGGAGCGCCGGAGCATCGCGCGGGCCGCACTCCAGCGGGTCGGCCTCGCCGAGGCGTTCGACAAGCGGCCCGACGAGTTGTCGGGCGGCATGCGTCAGCGCGTAGCGGTCGCCCGGGCGCTCGCCATGCGCCCGAAAGTCCTGCTGATGGACGAGCCCTTCGCGGCGCTCGACGTGCAGACCCGCCAGAAGATGCAGGACTTCCTGCTCGATGTCTGGCGCGACAGCGGCGCCTCGGTGCTGTTCGTGACCCACCACATCGACGAGGCGGTGGCGCTCGCCGATCGCGTGGTGGTGTTCACCGCTCGCCCGGGGCGGATCAAGACGATCGTGGTCAACACCCTGCCGCGCCCCCGCGACCCGTTCTCGCCCGACGCCGAAGCGATGCGGCGGCATCTCACCGAACTCCTGCGCGATGAGGTCGACAGGGCCTTCGCCGAGCAGGAAGCCCTCGCCTGACCAATTCCGACCATAACGGACCGAAGCATGGCCACATCGTTGATTCGCAGCCGGCAGATGATCACCCGCACCCTCGACCGTGAGCGCTGGGAGGAGGTCGCCGACGGAGCTGTGCTCCAGAAGGACGGGGTAATCGAGGCGGTCGGCACCTACGCGGAGTTGCATGCGCGCTATCCCGACGCGCCCGTGATCGGCTCCGGCCGCGAGATCCTGCTGCCGGGCTTTGTCAACGGGCATCATCACGTCGGCCTGACGCCGGTCCAGCTCGGCTCCCCCGACATGCCGCTGGAGCTGTGGTTCGTCACCCGCATGGTGGCGCGCAACCTGAACCTCTACCTCGACACCCTGTACTCGGCCTTCGAGATGGTCGGCTCCGGGATCACCACGGTCCAGCACATCCACGGCTGGATGCCTGGAAGCTTGGAAGAGGTCGAAGCGCGCTCGAACGAGGTGCTGCGCGCCTATCGCGACATCGGCATGCGGGTCTCGTACTGCTTCGCAGTGCGCGACCAGAACCGACTCGTCTACCAGGCGGACATGGATTTCGTGGCGAGCCTGCCGACGTCGCTTCAGGACCCGATGAAGCGCTGGTTCGAACGCTTTCAGATGTCGCTGGAGGACAACTTCGCGCTGTTCCGTAGCTTGCATTCAGGCCAAGCCGGAGCTGCCCGGGCCAAGATCCAGCTTGCTCCGGCCAACCTTCACTGGTGCTCCGACGCGGCGCTCGAGGGCCTGTCCGGCCTCTCCGAATCCTACAATGTGCCGATGCACATGCATCTGGTCGAGACCGCCTACCAGAAGGCCTACGCAGAAAAGCGCAGCGGCGGGACGGCGGTGGAACATCTTGACCGGTTCGGCCTGCTCGGGCCGCGCATGACGCTCGGCCATGGCGTCTGGCTGAACGAGGCCGACATCGACCGCGTGGCCGCGACCGGAACCTGCATCTGCCACAACTGCTCCTCAAACTTCCGACTGCGTTCGGGCGTGGCGGCGCTCAACCGCTTCGAGGCGAAGGGCATCAACACCGCGATTGGCCTCGACGAAGCAGGCATCAACGACGATCGCGACATGCTCCAGGAGATGCGGCTCGTGCTGCGCGCCCACCGGGTGCCCGGCATGGACGAGGCCGACGTGCCGGGCATGGCCCAGGTGCTGCGCATGGCGACTGTCGGGGGCGCCCGCACCACCGGATTCGGCGACGGCCTCGGCACGATCGAGGTCGGCAAAGCCGCCGACCTCGTGCTGCTGGACTGGGACCAGATCGCATATCCCTACCTCGACGCCGAGACGCCGCTGCTCGACGCGGTGATCCAGCGCGCCAAGACCGGCGGCGTCACGACGGTGCTGTGCGACGGCGAGGTGCTCTACGCTGATGGCCGTTTCACCCGGGTCGACCGCGACGCCGCCCTGAAGGCCCTGCACGACGACTTGGCACGCGCGCTGTCAGACGATGAGGTCGAGCGTCGTCAGCTCTCAAAGGCCCTCCTTCCCCATGCCCGGCGCTTTTACGCAGACTATATCGACCCCGGTCGGCACGAGCCGTTCTACCGCCCGAGTTCGCGCGTCTGAGGCGTGCGAATCCTCCTCGTCAACCCGAACACCTCGGCGGCCATGACGGCCCGGATGGAGGCTGCCGCCGTCAGCGCGTTGGCCCCGGACGTGCGGCTCACTGCGCTGACGGCGGCGCACGGCCTCCCCTACATCGCGAGCCGAGCGGAGGCGCAGCTCGCCGGCGCAGCGGTGCTGGAGACTCTGGCCGAACATCAATCCGGCTTCGACGCCGCCGTGATCGCGGCTTTTGGCGATCCCGGCCTGATCGCAGCACGCGAGCTGTTCGACCTGCCCGTCGTTGGGATGGCCGAGGCGGCGATGCTCACCGCCTGCATGCTCGGCCAGCGCTTCGGTGTCGTGACGTTCTCGGGCACCCTGCTGCCCTGGTACGAGGATGCGGTGCTGCTGGCCGGACTCTCTGCCCGATGCGCCTGCGTCCGGTCTGTTGCGGCCGGCTTCCGGTCGGTCACGGAGGTGCAGCACGAGCTTGAGGCCGAGATCATCGCCCTCGCGAACCGCGTTGTGACCGAGGATGGTGTCGACGCGGTGATCCTGGCCGGAGCGCCGCTGACCGGCCTGGCCGTTCGGATTGCCGAGGCGGTCCCGGTGCCGCTGATCGATCCGCTCTCTGCCGCGCTCGGGCAGGCGCAGGTCATGGTCCGGCTCGGCGTGAAGCCCCCGCGAGCGGGCCGCTTCGCGCGTCCGCCGGCCAAGCCGGCCGCAGGCTTCGCGCCGTCCCTGCGGCGGTGGATCGAGCGCCGCAACGCCGATGATGGCGCCTGCTGAGGCAGGTCGCTCAGGCGGTCGCGAACACGTCGCCCCATCCAATGAGTGCCTCGGTGCCTGCGCCGGCAAGGTCTATCGCCTTCCACAGGCTGACCGCGACCGAATCGTAGACCGGGATGCCGAGTTCGGCCTCCAGGGTGGCGGCGATCGCTCCGCCCGCGAGGTTGGTGCAGACGATGGCCGCGGCCTGCGCGCCCTCGGCCGCGACGGCGCGCACCATCCCGGCGATCTCGCTTGTGCCGGCCAAAGCGAATTCGAAGTTCTCTGACAGACCGAGATGCCGCTCTGCCGAGCAGTCGAACCCGTCGGAGCGCCAATTCGCCTGGATCCGCGCCTGGACGTCCCCAGTATAGGGGGTCACCAGCCCAATGCGTTCGATGCCGCGTCGCCGAAACATGTCGCGGAAAGCAAGCGCGGAGGTCGAGGCCGGCACGCCAGTTCGCTCGGTCACTGCCGCTGCGAGCGCCACGTCATTGTCGAAGCCAAGCCAGGCACCCGCAGTCCCGTTCCAAAGGATCGAGGCGACCCGCGCATCGGCGAGCAGGTCGGCGGCCGCGAGCATCGGTTCCTGCGCGAATTGGCCCAGTGCGAGGGCTGACAGGCCGATCTGGGTCACGCGCACGCGCGAGAAGTGGGCCGTGACCCCGTCCTGCCCGGCCAGCATGCGCGCCGTCATCGGTTCGAGCACGCTGTTCGACGAAGGGGTGAGCATCCCCAGCCTGATCGTCCGTCCGGATTCGCGCATCGTGACCAAGGGCTCCAAGCACGAGCCAGGGACGGCTCGGCCGCAGCTCATGGCAAGGTTCGTTCCGACGCGAACCTCCGGCATCCGGCATCCGGCCGCCGAGATCAAGATTTCCTCTCAGTTTGCTTTTATGCCGTATTCGAGGCTCGGCACAGATCACCCCCGATCAATCGACATGATACCGGGGTGAATCTACCAATCGGGTGGCACGACCGTTGCTGAGTCCCCCTACAGCTTCAGGGGTCCTTCGGCTTGTCTCGCACACCTCACGTGACTGATCTCTCTCGCCGCACCGTTCTGGCGCTCCCGCTCGGCCTCGCCGCGGCCTCGAACGGCGCAAGCGCCGCCGAACCGCGGCGGGGCGGCACGATGGTGATGATCGTGCATCCAGAGCCTTCGACCTTAGCGCATTACGCCGTATCGGCCGGCAATATCCCGCCGATCGCCACGCAGGTCTATGAAGGGCTGTGCACCTACGACTGGGATTTGAACCCACGGCCCAACCTGGCCAAGTCGTGGGATGTTGCAGCGGACGGAAAGACCATCACATTCACGCTCCAGGAGGGCGTGACTTTCCACAACGGCAAACCGTTCACCAGCGCGGACGTGCAATACTCCTTCATGGAGATCTTGAAGAAGTATAATCCGATCGCCCCAGTAATGCTCGCCGAACTGGTAGCAGTCGACACGCCCGATCCGATGACCGCGGTGCTGCGGCTCGCCAACCCGGCTCCGTACATCATGAAAGCGCTCTCGGGGCGCGACCTGCCGATCTTGTGCCGATCGGTGTTCGAGGGAACTGATGTCCTCCAGAACCCGACCGCCAACAAGCCGATCGGAACCGGCCCGTTCAAGTTCGTGAGCTGGGAGCGTGGTCAGTCCGTGCGGCTCGACCGCAACGAGAATTACTGGAAGCCGGGGCTGCCGTACCTCAACCGTATCGTCGCCCGCTTCATCCCGGATGCCGCAACGCGTTCGGCCGCCATGGAGGCCGGGGAAGCCCATTTCGCCGGCTACAGCGCGGTGAACTATGCCGATCTCGCGCGGATGAAGACCAATCCAGTCCTCGACCTGACCACCAAGGGCTACGAGATGACGCCGGCTCAGAGCGTCCTGGAGCTGAACGGCCGCCATCCGCAGCTTCAGAAGAAGGCGGTGCGCCAAGCCATTGCCTACGCGATCGACCGCAACGTCATCCTCAGGGACGTGATGTTCGGTTACGGCCTGCCCGCCTCGGGTCCACTCAGCCGCAAATTCAAGACGGCCGGCCTCTACACCGACGACGTGCGCCAGTATGACGTGCCGGATCGGCTGGAGATCGCCAACCGGCTGCTCGATGAGGCCGGCGCACCCCGCGGCGCGGGCGGGATGCGCTTCGCCCTCCATCTGGAGGTGAACTCGTTCGGCGAACAGTGGCTGCGGCAGGCCGAATACTTGAAGCAGGCCCTCGCCGCGGTGGGCATCGACGTGACTCTGCGCTCAGAAGACACCGCCACCTGGCTGCGGCGCGTCTACACGAACTATGATTACGACATCAACGAGCCGTTCCTGAGCCAGGGCGTCGATCCGGTCTACGGGTTGAACAAGCAGTTCCTGACCTCGCAGATCCGAAAAGGTGTCACCTTCGTCAACAACACGTTCTATTCGAACCCGGAAGTCGACCGCATGCTCGGCGAGGGCGCGCGCGAGCTGGATCCGGACAAGCGCGGGGCGATCTATAAGAAGGTCCAGCAGATCCTGGCCGAAGACAGCCCGATGATCTGGCTGATCGACGTGCAATACGTGAGCGTCTTCAACCGGCGCCTCAAGGATCACACCACCGGACCGCTGGGCACACAACAGGCGTTCGAGCGAGCCTGGATGGACAAGTAATCCGGTGCGGCTCGCGCGCTTTCTCGGTCATCGGCTTTTGCTGGCGATCCCGGTGGTCCTGGGCATCGTCGTGCTGAATTTTTTCTTGATCCACCTGGCGCCTGGCGACGCCGCGTCGGTTCTTGCTGGCGAAAGCGGCGCGGCCAGTCCGGAATACATGGAGCAGCTGCGCCGCAAGTTCGGCCTCGACCAACCGATGGCGACGCAATTCGGCGTCTACCTGCTCAACATGCTCCACCTCGATCTCGGCTACTCGTTCCGCAACGACAGCCCCGTGGCGAGCCTGATCCTCGACCGATTGTGGCCGACGAGCCTGCTGATGCTGACCGCCTTCGGGACCGCCCTGGTGATCGGTACGCTCCTCGGCCTCGTGGCGGCCACCGGGCGCAACTCGTGGCGCGACGCGGTGATCTCGCTTGTGAGCCTGGTGGCCTATGCCACGCCGGGGTTCTGGCTCGGGCTGATGATGATCGTGATCTTCGCGATCCGGCTCGGCTGGCTTCCCACCAGTGGCTTCGACACGGTGGGGGCCGACAACGAGGGCTGGGACGAGGTCTGGGACGTCGGGCGTCACTTGGTCATGCCGGCCGTCGCCCTCTCGCTCTTCTACCTCGCGGTCTACGCCCGGGTGATGCGCGCTTCCGTGCTGGAACAGGTCGGCATGGACTACGTCACCACGGCCCGGGCCAAGGGCCAGACCGAGGCCCGGGTGATGACCGGCCACGTCCTGCGCAACGCCCTACTGCCGGTGGTCACCATGGCGGGGGTACAGGCCGGCAACCTGATCGGCGGCTCGATCGTGGTCGAGACGGTGTTCGGCTGGCCGGGGGTCGGCACCCTGGCCTTCAACGCGCTCCAGTCGCGCGACCTCAACCTCCTGCTCGGGATCTTCTTCGTCTCGGCCTGCCTCGTCGTCGTGATCAACCTCGCCGTGGACCTCGTCTACGTTTGCCTCGATCCTCGGATGGAGCTGTAGCGATGCGGGCCGCTCTGGCGCGTTTCGCGCGCAACCGTCTGGCGCTCCTCGGTGCAGCCGTATTGCTCGGGCTGCTCGCCCTGGTGGTGCTGACGCCCCTGCTGTTTCCCGGCGACCCGTTCCGCCTGGTCGGGCCCGCGCTCCAGCCGCCGGGCGGCCGCTTCCTGCTTGGCACCGACACGCTCGGGCGGGATGTGGCCGCGGAGATCGCCTACGGCGCGCGCACCTCGCTGATGATCGGGCTCGGCGCGACGCTTGCCGCGATCCTGTTCGGAACCCTCGTCGGAGGGTTGGCCGGCTATTACCGGGGTGGCGTCGAGATCGCGCTGATGCGGCTCACGGAGTTCTTCCAGACGATCCCGGCCTTCGTGCTGGCAATCCTCATCGTGGCGATCCTGTCGCCATCGCTCACCAGCGAGATCGTGGCCATCGCGGCGGTGTCCTGGCCGGGGATCGCCCGTCTGGTGCGGGGTGAGTTCGTGGCGCTCGGCGGGCGCGAATTCGTGCTCGCCTGCGACGGCCTCGGGGCAGGCGACGCCCGCATCATCTTCCGCCACATGCTGCCGAACTGCACCTCGGCGATCATCGCCGTGGGATCGCTGCTCATCGGGACGGCGATCCTGATCGAGGCGGGCCTCGCGTTCCTCGGGCTCGGCGACCCGAACGTGATGAGCTGGGGCCTGATCATCAGTGCGGGACGCGCGGTCCTTCGCTCGGCGTGGTGGATCTGCACCTTCCCGGGCATCGCGATCCTGCTCACCGTCCTCGGCATCAATCTCGTTGGCGATGGCTTGAACGAGGCACTGAACCCGAGGCTCCGCGAGCGATGAGCGACTCCGTCCTCGACATCGAGAAGCTGACGATCGCGTTGCCCCCGGGTGCGGACCGGCCGAACGCGGTCACCGACGTGGACCTCGTGCTGCGGCCGGGCGCCGTCACCTGCCTCATCGGCGAGAGCGGATCGGGCAAGTCGCTGGTGGCGCGGGCGATCCTCGGATTGCTGCCCGGGCCGCACGTGCGCGTCTCCGGCGGGCGTATCGACTTCGAGGGCGAGGACCTCGCGACGATCACGCCGAAGCGGATGCGCCGCATCCGGGGGGCGCGCATCGCGATGATCTTCCAGGAGCCGATGACGGCTCTCAACCCGCTTCACACGATCGGGCGCCAGCTTGACGAGGTCCTGCGAATCCATACGGCGCTCGGCCGCGCCGACCGGAGGGCTCGGGTCGTCGCGCTTCTCGACAGCGTCCACCTGCCTGAGCCCGCTCGGCTCCTGCGCTCCTATCCCCACCAGCTCTCCGGCGGCCAGCGCCAGCGCACGATGATCGCCATGGCGCTGGCGCTGAACCCACGGCTTCTCATCGCCGACGAGCCGACCACCGCGCTGGACGTGACCACCCAGGCGCAGATCCTTCACCTGATCCGGGAATTGCAGCGCGAGCACGGGACCAGCGTCCTGTTCATCACACACGATTTCGGGGTGGTCGCCGACATCGCCGACACGGTCGCGGTGCTTCAGAAGGGCACTCTGGTTGAGCAGGGCCCCGCGGCTTCGGTTCTTGGCGCCCCGAAGCATCCCTATACGCGCGCCTTGATCGCGGCGGTGCCCAGGCTGGCGCCGCCGCCGCAACGACCGCCCAGTACGGCCCCTCGGGTGGTCGAAGCCCGGGCGGTCGAGAAAACCTACGGTGCGCGCGGCCTGTTCGGCGGGCGCATCACCCGCGCGCTCGACGGCGTCGATCTGGAGCTGCGGCGGGGGGAGACCCTGGGGCTCGTCGGCGAGAGCGGCTCGGGCAAGAGCACCCTGGCGCGGGCGATCACCCGGCTGATGCCAGTCGATAGCGGCGAGATCCTTCTCTCCGGGCACAGCGTCGCCGCGCTGAGCCGCCGCCAGATGCGTCCGCACCGCAAGCGGGTGCAGATGGTGTTCCAGGACCCCTACGGATCCCTCGACCCGCGCCAGCGCGTCGTCGACATCGTGGCCGAAGGCCCGATCATACACGGCACCATGCCGGAGGTCGCCAAGGCCCAAGCCCGCGAGATGCTGGCGCTCGTCGGCCTCGACCCCGCGGCGGCGCAGCGCTTCCCACACGAATTCAGCGGCGGCCAGCGCCAGCGGATCGGCATCGCCCGAGCTCTGGCCATGCAGCCCGAGGTGCTGGTGGCCGACGAGCCGGTCTCAGCCCTGGACGTCTCCGTGCAGGCCCAGGTTCTGGCGCTGCTCGCCGACATCAAGGCGCGATTGCACCTCAGCATGGTGTTCGTGACCCACGATCTGCGCGTCGCCCTGCAGGTCTGCGACCGGATCGCCGTGATGCGCGCCGGCCAGGTGGTCGAGGTCGCGCCGACATCCGAGATCTTCTTCGCGCCGAAGCACCCCTACACCCGGGCGCTGTTCGCGGCCGTGCCCGGCGCCCAATGGCAGGAACCGATCTCCGCATGATGCAAGAGCAGCCCATCGTATCCACCGATCCATTCGTGCCGGGTCCGCGCACCCGCGTCGCCGGTTCCGCGACGGGGCCGCTCGCCGGGCTCGGTTTCGCCGTCAAGGACCTGATCGACGTCGCCGGGATCCCCACCGGTGGCGGCAACCCGGATTGGCCGCGCATCGACCCGACTCCGGCGCGACACGCCTGGGTGGTGCAGACGCTTCTCGACGCGGGTGCCTCGGTGGTGGGCAAGACCATCACCGACGAGGTCTCGCTGGGGATCCTCGGCGAGAATGCCCATGACGGCACCCCGCTGAATCCAGCCGCGCCGGACCGGGTGCCCGGGGGTTCATCCAGCGGCTCGGCATCAGCTGTCGCCTCGGGAGCCTGCGATTTCGCGCTGGGCACTGACAGCGGCGGCTCCGTGCGTGTGCCGGCGAGCTTCTGCGGTCTCTACGGGATCCGCCCGACCCACGGGCGCATCGATTTCTCCGGGATCTGCGTCCAGGCGCCGAGCGCCGACACCTGCGGCTGGTTCGCCCGCGATGCGGCCACCTTTGCCCGGGTCGGGGAGGTCCTGTTCGGCGCGTCGATGCCGGATCGGCTACCCGATACGCTGCTGGTGGCCGCGGACGCGCTCGGCTTCGCCGACGAGGCCGTGCAGCAAGCGCTTATGCCGCTCATCGATCGTCTAGCCGCGCTGATCGGCAACCGGCGTGACGTGACGATGGCGCCGCAGGGCCTGTCGGTGTGGCAGCGGGCCCAGCGCGTCCTGCAGAGCAGCGAAGCGTGGCAGACCTTCGAGCCCTGGCTCGACACCTGCAATCCGCGCCTCGCCTTCTCGGTCGCCCGAGCGCTCGTCCAGGGCTCGATGATGACAGAGGGCGAACGCAACGCCGCGATCCTGATGCGCATTGAGGCACGAGCCCGCCTCGCGCGGCTTCTGCCCCCCGGGACCATCCTGTGCCTTCCGACCACGCCGTTCCCGGCTCCCCTGCGCGGGCTGCCGCTCAGCACGCTCAACCCGCTGCGTGAGCGCATAGGCTGCTTGACGAGCCACGGAGGCCTCACCGGCGTCCCGCAGGTGAGTATCCCGGGCGGGCGGGTCGATGGCGCTCCGGTGGGCCTGTCTCTCATCGGCACGCGTGGATCCGACCTCGACCTGATCCGCACCGTTCTCGACTTGGAGGCCTGAATGGACACAACCCTGAACCGCCCCGAGGTCGTGGCTGAAGTCACCGCCCTGTTCGAACGCTACGAGCAGGCGCTGATCGACAAGGATGTCGGAGTGTTGGACGCAACATTCTGGGACAGCCCTCACACGATCCGTTACGCCGTGGGTGAGAATGGCTACGGCTTTGCGGCGATTCATGCCGCGCGCATCGCGGCCGATCCACCGCCTGGAGGCACGAAGGAAGCACGCATCCGGTTGGAGATCCTGACCGTCGGCTCGGACGTGGCCACCGTGAATCTTGAGTTCAAGCCGCGCGGCAAGACCGGTATCGGGCGCCAGAGCCAGACATGGATGCGCCTCCCCGATCTTGGTTGGAAGGTGATCTCTGCACACGTATCGATCATGGCCGCGCAGGCCTGATGACCCGACCACTGGGTCATGATGGCGAGCCCAACGAGACCGCGTGAAGGCCAGGGGCCATTGCGCGGTCAGGGAGAAACCCATTGGAACACGCAACCGTCACCGCCATTAGGGAGGCGGTCAGCGCACAGCGAGGCCGGATCGAGCACCTGCTGGCACAACTCGCCCGGTGCGGCCACGACGATCCCGGGTTTACCCGGCCTTCCTACAGCCCGGAGGAAACAGAAGCCCACGCGCGCGCGACGCACTGTGCGGCCGAGCTGGGTCTCCGGGTCCGGCGGGACGCGGCCGCCAACACCTACATGACGCTGCCCGGCCGGGATCGGACCCGGCCGCCGATTTTGATCGGCTCCCATCTCGACACCGTGTCGCACGGTGGCAACTTCGACGGCGCCGCCGGGGTCGTCGCCGGGCTCGCAGCTGTCGCGGCGATCCAAAGCCTTGGACTGATCCCGGAGCGCGATATCACCGTCATGGCGGTGCGTGCCGAGGAGAGCGTCTGGTTCCAGGTGTCCTATCTCGGAAGCCGAGCGGCGCTCGGCACCCTGCCGGAGGGTGCGCTCGCCATGCCCCGGGCCGATACGGGGCGCGACCTCGCCGATCACATCGCGGCCTCCGGCGGCGATCCCGAGGCTTTACGCGGCGATGCGCCGCCACTCGAACCGTCCGCGATCCACGCCTTCCTTGAGGTGCATATCGAGCAGGCGCCGAGCCTCGTCGAGGCCGGAATTCCGGTCGGTCTCTGCACCGGGATCCCGGGCAACTTCCGTTATCCGGATGCTCGAATCCTCGGCCGCTACGACCATGTCGGCACGCCCCGCCGGTTCCGGCGCGATGCGGCCATGGCGGGCGCGGAGATCGCCCTGGCGCTCGACCAGATCTGGCAGGCCAACGAGGAGGCCGGCCGCCCGATGGCCGTCACGTTCGGCCGGTTCTACACCGACAGTGCAGCCCACGGGCTGACTACAGTCCCGGGCGAGTTCCGGTTCAGCCTGGACGTGCGTGCCTACGCGGCAAACATGCTGGCGGAGATCGAGACGCAGTTCCTGAGGCACGTCGCCACAATCGTGGCACGCCGCAACGTCGAGATCGTGCTCGGCCCGCGCGCCGAGGTGGCGGTCGGAGACGTCTCGCCACGGATCCGCAGCGATCTGGAGGCTGCGGCCACAGCCCTCGGCATCGCCACCATGCCCCTTGGCAGCCCGGCCTCGCACGATGCCGCGGCCTTCGCCAAAGCCGGTGTTCCAATGGCGATGCTGTTCGTGCGCAACGCTAATGGCAGCCATAACCCCGATGAGGCCATGGAGATCGACGACCTCATGGACGCCGTCGCGATCCTCACCGCCTGGCTGGTGGCCGAAACCGGATGCGCTTGATCCGGGCGCCTCGGCTCAGCCGGAGAAGCGCGCCAGGCGCCCGACCGGATCGCCCAAGACCTCGTCATCGCGCATGACGGATCTGCCCCGGACAACGGTGGCGACCGGCCATCCGGTCACGGGTAGTCCCGCAAACGGAGTCCAACCGCAGGGCGACGCGATCCAAGAGTCCTCGATTGTGCGACGCGCCTTCAGATCCACCAGGGTAAAATCCGCGTCGTATCCGACTGAGATTCTCCCCTTGCCGAGCAGGCCGTAGACACGAGCCGGACCGGCCGCCATCAGGTCCACGAGGCGCGCCAGCGACAGGCGCCCGGCTGCGACATGATCGAGCATGACCGGAACCAGGGTCTGAACCCCCGTGAGGCCGGCCGGACAATCGGGCCAGGGCTGCTCCTTGGCTGCCCGGGCATGAGGCGCGTGGTCGCTGCCGATCGTATCGACAGTCCCGTTGCGCACGGCGGCCCAGGCGGCTGCTCGATGCCGCTCGC
This sequence comes from Methylobacterium sp. E-066, assembly GCF_022829635.1. Taxonomy (GTDB): domain Bacteria; phylum Pseudomonadota; class Alphaproteobacteria; order Rhizobiales; family Beijerinckiaceae; genus Methylobacterium. Next base: position 59,885 of record NZ_JAKSYO010000206.1, read on the forward strand.
CGCGGATCGGTGGGTTCATCACCCCAAGCCCGCCGAGCGTATCGTAGCAGTCGGGCGCCACCTGGGTCAGGTGGTTGACCAGAACCTCGACGGTCGCGACGTCGCGGAAATCGCGCAGGTATTCGAGTTCCTCGGCGGTCGAGACGTGGAGGATGTGCGTCGCCCGGCCGGTCCTGCGGGCCAGGGCCATCAGGCGCCGGGTCCCCAGGAAGGCGCATTCCTCGTCGCGCCATTCCATGTGGGTCCGGTACGGCTGCCCCCGGGCGAATAACGGCTTGCGCGCCTGCAACCGGAACTCGTCCTCGCTGTGGAAGGCCATGCGCCGGTGGCCGGCTCGCATGGCCCGCTCGAGATGGGCGTCGTCCTCAATCATCAGCGCCGCCGTGGAGCTGCCCGCAAACACTTTCACGGCGCAGACCCCTGGCTCGCGTTCCAGCGCCGCCAACCTGTCGATGTTGGTCTTGGCGCCCGCCACGTACAGGCCGATATCGCACCAGCTACGACCCGCCACGTAGCCGCGCTTCCACGTCAAGCGCTCGGTATCGGCGATGGGCGGAACCGTGTTGGGCATGTCGAACAGGGTGGCGATCCCGCCGAGGATCGCGGCCCGCGTGCCGGTCTCGATCGTTTCCACGGCTGGGTCGCCGGGATCACGCAGGTGGACGTGGCTGTCGATCAGGCCGGGCAGGACGTGCAGGCCTACCGAGTCGATCACCGTATCCGCGGTCGCGCCGATCGGCGCACCGAGATCCGCGATCCGCCCGGCGCGGACGCCGAGATCGATCCCCTCGGTCCCCCAGGGCGTGACGCAGGTGCCGCCGCGGATCAGGAGGTCGTAGTGCATCGCCGGGTCCTTCCTAAAGAGGCGGTCTCGAGCAGAACGGCCCCGAGGGCTGCCGCCACCGCCTGCTGACAGGGCTCGACGACCGCGCACCCGACCGCGTCCTCGATCGCTCTCCGGTGCGGCGCCATTCCGGCGCAGCCGAGGACGATCACGTCGGCGCCGTCGCGCGCGATCAGCATGCGGGCCGCCGCGATCAGGCGGTCGCGGATCGCCTCGCCGGCCGTCTCGTCCGCCCGCGCCTCCACCGGCCGACTGCCGGCATAGCGTTCGCCGAGGCCCATCTGGCGGACCATCCGGCGCTGGCGCCGCACGCTGCCCTCCGATAGGGCGACGATGCCGAAGCGCTCGCCGAGGGTGAGCGACCGGAGGATGCCCCATTCGGCGATGCCCATCACGGGCCGGCCCCTGGCGACCTCGCGGGCCGTGTGCAGGCCCGGGTCGCTGAAGCAGGCGATCACGAAGGCGTCCGCCCCGTCCGCCGCGATGCGCCGGGCGAGCGGCATCACGACGGAATCGGCGTCCTGCTGGGACGCGATGCTCGCCGGCCCATCGGGCAGGTCCGTCACCGCGATGGCGGGGCCGCCGGCCAAGCGCAGCGGGTCGAGCGCCGCGTCGATGGCGGCGGTCACGGCCTGGGACGAGTTCGGGTTGATGACCAGGATCCGTGCGGGCTCGGTGGTATCGCGCTGGTGCATGCTGCCGTCCTTCCGAACACCGATCGTCACAGCGCATTCAGGCCTCGCCCCGTCGGCAACGGCGTTGCGCGGGCCAATCCCACTTCCAACCTCACCTTGAGGTGCCGGAGCGCAGCGTAGGCCTCGAAGGAGAGCTTCAAGGGTCGCGCGGCCGGCTGGCATCGACCTTCGAGGCTGCAGCCCAGCCTCTCAGGATGCGGGTGTGGTTCGGATTGACCGACCGAGGCCATTCTCGTGCCGCGACGCGGACCGACACGCCGTTGTTCAAAACGGCCTAGCGAAACCCGGGCCGCAAACCCCTCGGTGCAACCGAATAGGCACCGATCTTGCCCGCCCCCTCGACCTGAGGAAGAGGTGATCGATGCACGACGATGCTGCGGACGGGGCTGTGGGCGTCACCCTGGTGACGGGGGCCCGGTGGGTCGTCGCCTGGGACCCGGACAGCGGCGGTCACGTCTACCAGACCGGCGCTGATGTTGTCTTCGCGGACGGCGTCCTCACGCATGTCGGCCCGGGCTATACGGGGCCGCCGCCGGACCGAACCATCGACGCCTCCGGCTGCCTGGTCATGCCAGGGCTCGTCGACATCCACACGCACCTGTTCTCGGAGCCGATGAACAAGGGCATGTGGGACGAGGTCGGCAGCCAGCGCCTCTACAACACCTCGCTCTACGAGTATCTGCCGATCCTGCGGCCCGACGCGGAGGGGACGCGGGCCGCCTACGGGGTGGCGCTCGCCGAACTTGCCCTCTCCGGCGTCACCACCGTCTGCGATCTCGCCCTGCCGAGCGACGGCTGGCTCGACCTTCTCGGTGCCTCAGGCCTTCGGGTCTGCATCGCCCCGATGTTCCGGTCCGGCCGCTGGCTGACCCGGAACGGCCACAGCGTGGAGTACGAATGGGATGAGGCGGCGGGCTATCGCGGCCTGGAGCAGGCGCTCGCCGAGATCACCGCGGCGCAACGGCACGCGAGCGGGCGCCTGTTCGGCATGCTCTGTCCGGCTCAGGTCGACACCTGCACGGCGGCGCTGCTTCGAGATGCCCATGACGAGGCGGTCCGGCGCGACCTGCGTTTCCACACCCACGCGGCGCAGTCCCTGTCAGAGTTCCACGAGATCACCCGCCGCACCGGGATGACGCCAATCGAATGGCTCGACGATCTCGGCGTGCTGACTGAGCGCACCATCGTGGGCCACGGGATCTTTCTGGACGACCATCCCTGGACCCACTGGCACAGCCCCGGCACGGACCTGCGACGCATGGCCCAGCGCGGTGCCACGGTCGCCCATTGTCCGACCGTCTTCGCCCGCCGCGGCATCGCGCTACACGATTTCGGCCGCTATCTGCAGGCCGGCGTCAACATGGGCATCGGCACCGACGTCTACCCGCACAACATGCTCGACGAGATGCGCCTCGTCTCGTACCTCGCCCGGGTCGTGGCCGAGAATCCGCGCGACACCCGGGCGGCGGACGTGTTCCACGCCGCCACCGTGGGAGGCGCCAAGGCGCTCGGGCGCGGCGATATCGGCCGGCTCGCGCCGGGCTGCAAGGCCGATTTCGTGCTCGTCGATTGCGCGCATCCCGCCATGCGACCGTGCCGGGACCCGGTGCAGTCCCTGATGTACTCGGCCGGCGATCGCGCGGTCCGGCAGGTCTTCGTCGGCGGCCGCGAGATCGTCCGCGACGGTCGCGCCCTGTTGGTCGATTACGCCGCCTCCGCCGCCGCCCTGGAGGAGGCGCAGGTCCGGGCACTGGCGCAGATCCGGCAGCTCGACTGGGCGGGCCGCGGCGCCGATGCCATCGCGCCACCGACCTTCCCGGGGTTGTAAGGCGTAGCGGCCCGCCCCTCAGGCAGGCCGCACATTCCAGAATGTTGGGAACCCGTCGAGGATGCCGGTGAGGCTGGAGCGGTAGGCAGTCGGCTGAAGGTACTGGCCCAGAGGGTAGTAGGGCACGTCCTGCATCGCTTGAAGCTGGATGTCCCGGCAGATCGCGGAGCGGGCCGCCTCGTCCGGTGCGGTGAACCATGCGTCACGCAGGGCCTCGATCCGCGGAGTCGTAGCCCAGCCGGCATAACCGGTCTCGCCGGTGCCGCGCAGGGCGATGTAGCCGGCGGGGTTCAGCCAATCCATACCCGACCAGTTGGTCACGAAGGCGCTCCAGCCGCCCTCGGAGACCGGCCCCTTGCGGTTGCGCCGCTGTAGCATTGCGTTGAACTCGACTGCGTAGACCTCGACATTCATGCCGACGCGCTGGAGCAGGTCGGCTGCGACTTGGCCGAGCGCCAGAAGAGGCGCCGAGTTCGACGGCACCATCAGCAGCACGGTCTCTCCGGTATAGCCGGCAGCTTTGAGGTCGGCGCGCACCCTGTTCGGATCGCGTGGCTCCGTGAGCGGCTCGAGCCCGTCGGTCGAGGCCATCGGTGTGTCCGGACAGAAGAATCCGAGGGGTACGTGGAACAGGCTGGGATCATCGGCGCCCACAACTCCTTGCATGCAGGACGTCTGGTCGATCCCACCCCAGAGGGCCCGCCGGATGGCCGGATTGTTGAACGGCGGCTGCAGGTGGTTGACTCGCAACATCGTCACGAAGCCAGTCGAATCGAGGACGCGGGTGGTCACGCTCTTGGCCGCCTTCAAGAGACCCAGCTGATCGTGAGACGCGTATTCCTGCCAGTCGGCCTCGCCGGCGATCAGCGCCGAGGTGGCTGTGGAGGTGTCGCCGATCACGCGCCACTCAACTCGGTCATAATGGACGACCTTCGGCCCGGAGGTCCAAGTGGGCGCGCCGTCCTTGCGTGGCACGTAGCCCTCAAAGCGGGTGTAGATTGTGCGGTCGCCGGGCACACGCTCGTCCGCCTTGAAACGGAACGGCCCGGAGCCGATCAGCTCCGGCACCTGCTGGAACGGGTCGGTGACAGCAAGGCGCTCCGGCATCATGGCGCAGAGAGGCACGGAAGCCTTGCCCAGAGCGATCGGCAGAAGTGGAAACGCGCGCTTGAGCCGAAACCGGATGGTCCGGTCATCGGCCGCCGACAGTTCGTCGGTGGCCTCCATGAGTGAGCCGCCGAACGGGTCGCGCTTGGCCCAGCGCCGCAGGGAGGCAACGCAGTCGCGAGCGAGAACGGAGGTCCCGTCGTGGAAGCGCAGGCCTTCGCGCAGTGTCAGGTCCCAGCGACGCCCATCCTGCTCGACGCGGTGGCCCTCAACCATTTGCGGCGTGGCGCGGTAGTTTCCGTCCATGCCGTAGAGGGTATCGAAGACCATGTAGCCGTGGTTGCGGGTAATGTACGCGAAGGTCGTAACCGGATCGAGTGTGACGAGATCTTGCTGTGGGATGAAGCGTAGGGTCGTGGCGGCCTCGGCACGGACTAGGGCTGGCGCCCCGATCGCATTGGCCACGAAAGCCCCGGCTCCCTGCAACAGTGTACGCCTTTTCATCGGGCAACTCTCACTCTGCTCGGGCGGTCTTCGCTCGACCGCCAGCGCTGATCCGGAACGCACACCGAACCCGTCGCTCCCCGGCTTGCAGGAACGAGGCCGCGGCCTAGTCGGGGGAGAAAGCCCTGCGGAGTTCGATTCATCTATCCGCTTCAGCGACCAGTGCCACTGTGCTGAACGACCGAGTTGGATCGGCACAACAAGTCCGCTTCCGGGAAAGAGCTACGATTTTGCGCATGACCGGGAAGGGCGCAAAGCCGAAGATCTGTTTTCCGACCGGAGACCAAGGTTCGCTTCTGGTGCTTACCCGCCGACCGACGCATCGATTGCCGGAGCGGTAAGATTTTCTGCCGCGATCGCACCCCGCAGCCACGACTCAAACGGGCCAGCCAGTGACCCGCGCTTCACCCCGCGTGGTTTGACGAGGAAGTACGACGTCGTCTCCACCTCGCATGCATGATCCCTGAAGGGAGCGATCAGCCGGCCGTCACGAAGTTCATCCGCCGCCAGGACCTCGCTCTCCAGAACGACGCCGAGGCCAGCAACCGCAGCTTCCACCGCCATCACTGAACGGTCCAGCCACATCTCGTTGCGCGGGCGTAGGTCCCCTTCTCCGACACGTCGCAGGTAGTGCGCCCAAGTCAACGCGTTGACGGAATGGATCAAGGTCGTGGTTGCCAGGTCTCGCAGTGTGTACAGCCCAACCGAATCGGCGAGGGAGGGACTGCACAGCGGGCGCAGCCGCTCGATCAGGAGCGGCTCGACGCGCAGGGTTGTCTGTGGCGGTCGGCCGTAGGTAATGGCGAGATCGAACCGCTCCGTCTCGATGTCGTCGCGATCCGACAACGTCGACAGACGGATCCGCGCCTCGGGGTGGGAACGTAGGAAATCCGGTAGCCTGGGCTGCAACCATTTCGCCGCGAAGCTCGGCCCTGATGCTATGACGAGGGGCTCGCGCTGGGATTGTGGGGCGACCCGTTCCGTCGCACCTGCGATGACGCCGAAGGCGTGTTCGATCTCGGCGGCGTAGGTCCTGCCTGCCTCCGTCAGGAAGGCACGGCCCGCCCGCCGCCTGAACAGCGGCAGGCCGAGAAAATCCTCCAGTTGCTGAACCTGATGGCTGATCGCCGAAGGCGTGACGCCCAGCTCCCCGGCGCCCTTCACGAAACTGCCGTTACGGGCGGCGGCCTCGAACGCCGCGAGCGCCCGCAGCGGCGGCGTCCTGCGTCGCCCCGGATCTGCCGGTGAGCCAGCCTCAGCGGCCGGTGAGTTTTTTGCGTTGGCGCGCATCGGCACCTCGGACCTAACCATGCTTCCGACACCACGCAACGCCGGTGCCGGAACCGAGGCCGCAACGAGCGCCGCTTCGGAGCTGGCCCGATCCCGGCACACTGCCGATGGAGCGGACGATGAGCGGATCCCTTGAGGCGGCTGCGAAGGACCATCTGGTCCGCTACGGCGGCGACACCTTCCCGAATCTCTTCACGAAAGCCAGAGGCACCGTCGTCACCGACAGCCAGGGACGGGAGTACCTGGATTTCACCTCCGGCCAGATGTGCGCCACGATCGGTCACAACCATCCCGCCATCGTCGAGGCGGTTCATCGGGCCGGGGAAAAGGCGTTCCACTTCTTCAGCGGGATGATCCCGGAAGTGGTGGCCGAGCTCGCCCGGGTTCTCGCTCGCGACTGGCTGCCCGGCGACCTCACGAAGACGATCTTCGTCAACACCGGCTCCGAGGCGACCGAGGTCGCCCTGCGCATGGCTAAGATGTACACCGGCGGTTACGAGGTCCTGGCCCTCGGCGGTTCGTGGCACGGCATCACAGGCGGGGCGAGTTCCGTCTCGATGGCCAGCGACCGCAAGGGCTACGGCGTGCCCGCACCCGGCGTGTTCGTCATCCCCGAGCCCAACGCTTACCGCCCCTACTTTCCGGGAATGGATGAGGAGGCGGCGGCGCTCGCCAACCTCGATCTCGCGCTGAAGCTCTACGACATGCAGTCGGCGGGCAAAGGCGCCGCCATCATCGTCGAGCCGGTGATCAGCGCGGGCGGCGTACTGGTGCCGCCGCGTTCGTTCCTGGTCGCCCTGCGGGAGGCTGCCGATGCCCGCGGCATGTTGCTGATCTTCGACGAGGCGCAGACCGCCTTCGGCCGGATCGGCACACGCACCGGCGCCGAGCACTTCGACGTCGTGCCGGACATCATGACGATGTCGAAGACGCTGGGCGGAGGTCTGCCGCTCGCGGCCGTCGCAACCACCGCCACGATCGAGGCGGACATCCACGAGAAGCACTTCACTTACTACACCAGCCACGTCTCCGACCCGCTCACCGCCGAGGTCGGCCTCGCGGTTCTGAAGGTGATCGAGCAGGAAAAGCTCGTCGTCCGGGCCAACGAGATGGGCGCCTATTTGCGCGGTCGGTTCGAAGACCTGCAACAGCGCTACGAGGTGATTGGCGACGTGCGCGGGCTCGGCCTGCTCATCGGGGTCGAACTGGTGACGGACCGCGTCTCACGCAGCCCGGCGCATGCACTCGGCGCACTGACCACGCGCAAGTGCTTCGAGAAAGGCTTGAGCATGAACATCCGTCGCCGGCCTGAGCGAGGCTCGGTCTGGCGGATCGCCCCCCCGCTCACAGTCTCCACCGATGAGATCGATCGGGCCGTCGAGATCCTCGAGGCGGCGCTGCGCGAAAGCCTCGAGGAGACTGCAGCCGGTGGCAACGTCTGAAGGCAAGCGCCTTCAGATTCAATGTCCTCTCTATTGGAGACACCGTCATGACGCCCAAGCTCGCGTGTGCTCTCCGTCCGGCCCTGTCAGCCCTAGCGATCGTCTCCGGCCTCGGAGGAGCGCTCGCCGCAAGCCCGACGCTCGAGAAGATCCGGTCTTCGGGCACGCTAACATTGGGCTATCGAGAGGCGTCGATTCCGTTCTCGTATCTCGGTCCGGATCAGAAGCCCGTTGGCATGTCGCTCGATCTCTGCGCGGCGGTGGCGCAGCGGATCCGAACAGAGCTCAAGCTAACGGAGTTAAAGACCACCTTCGTCGCGGTGAACGCCTCGAACCGGATCCCGCTTCTCCAGAACGGCACGGTGGACATCGAGTGCGGCAGCACGACCAACACCGTCGAGCGGCAGAAGCAGGTCGCCTTCTCCGTCGCGACCTTCGTCAGCCAGCCGCGCTGGCTCACCCTGCGGGCGTCCGGGATCGCAAATGTGAACGGCTTGCGGGGCCGCACCGTGGTGATCACGCAGGGCTCGCTCAACATGCTTCTGGCGCAGAAGCTGAACGCCGCGGACGGTCTCGATCTGACGATCCTGCAGGCGCGCGACCACGCCGAGTCGCTGCTGATGCTGCGCACCGGCCGAGCGGCGGCGTGGTACGAGGACGATGTCCTGCTCGCCGGGGCGCGGGCAACGGCTTTGGATCCGGCAGCGTTGGCGTTCCTGCCGGCATCATCAGGCGTCGACTACTACTACGGGCTCATACTCCCGCGCGACGATCCTGAGTTCAAGGCACTCGTCGATGGAGCCGTGAAAGCTCAGATGGCCTCCGGTACGTTCGCCAAGTTGTACGAGCGGTGGTTCCTCACGCCGATCCCGCCAGCCGGACAAAACCTAGACCTGCCGATGAGCGAAGCGCTGCAGTTCCGCGTCAAGAACCCGAGTGACGCACTGAAACACTGAGTGTGGAAGCCGACCTGATCGGGAAGACGAAAGTGCGGTTGTGGCGCGATCCCGAACCGCTACCTAGCTAGCTCGTATTAACGTCCGCTCCAGAGCTTTCGCCTGGGGCAGCTGAACGGCCGATATGGGCGCAATGCAGAACGTCTGCTCAGGGGCGCGAACCAGCGTCCACAGTCCAATCTGACTATCCGGTTGCCATTACCCCATTGCGCTCGATCCAGAATGGGCTGGTCACGCTTAATGCTATAACCCGACTATAACGAGCTCTGCCTATGACGCCATCGATGACCGATCCTCGCGATGATCTACTCCCGTTGGCAGCGATACGAGCATGGCGAGAATGAGTGCGAGAAAATCGGCTTAATAACGATACTGCTACTTCTCTCCTCGATCATTCGGCATCAGCCCGCGTCGATCAAATCGCAGTTCAAACAATGAGTTAGCCCATTTGGTGCTTGTTCACGGGTACGGGCACAGTGACCCAACTGTCCAATTCGAGCTATCTCGCGCGTGCCGTCAGGGTGTCGGTACCGGCTCGACCACAATCTCTAGGTGGGCCGAGCGAGCCGCCGGAAGGTAGCGATACAGGGTTGAAGCCGTCACCCCGAGCCGCTCAGCGACTGCACTGACCGTCAACGTACCGTCCCGCAACAGCACCCTCGCTACGTCGAGATCGGCAGCGCTCAGCAACTTCGGACGCCCACCGAGCCTTCCACGTGCTCGCGCCGCCAAAAGCCCAGCCATCGTCCGCTCACGGATAATCGACCGCTCGAATTCTGCCAGCGCTCCGAAGATGTGGAATACGAGTTTGCCTCCGGAGGTCGTCGTGTCGATCGCCTCGGTCAGCGAGCGAAGGCCGATCCCACGTAGCTCTAGATCGTCGAACGTAGCGATCAGTTGGCTGAGTGAGCGCGCCACGCGGTCGAGCTTCCACACGACGATTGTATCGCCCGTGGACACTGAAGCCAGCGCTGCCTTCAGCTCCGGCCGGTCTCGCTGAGCCCCCGACGCCTTCTCGACGTACAGCCGATTACATCCAGCGCGCTCCAGCGCATCGACCTGAAGCTCAGGGTTCTGATCCTGCGTCGACACTCGTGCGTAGCCGATCAGCACGTCTCACTCCGTGTCTCACCCGCGGCCCCTTTTCTGGGAGACAGTTTCGAGAGCCAACGGAGGCCGCGTTGCCCTCGACAAATTCCTGGCGGACACCCGTCTCCGAAAAACGCTGGTTTGTCTGAGAGCGGCCAAGCTTGCAGCTGCACAGCCCCTCAGAAGCGGGTCAGCGCGGTTTGGACGGGGAGAAGCGCGATGGGACGGAAGAGTGGGTTCGTGGCATTCATCCTGTGGGGCTGCGGGTTGTTCCTGCTGTGCGGCCTGCACCGGATCTACGTCGGCCGGTTTTGGACGGGGCTGCTGTGGTTCTTCACGCTCGGCTTGTGCGGGGTCGGGCAGCTAATTGACCTTTTTAGGCTCGGCGACATGGTTCGCGTGGCCAACAGCGAGGGCGGTGGCAGCTCCAGGCATTCCGCTCCGGCAAACACGGTCGCCCCAGTTTTCAATGTCACCGTCAACGCCATGCCCGCTGGGATGATGCCGGCAGCGCCTGAGCAGATTGAGGGAAGCACGAGGCGGCTACTTCCTCGCAGGTAGAAAGGGTGTCGGAACCGGTCGCAGGAGTTGGAGGACAGCGTGCAAGGATCCCAGCATAGGCGGGCAGAGATGCTCATCCCACCGCTTGTAATGGCTTCCGCTTTCATCGCAGGTCCAGCATTCGCCACCTCGGATGGTCCAGACCGGTTCGCCGTCCGAGACGTAAGGCCTATTGACACGCTGGCTCTGCGCGCCCAGCCGAACGCCAGCGCACGGAAGATCACCGGGCTTCCGCCGCAGACCCGTGGGCTGCAGAACCTCGGCTGCGTGGACGGAAAGACCGGGCAAGCGCCGGCAGACCCCGGGCCAGCAGGCAATCAGTCTTGGTGCAAGGTCCGGATCGGCAGCCTCGTGGGCTGGGCATTCGCCCGGTTCCTGCGCGAGGACGCCGAGCCTCTGAAGCCCTACAGCGTTTCTAGTGCACCCTCGGGTCCACAGTTTGTTGCAACCTCCACTGCGATTGAGAAGGCCACAGCCGGTGCCGGGCGGTGGAAGGTCGTCACGCAGACGGTCATAAGCAAGTCGACCACGGCTGCGCAGCCGAACGAAGTCACAGTCCGCTCTGAACTCGTCGACTGCCGCCGTGGGCAATCCGAAGTCATCCGCTTGGGCGGTGACGATCCAGGATACGCAACTAAGATCGAGGACGAGCAGAGCCCGACCTATGATCCGGCTCTCGGCATGTTCGAAGAGTACAATCTTTGGGCATTCGCTTGCCGCGGGGCATACCAGCGCTATCGCTGGCGTTGAAATCGCGATCACGCCCTGGCGCATGTCCGAAAAATCGAGGGTTTGCACGATGATGCTCGTTTGGACAATGCCAAGCTTGAGATGTGCGCTGTTTTCCGGAGACGGTTTTACGAGATCGGCTTGTTGAGCTCTTAGTAGGATGGGGGAGGGTCCGCCGCGTCACAGAACGCGGAGGACAGAAATGAGCATCACGATCAAGGAGCTATCGGAACGGGCAGCGGTGAAGATTCCCACGATCCGGTACTATGAGCGGCAGGGACTGCTGCCTGAGCCAGTACGGACGGGAACAGGACAACGGCGCTACGGATCCGTGGACGTTGCCCGCCTACGCTTCGTCCGCTTCGGTCGCGGGCTTGGAATGGAGATCGACGGGATCCGTGCGCTGATCGAGATGGTCGGCGAGGGCAACGGTGAGGAGATCATCGTGGCGGCCGAGGCCATCGCCGAGCGGGCCAAGCGGATCATGGTGTTCTGCGAGGGTCTGCGGTCAGTGTCGGCGGCAATCATCGCCGGGTCGATCGACGAGGCGGGGACGTTCGACCGGCTCATGGCAGGGGAGGAGGCCGAGCTCGAGGAGCTGGCGGGCGCTCCTCCCACGCTGGTCCCGGATGCCGCCGAGACGCCTGAGTGTCAGGAGGCCCCGCACACGGAGACGACTGTGGCCGAGGACGAGGCATCAACGGCAGTCGAGCCAATCTCGGCGGAACCTACGGCGGAGGTCACTACGGAAGGGGCTGAACCCGAGACACTGCTTTCCAAGCCGAAACGTAAAAGGGCCCATGCAAAGTCCTGATGGGCAGGATGGCGGTATCCCCACTGCCCGCTGATGATTGCCCCATGATCGGCCCCTTCGCACATCCGGGCCAATCCGTGGACCGAAGGCAGGAGGTTCATCGCCGGAGCCGTATAGCCCCCGTCAACGTTTGAAAGTCCAGAGTACCGTGAGACACACCATCAAGGCATGCCGGTGCAAACCGACCCAAGATCGACCCTGGTAAGCGGTTAGACCGAACTTGCCCTTGACCCGTTCGATCTCGTCGCGACAAAGCCACCGATTCCTGACTGCATCGGCCAAGCGGGCCGGGACTGTGTTCGGCGGAAGGTTCGACATCCACCAATCCGATTGCCCCCTGCCGTTGACCTGCATCCAAATCCAAACCCTGTCCTGCGCGATCGCGATTTCGTTCGCTTCGCGCAGCATCACGCTTCGCGATACGTCTTCGATCTTAGCCATCACAGGTTCGTACTTGTCTGACCAGCGACATCGCATCATATGCTGGCCCTTTTTGCACTGAATGATGTCGAGAGCAGTCTTTCGTGCAGCGTGGAACTTCACCACCCCGCGCGATCTACCCTGATCGGAGAATGTGTAGTCCCTCTGGTAGAACTCGTCGTGCTGCGAGATCGGGAGCACCCATCTGACTCGCTGCGCCGCAAGCGTTTCCCGGAAACGAACGGTGCCGTAGTGCGATGGAGCGACGACGACGCCGAACCGGACCTTGAGACCACTCAGTCGCTCGATCTCCTGCAAGACTATCTGATCACCCTCATAGGCAGCCTGATCGTCGGCGTCGCTCGGAGCCTCAGGTATCCCCGCCGCCAAGCGCTTGGCCGGATCGTCGATCCACTCACGGGGGAGGACCAGCCGGATAGCGACCGGGACGATCTGTCCCTCTCTGGCGAGCGACAGTGAGATTAGGGCCTGGAAGTTGGCCCGCTTGCCCGTCGCGCCGTCGACCCGCCGCGCCACCCCGACCGACGTCGTTCCTTTTTTCGGCAGCACGACATCCTCCACTACGAGGCAAGCGCGGTCGCCGCCGACGAGTCCGTCAGCCTCCAGCGCGAGCTGATCCCCGAGCGGACCGTCGGCACACGCATCGCCGGTGAGGAACCGTTGCAGCTGCACGCGGCTCTCCGGCCGGGAGGATGCCGCGATGGAGCGGACCGTCTTCCGGCCGCTGCCCCCGCACAGGCCCTCGATGTAGGTGCGAGTTCGCTCCCTCGCTCTGTCGCTCATTTTCGACGCAGCGAGGACGCGATCGAGGCGCGCGTCCTCTGGTGAGCCGTCCCCGCCCTGTTCCTTTGGCATCGCCCGCGCCGCTCCAGGAGTCGACATGCGAACATAGTGAACAACTAGGTCGTCCGTCAATACCCTACTTGACCATCCTGAGCTGGTCTACGAACGCGACACGCCACCCACGAATCCGCAGCGGCTCCATAGGATTAAGTCAGTCTGGCCAGTCGAGATCTTGTGCCGCACTCATGTACACAAATACAGATAGTGTACAATAACGACCACCATACCATTTTATCTTGCTAAAGATCTCCAAATCGAATAAACACAGCCCATCGATGGCTACGGCGAAATAAGACACGCGCCAAAATCGCAGAACCTATTGCATCCAGCTGCACAGACATCATTCCTCGGGCGGTGCTCCGCCGGCCGTAAGCGGCTGCAAGGACCGTATGCGGCGCGCTGACGGCCGACGAATGCAGGGCTTTCGTTCAGCCCCGAGGTCCCTGTGCGTGCGGCGATCGTGGCTTTGACAAGCTCAACCAGCACAAACTGTGCCAAAAATTCAATTTTAATTCGTCAAAGGCTCGTCAAATGATCAAAGAAGATAAGTTGTTCAGCAAATTCGCCGCGATCATTCGCGACGACCACTCTGAAGACGCTGGCTCTATTTGCATCTGGGGTGCACCCAGAGACGTCGATGATTATGATGCCCTTGCACGTGATGCAGGCTTCCCGACACGTCTGTTCACGAAACGCGAGGAGTTTCTCAACGAACTCGGTACGACGACAACTATGTTGGCGGCGGTCATCCTGCGAGATCGTCTATCGCAAACTGTCCAGCGCGCCATCGAGTTCGCTTGCGAACGGTTGAACCCACTTTACGTCATAAGATTACATTCTTATATCACCTTCGAAGAGGACACGAGGCGTATAGGGATCGTCACAGATTACTCGCACCTGATCCAAGCTGAAACTCCTGCAGCACAACGGGTGCTTGAAGCGACACGAGGGGCATTGCGGCGCGCAGGCGAGAGCTGGAAGGCCACGGAGAGCTCACCAGAAGCGGCAGATCAGTAGGGTATTGCGCTAGCAAAGCGGAAAATAGGCTAACGTGCACTCTCATCTGCCAATCCACGCAGTCGGATTCGCGCAATACCTCAGGTTTCGCTCGAATTAATAACTATGATTTTGAGGCTGATACAGGGAAGAACGACATGCATCGACGTTCACCGGCAGAGCCCAATCTGATCGTCTCCAGGGTGATCGGACATCTGATCAGCAGACATCCTCAGATACGAAACTCGCTGCTGGTCTTCGGACCCAAACGAGATTTGCCAAGTTACGTCGCCACCGCGAGCGACTTCGGCATGGAATGTCACATCAGTACAGTCTGCGCAACTTTGCTCGACAAACTGACCTCGCTGCAACATATCATCTTAGTACTGCTCCTCGTCGAGGAAATCCCGAGGGATGTCGCGATCGTCTTGGCGGAAGCCTGCGAATGGATCGACCCATTTTATGTATTGCAAATATACAAACGAGAAAACACCATAATTAGAAACGATGCGCGGCATGAGGTTTATATTCATTCCGCCGCGCCCGTATCCGGATCCCGCGCTGCTGCGCGCGTCTCACTCGCAACCGCGCAGCTATTTCACCCCTCGAATACACAGCTCCCGATCAACTCTTGCGCACCGTTGCACTGAGTTCTGAGCCCCCCGCCACACATCTCATCTCACAGGGCGAAGTCATGCCTACACAATGGTCAAGTAAAGAGTTCGAGCCGCAATATGTATTCAGCGAAACCAATCGGCTCCTATTTCCAGTGCCTTACTTGAGGCACTGCATGATGATGAGGAGCCATTATAGAGGTCCCGCGACGAGCGTCATCGTCTATGGCGATCCGGCGGACGCTGAGAATTACGCTGAGGCGACCCGGATCTTGGGCTTCAAGACCCACAAAGTCACCTCGGAATACGATCTCGTAGAGCGTGTTCGAGCTGATAGAAAAAATATCCTGATGTGCGTCATACTCAAGAACGAGCTATTACACAAAACAGATCTGACGTTATTGTTCGCAAATCTATATTCATTTCCGATGCAAACTCTACGAACATACAGATTAATGCCTGACGATCAGTTCGGTAGCCTAAGTTCCAATGCGCTCTACTATTGGACGAAACCACTGGCCGACACTCGTAGAGCTCGGCGAGGGGCATATCAGATCAGCAAGATGTTTGCAATACACAATGAATTTGCAAAACCTATCAATAAACTCCCGAAGTATTTGCTCGATAGATTGATAGGCAACCATCCTGCTGGATGATCCATCGTCGACATCCCGATCTTCAATCTACATTATCTAATAATCGCTATGAGTAAATCGTCCAGTAATCGCAAGATCACGTGGCATGCGGTCATGCATGAGTTGTCTGGACCTCCGCGGCCGGCAGAGGCCTCGGTAGCTGAGGATATTCTCAAGCCTCCCGTCCAGCACCAGCATCCCGATACGGATCGGCCATGCAGCTTCGAGCTCGGTGTGATCACCGTCGCTTATCCTCAGCCGGAGAGCGATGCGGAGGCCGTCGAGCGATCAACTGAGGACTCCTCCGCTGGATCACTTCCAGCCGAGCGAGCAACCGCGGTCGCATCCGTCGATTCCGAGAGTGGCCTCCAAGCCGCCGACTACGCAGATGTCTTTTTTCGGGCGGCGTTCGACCTGACGCCCAAAGAGGTTGACGCCGCCGAAGAGCACCAAGTTGTCACCTCGGTCGCCCCGTCAGGCGAGCGCTCTACGCCGGCCCATCACGCCCGGCAACTTGCGGCTTCAAACCTTGAAACCGGGTCCCACGCCGCTCAGCTCGCCGCCGTTGAGGCGGACGTTGCTGCGACACAGGCAAAAATTGATCAGTTTGAAGACACTCCGGCGACATTAGGGGCTAAGGATGACGATGAGCCTTGGTTCAGCGAGTGTTACGTAAACGCCGACGATTTCATCGCCGCGTTCCACGAGATCTTTCCTGAATTGCACCCTATTGCTGGGAATGTGCGACGTCACGAGGTTTTTATCCCACCGATCGTTGTTACGAGCGGAATTGCGAAGTCTAACGAAGATCTAGCCCAATCCAGCGAGATCGGTACCCCGGAGGAGGCAGAACGCCGGAGGCGTGGTCCGGCGATCCCGACGCGCGTTGCCGCTGCTTTGCTCAAGTGGGTCGAGAACGACCCGGCCTATCGTACCGCCAGAGCGTTCGCGGAGCAGCAGCGCCTCCGCTACGTCGCCACCATCAACGTGGCCGGACCCGACTCATACAGGATCGCCTCCGCCCGCGATGATTTTCTGGCAAGCGTTGCGCTCGTTGACGACTACTACCTGGCGACATTGCAGGTGCTCGCCCATACGATCCTGCGGTGCGGGCAGTACGGTGCGTTCGCTTGCGGATCGTACTGGTGCCCACATTGCCGAAAGCGATTCGGGGCACGCCTGCTGGACGATACGCAGGCCCAGCTACGGCAACGATACGGCGACGACCTCGAACGAGCGCGGAGTAATCTGCTTTACGGGACAATCCTCTGCGACATCGTCATTCCCACGCCAAACATCGACCGCGATTACGGCTCGGATTTCGCCGCAGACATCGCAAGTCGCGATCACATCGCGCTGGTCAACTTCCTACGCAAATACCAGCTTGACCGCCGTAGCGCGATGTCAGTCCTGCTGGCTAAGCGCGGCCTGAGCTTGGAACTCGTCCTGGATTGGATCGCGGTAGGGAACCGGGACAGGACGATCTACGACCCGAAGAACGCCGTCGCCGACGCTCGCCGGCTCATTGCATTGAACGATCTCATCATCGTGGCGCATGACCGATTCAAGTCCCGGCGCAAACGCCCGGACCTCGAGTCAACCAAGCTGATATCGTGGAGCGACGAGGAGCGGACCGAGGCGTACATGTACCAGCTGCGCAAGGCGCAGAAGCTCAGCCGGAGGGACATCCTCGCGCTTTCAGACGACTTCCAGTTCATCGATCGGGAGTTTCGCGGGATCACAAAGACGAATTATCCTGAACGGCTGAAGTACAAGAGCTCCATTGCGAAGGTGATCCGGCGCGAGCGCAACAAGCTCTATCGCCTATCGAAGAGCCTCCCTGGGGTCTCGCTGATCGGCGTGTTCGAGCTTGAACTCATCGACCTGCGCCACGCGATCGGCGGTAAGCATCAGCACGATGTTAAGGCAAAGACGCTGCGCATTCTGGCGACGCAGGAACGCAAGCCGACAAAGTATCGCAAGACAGACGAGCCAATATCAGCGGAGAGCTACATCCGACGGCACAAGCGGGAATTTAGGAACACCCTTCTCGACGAAGCCCGCAGAAGGATCGCCGCAAACGAAGATTTACCCGAGGATAAGTTCACTGGCATCCAGTACGCCGTGCTCTTGCACATGCACGTCGTGATCGATCTCAACGGAACGCCCCGGGATGATGTCGAGCGGTGGTTCAACGGCAAACCTATGGGTACCCGAAGATTTAAGGGACAATGGCTACTTCCGTATCAGGTGATGATCAAGAGCCTGTACGAGGGTAAGCCCGTCGATGACAGCCTACGTCACATCAGCTTTTACGCGTTTAAAGGGCCAGTAGCATTCAACTACGAGAACACGGCACCGAAACGGGACGAAGAGTTGGCGGAGAGTGATGCTCGCCACTATCCCGAACAGGCGCTCGCTCTCGCTGTGTGGCTCCAGCACAGCATCGGTCACGACAGCCTCAAGATCGAGATCGATTGGCCCGGGGTCGACCGCGAAAAGCGCGGTCCAAAGCCGAAGCGCGAGCAGACCCCGAAGATGACCGAGGAAGAGCTGGAGGAGGCCCTGGCTGAGCTTGGTGTGGAGCTGCCCCGTGATCCAAAGGGTCAGACCGACATCAGCGCCCTGTTTGAGGAAGCAGGAGAGGGCGCTCATGCCACTCTTCCTCCGAAAGCGAGCAGGTCGATGGGGTCAGGTGCTGATGAGGCTCTCGATGCCCCAGACGCCAATTGGACGCGATCAGTTGGAGGTGAGGAAGATGGGATTTAAACGATACTGCTCTCCCTATCGTCGATGAGTGGGCAGGGACCAGGCTCAACCATAGCCTAATAAAAACAAGACGTTAGTTCCGGCGACGTGTCCTGACAGGGCTGTGATCCACGGCTAACTGTCTAATTCGACCCTCCCTCCGCGCCCAGGGAGGCCGGCTGACGAGCGGGCAGAAATTCGACCCCTTTCGCGATGACCTGCGCCTCGCTCCACCCGGAGCGGTAGGGGCCATTCTCCGCCTCAGTGCGCCTGGGCATCGCATCAGCTTCGAGAATCAGCATGCCCATAGACCCAACCCGGATCGACAAAGAGGAGCTGCGCCAGCTTCGGCGCGATATCGCCGAAGCGCACGGCATCCGGCTCTACCTTCAGTACTCCGAGCGGGATGCCGCACGCCTTCTGATCCGGCCTGATGAGCGGCCAGACGGATCTGCCAACGTCTCGACCCTCAAGCGTAAGCGGCGCGCCGGGAACATCCCCCATGTGCCTCTCGGCGACTGCTCCGTCGCTTACCTCGGGATGATGCTCTGCGACTTCCTCGCGTTTGGCGAGCGGTCCGTCCTGCTCTGGGGCAGCGGCGATCCCGACATCATTCCTCCAAATCCAGATGATGGGTCTGCTCCTCAGAGCTGAAATGGGGGAGGGCAGGACCAGGTGACTATGACGGGAGCGTCCGATGGGCCGGTACACCAAGCGTGAGCACGCAGCGGGCAAGTTCTGGCTCGACAAACGTCCGAATAGCCCTGCTTGGTGCATTTGCTGGATGGAAGGCCGGCAGCTGCGGCGCAAGTCGACCGGCACCGATAACCTTGATGCTGCCATTCGGGAGCTTAAGGCACACTATCTCGCCGGAGACACGCCCGACGTTCAGGACGTAACCCGGGTGCCAATCGCAGATATTGTGCTGGCCTATTATCTTCAGCATGGCCAGCACCTGCCCTCCCGCAAGTGGATCACGTACGCAATCAATCATTGGGTTCGGTTCTTTGGTGAGGCGGAGAGTGTCTGGGGTGCGACCCGCCCCGCGCGGATTGAGCGATTCATCGACGACCTTCGGCAACGCGATCTCAAGGCATCCTCGATCAACAACGTGCTGACGGCGGGCAAAGCGGCGCTTAGCCGATCGTGGCGCCGCGGGGAGCTTACACGCCAAGTCCACGTGCCGAGCGTCAAGGTGACGAAGGTACAGCCGAAGGGGCGGCCGCTATCTGCTGAGGAATGCGCCGCTTGGCTCGATGAGTCTGCTCCACATTTCCACGCCCTGCTGCTCATCTGCCTTGCCACCGGGAGTCGACCGGAGGCCGTCAAGCAGCTGCAGTGGACACAGGTCGATTTCGACGACGGCCTGTTGCACCTTAATCCCGAAGAGCGCGAGCAGACGTCAAAGCGTCGCCCAGTCGTGAAAATGCCGCCGCTTCTAATCGCATATCTGCGTCAGCTGCCGCGTGAATCGGATTTCGTGGTCAGCTTCCGGGGGAAGCCAGTCGACCGGTATTACACCGCGCTAGGCGAAAGCCGGCGGCGAGCCGGACTCGATGGTCGAGTGAACCTCTATAGCCCGAGGCACACGGTGGCGCGTTGGATGCGGAAGGAACGTGTACCGTTTGAGGAGCTGTCCGGGCAGCTTGGCCACCGAGTACGTGGGTTCGCCATCACCGAAATTTACGCGGCATACTCGCCGGATTATCAGGCGCTGGCCACTGCGGCGATCGAGCGGCTGCTTCAGACGATCGCGGCGCACAGTCAGTCCTGTCAGTTCCTCATCCAGCGAGGTGCGGGGCCGGCGGGGCACCTGGGCGTATGCGCTTCCCTTCCTCGGACAGTCAGTTTGCATGAAGCCTCCGGTCCGCAGTGATCTTGGCTCGATGGGTTCTACGGCCCCCACTGAGGTCTCATAGACGGCGCTGGCTATCCCTCCAGCAGAGGGGGGAAGACGAGGTCCAAGCTCGACCGCCACAGGGTTCGTTTCACCACCACTCTCGCCGTTCGCGAGCGGTCACCACGGCTATAGGTACCGCCATGGAGGTCATCAGAGCACGATGTCGTATGCGGCGAGCTCGGGCAGCATCGCTTCGACGACGAAGTCCACGAACGCTACCGGCACGTCTAGGTAGAACTCCCTGTCGGAGTAGGCCCCGATGTGGGCGGTCAGTCCTCGTGCGGTGAACCAAGACGCCAAGCGCCGCAGATCAGCTTCAGGAGTATCACTAAGAAACGAGACCTGCGAACGATCCCGGTCAGCATCTCGGTGCCCGGTGTCGCTGCGGCTGAGCTGGAGATCCACGTTGGCCCCGGTCTGCCGCAACCAAACGGCGCGTTCGGTGCGCCGCAGCTCCACGAAACCGAGCTGCTGGACGAACATGTCCACGACGATCTCGAAGTGGCCCGGATTGACGCGATTGGCTACGTGGTTGAACCGCAAGAGCTGGCTCCATCCCCTGGGCGATAGCGTCTCTACGTCGAACACCAGCTGACCGCTTGTCCCATCATGATCGCGCGTGGGGCTACGTGATAGGGGTGCTGCGCTGTGCGATTTAGACTTTAGATAATTACCGCTACGATCCGCGGTGGGTCGGCGATTCGGGGCAGGGCGCATGCGGTTGCGTCTCACCAGTATTCGAAGGTTCGTTCCCCCATACCTGGCGAAGCTTGATCCGTTGCGCAAAACCGGACGTTCCGCTTTGCGCCCATCTCAGTCATTCAGGCAGCTCAGGCCGCTTCTCCATAGCAGACATTCAGCGCGACGGCTGTTTCGCTAAGCGATTCGCATTAGGGCACGCTACGGATCGAGGCGCACCGAGATAGTCCGCAGGCGTGTGCGACCCAGTGCGCGAGTTGGGAAAGTCCGCTCCCAGGCTGACGAGAGGAGCGGCCTATAGCTGGTTTGGGTAGTTTTGGGCCCGTCCGCTTTCGGGAAGCAAAGTCGGGAAACCGAACATTTAATCAATTGGGGCGTAGGACAGCTTCGCGCCCAATGTCGCCGTTTATCCAATCCTCGCAACATCTCAAAAGCGAACGCTGCTGCAAACGTCGTGGGTTGGATCACGTAAACGAAGGTGCTCGGCCCGGGACGGACATGTGTACCTGCCGCTTCGCAAGTATGCGAAGGTCCGGCACTCACATGTCTTCGGATGATCCGAGGAACGCCCGTACCGTGTCGCGGAGAAAAGCCGCATCGGCCGGGTGGGTGGAGGGATTGCCCGCACGGTGGCCCCAAATGCTGGGGATCGGCCGCAGGATGGCATCGCGGAGGTGGGGCAGCTCGGCCGCGTTGTCGGCGACGCGGAAGTAGAGGTCGGTCTCCCCGGGCATCAGCAGCAGCCGGGCCGTGATCGCGCCGAGCGCCCGCGCCAGGTCGCCGTCGAAGCCCGGGTTGCGGCTGATGTCGCCCGCGTCCCAGGTGCAGAGCTGTGCGTAGAGGTCGGCCGCCGGGCGCCGGGCGAAGCGTTCCTCCCAGTCGGTGCGCAGGAAGGTGTCGAGGTCCGGCGCGCCGAGCGTCGTCCGGTGCAGGTCTGCCCGGTAGAAGTCCTGGCTGAGCGCCCAGCCGGCGTAGATGCGCCCGAAGGCCCGCAGCGACGCGGCGGGCTCGGCCGAGAAGCGGCCCGCGCCACGATACTCGGGCGCGGCCTCCAGCACCGCCATGAGCCCCTTCAGGAACACGCGGTTGTGGGTGGCGGTGCGGGCGCTGCCGCAGGTGATCACCGCCCGGGCGACCTGCTCGGGGAACAGGGCCGCCCAATGGTAGGCCTGCTGAGCGCCCATGGACCAGCCGTAGACGGCGTGCAGATGCGCGATCCCCCAGGTCTCGGCGATGAGGCGGCGCTGGGCGTGGACATTGTCCCATGCGGTGACGAGGCCGGGCCAGTCCGGCGTGTTCGATGGGCTCGATGACAGCCCGTTGCCGAACATGTCCGGGATGACGATGAACCACCGCTCCGGATCGAGCACGCCGTCCGGGCCGATCAACCATTCGAGGTCGGGATGCTGGGCCGCGTAGCTCGTCGGATAGAGCACGACGTTGTCGCGCCCAGGCGAGAGCGTCCCGTGCGTCTTCCAGCGCAGATGCGCGCCCGGCAGCACGGCGCCCGACTGAAGTGGCAGGTCCCCGAGTTCGAAGGTTCCGGTAGCCGTCGGCCATCCGGTCACGGGCGCAACGTCCGGACGAAGCCGACATGCCACTTGGCGTAGCCGCGCTGCAGCACGACGAGGCGCTCGCGCATCGCCGCGTGGGCGTCCGGAAGGCGGTGGAACGGGATCGACGGATAGAGGTGGTGCTCGGTGTGGAACGGCATGTTCCACATGAGCAGACGCATCAGGCCGTTGGTCAAGGTCGTGCGGGTGTTGGTCAGGCCGTTGTTGTCCATAGTGCAGAGCGTGTGTTCGGTGAGCAGGTAGAGCCGCAGGAACGGCTGCCCGAGGAGCTGCGGCCCGATCCAGAACACCAGGGGCGCCCACCAGCCGATCAGCACCATACCGAGAACTGAGACGCCGAGCAGGACGGCGCACATCAGTCTGAGCGACCGGATGATGCGCGGCGCGGTGCGCTCCGTGATGAAGGGGTAGGCCGATAGGTCGCCGCGCAGGCCGGCCGCAGCAACTTGGAGGCGGGTGCGCCAGTAGGGCAGCGCCATCACGCGCCAGATATAGGCGTCGAGGGTTGAAGGTGGCAGCAACGCGAGTTCGGGGTCGTGCTCGGGATCCTGCGTGTGGCGGTGATGGGCGAGGTGGAAGGCCGTGTAGAAGTGCCAGTTCAGGAGCGACGGGCAAGCGACTAGCCAGCCGACGACGGCGTTGGCCCGGCGCGAGCGGAACGCGGTCAGGTGGATGGTCTCGTGGATCGGCGCGAACAGCGCCGATTGCACGATGCCGAGCAGCATCATGGCGGGCAGCAGCGTCCACGATCCGGAGCGCCAGACCAGCCAGCCGGAGCCGGCCAACATCAGGACATGCGCCCCAAGGCGCATCGCACCGCGCAGGTCCGAGCGCTGCGACAGCGCCTTTACCTCCGCGCCCGTCAGAATCCGTCCGCTCGCCGAAGCCATGGATCTCCCCGAAAGTTGCACGCGCCTCGAAAAACACACGGCCGCTGCATCATCCGTGCCGGTGCCGCGGGCCTTCGTCGCCGAACCGGCGGACGCACTCAGGCGGTCAGCGCCTCGGGCGCCGATGCGTCGAGACCGCCGAACAGGCGACGGCCGGGCATCGCGGCCACGAGGCCGCGGGTGTATGGGTGATCGGGCGCCGCGAAGATCCCAGCGGCCGGTCCCGTCTCAACGATCCGGCCCCGCTGCATCACCGCGACCCGGTCGGCGATCCGGGCGGCGATGCGCAGGTCGTGGGTGATGAACAGCATCGCGAGATTGTACTCGGCACGGAGCTCCGCCAACAAGTCGAGCACGCGGGCCTGGACGGAGACGTCGAGCGCCGAGACGGCCTCGTCTGCCACGAGGACGCGCGGCTTGAGCGCCAGCGCCCGGGCGATGCAGATGCGCTGGCGCTGGCCGCCGGAGAACTCGTGCGGGAAGCGGTCGGCGGCGCCGGCTTTCAGGCCGACCCGCTCAAGCAGCGCCCGCGCCTCGGCGACGGCCTCGGCCTTCGGTACGCCGTAGGCCATCGGGCCGCGGGCGATCGCCTCGCCGACCCTCTGGCGCGGGTTCAGCGCCGCGAACGGATCCTGGAACACGATCTGGATGCGGCGGCGTGCGACCCGGAGCGCCTCGCCCCGCAGGGCCAGGAGATCCTGCCCCTCGAAGCGGACCCGGCCCGCATCCGGCTCGGCCAGACGCAGGATCATCTGCCCGAGGGTCGACTTGCCCGATCCCGACTCGCCCACTACCGCCACCGTCTCGCCGGCCGAAAGCGTGAGGGAGATCCCGTCCGCGGCGACCACGCGGCGGGCCTGACGGAACCACCCTTGCCGCGTGATGAAGGTCTTGGAGAGTGCCTCTATCTCGAGCAGCGGCGGCAATGCCGCCGTCGTCCTGCGCGCCGGGCGGCCGCTGCCATGCGGCACCGCGGCGATCAGGGCCCGGGTGTAGGGGTCGCGGGGCGCGGTCAGGAGCGCTTCGGCGCTGCCCTGCTCGACGACCCGGCCGTCGCGCATCACCACGACGCGGTCGGCCATCTCGGCGACCACGCCGAAATCGTGCGTAATCAGCAGGACGCCCATCTGCCGCTCGCTCTGGAGGCGGCGGATCAGCGTGAGGATTTGAGCCTGCGTGGTCACGTCGAGGGCGGTGGTCGGCTCGTCGGCCACCAGCAGCGCCGGATTGTTGGCCATGGCGATGGCGATCATCACCCGCTGGCGCTGGCCACCCGACAGCGCGAACGGAAAGCTGGCCCGGATCCGCGCCGGGTCCGGCAGGCCGACATCCTGGATCAGCGCGCCGACCCGCGCTCCGACCGCGGCGCGCGGCGTTTCCGGCGCATGGGCCCGTATGGCCTCGGCAATCTGCTCGCCGATACGCTTCAGCGGGTTCAGCGCGCTGAGCGGCTCTTGAAAGATCATCGCGGCGTCGCGTCCGCGGATGGCGCGCATCTCCGCCTCGGACGCGGTGGCGATGTCGCGCCCGCGCAGCGTGACGCCGCCGCCGGCCACCGTCACCCCCGGCGGCAGCAGGCCCAGGATCGCATGGGCGATCATCGACTTGCCCGACCCCGACTCGCCCACGAGGCAGACGATCTCGTTGGCGCCTACCGTGATCGAGACGTCGCTCACCGCCTGGGCCCGGTCGGCGCCCCGCGGCAGGCTGATGGAGAGGTCCGTGATCGTGAGGACCGGCTGGCTCATGCGCCGCTCCGCCGGGCAAGCCGCGGGTTAAGCGCGTCGTTGAGCGCCTCGCCGACGAGGTTGATGGCGAGCACCGTCACCAGGATCGCAGCACCGGGGAAGACGCTCGTCCACCAGGCCTGCCGGATGACCGTGCGGGCGGCACCGACCATGTATCCCCAGGACATCAGGTTCGGATCGCCCAGACCGAGGAAGCTCAGCGCGCTCTCGATCAGGATCGCGGTGGCGACCGTGAGCGAGCCGGTGACGATGATCGGCGCCAGGGCGTTCGGCAGGATGTGGCGCAGGACCAGGGCCGCGGGGCGCTCGCCCTGGCAGGCGGCGGCCCGCACGAAGTCCCGGTTCTTCAGCCGCAGGAACTCGCCGCGGGTCAGGCGTGCCAGCGGCGGCCAGCTGATCGCCGCGATCGCCAGGATCTCGTGGGCGAGCGACGGCCCCAGGGTCGCGACCAGCAGCACCGCCAGGATGAAGCCGGGGATCGTCTGGAACAGCTCGGCGATCCGCATCAGTACGCCGTCAACGAGGCCGCCGAACCATCCGGCCGTCGCACCGATCACCACGCCGACCAGCAGAGCCGTGAGCGTCGAGGCGAGGCCGATCGCCAGCGAGACCCGGGCGCCGTGAGCGAGGCCCGCGGCGATGTCCCGGCCCATCGTGTCGGAGCCGAGGGGCAGATCCGGGCTCAGCGGCGGCTCGAATGGGGCGCCGACCATTTCCCAGGGATCGACCGGGATGAGGAGCGGCGCGAAGATCGCGACCGCGACCACCGCAACGAGGAGCACGAGGCCGATCATCCCGCCGGGGTTGCGCAGGAACGCCCGGACGACCCCCATCACGTGGCCTTCGCGGAGGCGGTGATCCGCGGATCGATGAGCCGCGAGAGTAGGTCGGTCAGCATGTTGATGAGGATCACGAGCACGGACATCACGAGGAAGATCCCGAGCAGGACCGGATAGTCGCGCTGGCTGAGGGCCTCGAACACCAGCCGGCCGAGCCCCGGCCAGGCGAACACCGTCTCGACCACCACCGAGCCGCCGACCAGTGCGCCGGCCTGCATGCCGGCCACCGTCACTACCGGCAGGATCGCGTTGCGGATCATGTGGTCGCGGATCACGCGGCCGCGGGTGAGGCCCTTGGCCCGGGCGGTCTTCACGAAGTCCTGGGCGGCGACCTCGACGATCGAGGTCCGCATCAGGCGGGCGTAGACTGCCAGATAGACCGCGGCGAGCGACAGGACCGGCAGGATCAGGTGCGCCAGCACGTCGCCGACCTGCCCCAGCGGCGAGAACGTCGTGCCGACGCTGCGGTAGCCGAAGGCCGGCAGCCATTCGAGCTGGACCGAGAAGACCAGCACCAGCATCAGGCCAAGCCAGAAGACCGGCATGGCGTAGAGCACCAGCGCCACCAGGCCGATCAGGGTGTCGGACCACCGGCCCGCCCGCACCCCCGAGAGGGTGCCGAGCAGGATCCCGGATCCAAGCGCCAGGGCGAAGGCCGTGCCGGTGAGCAGCAGGGTCGCGGGCAGCCGCTCCAGCACAAGGCCGAGCACCGGGCGCTGCTGCCGGTAGGAATAGCCGAGATCGAGCCGCAGGACCCGGCCCAGATACGTCGCGAGCTGCACGGGGTAGGGCTTGTCGAGGCCGTATTCCGCCCGGAGCTGTCGGAGGAGCGTCTCGTCCGAGGCGCCGGACTGGCCGGCGATGACCTGGGCCGGATCGCCGGGCGCCGCGTGGACGAGGGCGAAGTTCACGCTGGCGATGACCAGGATCACCGCCAGCGTCCGCGCGATCCAGGCGGCCAGGGCGGCCATCGTCCTCATGCGCGATAGGCCCGGGCGAAGGTGTCGTTCACGCCGCTGCCCGTGACGACGAGATCCTTAATGCGCTTGTCGGTGAAGGTCGGGAAGTCGAGCTCGGTGAGCCATGCAACTGCCGCGTCCTCGACCAGGATCTTCTGGACCCGGCTGTAGAGCGTCTGCCGGGTGGCGTCGTCCGGCGCCACGGCAGCCTCCTCGAACAGCCGGTCGACTTCCGGGTTGCTGTATCCGGAGGTGTTAGAGAACAGGATGCCCTTGCGGATGTTCGTGGAGATGTAGGAGCGCGAGACGCCGAGAGCGGGATCCCCGTACTGGTAGGTCCAGGGCGCTGAGATCTCGAACTCCCAGTTACCGCATCGCGCCGCCCAGCCGCCGACGTCGATGCCTTCCAGTACGATGTCGATCCCGACCTTGCCGAGGGACTGGCGCACGTACTCGGCCACCCGCTGCCACAGCTCGCCGTAGGGCGGCACCAGGTATTTCAGGCTCACCCGCTTGCCGTCCGCGCCGGACTTCAGCCCCATCTCGTCGAGGAGCGCCGTCGCCTTCGCGGGGGCGTACTCGTAGGTCTTCACGTCCGGCTCGTAGAACCGCGTCTTCGAGGAGACCGGGCCGGTGGCGACCTTGCCGAGGCCGAAGAAGACGCGCTTGCGCAGGGCCTCCCGGTCGATGGCGTAGAGCACTGCCTGCCGGAAGCGCCGGTCGTTCATCGGCGCGATACGCGTGTTCATCTCCAGCCAGAGATGGGGGGCATAGAACTCGTAGCCCTTCGTGGTCATGTCGAGGTTCGGGAGCGCCTTGAGGCGCGGCACGTCGAAGGCCTCGACGTCGTTCCACTGCGTCAGCTGGATCGTGCCGCTCTCCAGGGCGACGGCCCGGGAGGCTGCGTCCGGGATGACGCGGTAGTAGATCTCGTCGAGATAGGGTTCACCTTTGCGGTAATAGCCCTCGTGGCGCACGAGGTGGATGTGGGATCCCTTGACCCATTCCTTCAGCTTGAACGGGCCGGTGCCGATCGCCCGGGCGTTGTTCGGGTTCTGCCGCAGATCGGTGTTCTCGTAGAGCGCCTTGGGGATGATTGGCGCGGTCGTGGCGTCGAAGGCGTGCAGGAACGGCGCGAACGGCTCCTTCAGCCTGAACACCACGGTGAGCGGGTCCGGCGCTTCAGCGGACGCAAGACGCGAGAACGTGCCGCGCGCCCTCGCATGAGCCTCCATCAGCGCCTTCGTGACCGAGAACACCACGTCCTCCGAGGTCATCGGCGACCCGTCGTGAAAGGTGATCCCGGGAAACAGCTTGAACGTGTAGGTCAGGCCATCCGGGCTGCGCTCCCAGCTCTGGGCCATGCCGGACTTCGGCGTCAGATCGAAATCGTAGGTGAGCAGGCTCTCGTAGATCTTGCCGCAGACCGTGAGCGTCGGGGCCTGCTGATTGAGCGCCGAGACTAGGATCGGCGGCTCGGGCTGGATCACGGTGTTGAGGACGCCGCCGCGGGTCTGGCCTGCGGCGCGCGTGATGCCGAAGGGGATCGGCCCCGCCGCACCTGCGGCGAGCACGAGCTTGGCGAAATCGCGTCGATTCATCCGGGACCTTTTCAAGCGGCTCGGAGCGCCCCCCGGGGCGATCCGGCAATCCCCACGGCGAACTGGGACCGTTCCAGGCGAATGCATCGAACAGGCCACTTGTGATGGTGGAGATGCGGCAACGCACCGGGCGCGGGTGATGACGCCGTGCCGTGCTGTCGAGGGCAGCACGGTGCGCCCACCGGATCGGATGGATGACGCATACTGGTATCCGGCTTGCTTGGAGCGCTCGCCGCCGAACTGGATACTGGTTCGGCGGCGAGCGCGTTGCATCAAGGGCTTTGAGCAGTCCCGAGTGCAACGCGATCGGGAACGGCCCCAGCCGGCTCGGACACAGGGTGAATACGCATGAGACGGTTCTGGCTTCCCGGGCTGATTGCAGCCGCGGGGGCGCTCCTGGCGCCGGCACCGGCCGGTGCGGAAACGACGGTGCGGGCAGTACTCGAAGCCGAGATCGTCACCCTCGATCCCTATTTCACCACGGCCTATATCACCCGGACCTTCGGCTTCATGGTCTACGACACGCTGTTCGCGCCGGACGCGAAGGGCGTGTTCAAACCGCAGATGGTCGACACGTGGTCGGTGTCGGACGATCGCCTGACCTGGCGCTTCACCTTGCGCGACGGCCTGCGCTTCCATGATGGCACCCCCGTCCGGGCCGCCGACTGCGTCGCCTCGCTCAAGCGCTGGGCAGCCCGCAGCGCGCTCGGCGGCCGGCTCATGGACGTGGCGGCGGGGCTCGAATCCGTGGACGACAGGACCTTCGTGCTGACGTTGCGGGAGCCCTACGGCCTCGTGCTCGATACGCTCGGCACCACGTCGAGCCCGACGCCCTTCATCATGCCCGCCCGGCTCGCCGCGACGCCGCCCACGACGCAGCTCTCGGAGGTCATGGGGTCGGGTCCCTTCGTCTACGACCGCGCTGCGCACATCACCGGCGACCACATGCTGTTGCGCAAGAACGCCGATTATCGGCCGCGTCCAGAGCCGGCGGACTTCCTGGCCGGCGGCAAGGTCGTGAAGGTCGACGCCCTCGACATCCGCATCATCCCGGATGGTGCGACCGCCGTCGGCGCCCTCGGCGTGGGCGAGATCGATCTCATGCAGTACGCGCCGTTCGATCTGATCGAACAGATCGAGCGCAACAAGAGCTTGGCGGTGATGAACTTCACCGGCCCGCACAGGTTCACGGGGCATTACCGCATCAATACGGCGGCCAAGCCCTTCGATGACCCGGCGATCCGGCGCGTGCTGCTGAGCCTCGTGGATCAGCGCGAGGTCCTGGACGGGTTCGGCCTGGATCCACGCTTCTCGCAGACCTGCGACGCCTTCTTCATCTGCGGCTCCCCCTACGAGACGCATACCGGGACCGAGCTCCTCCGCGATCCGTCGGCGGCGGCGGCCCGAGCCGCCCTGAAGGCGACAGCCTACACGGGCGAGCCCGTGATCGTGATGGCGGCCAACGATCTCGAGGCGGCGCGCGTCTCCTCAACGATCCTGGCCGACCGGCTGAAACAGGCCGGCTTCACCGTGGATCTCCAAGTCATGGATTGGGCGGCCCTGCTCGCGCGTCGCACCAAGAAGGCCGGGTGGAACGTCTTCGGTATTCACGCCCTCGGCCTCGACCTCAGCTCCCCGCTGACGAATTCGGCGATCAACTTCAATTGCAAGGATGCGGCGAGTTCCGGGTTCATGTGCGACCGGCGCATGGTCGGGCTGTTCGATCGGTTCTCCCGTGAGCCTGATCCGGACAAGCGGCGTGACATCGCTGGCGAGATTCAGTCCGTCATCTACGGCGAAGGCCTAGTCGTGCCCTTCGGCCAATTCGCGCAGCCCGCAGCCTACCGGACCACGCTCACCGGCCTGATCCCGTCCGCCATCCCGCTGTTCTGGAACGTCGAGAAGAAATGAGCGCAGCCCTGTACGATGTGGTCGTCGTCGGCGCCGGCTCCGCGGGGGCCGCGCTCGCCGCACGCCTCTCGGAAGATCCGAAGCGACGCGTGCTCCTGCTGGAGGCGGGGCGCGACTGGCGCACCGGCGAGGCCCCGCCGGCCTTGCGCTCAGCCAACATCGTGCCGTTCATGTACGACCCGGACCACCAGGCGGACTGGCAGTGGCCCGGGCTGATGAGCCGGCGAACCCGCGTGCAGGAGCCCCGCTTCTATTGGCGCGGGCGTGCGCTCGGCGGCAGCTCGACGGTGAACGCACAGATCGCAATCCGCGGCGTCCCGGCGGCCTTCGATGCCTGGGCGGAACAGGGCTGCACCGGCTGGTCGGCCAGCGACGTGCTGCCGCTCTTCGACCAGATCGAAGACGACGCCGAGTTCGGCACGGAAGCCGGCATCCGCCGTGGCGGTCCGCTCCCGGTCTACCGTGCGCCGCCGGAGGCCTGGGGCGCGGTGGATCTCGGGCTGCGGGACGCAGCGCTCGCTGTTGGCTATCCCTGGAAGGCGAATCTCAACGCTCCGGTGGGCGAAGGCGTCTCGTGCAATCCGATCAACAGTCGCGATGGGCACCGTATCACCACAAACGACGCCTATCTCGAGCCGGCACGCGGGCGGTCCAATCTCGAGATCCGCGGCGGCGCCCTCGTCGATCGCGTCCTGTTCGAAGGACGTCGCGCTGTCGGTCTCCGCGTCCGCTTCGGGACGGGGCCCTGGACCGAGATTCACGGCCAAGAAATCGTCCTGTGCGCTGGCGCCATCCATAGCCCGGCCATCCTGATGCGATCCGGGATCGGTCCGGCCGCGCAACTTCACGCCCTCGGCATCCCCGTCCTTCAGGCACACGAGGCGGTTGGCGGCCATTTCATGGATCACCCGATCCTGCGGGCGACGATGGACCTGCGGCCCGACCACCGGGCGTTCGGTCCGGACGCGCGGCACACCAACTGCTGCGTGACGTATTCCAGCGGTCTTGCGGGCGGCGGCGAGCGCGACATGATCCTCGTCGCTTACAATCACCGGGGCCTGACGGGTCCGGTGCCGACCCCGCAAGGGGCCGTCGGCGTCGGGCTGTACGACGCGTTCTCGCGCGGTTCGCTGAACCTCACGTCGGCCGATCCCGAGGTCAATCCGGTCATCGAGGAGAACATGCTGGACGATCCGCGCGATTGCCTGCGCATGCGCGATGCGGTGCGACGCCTCGCGCGCCTGATGGCACAGCCGGCTCTGGCCGACCTCGCCACGGCGATCCGGTTCGGAGAAAGCCCGCTCGCGATCGGCGAGGCCGCGCGCCTCCCGGATTCCGAACTCGATGCTCTGATGCTCGCCGAAGCCGGCGATATTCAGCACGCGGCCGGCACCTGCCGCATGAGCGGATGGCAGGACGCATCCGGCGTCGTCGACCCGGATCTCAAGGTTCGCGCGATTGGCGGACTGCGCGTCTGCGACGCGTCCATCATGCCCAGTGATTGCCGGGCCAACCTGCATTTCACCTGCGTTATGATCGGTGAACATCTCGCACGGAGCATGGCTAAGCAATAATCTGTAGATTTTCTATGTGCCGCACCTTGTTGTTCACTGCAGTGCATCGCCCACTGGGGAGAGCCTGTAAGGCTTACGATCCGCTGCGGTCATGGCGATGCATGGGGATCATTGCATCACCATGACCTCATTAAACCGCTTCGTGGGCCTCTCGAACGTCGAACAAGGGCTGCTTCTTCAACATGGTACACCGAAAGCAGCCGGTCTCTTTTCGGCCAGATCAGGACGTCAGCATCCGCGCACGCTCGCGTCGCGAGAACGGCGACTGGTCCGATGTAATGCGCGATCTCGCCCGGCAGACATTCACCACGGCCGAAGGTCGGGACCGATGGCGGTTGCGCCCTCGCGCATCAACGTCGTGCCCGCGCGGCTTCAGATTTCCAACACATTGGCTCGAAATGACCGGTATCAGTAAAACCGTTTCGACTTCTATTCTTGCTCCCAAACGGTCGGTGCGGCGCGCCGAGCGATTGTCTCAGCCCGGAGGATCTGCATGCGCGCCCTGACTCTCGTCCGCGCTGCAGCCATCCTCGCGCCTCTGTTCTGCGGAGCGGTGCGGGCGGCCGAAACTGGACAATCGAGCGCCTCCACGGTGCCCGTCATGACGCCGCTCATTGCCGATGTCCTGACAGCGCCACGCGTCGTGCCGATGTCGGACGGCCGCAATCACCTCGTCTACGAACTCCGCCTCTCGAACGTGCTGGATGGACGGTTCGACCTCAAGCGGCTGGTCGTGCTTGACGCCGGCTCACAACGGCCGCTCCTGGCGCTCGATCGGGAAGCGATCGGTCAGCGGTCGTCCCTCGGTGGCCGTCGGGGAAACGCGACGGCGTCGCTCGGGGCTTATCAGTTCGGGATCGTCTTCCTTCACATCATCCTGCGGGCGGACGAGCGTATTCCCGAGGCCCTCGTCCACGAGATCGAAGGGTTCGCCGAGCCGCTGAAAGCCGATCTGTCGATGCAGATTGCGAGAACGCCGGTCATCGATCGATCCTTGCCTGTCCTGGCGGCACCGCTACACGGCGGTGGCTACATTGTCGGGGATGGCTGCTGCGATTCGATTCGGCATGTCCGAGCCCTCCTGCCGCTCAACGGGGCCTTACGCTTGGCACAGCGCTACGCAATCGATTGGGAAAGGATCGATGACGAGGACCGGATCGTGCGCGGCGATCTGAAGGACGTGAGAAGCTACCGCATCTACGGTGAGCCCGTTTTGGCCGTGGCAGACGGCACGGTGGCTGGCTCGCGCAACGACTTACCCGACCAAGTACCGGGTGCGCTGCCGTCGAATCTGCCGATCGGCGAAGCGGACGGCAACTTCATCGTCATGGACCTCGGTGGTGGAGCGTTCGTTCTCTACGCCCATCTCAAGCCCGGAAGTGTCGGCCCGGGCGTCGGCGATCATGTCAGGCGCGGCGACCTCCTCGGCGATGTCGGCAACAGCGGCAACAGCCAAGCGCCACATCTGCACTTGCATGTCATGGACAGTCCGAACGCACTTCTCGCAGACGGGCTGCCCTACGTGTTCGAGGCCTTCACCAATCCCGCTGCAGTCGATGCAGGGACCGCTGACTTTGATCACGCCGAGGCGACCGGCTCCCCGCTTCGCTTGGCGCGGAAGACCCGACCGTCGGCCGTCCGCGACGTCCTGCCGCTCGACCTCTCCATCGTCGATTGGCCGGCGCCACCGTCGAAGCCAAGCAAGCCGTAGCGATCATGCGCTCAGGAGGCGGACTGCGTCGCTCGCAGCGCGGTCCGCATGGCAGTCCGAGGCAACCTGGATGGCACCCGACGCGCGGAAGGGCCACGAGCGGTCGCTCGGTGGCGGGATCGTGCCCATCACAGCCGTTCAGCTGGCCGCAGCGAAAGCTCGTAAGCAGACGATGGATCGCGTCGGGGTGTATCGTCACGCACGATGGGGGATCGCCTGACCCTCAGGCCTCCATCCGCAGCCCTGTTGCTTGGTCGAAGATGTGGAGATGCGGAGCGGGGAACGATGCTCGGATTGCGTCGCTCACCGGAGTGCCATTCGCGATCTTGACTGTCAGCGCCGCTTCGCCCGGACGTCCGGCATGCACCAGCATCTCGGACCCGAGGAGTTCTACGACCTCGACCGGCCATGTCGTGCCCGCCGCGTCGAGCAGGACGTGTTCCGGGCGAATGCCCAGAACAACGGGGAAACCATCGGGACGGTCGAACCGCCGGGATCCGAGGTCGATGTCCGCGCCCGCGACCGTCACCATCGTGCCGTTCCGCCCGAGCTTGCCGGGTAGCAAGTTCATCGCTGGCGAGCCGATGAAGCCCGCCACGTAGGTGTCGGCGGGGCGCTCGAAGACCTCCGTCGGCGTCGCCAATTGTACCGGGACGCCTTTGTGCATCACCAGCAACCGGTCGCCCAGCGTCATCGCCTCGACCTGATCGTGCGTGACGTAAAGGCTCGTCACCTTCAGCCGGCGCTGGAGGCGGCGGATCTCGCCGCGCATCTGCACCCGGAGCTTGGCGTCGAGATTCGACAGTGGCTCGTCGAACAGGAAGAGCTTCGGATCGCGGACGATGGCGCGACCCATGGCGACCCGCTGACGCTGGCCGCCGGACAACTGACGCGGCTTGCGCTCGAGCAGCGCTTCCAGGCCCAGCAGAGCCGAGGCCGCATCGACCTTCGCCCGGATCTCGGCGCGGGGCAGGCCGCGGATCTTCAGCCCGTAGGCCATGTTCTCGAACACGCTCATGTGCGGGTACAGGGCGTAGTTCTGGAACACCATGGCGATGTCGCGCGCCGACGGATCGAGATCGGTGACGTCGCGCCCGTCGATCAGGACGCGCCCGGTGGTGGGCGTCTCCAGACCGGCCACGATGCGCAGCAGGGTGGATTTTCCGCAGCCCGACGCGCCAACGATCACCAGCATCTCGCCGTCCGCCAGAGCGAGGTCGACCCCCTTCAGGATCTCGTTGCTGCCGAAGCTCTTGCGCAGGCCGTCGAGTTTCAGGCCCGCCATCACTTATCGCCCTCCGTCAGGCCTTTCACGAACCAGCGCTGCATGAGGAGCACCACCGCCACGGGGGGGATCAGCGCCAGCACCGCCGTCGCCATGACTTTGTTCCATTCGGTCGCAGTGTCGACGCCGATCATTTTGACGATGCTGATGACCACAGTGTCGAGCTTGGGATCGGTCGCGACGAGCAGCGGCCACAGGTACTGGTTCCACCCATAGACGAACAGAATCACGAACAACGCCGCGATGTTGGCGCCCGAGACCGGGATCAGGATGTCCCGCAGGAAGCGTAGGGGCCCGGCCCCGTCGATCCGCGCTGCTTCCACGAGTTCGTCCGGAACGGCGAGGAAGGTCTGCCGAAACAGCAGCGTCGCGGTTGCGGAGGCGATGAGGGGAATCGTTAGGCCCGTGAAGCTGTTGATCAGATCGAGGGAGGACATGACCTGGAAGGTGGGGATCAGCCGCACCTCGACCGGCAGCATCAGGGTCAGGAAGATCAACCAGAAGGCCGCCATGCGGAAGGGGAAGCGGAAGAAGGTGACGGCATAGGCCGAGGGCAGCGACAGGGCTATCTTGCCGAACGCGATGGCGAACGCCATCCCGGCCGAGACCAGCAGGGCGCGCCAGACCGGCCCAGCCCCCGCCGACCCGTTCACCAGCACGTCGTGATAGACCCCGAGACCGGAGAGGTTCGGGATCAGCGAGACCTCGCCCCGGGCGATCGCGGCCGAATCCTGTGTCGAGCCGGCGATCGCGATCCAGATCGGCAGGGCGAAGAGCAGGATCGCCAGGATCAGGACGGCGTGGGGGATGAGATTCAACGTTCTCCGGCGCATCAGGTGACGGCTTTCCGCCCGAGGAACCGGAATTGCAGGGCGCAGAGGACGATGACGCCGGCCATCAGCACCACGGATTGCGCCGAGGACGAGCCGACATTCGCGTTGACGACGCCGTCGAGATAGACCTTGAGGACGAGCGTCTGTGTCGACTGGCCCGGCCCGCCGCCGTTCACCGCGTAGACCGTCGCGAAGGTGTCGAAGGCCGCGTAGACGAGATCGACGACGAGCAGGAAATAGACCGTCGGCATCAGCAGCGGTAGGACGATGGTGCGGAACCGGCGCAAGCCCCGGGCACCGTCGATGCGGGCCGCCTCGATGATCGTTTTCGGGATCGCCTGGAGGCCCGCCAGGAAGAAGATGAAGTTGTAGCTGATCTGCTTCCAGGCGGCGGCCAGGATCACCAGCGCCATGGCCTGCGTGCCGTCGAGCTTGTAGTCCCAGGCGATCCCGATCCGGTTCAGCCACGCGCCGACGAGGCCGATCTGCGGGTGGAACATCAGCACCCACAGCACCGCCGCCATGGCGGGCGCTACCGCGTAGGGCCAGATCAGCATCGTGCGATAGAAGGTGCGGCCCCGGATCTCGGTATCCGCCAGGACCGCGAGCACCAGCGCCACACCCATCGAGACGGCGGTCACGCAGGCGCAGAATACGACCGTCCGCCCGATCGCCGCGAGGTAGAGCGGATCTGCGAACAGGTCAGTGAAGTTGTCGAGCCCGACAAACTCGGTGCTGGTGCCGAAGGCGTCCTCGCGCTCCAGGCTCGACCGGATCGCCTGGACGGCCGGCCACAGGAAGAAGACCACCGTCAGCACCAGCTGCGGCAAGATCAGCAGGGCCGGCAGCAGCCGGCCCGGGAACAGCGTCCGTCGTTCCATGCGTGGAGAGCCTTCCGCCGGTCCGCCGCGTTCACCCGCGCGTGGATTTCTGGAAGTCGCGCAGCACCCGGTTGCCGCGCGCGGCGGCGCTGTCCATGGCGGCTTGCGCGGTCTGCTGGCCCTGGAGCGCCTTCTCGATCTCCTCGTAGAGGATCGCGCGGATCTCCGGCAGGCGGCCGAGGCGCAGGCCGCGTGAGTTCGGGGTCAATTCCCCGCGCGAGAGCTGCCGCGCCGGCACGTCGGTGCCAGGGTTCTTGTCGAAATAGCCCGCCTGCTTGGTGGCCTCGTAGCCCGCGAGCGTCACTGGGACGTAGCCGGTGTTCTGGGCATAGAGCGCGACCTGCTCGGGCTTCGCGATAAAGGCATAGAAGGCCGCGACGCCCTTGTACTCGGCCTTGGTGCGCTTCGGCGCCGTCATCGCCCACAGGCTGGCGCCGCCGATGATGGAGTTGTTCGGCCGCGGGTTCAGGGCCGGCTCGGTCGGCAGGAAGGCCTCGGCGTAGCGGAACTTGGCGTTCTTAACGATGTCGGCGCGGCCCGACGACGAACCGAACCCGATCGCCGCCTGGCCGGAGTAGAAGATCGCATCCGGCGCGCCGTCGCGGCCAGTATACTTGAAGGCACCGTCCTTCGACAGGTCTAGGAAGCGCTGGAGCTGGTCGACGAAGGGCTTGGTATTGATGAGCAGTTCCGCGCCGAGGCCATCATAGCCATCGTTCTCAGTGGCGTAAGCGAGGTTCTGGATCGCGGCATATTCCTCGAACTGAATCCAGGTCATCCAGGCCGACGTGCTCGCGATCGGCGTGGGCGCCTTCGACGCGAGGGTGCGGGCCGCCTTCGCGTAGTCATCGTAGGTGGCCGGCGGGATGTCAGGATCGAGCCCCGCCTTCTCGAAGGCGTCGCGATTGTACCACATGACTGCCGTCGAGGAGTTGAACGGCATCGAGGCGAGCTTGCCGTCCGGCAGGCTGTAATAGCCGCGCACGCCGGGGATGTAGGCCTTGGGATCGAGACCGAACCCGGTCTCCTCCGCGAGCTTCCAGGCCTGCTTGATGGCGGGGCCCGCCTGCAGCATCGTGCCCGTGCCGACCTCGAAGATCTGGACGATGTGCGGCGCCTTGCCGGCGCGGTAGGCGGCGATCGCCGCCGTCAGCGTCTCAGGGTAGGTGCCCTTGAACACCGCCTCCAGCGTGACCTCGGATTGGCTCGCATTGAAGTCGCGCGTCAGCCTGTTGACCTCCTCGCCGTTCGCGCCCGACATCGCGTGCCAGAGCACGATGGACGTCCTGTCCCCATCCAAAGCAGAGGCGGGCGAGCGAAGCGCAGTCCATGCGGCGAGACCGCCGACGCCGGCCAACAGGACGCGACGATCCATCCAAAATCCTCCCTGCGGCGGGATCGACGCGCCCGTTGACATCAGGCTTGAGACGAGTTCCCGCGAAAGCACCCGGTCCGAGGACACGATGCTCGTCCGCCAATGATGCACGGACCCGACTGCGGAATAAAGCAGCTAGCGAGAGGACGCTATGCCCAGACATTCGCTTTGAATAGAAAACTCCATTCCCTCAATCCGACAGCGTCGCCATGCCGATCCAGTCAAACATGATCAATTTGGCGGCTAACGGACACGAGCAGCCTCGTCTCGTCGTGCCGTGCCATCTCGGTATTCCAGGCCAGGGACCGCGCTCTCGCCATGCCACACGCCGGTCACGCAGCTCACCCGTTTGAACGATACCGGTCCGAACACGCGATCATCGCATCGGTGCCGGACCGAAGCCAACTCTTGCCGAGCCCGCCGACGTCCGCTTCTGCCAACGTCACTCTGAAAAGCGGGCCGACAACTTTCGGCCAGATTAAGCCATCGCACTAGGTCGTGAACCCATAACGGGTGGCACGGTTTGGTCGGGGCATCGTTGGTTCTCCGAATGGAGGACCGAGGATGGCGCGGTTTGACCTGACGGATGTAGAGTGGGCGGTGATCGAGCCGGTTCTGCCGACGGACGTACGCGGCAAGGATCGGGTGGACGACCGACGGGTGCTGAACGGGATCTTCTGGCGGCTGCGCACGGGTGCGCCGTGGGCCGACATCCCGGCGCGTTACGGGCCCTACACGACCTGCGGCAACCGCTTCCGGCGCTGGCGCAAGCGCGGCATTTGGGATCGGCTTCTGGCTGCTGTGTCGAAGGCTTACGAGGGCGATCTGCAGATGATCGACGCCACCAGCGTGCGGGTTCACCAGCATGCAGCCTGCGCCAAAAAAAAGACGGCGGATCCGGTGGCATGGGTCGCTCACGGGGCGGCCTGACCAGCAAGATCCACGCGCTGGTGGATGCCGAGGGCCGTCCCGTGGCGCTGAAGATCACGCCCGGTCAGGCGCATGACGGGCGCTCGGCGACCGACATGCTGGGCGGGCTGGGTGAAGGCCAGGTCCTGCTGGGTGACCGGGCCTACGACAGCGATGCGCTGCGAGCCCGGATGTCCGAGCAGGGGGCTTGGGCGAACGTGAAGCCGATGCCCAACCGCAAGCAGGTCTTGGCCTTCAGCCCGTTCCTGTACAAGTACCGCAACCTGGTCGAACGCTTCTTCAGCAAGATCAAGCACTTCCGCGCCGTCGCCACCCGCTACGACAAGGATCCCGACAACTTTCTTGCCAGCGTCAAACTCGCCGCCCTCCGGGTCTGGCTGCGAACTTTATGAGTCCGCGACCTAGAGCGCGCGCAGCCGAAGTGGATACCGGTTCGGCGTCAGCGAGCGCGTCAAATCAAGGACTTAGAGCCGGTCTCGGTCAGCGCCGGATCAGGACGACGCCGCCGATCAGGAGCGCGACGCCCACTGCGCGTGGCAGGTCGATCGGCCGCTGCGCGAGGCCGATCCAGCCGTAGTGGTCGAAGATCACCGAGGCCAGCATCTGGCCGGTGACCAGGAGCGCCAAGAAAGTTCCGGCCCCGAGCTGCGGGACGAGGACGATCCCGAGGCCGATGAAGATCGCCCCGAACAGCCCGCCGCTCCACGCCCACCACGGAATCCGCGCCAGCACGCCGGCGGACGGGATCGGGTCGCGGGCTGCGAGGGCGACGACGACCATGCAGGCCACCCCGACCGTGAAGCTTACGACGCCCGACAACGCGGCCGAGTTGAGGGCCGTGCGCAGATTCGCGTTCAGCGCCTGCTGGATGACGATGCTGACACCGGCCGCGAGGGCGAGAGCCGAGGGGAAGAGCAGCTTCAGCATGTGGGGCGGGCACTTTCGGACGGCGCTGGCGTAACGGCCGCGGTTCGGAGGCGGTACCGCGATTCCTCGGCCCTCGCCAACCTGCCACGCTGTGCCGATCTTCTCCGCCCCTTACAGCATCGGCAGCATCCGCGGCCGCTTCCCCCGGGGGAAATGCGCGTCGATCATGGCGAGCTCGGCCGGGCCGAGATGCAGGTCGGCGGCGCCGGCATTCTCGATCGCCCGGGCCGGGCGACCGGTCTTGGGGATCGTGAAGGTGCCGGGCAGCCGGGTCAGGAAGGCCAGGGCCACCGCGTAGGGCGTCGTGCCGTGGGCTCGGGCGATGCCGTCCAGGACGCGGCCGCCGGCGCTGGCCGGGTCGGGGAAATCGCCGCTGCCGAACGGCGAATAACCGACCATCGCCACGCCGTGCGTCTCGCACCAGGGCAGCACCGCGTGCTCGATCGCCCGCTCGTTGAGATGGTACAGCACCTGGTTGCAGGCGATCCGGTCCGGCCCGGCGATGGCGAGCACCCGGTCGAGGTCGTCGACGTCGAAGTTGCTCAGGCCCCAGGACAGGATCTTGCCGGCTCGGCGCAGGTCCTCGAATCCCGCGATCGTCTCGGCCAGGGGATGCTGCCCGGGCCAATGCAGCAGGTAGCTGTCGAGCCGGTCGGTCTTCAACCGCTTCAGCGAGGCCTCGCAGGCCCGCACGACGCCCCGGCGCGTGGCGTTGCCCGGGACCACCTTCGAGACGAGAAAAACCTCCTCGCGGCAATCCGCGATGGCCTCGGCCACGATCGCCTCGGCGTCGCCGTACATCTCGGCCGTGTCGATATGGGTCATGCCGGCATCGATGCCGGCCCGCAGGGCACGCACCGCGTCGGCCCGGTCCGAGCCGTCGATGTGCCACGTGCCCTGGCCGATGACCGGCACCGAGACGCGCGTCGCCCCAAAGCTCCTGGCGTGCATGGCAGCGCTCCCTTCCCGGCCGGGTGGGGTCTCGTTCTCGATCGTCGGCCCGCCCGCTTGGGCCGAGCCGGCGTCCCCACCCCGCTGCGCCTTACTCGCGCCATCTTGGGGGGATGAGCAATGGGCCGTCGCCGCTCCGGTGTTGAACTTTAGGCCAGTGTCTCACGCCGCGCTCAACGAGGCCCCCAGGGGGCCTGCCAGGTCATCTGCGAGGGCCTGGAGCGCGCCATGCGCGGCGGCCGCCCGATCGACCCTGTGGGAGACGCGCTGATGCTGCCGGCCCACCGGATGTTCTGGGCGCTGATCCTACTCGCCGCCGCCGGCGCGGGGCTGCTCTACAACATCATCTTCGCGGACGGCGCCACGCCGCTCGCCGGCTTCACCTACGGCCTGTGCACGGGGGCGACGGTTCTCGCGTTCGATCGCGGCCTCATCCTGGCGGGGCTGCAGGCGCGGATCCGGCGCCTGCCGGCCTGGCTCTACGTCTTCGCGGCGGAACTCGCCTACGTGCTGATGATCGTGTCGGGCAACGCCCTCGGCGGCCTGATCGTCTGGACCTTCGGCCTCACCGGCGACGAACTCGCCGTGGCGACCCGGACGAACGCCCGCGTCCTCGCCTACGCCCTGGCGGTGGCGGGCCTGCTGGTCTTCGTGATCCGCATGCGCGACCTCGTCGGCGGCGAGATCTTCGTGAACTTCATGATCGGCCGCTACCACAAGCCGGTGGCCGAGGAGCGGATCTTCCTGTTCCTGGACGTGGTCGGCTCCACCGCCTTCGCGGAGACCCATGGTGACCTGCGCGCCCAGGAATATCTGAGCGCGGTCTTCGCCACCCTGGCCGAGCCTGTGCGCCGCAACGGCGGCTCGGTGGACGATTATATCGGCGACCTCGCGATGGTGACCTGGCCGATGAGCCGAGGCCTGAAGGACGCGCGCTGCGTCACCTGCGTGTTCGACGTCATCGACCGGATCGAGGCCGAGGAGGCCGCCTGGACCGCCCGGTTCGGCACGGTGCCGAAGCTGCGCGCCGCGCTGCATGGCGGCTCGGTGGTCACTGCCGAAGTCGGCGTCGACCGCCACAAGATCGCGTATTTCGGCGATGCCGTGAACGTCACCTCGCGGATCGAGGCCCTGTGCCGGCCGCTCGGGGTCGGAATCCTGATCTCGCAGGATCTCCTCAGCCGGCTGCCGTCCCTGCCAGCCGGCGTGCGGGCGCGTTCGCTGGGGGCGCATGCGCTGCGCGGCCGCGGCGCGCCGCTCGCGGTGGCGACGCTGGAGCGCGGTGCTGCGTCCGATACGACGCTGACCGAGCAGCCGCCGCGCCGGCTCGCAGGGGCGCGCTGATGGCATCCGCCGGGACCGGGCCCTGGACTGCCCTGACCGTCCTCAAGCTCGTGCTGCGCTTCTTGCCGCCGTTGCTCGGGCTGTTCGTCATCGGCCGCGCGGTGGTGCTGTCGATCGGCGGCGATATCGAGCGCTGGCAGTTCGCCCTCGGGGCGCTCCTGATCCTGGCGGGCTTCACCTCGAAACTGGTGCCCCGGCGATGAGCGCGGAGGAGGGCCGGCCGCCGATCTATCTCGACGCCGATGCCTGCCCGGTGAAGGACGAGACCTACCGGGTCGCGGCGCGCTACGGCCTCACCGTCCACGTCGTCGCCAACAGCGTGCTGAACCTACCGCGCGAGCCCTGGATCGTGCGCGTCGTCGTCGGCTCGGCGCTGGACGCCGCCGACGACTGGATCGCCGAGCGGGCCGGCCGTGGCAGCATCGTGCTCACCGCCGACGTGCCGCTGGCCGCCCGCTGCGTGAAAGCCGGCGCCACCGTGCTAGCCTTCACCGGCAAGCCGTTCAGCGAGGCCTCGATCGGCATGGCGCTGGCGACCCGCGACCTGATGCAGTCCCTGCGCGAGGCCGGAACGATCACGGGCGGCCCGGCGCCGTTCTCCCGCGCCGATCGCTCCTCGTTCC
This sequence comes from Methylobacterium sp. E-066, assembly GCF_022829635.1. Classification (GTDB taxonomy): domain Bacteria; phylum Pseudomonadota; class Alphaproteobacteria; order Rhizobiales; family Beijerinckiaceae; genus Methylobacterium. The sequence continues at coordinate 102,576 of NZ_JAKSYO010000206.1, forward strand.
TGTCAGCCCTCGACCGGGCGGTGAACCGGATCTTGCGGGAGCGGCCGGTGCGTGGGTGACGGGATGGTTGGGGGGCGTATGACGAGGGCGAAAACAAGAATGGCCCGAGCTTTCGCCCGAGCCATTCTTGGTCGATGGCCGGATCGCGAAAATCAGATCTTACCTTCGAGGCCCATCGTATAATATTTGTGCACGATCTTGTCCTGGTTCTCCAGGAGCCAGTCGATCGACGGCTCGTTGGTCATGGCCTTGCGGATCGCCTCGGTCATGCCCTTGCGCTGGATCTCGAACAGCGCCTTGTGGTCGACCGTCTCGGCCTGGATCACGCCGGGGCTTAGCCAGACCGAGCAGATGATGCCGAGGTCGTTGGCCTTCTCCTTCGGGATATAGCCCGCCCGCACGGCATCGAGGACGCCGTTGGCGATGGCGAACTGCACCGTGCCCATCAGGATCGAGGTGTACTTGCTCTCGGTCACGCTCACCTTGGACACGCAGAGCGTGACCGGGCGGACCATGATGTCGGTGTTGAGCAGCGCGAAGACGCGGCTGTGGCCGACGACCTGGTCGCCGGTCAGGGTCGCGATCGCGGTGCCGACCGGCCCGTCGAGCTCGCCGATGATGACCTCCGGCTCGGCCGCCGTGTTGGGCGGCCCGCCCGCCACGAGGGCTTCGCCGGCACGGAGGATGATGCGTTCACTCATGACAAGATTCTCCACAGGATGCGCACGGAAGCACGATCCCGAACGTCGGGTCGGATCCGTCGGGATCAGGCGCGGTCGCGCGATCTCAAGATGCGGGTCTCAGTTCGACGCGCGTGCGCCCGTGACGGGGCCGACCCGGCGCCGCGGGCGACCACCGCGTGGGCCGGCCTCAATCCTCAGAAGCCGGCACCAGCGCCTTCAGCGCCTCGTTGACGCGGTCCTGCCAGCCGGGGCCGTCCTTCTGGAAATGAGCCAGCACGGCACTGTCGAGGCGCAGGGTGACCATCTCCCGCGCGCCCGGAACAGCCGCGGGGCGCGGCGCTGCGGGCGGGGCCGCCGGGGCGGCGGCGGGCTTGGCAGTCGTGGCGGCCTTGAAGGCCGCCTCGGCTGCGGTGCGCGGATCGGTGAATCGGCGGCGGTTGCGATCGTCGGCCATCGGCCCTCAGTCCTTCGCGGCAGCTTTCTTCGGCGCCGCCTTCTTGGCGGTTCCTTTGCCGGCACTCTTGGCGGCGATCTTGGCCGCCGCCTTGGCTGCCTTCTCGTCCGCCTTGGCCTGCGCGTCGGCGGCCTTGGTCTGGGCCTCCGCGGCCTTGGTCTCGGCCTCGGCGGCTTCCTTGGCCAGGCGCAGGGAGCGCAGCTTCAGAGTCCGCTCGTCGATCGCCTTGATCGACGCGTGATGCTCGGCCATCGCCTGCGCGCCCTCGCGGGCCATGCGCTCGGCACGCTCGGCCCGTTCCGCACGGTTGTCGGCCCGGGTCTTGGCTTCCGCTTCCGCGTCGCGGATGTCCTCGGCCTCGTCGAGGTCGGTCTCAGTCTCGTCGCTCATCCTGTGCCTTTCGCCCCGGTCCAGCGGCACCGCCGCCTGCGCATCGCGCGCCGGAACGGTCTCTGGAGCGGGTCCGGCCTGTTCGAGGGGTGGAGGGCAAGGCCGGACGATCCGCCCCGCCGCGCCGTCCTGGGACGACTGTTCGAGGCCGTGATCACCACCGCATTAGCACGCGCGCAGGCCGGATGGCGAATCCGGCCTGTTGATCGTGCAGGACAGGCGAGCGTATTCGTCTTGCGTCGCGAGGCGCTTGTTCAATCGAGACCGGCGCCTCTGCCGCGCCAAGCGTTGTCTATTGGCACTCAACGCACGCGATAGTTGAGCGGGATCGTGATCGAAAGGCTCGGTTGCGTCACGCCGGCCGGCGCCGCCGGCATGCCGCCCCGCACCGCCGCCAGCGCCGCGCTGTCGATCTGGCCGACGCCGCTCGACCGGGCGAGGCCCGCGCCGCTCACCGCCCCAGAGCGCGACACGGTGAACCGGACCATGGCGGTGCCCCCGGCGGTACCGGCGGCGGCGCCCGGGTTCATCCGGCCGTGGATCGCCGCGCTGATCGCCCCGGTCCATTGACGCAGCGCGCTCGGATCGCTGCCCGCCGCGGCCCGGCCGGCGGCGTTCTGGCGCGCTGCGGAAGCCGAATTGCGTGCCTCGGCGCCCTGCTGCGCCTTGGCTTGCTTCGCCTTGGCTTCGCGGGCGGCCTTCAGCTTCGCTTCGCGGATTTCCTCGAGACGCTCCTCGCGCTTCTGCTCGCGCAGCTTCTCTTCGCGGATCTTGCGCAGCTTCGCCTCGCGCTCGGCCTTGATCTTCGCCGGATCCGGCGTCGGCTTCGGCGGCTCCTCGGTCTTGGCGACCTCGGTCGGGGGCGGTGCCAGAGGCTCGGCCGCCTCGGAGGACGAGGTTATGACGCCGCTCTGGGCCTCCACCGGCACGGCCTCCTGCGGCGGCTCGGTGATGGCCTGGGTCTCGTCGGGCTTGACCTCGGTCATCTCGGGCGGCGGCGGCTGCACGGCCTCGTCGGGCGGCAGCTCCACGGGCTTGGTCTCCGGGGGCGCCTCCTGGCTCATCTGCTGCTCGGCCGGCGCCTCGGTCGCCGCGTCGGTCATCACCGGCGCCAGATCGATCGAGATCTGCTGCTCGCCGGGGGGCGCCGGCGGCGTCAGCCGGTAGAACATCACCGCCGCGAGCACGAGCGCGTGCAGCACGAACGCGACCAGGAAGGCGAGGAGCAGCCCCGAGGGGCCGCGCTCGCCGGGGCCCGCCGGCAGATCCGTCGAAGTCAGCGTGCTCATCGATTCAGCGGGCGGTCTCTGCGGGGGCGGCCGGGGCCGCCGCGGCGGGGCCGCCCGGCGCCTGCGCGATCAGCGACACCTTGGTGAAGCCCGCCTGACCGACGAGGCCCATCACCTGCATGATCTTGCCGTAGGGCACGTCCCGGTCGCCCCGCACCAGGATGACCTGGTCCTTGTCGGCGCCGGCCATCTCGCGCAGGCGTGGCACGAGGCTGTCCATGGTGAACACCTCCTTGGCGATCGACGGGTTGCCGTCCTTGTCGACCGTGACCTCCTGGGGCTTCTTCGACTGCGCCACCTTGGCAGCGGCAGTCTTGGGCAGCTGCACCGGCACGCCGGTGGTCATCAGCGGCGCCGCGACCATGAAAATGATCAGCAGGACGAGCATGACGTCCACCATCGGGGTGACGTTGATCTCGGACATCGGCATGTCGTCGAGGTCGTCATCGTCGCTTGCGCGGGGCGATGCCATCGCCATGGCGGCGTCTCCGGTTGGTTGCGGTCGGCCCGGTGCGGGCCATGGTTTCAAGCGCTCGCGGCCGGATCGGTATCGGCGAGCACGTCAGATCGAAGGTTTGGAGCCCGGCCCCGTCGCGACGCGACGGGCAACGGTGCCGGTGGGCGCCTACTCGGCCGCCGCGCGGTGCTGCCCGGCCCCCGTCCGCTCGCGGGCGAGGCGGTCGCCCAGCAACGCGATGTAGGCGTTGAAGGAACTCTGGATGCCGCCGATATCGCCCGCCAGCTTGTTGTAGGCCATCACGGCCGGGATCGCGACGACGAGGCCGATGGCGGTCGCGAACAACGCCTCCGCGATGCCTGGGGCGACGACGGCGAGCGAGGTGTCCTGGCTCCGCGCGATCGACGAGAACGAGTTCATGATGCCCCAGACCGTGCCGAACAGGCCGACGAACGGGGCGGTGGAGCCGGAGGTCGCCAGCAGCGACAGACCCGTGCGCAGGCGCTTCACCTCAAGCCCGAGCGCGCCGCGCATGGCCCGCTCGATCCGCTCGCGCCGCTCGGCCCGGGTCTCGGTGGGATCCTGGTCGCGCCACGCGTCGATGGCGGCCTTCACGACGTGGCCGGTCAGCCCCTTGTGCTGGCCGTCGAGGCTGCCGCCCGAGCGCACCAGCGTCTCGAACGCCTTCGCTTGGCGCCGGGCGGCCGAGAGCCGGATGATCTTCTCGAACACAACCGTCCAGCACGCGATCGACGCGATGACCAGCAGGATCATCACGCCCTTCACGATCGGGTCGGCCTGCAGGAACAGGCCGAGGAACGAGAAGTCGTGGGCGACCTCGGTCGGGGCTTGTGTCGGGTCCATCGCGGGCTCCTGGTGTCATGCGGCCCAGGGCCGCCGTCTCGTCGAGGTGCGGCGAAAGCCGCTGACCGCCCGGCAGCTCTCGCCGCCGGGCGGTGTGGTCTCTGGGGCCTTCAGGCCGCCCGTATCAGCGGTCGAAGGCGGGTCCGGCCTTGGTCTCGGTCTCGGTCCGGTCCAGGCAGGCCTCGCGGGCGGCCTCGCCGCCGTCGCAGGCCAGGACGTCGTTCAGCAGGACACGGCCGACCTTGGCGCAGGCGATGCCCGGGAAGTCGAAGATCTTCACGGTGGTCTTGCGGGCCGGCAGAGGCCCGAGTTCGACCGCCACCCGCTTCTGGGCGACCCCGTCCGGATCGAAGGCGAACAGGTCGACCTTGTAGGATTTGAGGCCGGTCCCCTTGGCATTGTCGACCACCAGGGTCACCCGGCAGGCCTCGCCCGCGGTCTCGAGCTTGTTGAGCTGGAGCTTGAGCGGCGTCTTCTCGGCCGCGGCGTCCTGCGCCAGCGCCGAGACGACCAGGAGCGCCGAGAGCGCGAGGCAGGCCACCATATCGAGGGCGATCCGCCCGATCCGGCGGCGGTACAAGGGGACGCTCAAGGCAACCACCAAACCGATTTCCTCTTCTCTCAGATCCGGCCGGAGCCGAAGCACGCCGCCGCAGCGGCCGACGCAGTTCAGTGAAGTACGACCCTGCGCGGGCAAGTCGTAGGCGACAGGCGTTCGGCCGCCGCATCGAGGGTGGCGACGGCGGCCCGCACTGCCGCGACCAGGCGGGGCGCGGCGTCGCGCCCGGTGATCTCGGCCGCGGCCTCTTCGAGATCGGCCCAGAGCCGACGTCGTCCCCGGCCGATCAGCGCGACCAGGGCGCATTCGTGGCCGGTGACGCGGCAGCAGCTCGCCGGCATGAACGACCAATCGTCCTCGCGCTCCGCCCGGAGTGCCCGAACGATCGCGACTACGCTGGCGACGAAGCGGCATCCCTCGGCCGGGCCGAGCAACTGCTCGGCACCGTCGAAAGCGGCATTCCAGCAGGCGACATCGCTGGTCATGTACCCGGCAGCGACGAATCGGGCCACCGACAGCGCCAGGATGTCGGCTTCGTCGCCGCACACGTCGACGACGCGCTGCATCGCCGCATGACTTGCCGGGGTCGAAGGCACGCTCATCGGGGCTCCGGTGCGTCCCGCTAGGTTCGGGAATAGTTGATGAGAACCCGTCCAAAGCCGGACGATCACCAGCCGCGGCAGTAGCCACGACGGCTGCCGCAATCAAGACCCGGCGAGAAAATCAGAGCAGTTCCAAACTGTTAGACGAGAGCTTGACTGTCGACGGACTTGCTTAAACATCCCGGCGGTATATGCCGAAACCTCCCGCCCGCCGCATCGGTTCGAGGGGGCCAATCGTGTTTGGGAAGCGAAATTAACCCGTTCCCTTGATGGGGTTGGGGGCCTCGGCCATATCTCCGTCTTACCGGCGGCGTTTCGACCGGGGGAGCGCTGTCTTGCACGGGCTCCATGGCGTCGAGGTGCTCGGAGATCCGGGGCTGCGGCTAGTCCCAGGGTCGGAGGCCTCGCTGTGAGGATGACGGCCGCAATGACTCGACCCTCGCCCTTCGGGCATCCGTTCCTGCTCGGCTTCGACGAGATCGAGCAGGCCCTCGATCGGGTCGCCAAGGGCGCCAACGACGGCTATCCCCCCTACAACATCGAGCGGCTTCCTCGCACCGAGCGGGAGCCGGAACGCCTGCGCATCACGCTGGCGGTGGCCGGCTTCACCCAGGAGCAGCTCGACGTGATGCTGGAGGACAGCCAACTCGTGGTCCGCGGCCGGCAGGTCGAGGAGCGCGAGCGGCACTTCCTGCACCGCGGCATTGCGGCGCGGCAGTTCCAGCGCACCTTCCTCTTGGCCGACGGCATGGAGGTTTTGGGGGCGGATCTCGCCAACGGCCTGCTCTCGATCGATCTCGTCCGGCCCGAGCCCGACCGGATCGTGCGCAAGATCGATATCGGCGCCCGAGGCTAGAGCGGTCCCGATTTCAAGGTCGGTCTGGACCCTGCGCGACGATGCCATAGGTCGATTGATTGGGCGCCGGACATCCCCACATCAGGATGGAACCGCCGGTGCCTCCGGGACCGGAGGTAGACGCTCTGCCACCCCAGGAGGGCAAGACATGACGAACCTGAACGTATCTCCCCTGACCCCCGCCGACCTCGACCCGACCGAGTTCAACCCGGCCGATCTCGCCGCCCTCGGCGAGGGCCATATCGCCTATGTCCGCCCGATCCGGTCCGACGAGGTGCGCCGTCTGTTCCCGCAGGCGCCGGAACTGATGCCCGGCCTCGACCTGTTCGCCCTGCTCTCGGCGAGCGGCGAGCCGATCATGCTGGCGGATTCCCGCGACGTGGTGTTGGCCAATGCGGTCGCCCAGGATCTCCACGCCGTCAGCCTGCACTGATCCTTGTGGTCAGGCGATTCCCGCCACCGCCGCCACGAGCCGCGCGATATCCTGCGGCCGTGACAGGCGGTGGTCGCCATCGGCGATCAGCGTGAGAACGGTGCCCTCGGCCGGGAGCCGGCCGACCGTCTTGAGGGCGTGGGCGTAGGGCACATCCGGGTCGCGCATGCCCTGGAGGATGTGGACCGGGCAGGCCGGATCGAAGGGGCCTTCGAGCAATCTGTTGCGGCGGCCGTCCTCGATCAGCGCGAGGGTGATCGGGTCGGGCTCGGGCGCATAATCGCTCGGCCGTTGAAGGATCCCATCGCGCATCAGCGCGACACGTGCCAGCTCATCGAGCTGCGACCAGATCAGATCCTCTGTGAAATCCAGGGCCGGAGCGACCAGCACGAGCCCTGCGGTCTTTTGACCGCGCGCGGCCCGAGCCTGCGCGACCAGGCAGGCGATCCAACCGCCCATCGACGAGCCGACCAGGATCGGCGGCTCCGTGACGTAGCGCGCTAGCACCGCCTGTGCGTCTTCGAGCCAGGACGAGATGGTGCAATCGGCGAACGTGCCACCGGACGCGCCGTGGCCGGCATAGTCGAACCGGACCATGGCACGCCGCTGTTCGGCCGCCCAGGCGTCGAGGGCGGTCGCCTTGGTGGCGGTCATGTCGGAGCGGAATCCCCCGAGCCAGACCACCGGCGGCCCGGCGCCCTCGCGTACCCGTACGGCGATCCGCCGCGCGGCGGCTCCTTCGCCGACGGTGATGAAATCCGGCCCTGTATCGGTCATCGATCTCTCCGCTAGGCCTCTATCGAACTTGGCGAAGTCCTTCCCTGACCGGGTCGGCTTCAACCTCCGTTTACCGGACCGTAAAGCGCGACCGCGATGCTGGGGCAATGGGTACGAGCATGTTGGAGATGCCGGCGGGAGGCTTGCGCTTCCTCGCCGACCGAGCGCGGATGGGTGATGTGACGCGCAGCCTGTCGAGCTTCCCCGCCGAAATCGATGTTCTCGCGGGCGCCCGGGTGCTTCAGATCATCCCGGAACTCGATGCCGGCGGCGCCGAGCGGACCACGGTCGACGTGGCCGCCGCCCTCGCGGCGGTAGGAGCCCGAGCGCTGGTCGCCACCGAGGGTGGGCGCCTGATCGGCGAGCTCCAGGCCAAGGGCGGCCACTGGCTGCGCTTCCCGGCCGCCTCGAAGAACCCGGCCCGCATGGCGCTCAACGTCGTGCGGCTGATGGCCCTGTGCCGGCGCGAGGGCGTGCAGATCGTCCACGCCCGGTCGCGGGCGCCGGCCTGGGTGGCGCTCGGCGCCGCCCGCCGCCTCGGCCTGCCCTTCGTGACCACCTATCACGGCAGCTATTCCGGCCGCACCGGCGTGAAGGTGCTGTACAATTCGGTGATGGCCCGGGGCGACGTGGTGATCGCCAATTCGCGCTACACCGCCGACCTGATCCACCAGCTCCATGCCGAGCAGGCCGGCGACCGCGTCCGAGTGATCCATCGGGGCACGGACCTCGCGGTATTCAATCCGGTGGCGGTCGGCGCCGGTCGGGTCGAGGCCTTGCGCCGGGCCTGGAACGTCGCGCCGCACGAGCGGGTGATCCTGCTGGCCGCCCGGCTCACCGCCTGGAAAGGGCACCGCGTGCTGATCGACGCCGCCGCGCAGATGCGCGACCGGGGCGTCCCGGACCTCGCGGTGGTGCTCGCCGGCGATCCGCAGGGACGAGCCTCCTACGAGCGCGAACTCGATGCCTTGATCGCCGCCCGCGGCCTCGGCGGCATCGTCCGCCGGGTCGGCCATTGCACCGACATGCCGGCGGCGTTTCGGGCGGCTTCCGTGGTCGCCGTTCCGTCCGTAGAGCCCGAGGCGTTCGGCCGCTCGGCCGTGGAGGCCCAGGCGCTCGGCACGCCCGTGGTCGTGTCCGATCTCGGCGCCGTCCCCGAAACGGTTCTGGCGCCGCCGGACGTTGCGGCCAGCCAGCGGACCGGGTGGCGCGTGCCGCCCGGCGACGCGGGCGCGCTCGCTGCCGCCCTGACCGAAGCTTTGTCGCTCGGGGCCAGCGCGCGCGATGCGCTGGTCCGGCGCGGGCGCGCCCATGTCGAGGCGAACTTCTCGCTGGAGCGCATGGCCGGCGATACGCTGGCGGTCTACGCGCAGCTGCTCGGCCGAAACTCCTGATCGCTGTGCGCGCCCCAGGGGACTGATGCCCGGGACGTGAGTCGGCGTTTCAACGCGCGGCCGATTATTTCGCGCCTCGCCCCGACACCCCGTTGACTCTGGCCGGGCTTCCTCCAACGTAGTATGTCCGGAAGAGACCGGAGCGGCTGGCGGTCAGGAGATCCTGGGAACGGGTGATCCGATCCGCCGTTTCGTCGTTGCAGCAGGAGACCGAAGCCATTCGTAGACCGATGAGAGCCATGCCGGCCCCGCAGAAGGACGGGCCGCGCGCCAACCGCGACATCCGCGGGGTGCGGGAAGTGCAGCTGATCGACGATACCGGGCAGAACCGCGGCGTCGTTCCCTTCTTCGACGCGCTGACCCTCGCTGAGGAAGCCGGCCTCGATCTCGTGGAGATCGCGCCGAACTCGGTGCCGCCCGTCTGCAAGCTGCTCGATTACGGGCGCTTCCGCTTCAACGAGCAGAAGAAGCAGAACGAGGCGCGCAAGCGGCAGAAGACCGTCGAGGTCAAGGAGATCAAGCTCCGCCCCGGCATCGACAAGCACGATTACGACACCAAGATGAAGTCGGTGCACCGCTTCTTCGAGGAGGGCGACAAGGTCAAGGTGACCCTGCGCTTCCGCGGTCGTGAGATGGCTCACCAGGATATCGGCCTGCGCCTCCTGGAGCGCGTGAAGACCGAGACCGCCGAGATCGCCAAGGTGGAAAGCGAGCCGATGCTCGAAGGCCGCCAGATGATCATGATTCTGGCGCCGCGCTGATCCACTTGCGAATCGTTGTTCACGCCGCCTCCTGACCGGGGCGGCGTTCGCGTTTGTGACGCTTCCGTCGCGGCGCGCGGACGACTATCTCCTGCCCATGGCCCTGGCTCCCGACGAGATCGAACGCTACGCCCGCCACCTCGTCCTGGCCGAGGTCGGCGGCCCCGGACAGGCCCGCCTCAAGGCGGCCCGGGTGCTGGTCATCGGGGCCGGGGGGCTCGGCGCACCGCTGATCCAGTACCTCGCGGCAGCCGGTATCGGCACGATCGGTATCGTCGACGACGACATCGTCTCGCTCTCGAACCTCCAGCGCCAGGTGATCCACGGCACCCCGGATCTCGGCCGGCCCAAGGTCGAGAGCGCGGCCGACGCGGTGGCGCGGCTCAACCCGCACGTCGCGGTGGTCCCGCACCCGTTCCGCATCGCGCCGGACAACGCCGTCGACCTGATCGCCGGCTACGACCTCGTCGCCGACGGATCCGACAACTTCGCCACGCGCTACGCGGTCTCGGATGCCTGCTTCCACGCACGGCGCCCGCTGGTGACGGCGGCGCTCGGCCGGTTCGACGGCACGCTCACCACCATCCGGGCGGACGAGACCGGTCCCGACGGCAAGCCGAACCCGACCTATCGCTGCCTGTTCCCGAACCCGCCGCCGCCAGGCAGCGTGCCGGCCTGCGCCGAGGCCGGGGTGCTCGGGGCGCTGGCCGGGGTAATGGGCTCGCTGATGGCCATGGAGGTGATCCGCGCCGTGGCGGATTTCGGCGAGCCGCTGGTCGGGCGCTTGCTGATGGTCGATGCCCGCTCGATGCGGTTCGAGACGCTGAGCTACGGCTGGGATCCGGACAACCCGCTCAGCGGCGCCGGCACGTCAGCCGAGTAGGGCGCCCGGCGGCATCCAGGGGCCGTCGGCTTCCGCCTTGCCGAGGCAGCACTTCTTGAATTTTTTGCCCGAGCCGCAGGGGCAAGGGTCGTTGCGCCCGACATCCTTGAACGGGTTGCGCTGCGGCTCGCCCGCGCCCTCCGCGGTCCAGTCGAGGGCTTCCACCGGATCCTCGAGATAGCCGTACTGGTAGGGGCCGAGCCGGTCCCGGTCGTCGGGCTTGGTCTCGGCCTTGCGCAGCGCCTCCTTGAACCAGTCGGCGTCGCTGATCTCGTCGGTGATCCGCCCGTCGGCACGGGCTGCCGCGGCGCGGGGGGCGAGGTCGCGGAAGCCGAGATGCGCGATCGATTCCTCCCAGCCGACCCAGGCCGGCCCCTCCTCGACGGCCGCCTTCGCGTCGTCGAACCGGACCAGCAGGGCGTGCATCGCGTCGCGGTCGATCCGCCCCTCCAAGGTCAGGAAGGTGCAAGCCGACAGCAGCGCCATGCGGGTGAGATCGTCGACGGTGCTGTCGAGGATCAGGCGGAACAGCGGCTGGTGATCCCCGTCGAACAGGCTCGCCACGACCTTGGACAGGGTCGCCGTCACGGCGTCGCCCAAGATCGCGTCGAGCGTCTCCTCGTCCTGCCGGAGCAGCGTGAGGAGCGGCGCCAGGGCGCGCGTGTCCCGGGCGTGCGCCATGACGTGCAGGCCCCAGAATAGAAGGTTCTCCTGCTCGGGGATTAGCTCGTCACCCTTGGCCGCAGCCTCCAGCAGCGGCAGCGTCGCCTCGGCGATCTCGGCCGGATGCGCCAGCGCCTCGCGCAGGGCCTTGGTCGGCCGGTATTCGGACGCGGACAGGTCTTCGATGAGGGCTGCAATCCGGCTCATGCAATCCTCCTCAGGCGCGCAGGGTCGCGCCGGTCCGGCGCGAGACTTCGGCCACGATCTTGGCGCTCACCGCCTCGATCTCGGCATCGGTCAGGGTGCGTTCAACCGGTTGCAGACGGACCGCGATCGCCACCGATTTCGAGCCCTCCGGCACGCCGGTCCCCTCGTAGAGGTCGAACACCTCGACGCCGGTGACGAGCTTGCGCTCGGCCCCCTGGGCCGCCTTGACGATGTCGCCCGCCGGCACGTCGCGCCCGACCACGAAGGCGAAGTCCCGGGACAGGGGCTGGAACTCGGACAGGGCCAGCGCCGGCTTGGCCTTGGTCGGCTTGTGCTTGGGCAGCGGCAGCGCGTCGAGCACGATCTCGAACGCCACCAAGCTGCCCTTGAGGTCGAGGGCCTGGAGCGTCCGCGGATGCACCTCGCCGAACCAGCCGATCTCGGATTTCGGGCCGAAGCGCAGGGTGCCCGAGCGGCCCGGGTGGAGCCAGGACGGGCCGCCCGCGGTCACCTGGAGACCGCCGGTCGGCACGCCGAGGGCGCCCAGCAGGGCGAGGGCATCGGCCTTGGCGTCGAAGACATCCACAAGCTTGGTCGATCCATCCCAGTGGCGCCCGGCGCCCGCCAAGGTGGCGCTACCCCGGCGCACCGCGGCCGCACGGATGCTCTGGCCTTCGGGCTGGTCCGTGGCGAAGCACTGGCCGACCTCGAACAGGGCCGCATCCGGGTAGCCGCGATCGGCATTGCGCTGTGCGGCCCGGAGCAGCCCCGGCACGAGGCTCGGACGCATGTCCGACAGTTCCGAGGCGATCGGGTTGGCAAGCACCAGATCGGCACCGCCGCCGCCGAACAGCTCGGCATCCGCGTGGGGGACGAACGACCACGTCACCGCCTCCATCAAGCCACGGCTCGCCAGGGCGCGCTTGGCGATGCGGGTGCGCTTCTGCATCACGGTGAGCAGCGGCCGGCCGATCCCGGCGAGCCGCGGCAGGGGTTTCGGCTCGATCCGGTCGAGACCGGCGATGCGGACGACCTCCTCGACGAGATCGGCCTTGCCCTCGACATCCGGCCGCCAGGACGGCGTCAGCACCTTCACCCGGTCGCCGGTGCCGGAGATGTGGAAGCCCAGCGTCTCCAGGATCAGCTTGATCTCGATCCGCGGCAGCTCGATGCCGGCTAGCCGCCGCACTTCTGTCCATGGAAAGTCGATGATCCGCTCGGATTCCGGCGGCTCGCCGGCGATCTTCGCCTGGGAGGGCGTGCCCCCGCATAGCTCGGTCACGAGGCGCGTCGCCAGATCGAGCCCCGGCAGCGTGAAGGCCGGATCGACGCCGCGCTCGAACCGGTAGCGCGCATCGGTGATGATGCCGAGGCGGCGGCCCGATTGGGCGATGTTGGCCGGATCCCAAAGGGCCGATTCGATCAGCACGTCCGTGGTGCTCTCGTCGCAGCCTGAGGCCTGCCCGCCCATGATGCCGGCGATCGATTCGACGCCGGCCTCATCGGCGATCACCACCGTGTCGTCGGTGAGCGTGTGGGTGCGCCCGTCGAGTGCCAGCAGGCTCTCGCCGTCCCGTGCGCGCCGGACCGTCAGATGGCCCGACACCTTGGCGGCGTCGAACACGTGCAGCGGCCGGCCGCGGTCGAAGGTGACGTAGTTGGTGATGTCGACCAGCGCGTTGATCGGGCGCAGGCCGATCGCCCGCAGCCGGGCCTGCATCCAGGCCGGCGACGGGCCGTTCTTCACGCCGCGCACCAGCCGGAGGGCGAAGAGCGGGCAGAGGTGCCGGTCCTCCGGCGCGAAGGACAGGTCGACCTCGACGGGGCAGGGGCCTTCGCCCCGCACGCCTGGCAGGGCCTGTTGCTTGAGCGTGCCGATCCCGGTCGCCGCGAGGTCGCGGGCGATGCCGTGGACCGAGGTGCAGTCCGGGCGGTTCGGCGTCAGGTTGATCTCGATCACCGGATCGTCGAGCCCGGCATAGAGCGCGTAGCCCTGGCCGACCGGCGCCTCGGCCGGAAGCTCGAGGATGCCGTCATGATCCTCGCCGAGGCCGAGTTCGGAACCCGAGCACAGCATGCCCCGGCTCTCGACGCCGCGGATCGTGCCGACCGAGAGCGTGATCGCCTTGCCGGGCACGTAGGTGCCGGGCGGCGCGAACACCGTGATGAGGCCGGCCCGGGCGTTCGGCGCCCCGCAGACCACCTGCACCGGCTCGCCCGCGCCGGTCTCGACGGTGCAGACTCGGAGCCGGTCGGCGTTGGGATGCTGCTCGGCCGTCAGGATCCGGGCGACCACGTAAGGCTTGAGCGCCGCCGCCTTGTCCTCGACGCCTTCGACCTCGAGGCCGATCCGCGTCAGCGTCACAGCGATCGTGTCGAGGGACGCCTCGGTTTCGAGGTGTTCCTTGAGCCAGGAGAGGGTGAATTTCATCAGTCGGAACCTTGCGGCTCAGGAGAGCCGCGCTTTCGTTATGAGGAGGACGGCCAGCTTGCGCCGCTGGTCATCGCCAAGGGATTCGAGAGCCTCCACAGCCTCGCGGGCGCGAGCCAGGATCGCGAGGGTCTCATTGCGGCTCACCGGCAGAGCCGGCGAGCTGTAATCGGCCAGATGTCGGCGCTCCTGGAGAACCGTGAAGGTCGCACCGATCCTGGCTACATCCGGCGCGATCTGAGCTGCTTCCGGAGATGTCAGACGCTTCCTGATTTGGCCATGGTCGAGCATGCGGTAGACGGATTCCAGTTCGGCGCTTCGCTTCCAGCCGACGATCACGCTCGCACAGACGAAACAAAAGGCGTGGAACACGGCATAATAGGCGCTGCTCACCGCCCGTCGCATCGCAGCCTTGCGCAAGTTCATGCGGCCGCTCTGGCGCGCCAGCGTGTCCGCCACATCGAGAAGATCATAGACGAGGGGATTGCCGAGACGCGGCATTACGGCTTCTCAAGCTCTTCGTCGTCAGCCAGCACCTCGTCATCAGGATATTCGACGTTCAGGTAGGGAAATCGGTCCTCGCCGCGTTCCAACAGCTTCATCCGCAGATCGGCATTGGCGCCGTTCAAACGTCCGCCGTCGGTGACACCGGATCCTGGCTTGAACACCGCCTTGAGGAACCATGAGGGCTCGCCGGCATGATCGAGGCCGGGCTGCACCTCGACTCGCTCATAGCCGGAACTTCCCAGCGTCCGAGACAGGATCTCGTTGGCAATCGTGCGGATCTCGCCCTCTGTCATCGTGGCCGCCTCCCGCTCGCGCGTTACCCCGTCAAACCACCGATCAGGCTCGGCACGTCCAGCGGCCGGAAGCCGTAATGATCGAGCCAGCGGACATCCGCCTCGAAGAACGGCCGCAGGTCCGGCATGCCGTATTTCAGCATGGCGATGCGGTCGATGCCGACTCCAAAGGCGAAGCCCTGCACCGCGTCCGGGTCGAGGCCGCAATTGCGCAGGACGTTCGGGTGCACCATCCCGCAGCCCAGGATCTCCAGCCAGTCGGTGCCCTCGCCGAAGCGGATCTCGCCGCCCTTGCGGGAGCACTGGATGTCGACCTCGGCCGACGGCTCGGTGAACGGGAAGAACGACGGGCGGAAGCGCATCTTCACGCCGTCCACCTCGAAGAACGCCTTGCAGAACTCTTCCAGCACCCATTTCAGGTTGGCGATGTTGGCCGCCGTGTCGATCACCAGCCCCTCGACCTGATGGAACATCGGCGTGTGGGTCTGGTCGGAATCGTGCCGGTAGGTCCGGCCCGGGATGATCACCCGGATCGGCGGCGTCTGCGACCGCATCGTGCGGATCTGGACCGGAGACGTGTGGGTGCGCAGCACCTTGCGCTTCCCGGTATGGTCCGGCGCCAGGAAGAACGTGTCGTGCATCTCGCGGGCCGGGTGGCCGGGCGGGAAGTTCAGCGCAGTGAAGTTCAACTCGTCGGTCTCGATATCCGGGCCCTCGGCCACGGCGAAGCCCATATCGGCGAAGATCGCGGTGATCTCGTCGATCACCTGGGTGATCGGGTGGATCCGGCCGCGCACCTCCGGCGCCTCGCGCAGGGGCAGCGTCACGTCGACCCGCTCGGAGGCGAGACGGGCCTCGAGGGCGGCCTCGACCAGGGCGCTCTTGCGGATCGTGACCGCGCCCTGGACCCGGTCCCGCAGGCCGTTGATCAGGGGGCCGCGTTCCTTGCGCTCCTCGGGCGTCATCGAGCCCAGGGTCTTGAGCAGGTCCGAGACGCTGCCCTTCTTGCCGAGCGCGGCCACGCGCACGGCGTCGAGGGTCGCCTCGTCGGACGCAGCCGTCACCTGGGCCAGGAGATCGCGTTCGAGGCTGTCGAGATCGGTCATCGTTTTTTTCGAACTGGGTTGGCGGTCCGTGATCGCCGCATGCTTTTGCGCGCCGTTCGCATTCGCGCAAGTCGGGGCATCCGCGCAAACGGCAACGGGGCCGCCCCGCAGCAGCTCGGAAACGAAAAAGGCGCAGCTCCCAAAGGAGAGCCGCGCCTTCCGTCCGCCTGCGCGGGAAATCGAGCCTCAGGCGGCCTTGGCGGTGGTCTCGGGGAGGGCGGCCTTGGCCTTCTCGACCACGGCGGCAAAGCTCGCCGGCTCGTGGATCGCCAACTCCGACAGCGCCTTGCGGTCGACGACGATGCCGGACTTCGCAAGACCGTTGATGAAGCGCGAATAGGTCAGGCCGTGCTCGCGCACCGCCGCGTTGAGGCGCTGGATCCACAGGGCGCGGAACGTGCGCTTCTTATTCTTGCGGTCGCGGTAGGCATACTGCATGCCCTTCTCGACCGCCTGCTTGGCGATGCGGATGGTATTCTTGCGCCGGCCGTAATAGCCCTTGGCGGCCTTCAGAACTTTTTTGTGCTTCGCGTGACTGGTCACGCCGCGCTTGACGCGGGCCATCGGTTATCTCCTGGTTTCGACGAAAGACAGTGGCAACGGGTGTCGAAGACTTACCGCGCGTTCGGCAGGAAGTACTTCTTCACGTTGGCGGCATCGCCCTCGAACAGGGTCGTGGTGCCGCGCAGGTTGCGGATCTGCTTGGTCGTCCGCTTGATCATCCCGTGGCGCTTGCCGGCCTGGGCGTACATCACCTTGCCGGTGCCGGTAATCTTGAAGCGCTTCTTGGCGCCTGATTTGGTCTTCAGCTTGGGCATTTGGCTCTCCGTTGCGCGAAAATCCCTCCGGGCCGACCCGTGAGGGTCGGATGAGGTGTGCGCGATGATGCTTCTGGTGGAGCAGCACGAGCCGCCACGGCAGCCCTATCGGCCGGGCGGTTCGACGCGGGGCGGCTTATGACAGAAACCCGCAGCGACGGCAACGGCTTCCGCCTCGGCTCGGCACGGCTGCCGCGAGACCGATCCCAGTCCGCGAGGGGGGGCGGGGTTCGGGGAATGCGGGGATAGATCCCGCGCCGCACAAAACGCGCAGCGACACGGTCTGGCGGAGGAACCATAACCTTGGCCGTCGGTTTCATTCATGTCCCGCTCAGGCCGGCAGGGTTAGATCCCCTGTCAAAGTCGGCCAACCAGGAGACACTTCGTGCGCATTGCCCAGATCGCTCCGTTGTCGGAGGCCGTCCCTCCGAAGTTCTACGGCGGCACCGAGCGCGTCGTCAGCTGGATCACCGAGGAACTGGTCCGCCAGGGCCACGACGTCACGCTGTTCGCCAGCGGCGATTCGGAGACGTCGGCCAAGCTCGCGGCCTGCACGCCGGAGGGGCTGCGCCTGCTCGGCTACCGCGATCACACCGCCAGCCACCTGGCCATGCTGCACCAGGTGCACCGCCGGGCGCACGAGTTCGACATCCTCCATTTCCACATCGACCTGCTTCAGTATCCGATGTTCGAGGATCTGAACCACAAGTGCATCACCACGATGCATGGTCGCCTCGACGTGCCGGATTTCATGCCGGTCTACCGCACCTTTACCGGCATGCCGCTCGTGTCGATCTCCGACAACCAGCGCGAGCCGATGCCGCCGAACGTCAACTGGCTGTCGACGATCCATCACGGCCTGCCGTCGCAGAACTGCCCGTACGCCCCGGAGGCCAAGGGCGGCTACCTGGCATTCCTCGGCCGCATCTCCCCGGAGAAGCGCCCCGACCGCGCCATCGAGATGGCGATTCGCTCCGGCACGCCCCTCAAGATCGCCGCCAAGGTCGACAAGGCCGACCAGGATTACTGGGACGAGGTCATCGAGCCGATGACCCACCATCCGCTGGTCGAATATATCGGCGAGATCAACGAGGAGCAGAAGAAGGCCTTCCTCGGCAACGCCCTGGCGCTCGCCTTCCCGATCGATTGGCCGGAGCCCTTCGGCCTGGTCATGATCGAGGCGATGTCGGCCGGCACCCCGGTGATCGCGTTCCGCAACGGCTCCGTGCCGGAAGTGATCAAGGATGGCGTGAGCGGCGTGCTCTGTCAGACCATGGACGACGCGGTCGAGGCTGTGGCCAAGGTCAAGACGATGAGCCGCGAGGGCGTGCGCAAGCACTTCGAGAGCCAGTTCACCGCCGAGTGCATGGTCAAGAAATACGTGGCTGCCTACGAGGAGCTGCTCTCCCGCGGGGCCGACGTGATCCAGCTGCCGAAATCCGGCTTCAAGCCGCATTACGGCGACGTCAACGGCTCGGCGCGGCCGGCGATCTCCGTCGCGGCGATGCCGGCCTAAGATCCGGCATCGGGCTTGCGAGACACGGCCCGCCCGGCCTAGCGTCGTAAAGGCGCCTCATCCGAATGGTCACGAGGGCCGCCGCATCAGAGCCGATGCGGCGGCCCTCTCGATTCGTACCCCTCACACGCACTCGGAGACGTTCTGCATGGCGGCGGAGAATACGGCGGCCCACAACGCGACCGCCCGGACACAGGCCAGCACCGTCACGGTGGCGCCCGGCTTCCAGGATGCCGACGAGGTGCTGCCGACCTACCACATCGAGGCCCATACCTCGCTGGTCGAGCGGCCCCTGCGCGCGCTGAAGTTCGGCGAGGCCTTCGGGGTCCTGGATTCCTACGGCGATATCGGCGTCCAGCCCGGGCCGGAGGGCCTGTATTTCCAGGACACCCGCTACCTCTCCCGTCTCGAACTCACCGTGGAGGGGCAGCGCCCGCTGATGCTGTCCTCCGTGATGCAGGACGACAACGGCGCGCTCAGCGTCGACATGACGACGCCCGACATCCGCCTCGAGGCTCATGACGAGACCTCGATCCCGCGCGAGACGATCGCGATCGAGCGAACCAAGTTCCTGTTCCGGGGCGCCTGCTACGACCGGATCGGCCTGCGCTCCTTCGATTCGAAGCACCGCCGCCTGCGCATCGCCGTCACCTTCGATGCCGATTACCGCGACCTGTTCGAGGTGCGCGGCACCGACCGGAAGGAGCGCGGCAAGCGCGGCGTCCTGGTGGCTAGCGACCGGGAGGTGCAGTTCCGCTACGTCGGCCTCGACGAGATCGTGCGGACCACGTCGCTGCATTTCGGCCCGAAGCCGGACCTGATCGAGCCGGGCCGCGTCGCCTTCGACGTATCGCTGCCGCCGGAGGGGCGCGCCTCGCTGTTCATTCGCGTGGCCTTCGAAGCCCACCGGGCCTTCACCAAGCCGCCGAGCGACGAGATGGTCGGCGAGGATGCGGCCGCCAAGCTGACGCTCGCGGCCAATGTCGGCGGCGCCCGGCGCGAGCCGAAGGACCTCGCCGAGGGCATGATCTTCGCGCGCGCCTACCGCGATTCGCGCCGGGACCTGCGCGCGCTGACGGCTGGGATCACCACGATCATCTCGTCGAACGACCAGTTCAACGAGGGGCTGTGCCGGGCCACCGCCGACCTCTACATGCTGGCGAGCCGGACCCCGGAGGGGATCTACCCGTTCGCCGGCATCCCCTGGTATTCCACGGTGTTTGGCCGCGACGGCATCATCACCGCCCTGATGGCGCTGTGGATCGATCCGAAATTCGGCCGCGGCGTCCTGCGCTACCTCGCTGCCACCCAGGCCCAGGCGGTCGACCCGGCCGCCGACGCGCAGCCCGGCAAGGTGCTGCACGAGACCCGCCGCGGCGAGATGGCGATGCTCGGCGAGGTGCCGTTCCGCCACTATTACGGCACGATCGACGGCACGCCGCTCTTCGTGATGCTGGCCTGGGAATATTACGGCGTCACGGGCGACCTGGAGACGATCCGGGCGATCTGGCCGTCGCTGGAACTCGCGCTGGAATGGATGGACCGCTACGGCGACCGGGATGGGGACGGCTTCGTCGAATACGCCCGCGACACCGACAAGGGCCTGGAGAACCAGGGCTGGAAGGACAGCCACGATTCGATCTTCCACGCCGACGGCCAGCTCGCCAAGGGACCGATCGCGCTCTGCGAGGTCCAGGGCTACGTCTACGCCGCCAAGACCGGCATGGCCAAGCTCGCAGCCCTGCTCGGGCACGACCCGATGGCCGAGCGGCTCTCGCTCGAAGCCACCGCCTTGCGCGAGCGCTTCGACGCGGCCTTCTGGAACGAGGAGCTCGGCACCTACGCGCTGGCGCTGGACGGCGCCAAGAAGCAATGCGCCGTGCGCTCCTCGAATGCCGGGCACGCCCTGTTCACCGGCATCGCCAAGCCCGAGCGGGCGGCCCGGGTCGCCGAGACCCTGCTGTGCAAGGACGGGTTCAACGGCTGGGGCGTGCGCACCATCGCCAAGGGCGAGGCGCGCTACAACCCGATGTCCTACCACAACGGCTCGATCTGGCCGCACGACAACGCCCTGATCGCGATGGGGCTTGCCCGCTACGACCGCAAGCACGAGGCCGCGCGCATCTTCCAGGGGATGTTCGACACCTCGCTCTACCAGGACCAGAAGCGCCTGCCGGAGCTGTTCTGCGGGTTCATGCGCCGGCGCCAGCGCGGGCCCGTGGCCTACCCGGTCGCCTGCAGCCCGCAGGCCTGGGCGGCGGCGGCGCCGTTCGCGTTCCTGGCCGCCTGCCTCGGCCTGGAACTCGACCACGACCGCAACAGCGTCCGGCTCAAGAACCCGATCCTGCCGGGGTTCCTCGACGGCGTGACGCTCTACAACGTCAAGCTCGGATCCTCGCGCCTCGACATCCGGTTCCAGCGCTACGACGATGACGTCACGGTGTCGGTGCTGCGCCGCCACGGCGACGTGCATGTGGTGGTGACGAAGTAGGCGCCGCGTCCCGCCGCAGCCCCAGGATCGGGCTGCGGCGGCAAGCCCTCGGATGTCGGGTCTCGCCGGTCGTTGGCAGGGCGAGGACGACCCCGGCGGCGTCGGCACGCTGCCAGACCCGGCGGACGGGATCGCTCGTGTCGTGCCCCGGCACCGTGAGGGTGAAGGTCTGCGGCAGGCGATGCCGGCGGGCGACCGACAGCTTGGCGCTGCACGGCGACATGTCCCGCAGGATGCCGCTGATGGATTCGCCATCGGGACACCGGATCGCCGCCGGGATCAGGACCGCCCGCCGCTGGCCGTCGCGCCTGGTGGCTGCCGCATAGACGGGGAAGCCGATCGCGGTGCTCCTCGGAGTCTGTTTGACGGCGTGATCGCAGTCGCGTGACGGTTCTGACTGACGTGTATCCCAATCGTTCCCTCATCCTGAGGTGCTGCGCAGCAGCCTCGAAGGAGCCTTCCAGCCAGCTGCGCAATCCCTGGAGGCCTCCTTCGAGGGCTCCGCTCTGCTACGCCACCTCAGGATGAGGTCGAGATTGGGAAAAACCCGTCAAACGGGCTCTCATTAGCGTCATCCCATTGCGTTCTATTCAAGTGCGCGATTGTTTCCGCCGAAACGACTGACAAAGCCTGACTGTGCTGCTCCATAGATCGGACTTCGCGCATTCGTGTAAGGCTTGAGCGTGGCGCTTCGATCCGCGCTGCTGACCAGACGGCCGAGGTGCGTCTCGTGCGGCGGGAATGGCGTACCGCCTTCGGATCCCACCGACTTGGTGTAAGGGGCATCGCACGATCCTCCGCCCCGGGACTCGCACATGCCGGCCGACCATTCCGCCCTGTCACTTGCCCAAAAGCTGATCCGCTGTCCCTCGGTCACGCCGGAGGATCGCGGCGCCCTCGACGTGGTGGCGCAGGCCCTGGGAGAGGTCGGTTTCGCGATCGAGCGGCCGGTCTTCTCCGAGCCGGGCTATCCCGATACGCCGAACCTCTATGCGCGGCTCGGCGAGCGCGGCCCCTGCCTGGTCTTCGCCGGCCATACCGACGTGGTGCCGGAAGGCGACGGTGACTGGCGCCACGGCCCGTTCGAGGCGGCGGTGGCGGATGGCATGCTCTACGGGCGCGGGGCTGCCGACATGAAGGGCGGCATCGCCTGCATGCTGGCCGCGACCCTGGCCTTCATCGCGGGCCGGGGCCGCGCGTTTCCCGGCTCCATCGCCTTCCTGATCACCGGCGACGAGGAGGGGCCGGCGGTCAACGGCACCGTCAAGCTGCTGGACTGGGCCCGTGCCCGGGGCGAGCGCTTCGACCATTGCCTGCTCGGAGAGCCGACCAATCCCGGGCGGCTGGGCGAGATGATCAAGATCGGCCGTCGCGGGTCGCTCACCGGCAAGCTGACGGTGCTGGGGCGCCAGGGTCACGTCGCCTATCCGCACAAGGCCGAGAATCCGATTCCCGGTCTGCTGCGGCTCGCCTCGGCGCTGGTCGCGGAACCGCTCGACCGCGGCACCGCGCATTTCGACGCCTCGAACCTCGAATTCACGACGATCGATGTCGGCAACCCCGCCACCAACGTGATCCCGGCCACCGCCCGGGCGACGTTCAATGTCCGCTTCAACGACGACTGGACCGCCGCCAGCCTCGGCGCCGAACTCCGGAAGCGTCTGGAGCAGGCGGCCGGCAACGCCGTGCGCTTCACCCTCGACCTGCAGCCGTCGAACGCCCCGGCCTTCCTGACCCAGCCGGACGCCTTCGTGGATCTGGTGTCCCAGGCGATCCAGGCCGAGACCGGCCTGACGCCGACGTTGTCCACCACCGGCGGCACCTCGGATGCCCGGTTCATCAAGGATGCCTGCCCGGTGATCGAGTTCGGCCTCGTCGGCGAGACCATGCACCAAGTCGATGAATGCGTGGCGGTGGCCGATCTCGACCGGCTGACGGCGATCTACGGGCGGGTGTTGGAGGCCTACTTCCCCAAGCAGGGCTGACGGCGCTGCACAGTCAGATCCCGTCCTTCCAACCCGCGCCCTCATCCTGAGCAACCGTTATGCGGGCTCGGCCGCGGCACGCCATGGCGTGCCGCGGCCGAGGACGGTGTTGGCGTAGATGAGCAGCTTTCGGGCGCAGGCGATGAGGGCCTGCTTGTGGGTCTTGCCGCGG